>NZ_JARFYN010000043.1 GCF_030272695.1 Martinezella calliandrae
ACTCACTTAACCTCAATCTCTCGAACCGCCCGGTGCGGACCCGCATGCCGGGTGGTGTGGCAGGGGCGCGATCAAATACGATCGCCCCCTATGCCGATTCTTGATGCAAGGCGTTCTGCCGAGTGGCAGTTCCTCATGCCAATCATCGGTATCATCTCACACCAAACAAAATAAAACCGGCCGTGCAGACACGGCCGGTTTTATTGTCAGCTATAAGCTATCGAAGCTCAGCTATTCCCAAACGCCGTCTGCAGCAGGGTAAGCTGCGCCTTGACGCTGTTCTGGTTATCCGGGACGATCGGCGCTTCGGCCGGGCGATAGATTTCCCGGTCGAGCAGGGCAACGCGGTTCTGAAGACGCAGCGACCGTTCGACGAGGTCACGAAAGGCTTCGGGCAGGTCGCTCCAGCCGGGCGCTGTGCGGTCGACGTTGAAGCCGTCGAGGCGGACTTTGTTCTTTTCGGCCAATACCTGATCGCGCGACATTTCGCCGTTGTTGACGGCTCGCTGCAGCAGCAGCCACGAAGCCATCTGCATGAGGCGGGTGGTCAGACGCATGGATTCGGCGGCATACAGCACGGAGGCCATGCGCGGCAGAACCTTGGAAGCTGCCCGACCCTGACCATCGAGATAAGCAGCGGTTTCCTCCACCAGCGACATGCCTTCGGAATACAGCGTCTTGAACTGTGCCGACGAAGCTGCATGGCCACCAAAGCTGATCGTGTTCAACCCAAGTTCCGACATCGAAGAAATCCCTGCCTAACGCAACACTTTTGTTCAGGAAAAGCCGGTCAAGTCCAGAAGAACTCTCGGCGCCCGTTCTTATGACTTCAAGATGGTGGTTTTAACTGAAATTCGCAAGGCGATTCTTAAGAAAGGGTTAATCTCCACAGTTTCGTCGCAAGCGTCGTGCCGAGGCGAAAAAGAAGAGCCGCAAAAGCGGCTCTCAAGGTAAAACAGGGAGAAAAATCAGACCAATTCGCCAAGTGGAGGAACTGTCTGAGTCCAGAGCGAATCTGGATGGTCACAGTAATATGTCGTAAAGCTTAATATTCCGTTGAGCATGCCCCAATCTGTACTACGATCAAACAAATCTAGCGCTGATGGCAGGCTCAGGAGCGGAACAGGTTTTCGGCAGCCTTGCGGCCGGATGCCTTAGTAGCGACCTCAGCTTCAAGTCGCGCGATCTCTGCTTGCATCAAGGCGATGCGCGCCTTGAGTTCATCGACGGAAAGCAGTGACAAGTCGCTGCCGATCTCATGGGCGGACGGCTTCTTGGGTCGGTCGTCGTCGAAAATGCTCATTTCGTCTCCTCCTTGTCGCTCTTTCGCGCTCAAGTGCCCTAATTTACCGTCGTATCTTCCTTTTTAGAAGCGTCGCTGCGCGCCATGGACAGGCTTTCCGGCGTGATCATCTGCGCATTTGCCGACGGCATCGTCGTATAAGCTTCGCGGTCGCCCGCGGGCTTGGCGGCGCGCTGGCGGCTGCGGAAGATCGCATAGCTCGTGATTAGCACATGGGCGACTGCGGTGACGAAGAACAACGCATAGGGGCCGACGGAGGTCATAACCGGACCCCCGAGCGTCGGACCTATGATTGTGCCGATACCATAGAGCAGCAGCAGGCCACCGGAGACTTTGACGAAATCCTGAGGCGCTGCGAAGTCGTTGGCGTGGGCGACGGCAATCGGATAGAGCGTATTGGCGACTGCGCCATAGATGACGACCATGCTGATCAGGAAATATGGATGGGCAGGCTGCAACAAAAAAAGCAGCAGGCCGTCGATGGCAGCGATGGCGGCCATGCCCGCCAGCACATAGCGGCGGTCGATGCGGTCAGAAAGGCGGCCGGCCGGCAACTGCATCACGGCGCCGGCGAAAATGGTCGTACTCATCATGAGCGCGATATTACTGTCCGAGAGGCCGGCATTGGCGCCGAAGACCGCGCCGAGCGTGCCATAGGCGCCGTTAGCGATTCCGACCAGGAGGATGCCGATGGAGGCGACCGGCGAATTGCGATAGAGCGCCTTCAGGTCCAGGCTGACGGCCTTCAGCGGCTGCGGCGAAGCGGCGGTCGACAGCGTCGTCGGCAACATGGCGATGCAATAGCAGATGCCACACCACATGAAGAGAATGGGGGTGTGGATGTCGGCGAAGGGGACCATCATTTGGCCCGCGACGGCGCCGATCAGTGTGATGCCGATATAGAGCGAGAAGATCGCACCACGGCTTTCGTTCGTTGCACGCTCGTTGAGCCAGCTTTCGATGATCATCGAGGTGCCGGCGGTGCAGAAGCCGGTGACGGCGCGCAGCAACACCCACCAGACGGGGTTGACGATGATGCCGGTCAGAAGCGCGATGACGGCGATGACGGAGATGAAGCCGGAAAAAGCGCGGACATGGCCGATGCGCCGGACCAGTTTCGGCGCTGTCAGGCAGCCGAGCACGAAGCCTGTCGCCCAGGTTGTGCCGAGCAGGCCGAGCGTCGTCGTGGCATAACCCTCGGCTGTGCCACGCACCGGTAGAAGCAGACTGTGCAGGCCATTGCCGGTGAAGAGGAAGAGCGTACCGAAAAGCAGGGCGAGGACGGGCAGGATATTTCTTTTCATGTTCCCCACTTTCATTCGGCTCGGCTTAAGGAACCGATAGGGCAGGAACGAGTCCTGCCAGTTTTCGCTATTGATTGTGCCCCGGATTGCCGTTATCGGCCTGTAGAAACAGTCTGTTGGCGCGGAAAAATGTCCGTCCTATGACGATTAGAGCATGATCGCGAAAACCGCGCAGTGGTTTTTGTGTGAGGCCATGCTCACACTTGCGCAAACGGAGAAAAATACCGTGACAAAAGTGATCGCGGTGCTGCTGTTGCTCGCCATGGCGGTACAAATCATCAAGCCGCTCGGACTGCCCGGCCTGAAAAGGCGTGCTGATTTTTGGAAGATCGCCGTCATTGCCTTCGCAGTCTGGACGATTGCGCTGATCATCAACGAGACGATTTAAGGCATTGGCCCGGATCGAGGCTTTCGCGCGATCGCGCGTGGCGTCTTAAAGCAGGATCTCGCCGCGCATGACCTGGATGCTGTTACCCGACAGCAAGACTTCCTTTACCGTGTCGGAAGATTTCATGACAGCGACGCCGATGACGCTGCGTCTTCCCATCTCCACGCCTTGCTCGATGGTGATTTCCACCTTCGCATCCGGCGCCGGCAACAGAGAGGTCAGATAGGCGCCGAGTGCGGCGGAGGCGCTGCCGGTTGCAGGGTCTTCTGTCACGTTGTCGAGGGGCGCAAACATGCGGGCGCGGATGTGCCACGGATTTTCAGCGGAGCGCACATAGACAAAGAGCGAGAAGCCGGTCTTGTCTTCCTTGTGCCGCGCAGCCGCTTCGGCAAAGACTGCCGCATTCGGCCACGCTTTTCCGAGCGTTTCGAGGCTGTCCAGTTCGGCGAAGGCGAAGGGCAAGCCGACGGATGCAAAGGTCGGGGCATGCGTCTTTGTGCGGATCGATTGCGGAGCGATCTGTACGCAGTCGGCAACTAACTCGGGCGCAATCGCTTCGCCGATCGTGAGCTTTCCCGGTGCACGTATGCTCGCGCCTTTGATGTCACCGCCCTTGCGTAGCAGGGTCACCTCAACCAGCCCCGCATCCTCTTCGAAGATCAGCCTGTCGCCTGCGAGTTTTCCGAAGATCTCCCTCTGTTGTCCGAGCACGAAAGCCGTGCCGACATTGGGGTGACCGGCAAAGGGGATTTCGGCCGTTGGCGTGAAGATGCGGACGCGCGCGGTATGAGCTGGGTTTTCCGGCGGCAGCACGAAGGTTGTTTCCGAATAACCGAACTCGGTTGCGATCTTCTGCATGGCGTCGCTGCTCAGGCCGCGGGCATCGGCGATCACGGCCAGCGGATTGACGACGAAGCGTTCTGATGTGAAGACGTCGGCGGTGACATAAGCGACGATGTTCATGGCGGATTCCAGAGTCTTGATAGAACTGCCAGGATTTAGCCGCTGCTCGGGCGAGCCTGAAAGCGGGAACTTGTGCCGGTGACAACTTCCTCGTTGTTCTTTCCGGCGCCGTCCGCTCACCCTAGCGGGAGAGGGGACGACCGCGGTAAGTGGCGTCTAACACGTGACAAAAGCAAAAAGCCCTGATCGCATTGCGATCAGGGCCTTCATCCTTTGGAGATATCACCTCAGATCAAGCTGCCTTTTCGCTATCCTTGGTCCACCTTCCCTTGGCGGCGAGGTAGTTCATCTCGGCGCGATGGGCGAAGGCGCGCTGACCGGCGGCGACGTTTTCCGCCTTGCCACCCCATGCCTTCAGCGAGGCGTCCTGCAGGGCGCGACCGTAGGAGAAGGTAACATGCCAGGGGAGGTCATAGCCGTTGATGGCGGAGAGATGCGCGGTTGCTTCCTCCGGCGTCTGGCCGCCCGAGAGGAAGGCGATGCCCGGAACGGCGGAAGGAACGGTTTCCTTCAATACCCTGACTGTGGCCTCGGCGACCTGCGCGACCGATGCCTTGCGGAGCTTCTTGCCGTCGATGACCATGCTCGGCTTCAGCACCATGCCTTCAAGATTGATGCGCGCTTCGGCGAGCTCCTGGAATACGATCTGCAGCGTCCAGCGCGTCACTTCTTCGCTGCGGGCGAGATCGTGCGTGCCGGGTTCGCCATCCATCAGCACTTCGGGTTCAACGATCGGCACGATCTTCGCCTGCTGGCAAAGCGCGGCATAGCGGGCCAGCGCATGGGCATTGGCCTTGATCGGGCCATGGGTCGGCAGCTTGTCGGAAACGGCGATCACGCCGCGCCACTTCGCGAAGCGGGCGCCGGCGTCGTAATATTTCGCAAGGCGGTCAGCGAGGCCGTCAAGGCCCTCAGTGACGGTTTCGCCCGGGAAACCGGCCATCGGCTTGGCGCCGGTATCGACCTTGATGCCGGGAATGGCGCCGGCAGAGCGGATAATGTCGACCAGGGGCGTGCCGTCGGCAGCCTTCTGGAAAAGGGTTTCCTCAAAAAGGATAGTGCCGGAGATGCACTTCTTCATCGCGTCCTCCGAACGGAAGAGCATTTCGCGATAGTCGCGCCGGCTCTCTTCGGTGGAAACAAGACCAATCGTGTCGAAGCGCTTCTTAATCGTCGCGGTCGATTCGTCAGCCGCCAGCAGGCCCTTGCCATCGGCAACCATCTTTACGGCAATGTCTTCAAGTCGTTCGCTCATTTTTGCTCTCCAAGGCGATTTAGGTCACCGATAGGAAGATATAGGTCGGCGACACCAGAAGTGTACAAAGAGGGAAATGGCCGGCTAACTCATTGAAACGATTGAAATGATTGAAATGATTTGAACCGTTTGAAGGTTCGGACTGTCATTTTAGCATCCTGTGGAGAGCTGCGAAAGTCCAGGTATCGCAGCTCTCCCCATTGTGTCGTATGCCTATTTTCCGGCTTCGAGAACGGCGACGCCGGGCAGGACTTTACCTTCCATCCATTCGAGGAAGGCGCCGCCGGCTGTCGAGACATAGGTGAATTCGTCGGCCACGCCGGCATGATTGAGTGCCGAGACGGTGTCGCCGCCGCCGGCAACCGAGGTCAGTTTGCCGGCCTTGGTGCATTCGGCGGCATATTTGGCAGCCGCCACAGTGGCGGCGTCGAAGGGCGTGATTTCAAAGGCGCCGAGCGGTCCATTCCAGACCAGCGTCGTTGCGCGGCCGATCCATGCCTTGACGGCTTCGACCGATTTCGGGCCGACGTCCAGGACCATGGCGTCAGCCGGAATCGAGTCGATCGAAACGACCTCATTGTCAGCACCGGCCTTGAATTCGCGGGCGATAACGCCGTCTTGCGGAAGCACGATGGCGCAGCCCGAAGTGGCGGCTTCGATCATGATCTGCTTGGCGGTATCGGCCAGATCATGCTCGCACAGCGACTTGCCGACATTGGTGCCACGGGCGGCGAGAAAGGTGTTGGCCATGCCGCCGCCGATCACCAGCGCGTCGACCTTCTTCACCAGGTTCATCAGCAGGTCGATCTTGGTCGAGACCTTGGCGCCACCCACGATGGCGACGACCGGGCGAGCCGGGTTGCCGAGGCCTTTCTCCAGCGCCTCAAGCTCGGCCTGCATGGTGCGGCCGGCATAAGCGGGGAGGTGCTTGGCTAGGCCTTCGGTGGAAGCGTGAGCGCGGTGGGCAGCGGAGAAGGCGTCGTTGACATAGATGTCGCCGAGATCGGCCATCGCCCTGGTGAAGGCTGCATCGTTCTTCTCCTCTTCCTTATGGAAGCGGGTGTTTTCGAGTAGCAGGATATCGCCGTTGTTCATCTTGGCGATAGCGTCGGCGGCCGGTGCATGAATGCAGTCGGAGGCGAAGAGAACGGCGTGATCGAGCACTTCTTCGATCGCCGGGACGATGAGGGAGAGCGACAGATCCGGCGATGGGCCATCTTTCGGGCGGCCGAAATGGGCGAGTAGGATGACCTTGGCGCCCTTGCCGGACAATTCGAGTATCGTCGGCGCCACGCGCTCGATACGGGTCGTGTCGGTAACCTTACCGTCCTTGACCGGCACATTGAGGTCCACGCGCACGAGCACGCGCTTGCCGGTGATGTCGGTGAGATCGTCGAGGGTCTTGAAGGTTGCCATGGGTGGATCCAATATGGTTGGTGCCGCGAAGTGCGCCGACCATACTACGGATGATACGAGACGCAAGGCGGTCAGGCGTCGTTTTTGCCGGTATTTGAATCGGTTGAAACGACCTCTTCGGCGTGCTCGCGGCGCTTGCGCAGAAAGCCGCGGATACCATTCAAAATGTCGTGGAGATTGATGAAGATCGGCAGGATCGTTGCCGGTTCGAGCACTTCCAGCGACATGCCGACGGATTGGATGTGGTCGTTTTCATCGAGATCGCGGACGATCAAGATGATCTCGCCGAGACGTACACGGTCGGCATACTCGGCCCTGCCTCCAAGGCGATGACGCATCAACTCGGCAATTGTCAGACCCTTCTCCGCCTCGCTCAGAAGCCCTGGCCCATAAGCCGCATCGAGATCGGCGGCGGGGCGCAGCGGCGAGATCGAGAAGGCGCCAAAGAAATCGGCGTCATCCGGATCGACCGGCGCGCGGCTGGCGAACAGTCGGTCGAGCAGCCGTGAATAGCTCGGAACGATGAAGAGATAGACGAGATCATTTTCGCGCAGGCGGCCGGCATATTGATAACGCATCGACTTGCCATCGCGCACGACGAGCGACGGCATCGCCCAGCGGGGGATGCGCTCGCCGCGCAAGACCGGGCTATCCTTGGCGACGCGATAGGAAAGCAGTTCATGGTTGACCGCGCCCGGGAGGTCGACCTCGACCTTATCGACCGCGCCCATACGCGGAGGGACGATGAGGCCGAGCCGACGCGCCATCGGCTTGATAGTCCAGCCCTGGACGAGAAGCGACACCAGCACGACGATGAAGGCGACATTGAAATAGGTCTTGCTGCTCTGGAGATTGCCGAGGATCGGCATGATGGAGAGCAGGATGGAGACCGCGCCACGCAAGCCGACCCAGGCGACGAAACCGGTCTCCCGCTGCGTGTAATCGAAAGGCAGCAGGCAGAGCCAGACGGCGATCGGCCGGGCGATGAAGATCAAGAATAGTGCCAGCGCCACGGCAGGAATGGCGATCGCCGGAAACTGCGACGGGGTTGCGAGCAGGCCGAGGACGAGGAACATGATGATCTGCGCCAGCCACGTCATGCCGTCCTGAAAGCGCTTGATGCTAGCTGCGGCGGGCATTTTGCGATTGCCGGCGTAGATGCCGGCAACATAGACGGCGAGGAAGCCGCTGCCGCCGGCGGCGCCGGTGAAGGAGAAGACAAGGAGGGCGAGCGCCAGAACGAAGATCGGCGTCAGGCCGCGATCGGTCTCAAGATGGCTGACAATCAGCACGATCATCATGCCGCCAAGCAGGCCGAAGATGACACCAAGGCCCATTTGCTGGAGGAATGCGGCGAGCATGACGAGATTGAGACCGTGATAGCCTTCGCCGCTTGCCAGCAGTTCGACCAGCGCCAGCGTCAGGAAGATCGCCATCGGATCATTGGTGCCGGATTCGACTTCCAGCGTCGAACGCACCTTGTCGCGGATGTTGATCCCGCCGATGCGCAGCAGGAAGAAGACGGCGGCCGCATCCGTCGATGCGACGATTGAGCCGAGGAGCAGACCCTGTAGCCAGGTAAAACCGAGGAGCCAGACGGCGGCGAGGCCGAAGAGCGCTGCCGTGACAAGAACGCCGGTGGACGCGAGCGCCAAAGCCGGTGCGGCCGCCAGTTTGAAGGCCTGGATCGGCGTCCCGTATCCGGAATCGAAAAGGATAATCGCGAGGGCGAGGGAGCCGAGAATATAGGCAACATAGTTGTTGCTGAATTGGATGCCGAGCCCGTCCGTACCGGCCATCAACCCGATCATGAGAAAGAGCAGCAGGAGCGGTGCGCCGAAGCGGAAAGCGAGCAAGCTCGAGAAAGCCGCCATCAAAATCAGGAGGGTGCAAACCAGCACGACGACATAAAAAGCCTCCACTGCTTCTTCCCCTTTCCCGCGTATCCTCGCCCGGATCGAAAGCCCGGATCCTTCGCAAATTCCCCTTGCCATTCACTATGCTGCCGCGCGCTTTAATTTAGTAAATAGAAATATTGCTCAGAGAGGGCGTTGCGATCGATGCCCGCTCCGACGAATGCGACTTCATAGTGTGATGCGTTCGCCAGAACGGCGAAACGGCCCCTGAAAGCCCTGGGAGAATTCCTATAAGAAATCTATTTGTGAATCTGGACGATAGCAGGGCAGGAAGGGGAAAGATTTTGGCGGAGCGGCGGAATAATTCGGGCGGTGCGCTGTTGTCAGTTCGAGCCGGAGGAACGCGACTGTCCCTTGCCGCCAGAAAGCGAAGTAAGACGCCGGTCATCGTTGGTTTCGATCGACCAGGGGGCGCCGGATCCAGTTGGCGGCGCAGTCGATGCGATAGAAGGCGCCGTTGCCGTCGCGGTCAGTGATGACCAAGCCAGTGATGACCAAGCCACTGGCGCGAATGGCCGCGCCCGTGGCAATTTCGAAGGGAGCGATCGTCAAATGCTCCAGCCCGTCTCCTTCCATGGACGCCAGCGAACCGTCGTCGGAAGGAGTGGGCAGAAGTCGTGATCAGATCAGCTTGGCAAACGCGACGGCCGTGTCGGCCATACGGTTCGAGAAGCCCCATTCGTTGTCGTACCAGGTGAGGATGCGCACGAAGGTGCCTTCCAGGACCTTGGTCTGGTCGAGAGCGAAGATCGACGAATGGCTGTCGTGGTTGAAGTCGCGGGAAACCAGCGGCTCGTCGGTGTAGCCGAGAATGCCCTTCAGGGCGCCGTTGGAGGCCGCCTTGATCGCATCGTTGATCTCCTGGGCGGTCGTTGCGCGCTTGGCGACGAACTTCAGGTCGACGACCGAAACGTTCGGGGTCGGTACGCGAACGGACGAACCGTCGAGCTTGCCCTTGAGTTCCGGCAGCACGAGGCCGACAGCCTTGGCGGCGCCCGTCGAGGTCGGGATCATCGAGAGAGCGGCAGCGCGGGCTCGATACAGATCCTTATGCATCTGGTCGAGCGACGGCTGGTCGTTGGTGTAGGAGTGGATTGTGGTCATGAAGCCGTGGTCGACGCCGACCAGATCGTTCAGCACCTTGACGACCGGAACCAGGCAGTTCGTCGTGCAGGATGCGTTGGAGATGACCAGGTGATCCTTGGTCAGCTTGTCGTGGTTGACGCCGTAGACGACGGTCAGGTCGGCGCCATCGGCAGGAGCCGACACCATGACGCGCTTTGCGCCGGCGGTCAGGTGTGCGGCAGCCTTGTCGCGAGCGGTGAAGATGCCGGTGCATTCCATGGCGATGTCAACGCCGAGGTCGCGGTGCGGTAGGGTTGCCGGATCCTTGATGGCGGTGACCTTGATCGGCTTGCCGCCGTTGACGATGAGGCTGTCACCGTCGATCTTCACTTCGGCCGGGAAACGGCCGTGGATCGAGTCGTAACGCAGCAGGTGGGCATTGGTCTCGACCGGGCCGAGGTCGTTGATGGCGACGACTTCGATGTCGGTGCGGCCGGATTCGACGACCGCGCGCAGAACGTTGCGGCCGATGCGACCAAAGCCATTGATGGCAACTTTTACAGTCATGGTGTTCACTCCCTTTCAGTCAGGGTCATTATCTATTGGATTTGAGAGCGCTTGTCAGCGCCCTCAGGAAAGCTTTGCCTCAGCGGCGGCGACAACGGCGTCAGCCGTAATGCCAAAGTGCTTGTAGACGTCCTTGTACGGAGCAGAAGCGCCGAAGCCCTTCATGCCGATAAAGGCGCCTTCCGGTCCGATGAAGGCATCCCAGCCTTCGCGAACAGCAGCTTCGACGGCGATCTTGACCGGGGAGTTGCCGATGACTTCCTTGCGATAGGCTTCCGGCTGCTCGAAGAAGAGTTCGGTGCAGGGAACGGAGACAACGCGGGTGGAAATACCCTTGCCTTCCAGCGCAGCGCGAGCGGCGACGGCGATTTCGACTTCGGAACCCGAAGCGAAGATCGTCACCTTGGCGTCGGCATTGCCGGCGAGCGTGTAGGCGCCCTGTTCGCAGAGGTTCTTCTCGCTGTATTCGGTGCGCACGGCAGTTAGGTTCTGGCGGGTCAGCGCGAGGCCGGACGGACGATTGTGCGTCTTGACCGCGATCTGCCAGCATTCCGCAGTTTCCGTGGCGTCGGCCGGACGGAACAACTGGAAGTTCGGAATGGCGCGCAGGCCCGCGATCTGCTCGACCGGCTGGTGGGTCGGGCCGTCTTCGCCGACGCCGATCGAGTCATGCGTCAGAACGTGGATGGAGCGGATACCCATCAATGCAGCGAGACGGAGCGGCGGACGGCAATAATCCGTGAAGATCAGAAAGCCGCCGGAATAGGGGATCAGGCCACCGTGCAGCGCAATGCCGTTCATGGCCGAGGCCATACCATGCTCGCGAATGCCATAATGGAGGTAACGGCCGGAGAAATCGGTCGGGGTGATCGACTTCATCTGGCTGGTCTTGGTGTTGTTCGACGGCGTCAGGTCCGCAGAGCCGCCGACGATTTCCGGCACGAAGCCATTGATGACCTCAAGCGCGTCTTCCGAAGCCTTGCGGGTTGCGACCGTCGGCTTGGTTTCGGCGAGCTTCTTCTTAAGGTCGCTGATGGCGGTATCAAAGCCGGCCGGCAGCTCGCCGGAGAAGCGACGATTGAACTCCGCCTTCTTGGCGGGCTCGGCAGCGGCGAGGCGGCCTTCCCACTCGGTGCGGGTGGAAACCGAGCGCTCACCGGCCGCACGCCATTCGCCGAGGATGTCGTTCGGGATAACGAAAGGCTCGTAGGGCCAGTTCAGGGCGACGCGGGTCGCGGCGATTTCGTCGGCGCCGAGCGGCGAGCCGTGAACCTTGTGGGTGCCCTGCTTGTTCGGAGCGCCAAAGCCAATAATGGTCTTGCAGGCGATCAGGGTCGGGCGATCAGATTTCTGAGCGGCTTCGATTGCATCGCCGATTGCGGCCTGATCGTGGCCGTCGACTTCGATCGTGTTCCAGTGAACGGCCTTAAAGCGGGCGATCTGGTCAGTCGAATCCGAGAGCGAGATGGCGCCGTCGATGGTGATCGAGTTGTTGTCCCAGAAGAGGATCAGCTTGTTGAGCTTGAGGTGGCCTGCAAGGGCAATCGCTTCGTGGCTGATGCCTTCCATCAGGCAGCCGTCGCCGCACATGACGTAAGTATAGTGATCCATCAGATCAGCGCCGAATTCTTCACGCAGCTTGCGCTCGGCGATCGCCATGCCGACCGAGTTGGCGATGCCCTGACCAAGCGGGCCGGTGGTGGTTTCGATACCCGTGGCATGACCATATTCCGGATGGCCGGCGGTCTTGGAGCCTAGCTGGCGGAAGTGCGCAAGGTCATCGGCCGTCATGTCGGGATAGCCGGTCAAGTACAGCACCGAATAGAGAAGCATGGAGCCATGGCCGGCCGACAGCACGAAGCGGTCGCGGTTCGGCCAATGGGGATTCTTCGGGTCGAAGCGCAGATATTTGCTAAAGAGAACAGTGGCGACATCCGCCATCCCCATCGGCAGACCGGGGTGACCGGAATTGGCCTTCTCGACAGCATCCATGGCAAGGAAACGGATCGCATTTGCCATCCGGTCGTGTTGTTCGCGAGAGATCATGGGTTTTTCCGCAATGTTCCGGGTTCGGGGGATGGCCACACGCATGGGAGGCAGGACCACCGGTTGAAAGGCGGCCGAAACGGAGAAGTCCTTATAACTCCGTTTTAGCGTTGCCTTAGGCGGCTGAGACATAGCAGTTGGGGCGAGCAAGTCAACAAATCCGCGGGCCGATCAAGGGGTGGTGCGGCAATTTTTCGACATTTGCCTGCTGACTTTTACAAAAGACGACAATGGCAATGCAAAGCCCGCATAAGCCGCAAAGGCGGCCTTCATCCACAGATTAGGTCCCCTGCCGCATGACGGCCTTTATTGACGTGCAGTTGCCGAGTTGAATATTGTTGCGAAATCAGACAAGTGGCCGGATGTTTTGATTCGGGCCTTGCGCGGGGAATCGAAAGGCATGACACCTTCAGGCAAAACGGTGGATGTGGCGCTCGCTCAGTTGCGCCAGGCGCTTTCGACTTTGGAGAGTGCAGTCGACGGGCGGTTCGAACGTGAACGCGCGCAAAGCGATGTCGAAGGCGAAGTTCGCCGGGTGCATGCCGATCGCTCGCGGCTCGCCCAGGAGCTCGATCAGGCCGAGTTTCGTGCAAACCGGCTCGAAGAAGTCAATCGCGAAGTGTCGCGCCGGCTTGTGACGGCGATGGAAACCATAAGAGCCGTGCTCGACCGCTGACCCCCTGGGAACCAGCCGTCGCGATCAGCGGCAATGATCGGAAAGTCGAATGGCGCAGGTAACGGTAACGATCGACGGCAAAGCCTATCGCATGGCCTGCGAAGAGGGGCAGGAAGCCCATCTGACGGATCTCGCCACCCGCTTTGATCGCTATGTCGCGCATCTAAAGGGTCAGTTCGGCGAAATCGGCGATCTGCGCGTCACCGTCATGGCCGGCATCATGATCATGGACGAGGTGGCGGAGCTGACGCGTCGTGTCGCTGGATTGGAAGCCGAACTCGACGCCTTGCGTAGCAACCATGACACCGTGGCTGCGGCCAACGCCCGCAGCGAAGAGACGCTGGCGACCGTCATCGACGAAGTGACGATGCGTATACGCGGTATTACCGAGAAGCTGACCGTTCGCCCGAGCGGCGAGCCGAACTGAGGTTTTGTTTTATTTCTCGGACTAGACTTGGCACCCTCTGGTGCTGATTGAAAATCCCCTTTATATAGAGGCCGCGGTCTGCGCTTCCCGACAGGAACCACAATCCCTGGGGCCATACTCGATCCAAAGGGAGCTGTCCCTGACCAGGCTCGTGGGCCTGGACACACGGTGCCCACCTACGTTTGTAGGCGCCCAGGATCGTAAACATCCATCGGTCGTCGTGGATCGCTCTTCCTTTCTCGACCGTGAAAAGAAAGGCAGCGTCGCGGGATTCTTATTGCCCCGCTGACGCCGTTCCTCCTCCCTTAACGTTTTGCGCCCAGATATGCGCCACGCTCGAATTCCGAGCGGTTGGCGGCGCTGCGCAGTCGCAGTAGATCCTTGCGGGCGATAAGGCCGACAAGAACGCCTGTTCGCTCATCAACAACGGGGATACGGCCAGTATCGGCCTGGATCATGATATCGGCGACGCGGCCGACCGTATCTTCCGGATGGGCAAGCGGAATGGAGGTGTCCGAGGCCAAATCATAGACCGTCTGACCGGCGAGATCGGGCTCATTCTGCCAGCGCAGGGCGTCCGCTCGCGAGATCATGCCGACCAAACGGCCGTCGGTCTCGATAACGGGATAGTAGCGACGGGCATCCGGCCGCTCGGTCAATTGCGCCAACGCCTCTATGGCCGGCATGGCGGCGGGCAGAGTGTTCACATTCGCGATCATGATATCGGCCGCGCGCGTCAATTCGAACGGATCGATGCCGTATTCGCGGGTGATGTGCTGGCCGCGGCGCGCGATCTTTTCCGTCAGAATCGAGCGCTTCAACAGCAACACCGTGACCGCGTAGGCTGCCACGGTAGCCGCAAGCAGCGGCACCAGTGCATGCATATCGCCCGTGAGTTCGATTGCGAAGAAGGTGCCGGTCAGCGGCGCGCGCATCGTGCCACCCATCATCGCGGCCATGCCGAGCAGCGCCCAGAAGCCGGGATCTCCGGGCAGAGCGAGGCCGATAAGCCAGCCGAGCGTGCCGCCGAGGATGAGAAGCGGCGCGAGCACGCCGCCCGACGTTCCCGACGACAATGCAACCAGCCAGATGCCGGCCTTGACCAGGAGAATGGCGAGCACGGCAGCTGCGACGATATGGTTGTTCAGCAGGTCGGCAATGATTTCGTAGCCGACGCCAAGCGCGCGTGGCTCGATCAATCCGCCGAGACCGACAACGAGGCCGCCGAGGGCGGGCCACCACATCCAATGAATTGGAAGTTTCTCGAAGGCGTCTTCGATGCGGTAGAGCAATGTCGTCAAGAGGCCGGATTGCAAGCCGGACACGATGCCGAGGCCGGCGGCCAGCAGGATGCTCCACCCGCTCAGCGGCATGTCGAAATTCGCCGGGAAGAGCGGCCCGCTGCCGATCAGGAACGGTCGCCAGGTGATGGAGACGCAGGATGCGATCACGACCGGAATGAAGCTGCGTGGCTTCCATTCGAACAGCAGCAGTTCGACGGCCAGCATGACGGCGGCGATGGGCGAGCCGAAGATCGCAGTCATGCCGGCGGCCGCACCTGCGACCAAGAGGGTTTTGCGCTCGGCGGCGCTCAAATGGAAGAATTGTGCGAACAGCGAGCCGATGGCGCCGCCGGTCATGATGATCGGCCCTTCCGCGCCGAACGGGCCGCCAGTGCCGATCGAGATGGCGGAAGAGAGCGGCTTCAGGACTGCCACCTTCGGCGACATGCGGCTGCCGCCGATCAGGATCGCTTCGATTGCTTCCGGAATGCCGTGGCCGCGGATCTTTTCCGAACCGTACCGTGCCATGAGGCCGATCACCATGCCGCCGATGACGGGAGCCGCGACCATCCAGGGCGAGCGGGCAACGGTGCCCAACGACAGGGGTTCGACGCTGATCTTGAACATCCAGACGGCGTTGGTAACCAGCACGATGAGGTTGATCAGCACCCAGGCAGACAGGGCGCCGCCGGTGCCTACGACCAGGGCCATAGCCGCAAGCACCAGAACGCGCTTGTCCGTGGTAAAATCGCCGTTGTCTTTCCGTGAAGCGCCACCCGAGAAATCATGGGCGTGCCGATGTGCGTTGATATCCTTCATGGAATGCTTTCTGTGCTAAAGCGCGGGGCAAGTGGCCGGGATTGCGTTGCACTGGCAATTATATCGTAATGCGATATAAATCAACGGCCGAAACGATGAAAACAACGAAAACAAAATGTATTCATGAGGACGATGAGAGTGGCGCGAGATTTGGATAAAACGCTATCGCAGACGGACTACGAGGCTCTGGCGACACTGCGCTATACGCTCCGGAAATTCATGGATTTCAGCACCTCTGCCGCCCAACATGAGGGATTACCACCGCAGCAGCATCAAGCGCTGCTAGCGATCAAGGGCAACCCGCAAGGCGAGGCGATGACCATCGGCATGCTGGCGGAACGCCTGCTGATCGCGCCGCATACCGCAACCGAGCTGGCCGGCCGTCTGATTGACGCCGGCTATGTCTCCCGCCATCCCGATCCGGCCGACAAACGCCGGCAAACGCTGCGGCTGACAAAAAAATCCGAGGATATTCTGCGCCGGCTCAGCGCGATCCACCTCCGGGAGATCCGCGACATGGCGCCGGAGTTGATCCACATCCTGACGCATCTGCAGGCTGACGTCGGGGGCAAGTGAGGGCCATCGCCGGGTCTGACCGGCCATGGCGCGCTGCGCATTATTGGCCGAGCCGAATGCCGCCGTCACAGATCAGCGTATGGCCGCTGGTAAAGCCGTTGCCGACCAAGAAGGCAATTGTCTCAGCAATCTCTTCCGGGCGTCCGACCCGTCCGACAGGGGTGCGGGCGGCGAAGCTAGCAAAGGCCGGCGCCTTCTGTTCCTCGCCGAGGAAATCCCACCAGGGCGTATCGACGACGCCGGGCGAAACGCAGTTCACTCGGATCGGCTTGAGTTCAACGGCAAGGATTGGCGCAAGGGCTGCTATAGCGGCGTTGACGGCTCCAAGCCCCGCTGTTCCCGGCAAGGCAGCCTGTGCCGAAACGGCGGAGACGAATGTGATGCTGCCGTCCTTCGAGAGATAGGGAAGGCAAGCCTGGGCGCAGGCAAAATGCGCCATCGTCTTCTGCTCGAAGCCTTTCTTGACATCGGCCAGATCGACCGTAGCGAAGGGGCCGCCGCCATTGCCGCCGCCCAGTGCCAGAACGAGATGATCGAACGGCCCGATCGCCTGGAAGGTGTTAGGAAGGCCGGTGAGGTCGGCGGCGTCCATGGCGATCGTGGCGACTTCGCCGGCGAGGCTTTGTGCCGCCGCCTTCAGCTTGGCCGCATCGCGACCTGTGATCGTTACCCGATATCCTTTTTCGAGGAGGTGAGCGGCACTCGCAAGGCCGATGCCGGATGAGCCGCCAATGATGACGACGTGTTGGGGTGACATGTTTTGTCTCCTTGTTGGATGAATAATGATGGGATTGGAAGATTGAAGAGGGGCGTTTCGGCCGGCGTTCAGGCGAGACCGGTGAGGTCTTGGCTGAGGACGCGCAGCCGATCGCGCGCAGCCGCGTCATAGGCTTGGGCATTGGCGCGGGAAGGGCGCTGCCCATCGTAATAGAGGCCGGTCTGTCCTTCGAGCTTGGCGCTTACAGCCAGATTGAGAATGGCGTCGGCGCCCTGGTCGACGGTGCTCATGGGTGCCACGCCTGCCTGGTGCACCATGGTGGTGTCCATGTAGGTTGCAGGGTGCAGGCAGTTGACGGTAACGCCGGATCCCACCAGTTCCTCGGCGAGATCGAACGTGAACATGATCTGCGCCAGCTTGCTCTGACAATAGGCGCGTACGCCGCTATAGCCATGGGTCAGCATGACATCGGAGAAATCGATCGGCTGCTGACCAATCGAGGAAACGTTCACGATGCGGGCGGGGTTGCTCGCCTTCAACAGTGGCAGCAAGCGGCGGGTGAGCAGGAATCCGGCAAGATAATTCACCGCAAAGCGCAGTTCATGCCCATCGCGGCTGACCTGGCGGCCGGCACCGCGGCCGCTGGTGCCGATGCCGGCATTGTTGATCAAGATCTCGAGGCGACCATGATCGCGCTCGATCGCGTCGGCCAGGGTACGGACCTCGTCCAGTGATGAGAAATCGGCGGGGTAAAAGGTCGCTTTCCCACCCGCACCATGGATGCTGGAAAGCAGGCTCTCGGCGCGCGCTTTGTCACGCCCATGCACCAGCACCGTCGCGCCCGATCCGGCGAGCCTTTCGGCAACCCGTCGGCCGACGCCATCGGTCGAGCCGGTGATCAGGATCGTCTTGTCGCTCATGTCCATCGCAATCGCCTCCAGTTCGTCTCTGCCGTGATATTTGGCAGTTTGCGAAAGCGACAAACAGTTCCAGCTTTATCCTAGTATTGATCCTGCTATGATAGGCCATGACGATCAATCAAAATCAAACCATTCTCGAAGCAAGGCGCCGAGAGTTCGGCGCCTTCCTACGGTCTCGCCGTGAGAAGTTGACGCCCGTAAGCGTAGGTCTGCCAGAAGGATTTCGCCGGCGGACGCCGGGATTGCGACGCGAGGAGGTGGCACTTCTCGCCGGCGTTGGGGCCACCTGGTACACTTGGCTCGAGCAGGGGCGGGATGTGCGTGCTTCGGCGGAGGTGCTGTCGGCGCTGGCTGACGCGTTGCGGCTCGATCCCGCCGAGCGACGGCATCTCTTCATCTTGAGCGATCGGCCATCGACGGAAATTCCGTCGCGCGGGCCGGAAGAAGTGCCGGAATCGCTGCGGCGGATGCTTGCGAGCCTCACCGGCCAACCCGCCTATGTCCTCGGCCGGCGCTGGGATGTACTTGCCTGGAACTCAGCGGCGGTGGCTCTTTTCGGCGACTACGGCTTGTTGCAGGGCGACGCGCGCAACACCGTCCATCGGGTGTTCACCGATCTCGCTCATCGTGAACTATTGGTCGATTGGGAGATCGTGGCTACGAATTCGCTCGCAATGTTCCGCGCCGATAGCGCCCGTTATGCCGGCGATCCCGACTTCGAGCGGCTGATCGAGACATTGACGCAGGCAAGCCCGGAATTTCGCGCCTGGTGGCCGAGACAGGAAGTGCTGCGGCCGCTCGCCGGCTACAAGCGATTGCGCCATCCCCAAGGCGGGCTGATGACGTTCGAATATACCGCGCTCGCCGTCATCGACCGGCCGGATATGAAGCTGGTCGTCTATACGCCCCTTGAGGAAGATGGAACCGGCGAGAAGCTGAAAGCGCTATTGAGCCAGAACGCGAAAAGCTAGTCGCGCGGCCATCGGACTACCCCTGTTACTTCAGCCTTCGAGATCGCTCTTCAGCCGGCCAAGGATCGACAAGGCATTGCCGGCATAGGCGCTGATCCAGCGGTCGTGAATCTGCTTGATCGGCAGGCTATTGAGATGGTTCCAGCACTCCCGGCCTTTTCATTGGGATGGCGGCACCGGCGAGGATGGCGCGCGATACAGGACGAAAGTGGAGATGACGTTTAAACGTTGACCGAGAAAGGGCGCGGCCTTTTTTCATGTCGTGGCGGGGCTGCGGCAATGGGGAAAGCGCACCTATTTTCGCCCGAAGAAGTCCATTGGGAACTGGTAGATATCGCCAATCGGGGAGCGGTCGAAGAACTCGAACCGCATTCGGGAACGGGAGGTTTGCTCGCTTGGGAAGATAAGATCGTCCGAAAGGTACATCCTGACGGAGAACTGCGTTGATGGCAGGCCACACTGTTCACTTTTCTGTGTGGATAAGCTCAAATTCGGGATGAATGACAAATTCCTTTAAATAATAACAGATTCATTGCTGGCGGAACGAGTCCTGCGCCAAAATTGCCCAAATTCAGAATGATGGGAGCGCTCGAGAAAAAGAGCCCGTCGTAAGAAGTGCTGGCGGTAACACAGAGATGCAAGATTCGCGTTACTGCACATCCGACTAAACGGGACCGGCGAAAGCCAATTCAAAACAGGTAGAGCATGTCGACTCCAATCGATCTGAAAAAAGCCGATGAGGACCTGGAGGCGCGCGGCGGCATAAGCGGGTTCCTGAACCGCAATCGCACGCTGATTGTCGCTATCCTCACGGTCGCGGTCTTTTGTATCGCCGCCTATGCGATCTTCGATCTGACGAACGAGGTGCGCTATGACGATGTCGTGCACGCGCTGGCGACGACGAAAATCTCGTCAATCCTGCTCGCCCTGTTTTTCACGGGTCTCAGCTTCTTCTCGCTGATCTTCTACGATCAGAACGCGCTGGAATATATCGGCAAGCGGGTGCCATTTCCGCATGTGGCGTTGACCTCCTTCAGCGCCTATGCGGTTGGCAATACAGCCGGTTTTGGTGCGCTCAGCGCCGGCGCCATACGCTATCGCGCCTATACCCGACTCGGCTTGTCACCGGACGACATTACCCGCGTTATCGCCTTCGTAACCCTTGCTTTCGGTCTTGGCCTCGCTGCCGTTGGCTCGATTGCGTTGATGATCATCGCCGACGAGATCGGGCCGCTGATCGAGGTCGACGGCCTATGGCTTCGTCTGGTCGCGGGCGCCATTCTCGCGGCGCTGGCAATCGTGATCGTCATCGGCCGCAACGGCCGCGAGGTCCGGATCGGACCCATCGCCATTCGCCTACCAGATTCGCTTACATGGTCGCGGCAATTCCTGGTGACCGCGCTCGACATCGCCGCCTCGGCGTCGGTGCTCTATGTGCTGCTGCCGGATTCGGCCATCGGCTGGCCGGGCTTCTTCGCCATCTACGCCATCGCCGTCGGCCTCGGCGTCCTCAGCCACGTGCCCGCCGGCTTCGGCGTTTTCGAGACGATCATCATCGCGTGGCTCGGCAGCTCGGTGAATGCCGACGCGGTTCTCGGTTCGCTGGTTCTTTACCGCGTCATCTATAACGTCATCCCGCTGGCGATCGCGATCCTGGCGATCTCGGTGGCGGAACTGCGTCGTTTCGTCGACCATCCGGTCGCCTCCAGCATGCGGCGGATCGGCGGCCGTCTGATGCCACAGTTGTTGTCGACCTTCGCGTTGCTGCTCGGCATGATGCTGGTGTTTTCAAGCGTGACGCCGACGCCGGACAGGAACCTCGAATTCCTCTCCGACTATCTGCCTCTGCCCCTCATCGAAGGGGCGCATTTTCTTTCCAGTCTTCTCGGCTTGGCGATGATCGTTGCTGCCCGTGGGCTCGGCCAACGTCTTGATGGCGCATGGTGGGTTTCGATTGTCTCGGCGGTATTCGCGTTGCTATTCTCGTTGTTAAAGGCCATCGCCGTCGTCGAAGCCGCGCTGCTCGGCTTCCACGTTTTCGGCCTTGTCGTCAGCCGCAGACTGTTCACTCGCCCGGCATCACTGATCAACCAAACCCTGACGGCGGGGTGGTTGACGGCAATCGCGGTCATTTGCATCGGCGCGGTCGTCATTCTGTTTTTTGTCTACCGCGACGTCGAATACAGCAACCAGCTCTGGTGGCAGTTCGAATTTACCGAGGAAGCGCCACGCGGGCTTCGCGCCGTGCTCGGCATTTCCATCGTCTCGTCGGCGATCGCGATCTTTAGCCTGCTGCGGCCGGCAACGGCGCGGCTGGAGCCGGTTTCCGACCATGCGGTGGAACGGGCCGTCGAAATCGTTCGCAAGCAAGGGGTTGCCGACGCCAATCTCGTGCGCATGGGCGATAAAAGCATCATGTTCTCCGAAAAGGGCGATGCCTTTATCATGTATGGCAAGCAGGGTCGTTCCTGGATTGCGCTCTTCGATCCGATTGGACCACGACAGGCGGTGCCGGATCTCGTTTGGCGGTTTGTCGAAGCTGCCCGCGCGGCCGGCTGTCGTTCCGTCTTCTACCAAATATCGCCTGCGCTTTTGTCCTATTGCGCCGATGCTGGTTTGCGTGCCTTCAAACTCGGCGAGCTGGCGGTCGTCAATCTCGCCAATTTCGACCTGAAGGGTGGGAAATGGGCCAATCTTCGCCAGACAGCGAGCCGCGCCGTGCGCGACGGACTAGAATTTGCCGTTATCGAACCCCATCTTGTGCCCGGCGTCATCGATCAGCTCGCTCAGGTTTCAGACTCATGGCTTGCCGATCACAACGCCAAGGAAAAGGGTTTTTCGCTGGGCGCCTTCGATCCCGATTATGTCGTTTCGCAGCCGGTTGGCGTGTTGAAAAAGGATGGCAAGATCGTTGCTTTCGCTAACATCCTGATGACGGAGACCAAGGAAGAGGGCTCCGTCGATCTGATGCGCTTCTCGCCTGACGCGCCGAAGGGATCGATGGATTTTCTATTCGTGCAGATCCTCGTGCATCTGAAAGAGCAGGGCTTCCAGCGCTTCAACCTTGGCATGGCGCCGTTGTCGGGCATGTCGAGACGGGAATCGGCGCCGGTTTGGGACAGGGTCGGCGGAACTGTCTTCGAACACGGCGAGCGGTACTACAACTTCAAAGGGCTTCGTGCCTTCAAATCTAAATTTCATCCCGAATGGCAGCCGCGTTATCTGGCTGTCTCGGGAGGTGTGAGTCCAATGATCGCGTTGATGGATGCCACATTCCTCATCGGGGGCGGACTTAAAGGGGTCGTGAGGAAATGATCTTGAAATACGCAGTGTCATTGGCGTCCGCATTCATATTGGCAACGGGGCTAATTGTATCCGGCGCGGCGAAAGCGGCCGAGGACGGTACCAAATACGATCTCGGCATGATTTCCCCGCCGCATATCATGCGTCCACAGGGCAAGGTGACGAGCGAGGTCGTTCTGATCTCGGACGCGGCCGGTTGGGGCGATAAGGAAAATGGCGTCGCCAACAAGCTCGTCGCCAAGGGCACCCTGGTTATCGGCATCGATTACCCGTCCTTTCTGGCCTCGCTCAACAAGTATGATGTCAGCCAGAACGACGGTTGCATCTACATGGTCTCGGACCTGGAGTCCCTAAGCCAGCAGGTGCAGCGTTCTTTCGCCGACAGTACCTATCAACTACCGATCATTGCCGGCGTCGGCGCCGGCGGCGCGATGGCGCTGACCATCGCTGCGCAAACGCCCGACGCCACCGTGGCCGGCACGCTTGCTATCGATCCGACCTTCGGCATCGCGCTGAAGCAGGAGCTTTGCACGCCGGCCGAAAAGAAGACCGATGGCGATATGGTGTCCTTCGGTCTACAGGACGGCGCGCTGCCGAACCCGATCGTTGCGACCTTCACTTCGAAAGCTCCCAAGGATGGACGCGATCACGTCGCGGAGATCCAGAAGGAGCATCCCGATGTCCAGGTTACCAATTCCGACACCGACGACACCTATGCCGCGCTAAGCGATGGGCTGGCGGAGATGATGAAGACGATCGATAGCGAAAAGTCGCCGCTTGGCCTGCCACTCGACGTCATGAGCACCAAGCCGACGCAAGATACGCTGGCGATCGTCTATTCCGGCGACGGCGGCTGGCGCGATATCGATAAGGAAGTCGGTAGCTTTCTGCAGGACCAGGGTATTCCCGTCGTCGGTGTCGACTCCCTGCACTACTTCTGGTCGGAGCGCGATCCACAGCAGACCGCCGACGATCTCGCTCGCATCATCCAGTACTATACCAAGCGCTTCAAGGTGAGGCACGTGGTGCTAATCGGCTATTCCTTCGGCGCCGATGTACTGCCGGCAAGCTATAACCGACTGAAGCAGCCGGACAAGGACAAGATCGTGCAGATGTCGCTGCTGTCGCTGTCGCGCAAGGTCGACTATGTGATCTCGGTCATGGGTTGGCTCGGCGCCAAAAGCGAAGGCAAGGGCGGCGATCCCATCAACGACCTCAAGTCGATCAACCCGAAGATGGTGCAATGCATCTACGGCAAGGATGATGACGAGGATGTCGCCTGCCCCGCGCTGAAAGACACCGGCGCCGAGGTCGTCGCCATGGATGGTGGTCACCATTTCGACGACGACTATGAAGCACTCGCCAATCATGTCATCAATGGGTTGAAGAGCCGGCTTGGCGAGTAATGTAGCGACATGCGCGGCGGATTGCTCTGCCGCGTATATTCTGGCAGTCAGATGGTCGGCAACACGGACGCCGATTGCCGTTTCAGCCTGTCCGCTAGGAAGTCGACGCAGAGGCGCACCTTGGCGGCGGTATGACGATTGTGCGGATAAACCGCGTGGATCGGCGCGGCCGGCAGCCGCTGCTTCGCGAGCACAACCTCCAGCCGTCCGGAATCGATATCGTCCCGGACGTCCCATATCGATTTCATGATCAGACCGGCGCCGTCGAGAGCCCAGGTATGCGCAAGTTCGCCATCATTTGTGGCGAGCGACCCACGGACATGCACGGTCGTGCCGTCGTCGAAAACCCAATCGTCCAGCGGCGGATGGCCGAACACGATACAATCCCGGCCCAGAAGGTCTTCCGGTTTCTCGGGCCGCCCGTGCCGGTCGAGATAGGCCGGTGCGCCGCAGATGACGCGAATATTCGGTGCGAGTTGCCGAGCAATCAGGCTGGAATCCGCTAGAGCGCCGAAGCGCACCGCGAGATCGTAGCCGCCTTCGACAATGTTGGCGATGGAGTCAGACGTGTCGAGCTGGATATGCAATCCGGGATGATGCGATCGGAATTCGCTAAGCAGCGGCGCCAGCCGCCGGCGGCCGAAGGCATAGGTCGACGTGACCCTCAAAACGCCGGTTGCAGTGTCGCGACCGCGCGTCACCTCCAACTCGGCTTCATCGATTTCAGCGAGAATGCGGACGCAGCGCGTGTGGAAAGTCGTGCCTTCCTCGGTCAGCGCCAATGTCCGTGTTGTGCGATTTACCAGGCGGACGCCGAGGCGCTCTTCCAGCCGCGCCAATTTGCGGCTGACGACGGCAAGCGACAGGCGTAGTTCCCGCGCCGCGCCTGAGAGACTGCCCGCCTCGACAACGCGCACGAACACCAACATGTCAAATAGGTTATCGGCCATATTCTTGCTGATATAGCAAGGAACCATCTCTAGAAAAGTCTATTCTTGCAAGCGCCAAGAAGGTCTAAATCTTTCTCGTCACAGGCGGACCGAAGTTGGGAACAGAGCATAGATGGCAGCGCGACGCCGGCGCTTGCTCGATATCCAGCGGTTTTCACAAGAGGAGTATGCCCTATGAAGTCTTTGATTGATCAACGCGTTCTGGTGCTCGGCGGCAGTTCCGGCATTGGACTGGCAACGGCGAAGGCGGCAGCGGAGGCCGGCGCCAAGGTCACGATCGCGTCCCGCTCGCAGGCAAAACTCGATGAAGCCCTGAGGGGCCTGGCTGCCACAGTGCGGGCCGTGGTGCTCGACACTGCCGATGAAGCGGCAATCGATCGCTTCTTTGCCGGGGAAGCGTCTTGGGACCATATCGTCATCTCCGCCGCGCAGACAGCGAGCGGGCCGGTCCGCTCCTTGCCGTTGACTGATGCCAAGCAGGCGATGGAAAGCAAGTTCTGGGGCGCTTACCGTATCGCGCGCGCGGCCAAATTCAGCGAGCGGGCGACATTGACCTTCATCACCGGCTATCTCGCGGTGCGGCCTTCGGCGACGTCGGTCCTGCAAGGAGCCATCAACGCGGCGCTGGAGGCCTTGGCGCGCGGCCTTGCGCTGGAATTGGCGCCGGTACGTGTTAATGCAGTCTCACCCGGTCTGATCGATACACCGCTTTGGTCGAGGATGGCCGAAGAGACGCGCCAGGGAATGTTTACCCGCGCTGCGGCAAACCTGCCGGCCCGCGTGGTTGGGACGCCGGAAGATATCGCCAATGCGGCACTGTTCTTGATGACAACACCTTTCGCCACCGGATCGACCGTACGTGTCGATGGCGGCGGCGCGATCGCGTGAGACCGGCCATGTTGGACCATGTGACCCTGAGAACTGCCGATCTGGAGGGCACGCGCGCCTTTCTTGAGACCGTTCTCGATCTGAAGCCGGGTTACAGACCCGCCTTCGGTTTTCCCGGATATTGGCTCTATGCGGGCAAGGATCCGATTGTTCATCTCATTCCCGGCCGTGCCGGCCCTGTCGACCGTCATGGTGAAACCATCGATCACGCCGGTTTCCGGCTTGCCGACTATCACGGGCGTCGGCGCAAGCTCGATGCACTGGGCATTGCCTATTCGACGATGGATCTGCCGGAACTCGGCGAGCGGCGGCTCTTTGTGCATACCCCGACCGGCATATTGCTGGAGTTGGTGTTCCGGGAAGGGGAGAACTTCGACGGGGCATAACGGCATTTTTCCTTGCTTGCCGTCCAGCATTCATTTGCTTCTTGCCGTCGCTATCGGTAGTCGGAGGAAAGATATCGCGAGTAAGCCTTGGCTCGCGCCGACTGATCCCGTCAACCGAAAGGGACTGTACCTTGTCCGTCGCATCGTCTTCCGCCTTCGACAAAAAATATTCCGGATTCCTGTTCGACATGGATGGCACGATCATCAACTCGATCGCTGCTGCCGAGCGCGTCTGGGGTGATTGGGCGCGCAGCAAGGGGCTCGATGTCGCGGCTTTCATGCCCACCATGCACGGTTCGCGCGGCGTCGATACGATCGGCCGGCTGAACCTGCCGGGCGTCGATCCGGTGGCTGAGTCGCTGATGATCACGGAAGCGGAAATCGCCGATGTGGAAGGCGTGGTGCCGCTCCCGGGCGCCATCGAATTCCTGGCCTCGCTGCCGCCGGAGCGTTGGGCGATCGTCACCTCCTCGCCGTACCGGCTTGCCCAGGCCCGCTTGGCGGCCGCCGGCATTCCGGTCCCTCGGTTTATTGTCACCGCCGAGGACGTCAAGATCGGCAAGCCCGATCCGCAATGCTACATCCTCGGCGCCGAACGTCTCGGCATGCGGCCGTCTGATTGTCTGGTTTTCGAAGACGTGATGGCCGGCATCAAGGCCGGCGAGGCCGCTGGTGCCGACGTCATGGTGATCACGGCCACGCATTCTCATCCGATCGAGACAGGTCATTCCCGGCTGCTGAACTATGAAAATGTTCGCGCGCACATCGAAGGGGACGGGCTGATTTCGGTGACACGCAAGGTTGGCTGATCTCTGTCGGCCAACATACAATCACCGCATGTCGCTTTCACGCATTGCAATAGGCCGCCGGCTCATTATCTTTTCGTGATATTTGTCAAAATCCACGAAAGCCTGATGACCCCCAGAGAGCTGAAAACCCAATATCGCAACGAACGTCTGGCGGCGCGCGACGCCATTGGCCCGGACGAACGTATCGAAAAGGCGCTGGCGATGCTTGTGCATGGCGGCGATGCGATCGATCTTCAGCCGGGGGAGATCGTGTCCGGCTTCCTGCCAATCCGCTCCGAAGTGGATATAAGGCCGCTGATGGCCCGGCTGCGTGAGCGGGGCGCGCGGCTCTGCTTGCCCGTCATTCTCGACAAAAGCACCATCGTCTTTCGCGAACTCGTTGCCGGCGCGGCACTCGTTTCCAGCGGTTTTGGGACGGCGGGGCCGGGGCCCGAGGCCACAGTGCTGGACCCACAGATTATGCTGGTGCCGCTTTCGGCTTTCGATAGCACCGGCCACCGTATCGGCTACGGCGCCGGCTATTATGACCGCGCCATCGAGCGGCTGCACCAAAAAGGGTTGTCTCCGCGGCTGATCGGCATTGCATTCGATTGCCAAGAAGTGCCATCAGTACCGGCTGAGCCGCATGATGTCCGCCTTGACGCGATTTTGACCGAGAGCGGACTCAATTTCGTTTCGGAAGTGATTGGATAGGGAATGCGGCTGCTTTTCTTGGGTGACATGGTCGGTAAGACCGGGCGCGTTGCGGTATGGGATCGCCTGCCGGGCCTTATTTCCGATCTGAAGCTCGATTTCGTCATCGTCAATGGCGAAAACGCTGCCGGCGGATTCGGCATTACCGAGGATATTTTTCTGGAAACGATCAATGCCGGTGCCGATGTGGTGACGACCGGCAATCACGTCTGGGACCAGAAGGAAGCAGTGGTGTTCTGCGAGCGCCACGATCAGTTCCTGCGCCCTGCGAATTATCCTGCCGGCACCCCCGGTCGCGGTTCCAGCATCTACTACGCCCGCAACGGCGCCCGCGTGCTCGTCGCCAACATCATGGGCCGCGTCTTTATGCATCCGGAACTGGACGATCCGTTCAAGGCGGCGGAGCTGATCCTCGATGCCTGCCCGCTGAAGGAGCAGGCGGATGCCATCGTTTTCGATTTTCATGCGGAGGCGACCAGCGAAAAGCAGTGTTTCGGTCATTTCGTCGACGGCCGTGCGAGCTTCGTCGTCGGCACACACACGCATGTGCCGACCGGGGACGCGCAGATCCTGAACGGCGGTACCGCTTATATGTCGGATGCTGGCATGTGCGGCGATTACGATTCGTCGCTGGGCATGGACAAGGAAGAGCCGCTCAATCGTTTCATCTCCAAGATGCCGAAGGGCCGCTTCGAGGCTGCCTCCGGCCCGGCCACCATCTGCGGCGTCGGTGTCGAGATATCCGATGCGACCGGACTTGCCGAAAAGATCGCGCCACTCAGGATCGGGCCGCGGCTCGCCGAAACCATTCCTGAATTCTGGCGCTAGATATTGCCCAGCCGTTAATCACCCGTCGGCGATGACGTGATTGTGAGCAATCCTATCGGATTGTCGCTGGACGTACCTCAGGCCATGCCGCATCTTTTAGCCCTCTGTGGAGCTGAAGGGATGGCATGATGCCGCGATTTCCTGTCTTCGCTGTGATCTTCCTGCTGTCCTTGGCAGGGTGGGATGTCGCAGACGCCCAGGAAATGCCTTCGCGCCCGCAAGCCAGCCAATGTCAGGCCATCGCACAATCACTTCCGAAGGCGACGTTCGCCAGCTTTTCCGGTTCCGGCCCGACGCTTGCCAACGATCCCGTTGGTGGCGACGTGAAAATTACGTTCCTCGGTCACGCCACCCTATTCATCGAGACGCCCGGCGGTGTGTCGATCGCCACTGATTTCAGCGGCGCCTTTCCACCGCCCTATACGCCGACCGTCGTTACGATGAACAAGGCGCACCCGAGCCACTATACGCTGACCCCGGACCCGGCGATCAAATATGTGTTGCATGGCTGGGCCGATACGCCCGGCGAGCCGGCGAAGATCCATTTGACTGTCGGCGATACGCTGATCCGCAATGTGGTGACCGATATCCGCTCATGGTCAGGGGGCGTCGAGGCGAACGGCAATTCGATCTTCATCTTCGAGGTCGCCGGCCTTTGTATCGGCCATCTTGGTCACCTGCATTTCGAGCTCAACGACAAGCAATATGCCGAGATCGGCCGGCTCGATATCGTCATGGTGCCGGTCGATGGCGGGTTGACTATGGGTGCAGACAGCATGAGCCGAGTGGTCAAACGGCTGCGTTCGTCGCTCATTCTGCCAATGCACCGTTGGGGGCCGCCCATACAGCAATTCCTGGCAATGTTCGGCCCGGATTTCGACGTCGCTTATGCGCCGACCGCGAGCACTACGGTTTCGCTGAAAACCCTACCGAGGAAGCCGCTGATATACGTGCTGAAGGGGCTTTGAGCCGTTCAGTACGATGCCCGGGCGGCCCTTTCCCTCCGCCCGGGCACACCTTTGAGGCAATTGCCGCCGGGCGTCTCGCCGCGGGCCTCTTTACGGGCTTTTTGCTTGAATGAAAGCCACTTCGCTCTTATAAGGCGGCCCATTCCCAACAAAAGACGTGAACAGGGGTGCCATGGCTGGCCATTCACAGTTTAAAAACATCATGCACCGTAAGGGTCGTCAGGACTCGGTGCGTTCGAAAATGTTCTCCAAGCTGGCGCGTGAAATCACCGTCGCCGCCAAGACCGGCTTGCCCGACCCGACCATGAATGCACGCTTGCGTCTGGCGATCCAGAACGCCAAGGCGCAGTCGATGCCGAAGGACAATATCGATCGCGCCATAAAAAAGGCCGCCGGTGCTGACACCGAGAACTACGATGAAGTGCGCTACGAAGGCTATGGCCCCGGCGGCACGGCGATCATTGTCGAGGCGCTGACCGACAACCGCAACCGCACTGCGTCAAACGTCCGTTCGATCTTCACGAAGGCCGGCGGCGCGCTTGGCGAAACCGGCTCCGTCTCCTTCTCCTTCGACCATGTTGGCGAAATTACCTACAAGCCTGAGGTCGGCGATGCCGACAAGGTGATGGAAGCCGCAATCGAAGCCGGCGCCGACGATGTCGAGAGCGACGAAGAGGGCCATACCATTATCTGCGGTTTCGAAGCGATGAACGAAGTCGCCAAGGCGCTGGAGGCAACGCTTGGCGAAGCCGAAACCGTCAAGGCGATCTGGCGCGCCCAAAACAATGTGCCGGTCGATGAAGAAAAGGCGCAATCGCTGATGAAGCTCATCGACAGCCTGGAAGACGACGACGACGTGCAGAACGTCTACTCGAACTTCGACGTTTCGGAAGAGATCCTGGCGAAGCTTTCGGCCTGATTTTTCCTGTAAAAAAATGAGCCCCATTCTCCCAAGGCTTGCCGAAGGGAGAACGGGGTTTTGTTTTATTTGGCCGCCTTCTTGAAGGACGGCAACTGCGCGAATAGTTCCACCGATCTCATCCGCGCCTCAATGTCGTGGATCGGCATCGAAATGATCACTTCGTCGGCTTGCGTATCCCTGATGAACTGCGAAAGCTTGGCCTCCGCAGTCGCGGGCGAGCCGACGACGGCGTAGCGCAGCGTGTTTTCGACGTTCAGTTTTTCCATCGGCGTCCAGAAATCGTCCATATCCTTGCGGGGGCGTGGGAAGGGACCGCGGACATTGCGGCGTAGATTGACGAATTGTTGCTGTGCCGAGGTGAAGTGATATCGCGCTTCCTCATCTGTATCCGCGACCGAGCCCATGACGCCCACCATGACATAGGGCTTGTCGAGCGTTGCCGACGGCGTGAACCGATCACGATAGATGGCGACCGCATCGAGCAGAGCTTCCGGAGCGAAGTGTGAGGCGAAAGCATAGGGCAAGCCGAGCATGGCGGCGAGATGGGCGCTGTAGAGGCTTGAACCGAGCAGCCAGATCGGCACCTTGGCGCCGTTGCCGGGCACGGCAAGGATCGATTGGTTTTCGTCGGCCGGGCTGAACAGATGCTGCAGCTCGACGATATCATTGGGAAAGCTCTGCGCACCGGCATCGAGGTTGCGACGTAGTGCCTGCGCGGTGCGCATATCCGTGCCGGGCGCGCGGCCGAGGCCGAGATCGACGCGGCCGGGAAACAGGGCCTCGAGTGTGCCGAATTGCTCGGCAATCACCAATGGCGAGTGGTTAGGCAGCATGACGCCGCCCGAGCCGATGCGGATGCGCGAGGTCGCCGCTCCGACATGGCCGATCACGACCGCGGTCGCGGCGCTGGCGACACCGGGCATGCCGTGATGCTCCGCCAGCCAGAACCTCGTATAGCCAAGTTCCTCCGCCTTCTGCGCCATGCGCTTCGAGCCTTCAAAGGATTGGCTGACGGTGCTGCCTTCGGCAACGGGCGAAAGATCGAGAATGGAAAAAGGGACCATGGCAAGAGACCTGCGTGGTGAAAAGGGAGGAGCAATCCTCATCATGTAAGAGTGCGGATGCTCTATTCCAAACCTGTCTCGGCAAATTCCTCATCGCGCATTTCAAAGCTGCATAAATGGCGCACGGCGTGGATTTGTTTTTGTTTTGTTCACATTTTGCTGGCACATCTGCCGCGCCAAAGATAGGTTGACGCATGCAAAACACGATTCGTATCATCGGCATCGATCCCGGCCTGCGCCGTACCGGCTGGGGCATTATCGAGACATCAGGAAACTCTCTGCGTTTCGTCGCCTCGGGAACGGTTACATCCGATGGCGAGATGGACCTCGCTTCGCGCCTCTGCCAACTCCACGACGGGCTCGCCGATATCGTCCACAGCTATCAGCCGCACGAAGCGGCGGTCGAACAGACTTTCGTCAACAAGGATGCCGTGGCGACACTGAAACTCGGCCAGGCTCGTGGCATCGCTATGCTGGTGCCGGCGCGCGCCGGGCTGCAGGTGGCCGAATATGCGCCAAATGCCGTCAAGAAGGCTGTCATCGGCGTGGGCCACGGTGAAAAGCAGCAGATCCATATGATGCTGAAGATTCTGATGCCGAAGGTGGAGTTCAAAGGCAACGACGCCGCCGACGCGCTCGCCATCGCCGTTTGCCATGCCCATAATCGCGGCGCCAGCCGGATGCGTCAGGCGGCCCTGGTGGGGTAGCTTGTTCTTGACTTGTTCTTGCGGTAAGAATATTTCTTACTGCAAGGTCGGAGAGTATATAAAGATGCGCGTGACGTCCAAAGGACAAGTGACAATCCCCCGTGACTTGCGTGAGTTGGCAGGGATAGAACTCAACAGCGAAGTCATATTCTCCGTTGAGAACGGAAAGCTGGTTATTTCGCCGAAGAACGGCAAGAGAGAGATCGAGGATCGGCAGCGGCTGGATCGTTTTATGGCGACCCTCAAGCGCTTGGAAGGCACTGGCGACCAGAATATCGACGCCGAAGCATTGATGTCGATGACGCGTGACCGATAGATCATGGTCACGATCGTCGACACGAATGTGCTCGTTGATTTGGCCGTACCTAGCTCGGCTTGGCATGATTGGTCGAGTGGGCAGGTCTTTTCCGCTTTCAAGCAAGGGCCAGTCGTTATCAATCCTGTAATTTATGCAGAATTTTCAGTGCGTTACAGCAGCTTAGATCGAGTGGATGAACTGTTGCCGCAAAGCGAGTTTCGCCGTGAAAGCCTGCCTTGGCCCGCGGCCTTTGCGGCTGCGGCGGCCTTTAAGATCTATCGTCAAGCAGGCGGAGGGCGGGAGCGAATTCTCCCCGACTTTCTGATTGGCGCCCATGCTGCCGTTCGCGGGTATTGCCTACTGACCCGAGATCCGAAGGGCTATCGCTCTTATTTTCCCACGGTCGACCTCATCTCCCCCGAAACCCATCCCTGACGGACACCACTCATGATCGGCAAGTTGAAAGGCACAATCGAAGAGATCGGCGAAGACTATGCGCTCGTGGATGTGCATGGTGTCTGCTATGTCGCCTATTGTTCGGCGCGCACGCTGTCGAAGCTCGGCTCCATCGGTGAAGCCTGCGTTCTCTTCATCGAAACCTATGTCCGCGAGGATCAGATTCGCCTTTTCGGCTTCACGACGGTGCTGGAGCGGGAATGGTTCAACCTTTTGCAGACCGTGCAGGGGGTCGGTGCGAAGGTGGCGCTGGCGCTGTTGTCAACGCTGACGCCGGCCGAGCTTGCCAATGCGATCGCGTTGCAGGACCGTAGCGCCGTGTCGCGGGCGCCGGGGGTGGGACCGAAGGTGGCGATGCGCATTGTCACCGAGTTGAAGAACAAGGCGCCGGCCTTTGCGGGCGAGGCGATCAATATCGGCCTCAAGCAGGAACTGGGCGAGGGCGTCGCCTCCGCTCCGGTCGCCGATGCCGTTTCCGCTCTCACAAATCTCGGCTATTCCCGCGACCAGGCCGCAAACGCGGTTGCTGCAGCGATGAAATCAGCGGGTGAGGGGGCAGACAGCGCCAAGTTGATTCGGCTGGGTTTGAAGGAACTGGCGCGATGATTCCTGTCTTTCTTCCTTGCTTTGATCAGTTAATAGCGGAAGATGCGCCCTTGAATTTCGACCCATCGCATCATGTTGTGGCCCATCTTGCAGCTCGTAATGGCTGCGCCAAAACACTAACCTTCGATGAAAAAATCGCGAAACGTATACCGGGAATGGAATTTCTGACATGAGCGAGGCTGCACGCCTGATATCGCCGGAAAAGCGGGGCGAAGACCTGGATGTGACGCTTAGGCCGCAGTCACTGGACGAATTCACCGGCCAGGCGGAGGCTCGAGCCAATCTTAAGGTGTTTATCGAAGCAGCCAAGGGGCGAGGAGAGGCGCTGGATCACGTCTTGTTCGTCGGCCCGCCCGGTCTCGGCAAAACGACGCTGGCACAGATCATGGCGAAGGAGCTCGGCGTCAATTTCCGCTCGACGTCTGGCCCGGTCATTGCCAAGGCCGGCGATCTGGCCGCGCTTTTGACCAATCTCGAAGAACGCGATGTGCTCTTCATCGATGAAATCCATCGCCTTAACCCGGCCGTGGAAGAAATCCTCTATCCGGCCATGGAGGATTTCCAGCTCGATTTGATTATCGGCGAGGGTCCGGCGGCGCGTTCGGTGAAGATCGACCTCGCCAAATTCACTTTGGTTGCCGCCACTACCCGTCTCGGCCTGTTGACGACGCCGCTGCGCGACCGTTTCGGCATTCCCGTTCGCCTGAGCTTCTATACGGTCGAAGAATTGGAGCTGATCGTACGGCGCGGTGCGCGGCTGATGGGGCTTGGCATAACCGAAGAGGGGGCGCGCGAGATTGCTAGGCGCGCCCGCGGCACGCCGCGCATCGCCGGCCGGCTGCTGCGCCGGGTGCGTGATTTCGCCGAGGTGGCAAAGGCCGAGGCTGTAACCCGCGAGATCGCCGACGAGGCATTGACGCGGCTGCTGGTCGACAATGTCGGTTTCGATCAGCTCGACAAGCGCTATCTCAACATGATTGCCGTAAATTTCGGCGGCGGCCCGGTTGGCATCGAAACGATTGCCGCCGGCCTCTCCGAACCGCGCGACGCGATCGAGGACATTATCGAGCCCTATATGATTCAGCAGGGCTTTATCCAGCGCACGCCGCGCGGCCGCGTGCTGACGGCTACGGCCTGGAGGCATCTTGGAATGCAGCCACCGAAGGACCTGGAGGCAGCACAGTTCAGGCTGTTCCAGGAGGAGGAGGATGAGTGATCGGCCGTCGCGGTTTGCTGAAGCTTTTCGGCAGTAGCATCGTCGGGTTCATGGCACTCGGCAGCTATGCCTTCGGATACGAGCCGGTCATGCGATTGAGAATAGCCCGTTACCAGTTGACACCGCCGGGCTGGACGCCTGGGTTGAAGCTGAGGATCGTCGCGCTTGCCGATTTTCATGCGTGCAGGCCGTGGATGACGGCCGATCGGATCGCATCCATCTGCACCCGTGCCAACGATCTTGGTGGCGATATCATCGTTCTGCTCGGCGACTACACGTCGGGAACGGATTACGTGACCGGTCTTGTCGACCATCGAGTGTGGGCGGCGGAGCTCGCAGCCCTGAAGGCGCCGCTGGGCGTTCATGCAATCATCGGCAATCATGATTGGTGGCACGATGCGGCTGCGCAAAAGAACGGCCGCGGGCCGACATTCAGTCATAAGGCATTGGTCGATGTCGGAATTCCAGTTTATTCCAACCGATCGTGTCGCTTGGAAAAGGATGGACACGGCTTTTGGCTGGCGGGTGTCGAGGATCAGCTTGCTCTGCGCAGCAGCATCCGCTGGAAGCGCCAGTTCGCGCAGGGGCTCGATGATCTCGAGGGTACCTTGGCACAGGTGAATGATGATGCGCCAATCATCCTGCTTGCCCATGAGCCCGATATCTTTCCGACCGTGCCGTCGCGCGTGTCGCTAACATTGTCGGGTCATACGCATGGCGGGCAGATCAGAGTTCTCGGCTGGTCGCCCTATCTGCCTTCGCGCTATGGCGACCGATATGTGTACGGCCATATCGTCGAAGAGGACCGTCATATCATCGTGTCCAGTGGCCTCGGCTATTCGGTGGCGCCTGTTCGCGTTGGCGTGCCGCCGGAAATCGTCGTGATCGATCTGGGATAAGACGCTCCGGTGCGGCCCACGTGAGGAGCGGTGGTCGCAATTGATATTCCGTCCTATTTCATCGCCGACGAGATCGAAAGCCTGCCGCTGGCAAGGCGCCTCAGGTCTTGCGCGACATTCAAGATAGAGCCTAGACGAGGAGCAATGCGACATGTCCGCTTTTGATCCGATCCGCGCGTTTCGCAAACTTGCCTACAACAACGCCTTGGCAAATATTCGCTTGCATCGGGCCTGTACGGCGCTTCAGCCCGGTGAGTTCGAGGCCCGGCGGGTCAGTTTCTTTCCGTCGATCAAATCGACGCTCAATCACATCCTAATCGTCGACTGGTTTTACGTCGACGCGCTGGAAGGCGGTACGCTCGGTCTCAAGGCTTTCGACATAGAAGAGCCATTCGATACGCTGGATGTTTTGTCGGCAGAGCAAAGCAAGGTCGACCGACGGCTCGTAACCCTATGTGAAAATCTGAATCCAGAGGGGCTGGTGCGGGTGATCGACCTGCATCGCGGCAATCGCATCCAGCGGGAACGGGCGGAGGATGTGCTGAGCCATCTTTTCCAGCACCAGACCCATCATCGGGGACAGATGCATGCCATGCTCTCCGGCAGCAGCGTTGCGCCGCCGCAGTTGGACGAATTCATTGTTGCCGACGATGCGAGGTTCCGAGGCGAAGAGTTGGCAGCGCTTAGCTGGGACGAGACGATGCTGATGCGTTGAAGGCCGCGGAGCGAAGCGGCATCGTTTCCGCCAATCTCGCGATTGTCTCTTCCAACAGCGTCGCGCCGCCGCCGTACCAGCCCAGAGCACGAATTTTCGACGTATCCATCGCACTGACCATGCCTTTTGGGGCGGGCGAGGGCAGGGGGTGTTGGCAGCCGGTTACCTGCTGCAGGCGCGCAAGGATATCATGGGTGTCGGTGAGCACATCGGAGAGATTGAACGCCTCGCCGCTGATGCGGCTTGTCTCAGTCTCAAGTAGGAGGCGAACGGCGCGGCCGACGTCGCGCCCATGGACCTCGGTCCCGGGGCGCGCGAGAACCGGCTTGCCGCCAAGATAATCCGCAAAAAGATCTTCCCATTTGTTCGGACAGAGGTCGCCGTAGACGCCGGTTGCTCGTAGGCTCGCCGTTGCAAAACCAGGAGCGGAAAGGGAAAAGAGGGCGCGTTCGCCGTCGCGCTTCACCTCGCCATAGAGCGTATTCGGCGCCGGTGTGGTCGTTTCCGTCAGCGCCTCGCCGGCCAGCCGGTCGCCATAGACGGCGCGCGACGAGAGAAAGATGCAGCGGCGGATGCCGGCACGTTTCGCAGTCTCGAATAGCTTTACGGTGCCATTCAAATTGAACCGGCGAAAGCCCCCGGGATCATCGCCTTCGCCGCCGCGATATTTGCCGGGGATATGCGTAAAGGCTGCATGTACGAAGAAATAGGCCTTGTCGAAAGCGTGGGTCTGGTCTTCGCAAGGGTCGAGGCTAAGTCGCACAAAGGTGACGGGTTGCGAGAAGAGGCCGGGTAGCGGTGCGTTGCGACCGCCGACGGCAACTTGATATCCGGCGGACAGCAACTCCTCGACGATATAGCGGCCGACGAAACCCGTTCCGCCCGATACCAGGACTTTCATGCTGCTGCTTTCGGATTGGCAAACGCGGCAATCTCGGGCACGTCGCGTCCTTCGTGGAATCGGTGCCATAAATCGATCAACGGTTTCAGTTCGTCGGCCTTGGGATGATTCTTCTCCCAAGGCTTCTCGTACTGGTAATGCAGGATCGAAATGCTGCTCCAGTCCCAAAGCGCGGGCATGGTGAACCATACATATTGCAGCATATTCATATAGACCGGCAGGCCGTGCCAATCCGGGAAGAATGTCTCGAGAAAGGTCTGGTCGGTGCGCCGCCAGAAAACGCCCGGACGGTCAAGCCGCTTCAACATGTCCTTGAAGGTCGCAAGGGACGGGTGAGCAACGAAGACCCCCGAATTCATTCGATGAAAATCCGCCAGACTTTCGTAGACATTGGGTGCGGCCGAAAATTCCGGATAGTCGAAGAGCTTGTCGACATTCTTCAGTACCAGCGCATCCGCATCGATGAACACGCAGTTCGCGTAGTCGACAAGCTGCCAAAGCCTGAGCTTGCAGAAATTATCGAGCGGCGAGTGGAAGGTCGGCTTGCGGCCCTTGGTGAAGGGAGCATTGGCGTGGAGATTGCCGCGCGCATGGCGCTCGTTGAATTCATCGGAAAGGACCAGATGTTCCACGGCAACCAGCCGGCAGCCGAGCGCTTCCAACGGTGCAAGATCGCTTTCGTCAACGCCGGCCGTATGCAGTACGACCGTATCCGCCTTGGTGCCGCTACGCGAAATCGAGCGCGCCAACGCCACGGCGCCCATGGCATAGTCGGCGTTGGTGACAAGCGTGACAAAGGCTTGGCGCGCCCGCGGGCTGGAGCGCGGTCGCACCCCCTCGAGGATTTCGCTTCCGAACATCATGAGACTGATTTCAATCGCTTGCCTTCCGGATCGTGGTTGACCGTCGCTGCGAGATCCTTGGTCCAGGCGGAAATGGCCGGGACGCGAGAGCGATCGACGCGGTAGTCATATTTCTTGGCGACGTCGACGATTTCGCTCAGCAGACCCGCTTGGAGCGTGATTGGCTCCAGGCCGAGATTGAGGAACTTGTCGTTCTTGACTATCAGGTCGTTCTCCGGCGCTTCCTTGCGCGGGTTAGGCAGCCGAACGATTTCCGCACCGCTCAACTTGGCGATCATCTCGGCAAGATCGCGGATACGATGAACCTCCGTCATCTGGTTGAAGATCTCGACACGGGCATTGCGCGGTGGCGGGTTCTTCAGCGCCAGCTCGATGCAGCGTACCGAATCCTGGATGTGAATGAAGGCGCGCGTTTGGCCACCGGTGCCGTGCACGGTCAGGGGGTAGCCGATCGCCGCCTGGATGAGGAAGCGATTGAGCACCGTGCCGTAGTCGCCGTCATAGTCGAAACGGTTGATCAATTGTTCGTGACGGCGGGTCTGTTGCGTATGCGTGCCCCAGACGATGCCTTGATGCAGATCGGTGATCCTGAGGCCGTCGTTCTTGGCGTAGAACTGGAAGAGAAGCTGATCCAGGCACTTGGTCATATGATAGATCGAGCCCGGATTGGCCGGATAGAGAATGTCCTGGTTGACGGTCTGCCCGTCGGCGGTTTCGATGCCGACGGGCAGGTAGCCTTCCGGAATGGCGGCGCCGACGGTCGAATAGCCATAGACGCCCATGGTGCCGAGATGCACGAGATGAGCATCGAGATTAAGCTCGACCAGCGCGTTCAGGAGATTATGCGTGGCGCTGACGTTGTTGTTGACGGTGTAATTCTTGTGGCGGTCGCTCTTCATCGAATAGGGTGCGGCGCGTTGCTCCGCAAAGTGCACGATCGCGTCCGGGCGATGCTCGGCGAGCCACTTCTTCAGGAGCTCATAGTCTTTTGCCAGATCGATGAGGTTGAAATGGATACGGCGACCGGTTTCGGCGTGCCAGATGCGCGTGCGTTCCTGGATCGAGTCCATCGGTGTCAGTGATTGCACGCCGAGTTCGGTGTCGATCCAACGGCGCGAAAGATTGTCAAGGATATGGACCTCATGACCGGCATCGGAGAGATGCAGCGAGGTTGGCCAACCAATGAAACCGTCGCCGCCCATAACCGCTATTTTCATGAAATCATATCCTTCTGCGTCAACGGCTGTCCGGCACTATCCCGGATAGTCAGTATTTATGACAATTGTTCAAAAGCTTGCTTGATGGCGGAACTTCGGCCAAAGAGGTCCCCAGATTTTTTGGAGATGCGGCGATGATGAACAGCCCCTTTCTGATTGCCGGGGAACTGGAAGCCGATGGCCACCGGCTGGTGCAGCGAGTCTATTATGAGGATACGGATTTTTCCGGCCTCGTCTATCATGCACGCTACCTCCACTTCCTCGAGCGCGGCCGCACGGACTATCTGCGTTGCCTCGGCGTGGAACAACGTGAACTGCTGAGTGCCGATGAGGAGGGGCTGGTCTTCGTCGTTCACCGCATGGAGATCGACTTCAAGGGACCGGCGCGGATGGACGACGTGCTGACGATTCGCACCACGACCGAGAAGGCTGGCGGCGCGAAAATGGTGCTTTCCCAGGAAATCAGGCGCGACGACATGCTGCTGATCGCGGCCAAGGTCATTATTGCGGTGATCAATGCCAGGGGAAAACCGCGGCGGTTGCCGGAGAAGCTGGCGGCGCAGATGCTGGTGGCGTCGACGACGCTCTAGTTTTGCGAATCTGGGGCATCTTGTCCGCGGCTGGTGATTGCGCTGAAGGCAACATATTTCATGTCGTCTCAGCGATGGCCGTAGGCTTGGGAGACGATGTTTCGCCCGGCAGAAAAGCCTTCTTGCTAAAACATGAGATTTATGTGAAGGAATTTGCGTGCAAGATTTGTTTTGTGCCCGCCGCCGGTTTTGCCCGGTCAGTTCTTTCCACCGTCAAATCTCTTATGCCGTGGCACTAACATTCTTTTAACCATAATAGTGTCTTACTGCCGTCGTCGGAGTTTGTGCGGCGCACGCCTTCCTTTGACCAAATTTGACGGCAAGAAGGCAGTTGTAGAGCTTGGAAAAGCTTGACCAGGGCGTTCAGCGGCGGCTGCCAAACAAATCTTGTGAGATCACTTTGTGCCGCCCGGTCTAGCGCCGGGCGTTTGGATTCGGGGATTTTGGATCAATGGATACGACAACAACAGCACTGGCAGCGGTCGCCACACCGGACATCACGCTCTGGTCGCTCTTCATGCAGGCAGGCCTCGTGGTCAAGGTCGTCATGCTCGGTCTGCTCGCAGCATCCGTCTGGACCTGGGCGATCGTCATCGACAAGTATCTGAGCTATGCCCGCGCACGCCGGCAGTTCGATCACTTCGAACAGGTCTTCTGGTCGGGCCAGTCGCTCGAGGAACTTTATCGCACGCTCTCGGAGCGCACCAATACCGGCCTCAGCGCCATCTTCGTCGCCGCGATGCGCGAATGGAAGAAGTCGTTCGAACGCGGCGCACGTTCGCCGATCGGCCTGCAGATGCGTATCGACCGCGCCATGGACGTCACGCTCGCGCGTGAGTCGGAACATCTGGTCGCCCGTCTCGGGTCGCTTGCGACCATCGGCTCGGCCGGCCCGTTCATCGGTCTGTTCGGTACCGTCGTCGGTATCATGACCTCGTTCCAGGCCATCGCCGGCTCGAAGTCGACCAATCTCGCGGTCGTCGCCCCCGGTATCGCCGAAGCGCTCCTCGCGACCGCGATCGGTCTCGTCGCCGCTATCCCGGCAGTTATCGCCTACAACAAGTTCTCGGCCGATGCCGGCAAGCTGTCGGCGCGCATGGAAGGATTCGCGGACGAATTCTCCGCCATCCTGTCGCGTCAGATCGACGAAAAGCTGCAGCCGCGTCAGGCTGCTCAGTAAAGCGCAGACGGAACCGGAGTAACGCACATGGCAATGTCTGTTGGAGGCAATAGTGGCGGCGGTGGTCGCCGGGGCGGTCGCCGCGGTGGCCGCCGGGGCGGACCGATCGCCGATATCAACGTCACGCCGCTGGTCGACGTCATGCTCGTGCTGCTGATCATCTTCATGGTAGCCGCGCCGATGATGACCTCGGGTGTACCGATCGACCTGCCGCAGACGCAAGCTGGTGCGCTGAACGCTCAGACGCAGCCGATCACAATTTCCATCAAGCAGGACGGCCAGGTCTTCCTGCAGGAAACGCAGATCGAGGCGGCCGATATTGCCGCCAAGCTGCAGGCAATCGCCACGACCGGCTACAGCGAACGCATTTTCGTACGCGGCGACGGCAAGGCGCCCTATGGCGTGATCGCCGACGTCATGTCGCGCATTCAGGAGGCCGGCTACAAGAATATCGGCCTGGTTACCCAGCAGATAACGGATCACTGACGGTTCGATATGAAGCGGAGCATCGCGACATCTGCGGTCATTCACATCCTGGTGCTGATCGGCGCCATGTTGACGTTGAGTGCGCCTGCGCCGCTGGAGACGCCTGAAAGCACAGCCATGGACGTGGATATCGTCCCTGCTGAGCAGCTTCAACAGGGCGAAAAGAGTGCGCCCGTGACTGATCATGCCGCGCACAAGCAGACGTCGAAGCAGACGCAGGTCGCCAATGCCCAGAATGTCGGCGACAACAATGTCGATCTGAAGAACCCCGCCGTACCGACGCAGCGTCCGCAAGATGAGAACGCCACGGCTGCTCCGAAGAAGTCCGCGGTTCCCGTGCCGCAGAGCGATCCGCGGCCGAACGACGTCAAGACGATCGAGCAGCAGGATACGGAGGCCGCCCCGAAGGAAGTCGCTGCCATTCCGCAGCAAAAGCCGGATGTGACTCCGACGCCGACGCCCCCCACTCCGCAAAAGACGGAGTCGACCCCGCAGAAGAGCGAGGTCACGCCTACGCCGGCCCCAACACCTACCCCGACGCCGACCCCGACGCCGCAAAAAGCTGATCCTAAGCCGGTGACGGAAAACCCGACCGAGCAGGCTGCACAAACACCGGCGGACAAAGTTCCCGTCCCGGACGTGAAGCCGCAACCTCAGCAGCCGCCGAAGACAGCCGAGGCGAAGCCCGACCCGAAACCGGAGCAGAAGCCTGCTGCGAAGCCTCATGAGGTGGCGGACGCAAAGCCACCGGTTAAGCCCACAGACAAGACGACCACCCAGAGCACGAGCAAGAACACGTCATCCGATAACGGGCAAGGCGACAGCGACAAGAAAAGAAAGACCGCGAAAGGTTCCAACAATGACGGCGATTTCAACGAGGGTGAAATCGCGGCGATGTTGAACAAAACCTCTTCGGCCGGCGGAGCCAAGCGGTCCAGCCAGTCGGCATCCGCCGGCGCGCAGACACAGGTTGCATCGCTTGGAGGCAGCAGGTCGCTCGGCGGCGGCAAGCTTAGTCAGAGCCAAAAGGACGGTCTGCGGGATCTGATTGCCAAGAACTGGAATGTCCTTCCTGGCCTGGAGGGAGCGAGCGGTGTGAAGATCAAAGTTCGTATTCGCCTCGACAAGTCAGGGCAAATCATCGGTGAACCGGAAGCCGTCGCCAGTGGCGGGCCGGCTCCGACACAGGAAGCGTTGAAGGGCGCGGCAGAGCGTGCCGTGCTGCGAAGCCAGGCCGATTTCCAGAAAGAAGTGGACGCCGGGAAACTGTTGCCGCCCGATAAATATGGCGGCGCCGATGGTTGGAACGAACTGGTGTTGAACTTCGACGCGAGCGACTTGGGGCTGTGATGCGGGCAGTACAGCTTTCAACGAACCACTGTCTCCGTTTCCGCCTCCCATTGTTTGCGGCCCTCGGGATCATGCTGGCAGGTTCCGTGTCTGCGCAGCCCGCGACGGCCGCTGGCGCACATCAGCTTGAACGTGCGGTTGCGGAAAGCATTCGCGAGAAAGTCGCAGAGAACTGTAACCTCATACCGGGTCTGTCTGGTATGAGGAACGTCCACGTTCAAATCCGCCTCAGGCTCGATCGTGGCGGCCAGATCGCGGGAGAGCCGGAAGTCAGCACAAGGGGCGGCCCTAAAGAGACGCGGATTGCTGTTGCGACAAGCGCTGTGCGCGCCGTCCTCAGGGCGGCACCTTTCAAAAACTTGCCGCAGGCTCAATTCGACAATGAAACTAGCTCGGTCGAAGTCATTCTAAACTTCACACCGGGCGACATGGCGCTTTAATGCTGAAAGGCTTGGCACATATGATCAGAAAATCCTTCGTTCGTCTCCTGCTGGTTCTGGCAGGCCTGACGGCAGCCCTCGCCACTCCGGCCTATGCTGTGGTTGAACTCAATATCAACAAGGGCAATGTCCAGCCCATGCCGATCGCCATCACCGACCTTCTGTCGAATGATGGCGTGGGTGCTCAGGTTTCAAGCGTCATTGCCGCCGACCTGCAGCGGTCCGGCCTGTTCGCGCCGATCAATAAGCAGGCATTTATAGAGAAAATCAGCAATCCCGATTCGACGCCGCGCTTCCAGGACTGGACGGCAATCAACGCACAGGCGCTGGTGACTGGCCGGGTGACGCAGGAGGGCGGTCGCCTTCGCGCCGAGTTCCGACTGTGGGACACCTATGGCAACCAGCAGATGGTCGGTCAGCAATTCTATGCGCAGCCGGACAATTGGCGCCGCGTCGCCCACATCATCGCCGATGCGATCTATGAGAAGATCACCGGCGAGAAGGGCTATTTCGATACGCGCGTTGTCTTCGTTGCCGAAAGCGGTCCGAAGACGGCGCGCAAGACGCAGCTTGGCATCATGGATCAAGATGGCTTCAATGCACGCATGCTGACGGATGGCAGCGATCTCGTGCTGACGCCGCGCTTCTCGCCGAACCGGCAGGAGGTCACCTACATGTCCTTCGCCAACCAGCAGCCGCGCGTCTATCTCCTGCAGCTTCAGACCGGTCAGCGCGAGCTGGTCGGCAACTTCCCGGGCATGACCTTCTCGCCGCGTTTCTCGCCGGATGGCCAGCGGGTGATCATGAGCCTGCAGCAGGAAGGTAACGCCAACATTTATACGATGGATCTGCGTTCGCGTACGACGACCCGCCTGACTTCGACGGCGGCAATCGACACGTCGCCGTCCTATTCGCCCGACGGCACGCAGATTGCCTTCGAAAGCGACCGCGGCGGCAAGCAGCAGATCTACGTGATGAATGCGGATGGCTCCAACCAGCACCGCATCTCCTTCGGTGACGGCTCCTATTCGACGCCGGTCTGGTCGCCGCGCGGCGACCTCATCGCCTTCACCAAACAGTCCGGTCAGACCTTCTCGATCGGCGTGATGAAGACGGACGGTTCGGGTGAACGCCTGCTGACCTCGGGTTTCCATAATGAGGGCCCGACCTGGGCGCCGAATGGGCGCGTTATTATGTTCTTCCGCGAACCGCAGGGCGCCAGCGGGCCGCAGCTCTACTCGATCGATCTGACGGGCTACAACGAGCAGAAGATCCCGACCCCGGGTTTCGCCTCCGACCCAGCCTGGTCGCCGCTTCTCGAGTAGTTTGGGGCGCGTCACTTTATCGCCGCAAAGTCCTGTGAGTGGACCACTTCGGGACAACTTTAGGACACTATTAACCATATTTGTTGGAATCGGATTAACCGAACCCGGTTACAGTCTGGCAACCCTGATAAAGACTTAAGGAGAGACCGGCGATGAGCCGCATAGCAACCCCGGCCGTTGGCCATATGCAAAACCTCGCTCGCAACCCAATCATGATCGCGCTTTTCGTTGGCCTTTCTCTGGCCGGCTGCGCCTCCAAGAAGGGCTTGCCGAACGATGCCAACGGCCTTGGCCTCAACGGTGGCAACGCCGCTCCCGGCTCGCCGCAGGACTTCACGGTTAACGTCGGCGACCGCATCTTCTTCGATACCGATAGCTCCTCGATCCGTGCCGACGCCGCCCAGACGCTCGACCGTCAGGCTCAGTGGCTCGCCCGCTACCCGCGCTACCAAATCACCGTCGAAGGCCATGCCGACGAACGCGGCACGCGCGAATATAACCTGGCTCTCGGCGCGCGTCGCGCTGCCGCGACCAAGGATTACCTCGTTTCTCGCGGTGTTCCGGCTCAGCGCATGAAGACGATCTCCTACGGCAAGGAACGTCCGGTCGCGACTTGCGACGACATTTCCTGCTGGTCGCAGAACCGTCGCGCCGTCACGGTGCTCAACGGCGCCGGTTCCTGATTACGTCGAATCCGGTCAAAATGCACAAAGGCGGTCCTCGTGGCCGCCTTTACTTTTTTGACCACACTTTGGCCGAACTCAATTGCTTTTTGAGGTTAATTGTAAAAATCTCCTGTTCGTGCCCAGGGCGCGAAGAATCAATGGGACAGGATGATCCAAATGAGAAGACTTGTCGTGGCGAGCTTGCTTTGTCTCGCCGCCGTCGCTGGTAGTGAGCGTGACGCCTCTGCCTTATCGCTTTTCGGAGTTCACCTAGGTGGTCGCAGCACTTCGGAACAGCCTGTTCCGGATAGCGCGGTTCCACAGGGGCAGGGACAGTTCGGGCAAGCCCCTGTCATCAACGTCCAAAACAGCGATGCCGAAGTCCGCTTGCAGCAGCTTGAAGACCAGATGCGCCAGCTGAACGGCCGCGTCGAAGAGATGAGCTATCAGTTGCTGCAGATGCAGGAGCAGATCCGCAAGACCCAGGAGGACAATGAATTCCGCTTCCAGCAGCTTGAAAAGCGCGGTGGAGGTAGCGGTGCGGCGGGCGCCGGCGCCGCCCCAATGAAGAAGAGCGAAGCCGATATCCCGGCTCAAGGTGCGGGTGGCGGTCAGCAACAGGACGATATCGCCGGCGTCATCAGCGATTCGCAAGGCGGTAATGCACCGGGTGCAGCGCCGCAGAGCGGTGGTCCCGGCAAGCCGCCGACCCAGCTCGGCTCGATCCAGTTCGATCCGAGCGGCAAACAGGTAGGCACGACGGCGACACGGGCCAACAATGGCTCGGCTGTTCCGCCCGCTGCAGGGGCCGGAACACAGACGGCCTCGCTCGGCAACGAAGGCGATCAGTATAAAGCGGCCTATGGCCACGTCCTGTCCGGCGACTACGGTGTCGCCGAACAGGAGTTCCGCCAGTACCTCGACAGCTATCCGAATAGCGCCCGGGCGGCTGATGCCAATTTCTGGCTCGGTGAAGCGCTTTATTCGCAAGGCAAATACAATGATGCTGCCAAGACTTTCCTGAACGCGCACCAGAAATACGCCACCTCGGAAAAGGCGCCGGAAATGCTTTTGAAGCTTGGCATGTCGCTCGCCGCACTGGATAACAAGGACACGGCCTGCGCGACACTGCGCGAAGTGACCAAGCGCTATCCGAAGGCTTCGAAGGCCGTTACCACCAAAGTAGCCAGTGAACAAAAGCGCCTTGCCTGCTGACCCCGATGTCCAATGATGCTGTGACCGGTGCTGCCACAGCCCAAATGCCGGACATTGCGGCCGCCCATTTCATTGATTCCCTTTTCAAGCCTGCCCATATTCTGGTCGCCATTTCCGGCGGCAGCGATTCCACCGGTTTATTGGCCGCGCTCGCCGAACAGCTGAAATCCTCCCCGAATTCCGACATCGCCCTTTCCGCGGCGACCATCGATCATGGCCTGCGGGTAGGGTCCGCGGAGGAAGCGCGCGATGTCGCCGCTTTCTGCGCAACGCTTGGCGTGCCCCATATTGTCCGCCGGTGGGAGGGCGAGAAGCCAAAGAACGGTATAATGGCTGCCGCTCGTGAGGCGCGTTATGGGCTGCTTGCGGATATCGCCGCCGAAATCTCCGCCAATCTTGTCGTTACGGCTCACACGCTTGACGACCAGCACGAGACGTTGGCTATGCGCGCAGCACGTCTGCGTGAAGGCGAGGGCGGAGCCGGCACCGGCATTGCAGACGCGACGCTCTTCGATCGACGCCTGTGGATCGTCAGGCCGTTTCTCGCCTGCCGGCGGGCAGATATTCGCGACTATCTCATGGGGCGTGGCATGTCCTGGCTGGACGATCCGAGCAATGAGGATGTCCGCTACGAACGTGTACGCACACGAAAGCGCTTGGCGGAGGGGGATATCGCGTCAATCTCCGTGCCTGATGGCGGTGTAGCCCGTGCGGCACTCTCGGCGGAAGCCGCAGCCTGGCTGGACAGACACGTGACTGTCAATGCGGACGTCCTCTGCGCAATCGGACGGGATGGGCTGGCGGTCGACGAGGCCGTGCTCTCTTACGCGCTGTCCTACCTTGCCGCGGTATTTGGCGGTGGATCCTATCGGCCAGGCCGGGAGCGGATGCGCCGCGTCCTGGATTTCATCGGCGAGGATAGGCCGGGGCGGCGTGCCGCGGGCGGAGTCGTCTTCGACCTGCGTCGGGATGGGCTTTATCTCATGCGTGAAAGCCGCGACATCCGGCCGCTTGTGCTTGCGTCAGGAACCGATGGTGTGTGGGATGGCCGCTTTCGGATCGCCAATCACGGTCCGACCACCATCCGTGTCGAAGCGGCGGGGGCGAGCGGTTGGGCGAAGTTTGCGGAAAGGTTGCCTAAAGGTGCTGTGCAGCGCGCAAGGGCGGTTTTGCCGCGGATTGTCGCCTGCGATGGCGACAACGACACGTCAGTCGCAATTGCGCCTTATCTCGCGCCTTTCGACCGCTTTTTGACACGATTCGATCTCACATTCGCGGATCGGTTGGCGGCCTGCTTTGGCCGTGAAGCCTATATGCCGCCGCCGCTTTGAGACTTATTGACGGAAAAAGCGTGTGGCGATGCGGTTTGCCTTGGCAAGGGCTTGGCGCAACCCTATGTTAGGGATCAAGTAATGCCGCCGTTTAGCGGCGGAAGTTTCAGTGCTGGGGAGTTCGATGAACCCTAATTTTCGTAATTTCGCTCTGTGGGCAATCATAGCTTTGCTGTTGATTGCTCTGTTCAGCATGTTCCAGAACGCGCCGGCACAAACAGGCTCCAGAGAAATTCCATATTCGCAATTCCTCCGTGAAGTTGATTCCGGCCGAGTCCGTGACGTGACCGTCACCGGCAATCGCGTGGTCGGCAGCTATGTCGAAAATGGAACACCTTTCCAGACCTATGCCCCGGTCGTGGACGACAGCCTGCTTGAGCGCCTGCAAAATAAGAACGTGAACATTGTCGGCCGTCCGGAATCGGATGGCTCTTCGAGCTTCCTGAGCTATCTCGGCACGCTGCTGCCGATGCTCCTGATCCTCGGTGTCTGGTTGTTCTTCATGCGGCAGATGCAGGGTGGCTCGCGCGGTGCGATGGGCTTCGGCAAGTCCAAGGCCAAGCTTTTGACCGAGGCGCATGGCCGCGTCACCTTCGATGATGTAGCCGGTGTCGACGAAGCCAAGCAGGATCTGGAAGAAATCGTTGAATTCCTGCGTGATCCGCAGAAGTTCCAGCGACTTGGCGGCCGTATCCCACGTGGCGTTCTGCTCGTCGGTCCTCCCGGTACGGGTAAGACGCTTCTGGCGCGCGCCATCGCCGGCGAAGCCAATGTGCCGTTCTTTACCATTTCCGGTTCAGACTTCGTTGAAATGTTCGTCGGCGTCGGCGCCAGCCGCGTCCGCGATATGTTCGAACAAGCCAAGAAGAATGCGCCCTGCATCATCTTCATCGACGAAATCGACGCCGTCGGCCGCCATCGTGGCGCTGGTCTCGGCGGTGGTAACGATGAACGCGAGCAGACGCTGAACCAGTTGCTGGTCGAGATGGATGGCTTCGAGGCCAATGAAGGCATCATCCTTATCGCGGCCACCAACCGCCCTGACGTTCTCGACCCGGCGCTGCTGCGTCCAGGCCGCTTCGACCGCCAGGTCGTCGTGCCGAACCCGGACATCATCGGCCGCGAGCGTATCCTGAAGGTCCATGCCCGCAACGTTCCGCTTGCTCCGAATGTCGACTTAAAGACGCTTGCCCGCGGTACGCCCGGCTTTTCCGGAGCGGACTTGATGAACCTTGTCAACGAAGCCGCCCTGATGGCTGCCCGCCGCAACAAGCGTCTGGTTACCATGCAGGAGTTTGAGGACGCCAAGGACAAGATCATGATGGGCGCCGAGCGCCGCTCTTCGGCGATGACCGAAGCGGAAAAGAAGCTCACGGCCTATCACGAAGCCGGTCACGCTATCACGGCGCTCAATGTTGCCGTTGCCGATCCGCTGCACAAGGCGACCATTATTCCGCGCGGCCGTGCGCTGGGAATGGTCATGCAACTTCCCGAGGGCGATCGCTACTCGATGAGCTACAAGTGGATGGTGTCGCGCCTCTGCATCATGATGGGCGGCCGCGTCGCGGAAGAACTGACCTTCGGCAAGGAGAATATCACCTCCGGTGCGTCCTCGGATATCGAGCAGGCGACCAAGCTTGCCCGCGCCATGGTCACGCAGTGGGGCTTCTCCGACGAACTCGGTCAGGTCGCCTATGGGGAAAACCAGCAGGAGGTCTTCCTCGGCCACTCTGTCTCGCAGTCGAAGAATGTTTCGGAATCCACGGCGCAGAAGATCGACAACGAGGTGCGCCGCCTGATCGACCAGGCCTATCAGCAGGCCAGGGACATCCTCACCGAGAAGCACGACGAGTTCGTGGCACTGGCCGAAGGCCTGCTCGAATACGAAACGCTGACAGGCGAAGAGATCAAGGCGCTAATTCGCGGCGAAAAGCCTGCCCGCGATCTCGGCGACGATACGCCCCCCAGTCGTGGCTCGGCAGTGCCGAAGACCGGCGCCAAGAAGGACGGCTCACTGGGCACCAAGGGTGACGAACCCGAAGGCGGTTTCGAACCGCAGCCGCGTTGACCGCGGGGCCGATTGAACATGTGAACGAAGAGGCCGGTTCTCCTTTTAGCGAGGAACCGGCCTTTTCTTGACAGTCGAGGGTAACGAGTGGGGCCGGTCTTATCGTCGGCGTTGCCCTACGGACGATCGGAGATCTCTATGCGTGAAGCATCCGTGATCCTCAGTTCAACGATTACCTGTCCGATCTGCCGCTTCCAGGCGACGGAAACGATGCCAACCGACGCCTGCCAATATTTCTATGAATGCAAAGGCTGCGGTGCCATCCTTCGGCCAAAGGTCGGCGATTGTTGCGTGTTCTGCTCATACGGAACCGTTCCTTGTCCACCAATCCAGGCTCAGGGCGGGCGAGGCAGCTGCTGTTAATCGGAACGAGCGCAAGTATAAGGATGCGAGGATGGTCGTGATTTCCAACTGTCCCCATACCAACGGTGAGCGCATTTACGCCGATAGACTAGGAGGCTGGTCCCGTTTCATTGGGGGATCGGCCCTTTTTAGTGCTTATTAACGGTAACGCGTTGTAATACGCTTTCTCGGTAATTTAAGTGCCGAGTTTTGCAATCTATGGCATGAGCCTCAAGCATCGATGTTCGCGCCGCGCCCGGCATTCAGGGTAGGTGAACGGGATGCCGCAGTCCCGCCGAGGGACGCCGCAATCACGGGAGTGCATATGAAACGTCGCTATTTCGGAACGGACGGAATCCGCGGTCAATCCAATATCTATCCGATGACGCCGGATCTCGCCATGCGCGTGGGCATCGCCGCCGGCACGATCTTCCATCGAGGCAGTCATCGCCATCGAGTGGTCATCGGTAAAGATACGCGTCTCTCCGGCTATATGCTGGAAAACGCCATGGTGGCGGGCTTCACCGCAGCCGGTGTCGATGCGTTCGTTCTCGGCCCAATCCCGACGCCCGCTGTCGCGATGTTGACGCGGTCGCTTCGCGCGGACATAGGCGTGATGATCTCCGCTTCGCATAATCCTTACGAAGACAACGGCATCAAGCTTTTCGGCCCCGACGGCTACAAGCTCTCCGACGATCTCGAAACGAAGATCGAGGATCTGCTGGAAAAGGACATGACGGCGCATCTTGCCAAGTCCGAGAACATCGGCCGCGCCAAGCGCGTCGACGGCGTGCATGACCGCTATATCGAACATGCTAAGCGTACGTTGCCGCGCGATGTGACGCTGCAGGGCCTGCGCATCGCCATCGACTGCGCTAATGGCGCCGCCTACAAGGTCGCGCCGGCCGTGCTCTGGGAACTCGGTGCCGATGTCGTCACCATCGGCAACGAGCCGAACGGCACCAATATCAACCTCAATTGCGGCTCCACCAGTCCGGTCGCACTGCAGAAGAAGGTTGACGAAGTGCGTGCTGATATCGGCATTGCGCTCGACGGTGACGCAGATCGCGTCATCATCGTCGACGAAACAGGCACGATCATCGATGGCGACCAACTGATGGCCGTTATTGCCGAGAGCTGGGCCGAGAGCCAGATGTTGCGTGGCAATGGCATCGTCGCCACCGTCATGTCCAATCTCGGTCTGGAGCGCTTCCTGGAAGATAAGGGCATGGCGCTTGCGCGCACAGCCGTCGGCGACCGTTATGTCGTCGAGCATATGCGCCAGCACAACTACAATGTCGGTGGCGAGCAGTCCGGCCATATCGTGCTCTCCGACTACGGCACGACTGGCGATGGTCTCGTGGCCGCGCTGCAGATCCTGGCTGCGGTCAAGCGCACCGGCAAGCCCGTCAGCGAAGTGTGCCGCCGTTTCGAACCGGTGCCGCAATTGCTGCGCAATGTCCGCATTTCCGGCGGCAAGCCACTGGAGGACATTCAAGTACGCAAGGCGATCGCGGATGCCGAAAACGAGCTGGCCCGCAACGGCCGCCTGGTCATTCGCCCCTCCGGCACCGAACCGCTGATCCGTGTCATGGCGGAAGGCGACGATCGCGGACAGATCGAACGCATCGTCGGCGGTCTGATCGATGTGATCTCAAACGTTCGCAACGCTGCCTGATCAGGGCTTCGGGCCATCAGAATATCGATAGCAGATCTGTGGCTGCCTCATCGAGGCGGCCACATCGCATAGTGCGTTCGAAGGTCACTGAAACATTTCGCCGGGGTAGGCTCCCCAAAGCGAGCTCTGCCTGATATAGCCGCTGGCGGAATGCTTCGGTACCGAGACGCTGCACCAGACGCCGGTGCAGGAGCCTAACGACAACAGAACGCCGGGTTGCAGTTCAGCGATGAGTGCGGCCGTTGTTTCCGAACCACTGCGCAGCATTGCGTTTGTCTTCAGCCACGGCGCGACAACGGCCGTACGCAACCCTGAAAGAAGTGCGCTGTGCATCCACCCGGTGGTGCCGACGTCATCGCGCACTTGTCGCCAATGGCCGTATTCGTCGATGATCTCCAGCGGCAAGCCAGGTTTCATATAGATCCATTTGGTGGGATAGATCGTTGATGGTCCGGCGCGCATACGCGCCCTGTGCGCTTTCAGGGACACAAAACGAGGGATCGGCAGCCCGCTCTCGCGCCCCTTGTTCCAACTCGTAGTCGCAAGGGGCTGTATCGGCGCTGGTCCGGCAAGGGCCGCCGTTGTCAGAAAGGTAAGCGCGAGGCAAAGGCCGGCACCCAGATTGCGAAAGCAAGTCAATGACTTCCTCCATATTTTACGCCCCGGCTTCGATCATGTTAACGACCTGACTATTGCCAATTGGTTTAAAATTGTCGGACGCTCGGCTTTGGGGGTGCTTCGGTTGCAGCGACGCGAAGAGCTTGATAGGCCGAAATATTCCTTTCCAGACTCTTAGTTTTATGAATTGCTAATGTACAGAACAAGTATATCCGCCAACGGAATAGAGTAAATATTCGTAGTTAAGCGGGTTTTAACCATTACCATTCATTATCCACATCATGTCTTTCGATTGGCAGGCGTTTGTCGTGCCAATCGCAATATATTTGGAGCCAAAGTCATGATGAAAACTTTGATTGGGGCCGCAGCTGTTTTGCTCGTCGGCACCTCCGCTTTTTCAGCCGATCTCTATACGCCGCCACCGGCGGCACCTGAAGTGGTCAGCCAATCGAGCGGTTGGTATCTGCGCGGCGACGTCGGTTACGTCTTCACCGATCTGCGCGGCGCCAACTATTTCCAAGGCTCCAACTCCAACATGCATGATTTCGATAGCGCCAGCCTCGACGACACTTGGTCGCTCGGCGGCGGTGTCGGTTATCAGGTCAACAACTACCTGCGTACGGACGTGACGCTGGACTACCTCTTCAAGTCCGATTTCCATGGCTCCACGAGCGGCGATTGCGGCGGCTGCGGCCCAGGCTTCACGGCAGTACCTGCGACCTCGCATGATGTGGCCTCGCTGACCGCCTACAGCTTGCTCGCCAACGCCTATGTCGATATCGGCACCTACGGCATCTTCACGCCATATGTGGGCGGCGGTCTCGGCGGCACCTACGTCAAATGGGACAAGCTGAAGAACACCTCCTGCTCCGACGACAATCCGGGCTCCTGCGACGAGACCGTCACGCATAACGGCCGCGGCGGCTGGCGCTTCACCTATGCGCTGATGGCGGGCACGTCGATCGACCTGTCGTGCAATCTCAAGGCCGACGTCGGCTATCGCTATCGCCATATAGAAGGCGGCGACATGTTCGGCTTCGCGGAAAACGGCGGCCCCGGTTACGACAAGGGCCTCAATTTGCACGAAGCCCGCATCGGCGCGCGTTACACCTTCGGCGGTTGCCAGACTGCAAGCTACATGCCGCCGGCCGAGATCCCGCCCCAGCCTGCAGTCTACAAATAAGCATCCTACGTCCAAGCCCTTGAAAAGTCGCCCGGTTCGTCCGGGCGGCTTTTCGTTTTTTGCTGTCGCCGTTAAGCAATTTAGCCGCATCTTAAATCTTCATTAACCATAAATTCCCTATGGTTAATGAAATGACAATGGCTGCGACCCGGCCCGGTCTCTCCACTTCGGAAGCCGGAACGATGGGTACCACAAGGGCCGGCCGGTTTGGAATGCGGGCACTTGCCCGAGGTTGGAAGGCGAGGGGTAATGATCCGTTTCGACGCTTTGGCGCTGGCCGCGATGATGGCGAGCGCGTTTGCGGGCACTGCTTTTGCAGCCGATCTGCCGCCGGAAATCAAGATGCCCGAAGTCAGCGTCAAGGATGCCCAGGGTTGGTACGTGCGCGGCGATGTCGGCTACGCGGTCAACGCCAGCCACGATGATACGACCTTCCGCACCTACGATCCCGCCAGCGGCTACGGCTCCGGGCGTTTCGATTCCGACCGCTTCAGCGGCGATTTTTCTGGTGGCCTCGGCGTCGGTTATCAGTTTAACGACCTCATCCGCGCCGATCTCACCGGTGACTATTTCAGCGGTGATTTCGATGGTCGCATGGCGAGCGTTTCGCCTTGCGCCGGCGGCGCAGGCGGCACGGGGTGCTCCACCAGGGCGCGGTCCTCTTTCAAAGCTGGCAGTCTTATGGCTAACGGCTATGTCGATCTCGGCACGCTCGCGGGCTTCACGCCCTATGTCGGTGCTGGCATCGGCGCGACCAGGGTCTCCTGGAGCAGCGTCAATGCCATCGGGTCCTGTGTGGACGGTGTCTCCGGCTGCGGCGGCGCCGCTTCAGTCAGCGCGCGTTATCCCGGCGAAAGCGACTGGCGCATGACTTACGCCTTGATGGCCGGCGTCACCTATGAGGTAACGCCGAATGTGAAGCTGGATCTTGGCTATCGCTTCTCGCACGTCGCCAGGGGCGACATGTTTCGCTATTCGGCTGCCGATACGGCCGCCGGCGCCGGCGGCACGATGGGCCGTGACGGAGCCCTGTCGCGACACGAGATCCGCATCGGTTTGCGAATCACTACCTGGTAGATTGCCGCCTATGGCGTCGTGAGCACGTAGGCGATCCGGCGAAAGAAATCCAAGGTACGGAAGAGATGCGCGGGAATGCGCTGCCATGCGGGGGATTTCGCGGCCCGATAGTCGCGTCGCCAGCCAATCATCGTCGTCTTCTGAAGCGGGCTGAAACCGACGACATTGCTGCGTGTGGTGAAGATCGATGTGTTCGTATCCCAACCGCGCTCGATCGCGACATCCCAGGGTAAGGACATGACCGCGAGCGACTTGACGATCTTTTGCGCGCCGCTGCGCGTCACCAGATAGCAGGCCGTCGAACCCTGCGGGCCGAAGAGGCAGCGGCCAATCACGTCTCCCGTGCGACTGTGCGCCGCCGCGCGGAAGCCGCCCCAGCGGTGATTGACAAGCTTGATCACCTCGGCGTTGGGAGCCGCTTCCTTTGCCGCCATGGCGCGGTCAAGAAGGTTGCTTTCCAGTGCGATGTCGTCTTCGATAATGACAGCAGATTCGCTGCCGTCGGCCAGGAATTGAAGCAGCGCCAGCAGGTGGCTGCGATAGCAACCATATTCACCAGGCAGGATTATTCTGCCGTGCCGTCGCCGGAAACGATCGTGATCGACGTCGATCCATTGCGATCGCTGCAAAAGAGCGCCATCGACACTTTCGACGCGCTCGATTCTTATGCCGAATGCATCGCTCTGTCGCTGAATTTCCGCCAACCTGTCCGTCGCCCGACCGATGTTGATGAGATAGACCGGCAGCGGCTGCACGGGCACGCTAAGGCTTTGGGAAAGTGCGCCTTGGTACAAAGACATTTGAAAGACGTTTGTTCGTTATTTGTCGGCGCCGACCATTCAACGCCCTTAACATATGGTGGGTGTCCGCGAAGATGCCAGCTTTTGTGTGGCTAACGTAACGCAATTGTGTGGTGCGAAGCTTATCCACCGGCATCATTGCTGCACGAAATCGTGAGCGCTTCCATCCGCTTCACTTTACCTATTGCGCCAACGGGTTGCTTCCAATATATCCGGCGGCGGGACACTCCTCCCCAACGAGGAGCTTTCTATCTGAGAGGATAGCATCATGACTAAGCTCGCAAAGCCGGACATCCGTCCGAACAATACCCATTTTTCTTCTGGCCCCTGCTCGAAGCGCCCCGGTTGGACGCTCGGTGCTCTTTCCGACGCGGCTCTTGGCCGTTCGCACCGTGCGAAAGTCGGCAAGGCCAAGCTGAAGCAGGCCATCGATCTCACCCGCGAAGTTCTTGAAGTGCCGGCGGACTATCGCATCGGCATCGTTCCGGCTTCCGACACCGGCGCCGTCGAAATGGCGCTCTGGTCGCTCCTTGGCGAGCGCGGCGTCGACATGCTCGCTTGGGAAAGCTTCGGTGCCGGCTGGGTTACCGACGTCGTCAAGCAGCTGAAGCTAAAGGACGTCCGCAAGCTTGAGGCCGGCTACGGCGAGCTGCCCGATCTTTCCGCTGTCGATTTCGACCGCGATGTGGTCTTCACCTGGAACGGCACGACCTCTGGCGTCCGTGTTCCGAGCGCCGATTTCATTCCGGCTGACCGCAAGGGCCTGACGATCTGCGACGCCACCTCGGCCGCTTTCGCGCAGGACCTCGATTTTGCCAAGCTCGATGTCGTCACCTTCTCCTGGCAGAAGGTCCTGGGCGGCGAGGGTGCGCATGGCATCATCATCCTTTCGCCACGCGCCGTCGAGCGCCTGACCACCTATCAGCCGGCTTGGCCGCTGCCGAAAATTTTCCGCATGACCAGCGGCGGCAAGCTGATCGAAGGCATCTTCACCGGCGAAACCATCAATACGCCGTCGATGCTTTGCGTCGAAGATTATATCGATGCGCTGCTCTGGGCGAAGGAACTCGGCGGCCTGAAGGCGCTGATCGGCCGCGCCGACGCCAACGCCAAGGTGATCCACGACTTCGTTGACGCCAATGATTGGATCGCCAATCTCGCCATCAAGGCCGAGACAGCGTCCAATACCTCCGTTTGCCTGAAGATCGTCGACAAGGATGTCGCCGCTCTCGATGCCGATGGCCAGGCGAATTTTGCCAAGGGCGTGGTCGCGCTTCTCGAAAAGGAAGGCGTCGCCTATGACGTCGGCCACTATCGCGACGCGCCTTCGGGCCTGCGCATCTGGGCGGGTGCGACGATCGAAGCCACCGACATGCAGAAGCTGATGCCCTGGCTCTCCTGGGCTTTCGAAACGCAGAAGGCGACGCTCTCCCAGGCTGCTGCCTGAGATCATAGCGTTCCCCGGCTCCGCCAAGAGGGCGGAGCCCAGCATTGGCGAATTTCTCGTTATATTCACGCAATTCCAGAGGGAAATCCGTTTCGCATTTTTCCCGGAATTGCTCGTCACCGCCGACCCTTTTTTCAGGAGGCCTCAATGGCACCTCGCGTTCTCGTATCCGACGAACTGTCGGAAACCGCCGTCCAGATCTTTCGCGATCGCGGCGTCGAAGTCGATTTCCAGCCGCAACTCGGCAAGGACAAAGACAAGCTGCTCGAAATCATCGGCAATTATGACGGCCTTGCCATCCGTTCCGCCACCAAGGTGACGGAAAAGATCATTGAAGCGGCGAAGAATCTGAAGGTCGTCGGTCGCGCCGGCATCGGCGTCGACAACGTCGATATCCCGGCCGCTTCGCGCCGCGGTATCATCGTCATGAACACGCCCTTCGGCAATTCGATCACAACAGCCGAGCACGCGATCGCCCTGATGTTCGCCGTTGCTCGGCAACTTCCTTCCGCCGACGCTTCGACCCAGGCAGGCAAGTGGGAAAAGTCGAAGTTTATGGGTGTCGAAATCACCGGCAAGACGCTCGGCGTCATCGGCGCCGGCAACATCGGCTCCATTGTCATTGCCCGCGCCATCGGCCTGAAGATGCATATCGTTGCCTATGACCCGTTCCTTTCAAAGGAACGGGCCGAGGAAATGGGTGTCGTCAAGGTCGAGCTCGACGAGCTTTTCGCCCGCGCTGATTTCATCACGTTGCACGTGCCGCTGACGGACAAGACGCGCAACATAATCGACGCCGACGCGCTTGCGAAGACGAAGCCTGGCGTGCGCATCATCAATTGCGCCCGCGGCGGTCTGGTGGATGAGGCAGCGCTTGCCGCAGCCATCAAGTCTGGCCATGTCGCTGGTGCCGCCTTCGACGTGTTCGAAGTCGAGCCTGCCAAGGAAAGCCCGCTATTCGGCCTACCGAACGTCGTCTGCACGCCGCATCTCGGCGCATCGACGACGGAAGCCCAGGAGAATGTCGCCTTACAGGTGGCCGAGCAGATGTCGGACTATCTGGTCAAGGGCGCGGTTTCCAACGCCATCAACATGCCCTCGATCACCGCCGAAGAAGCGCCGATCCTGAAGCCGTTTATCAAGCTTGCCGACGTCCTCGGCGCCTTCGTCGGCCAGGTGACGGAAGATCCGATCAAGGAAATCGAGATCCTCTACGACGGCGTCACCGCCGGCATGAACACCAAGGCGCTGACGAGTGCGCTATTGGCCGGCCTCATCCGCAACCAGGTTGCCGACGTCAACATGGTTTCGGCGCCGATCATGATCAAGGAAAAGGGCATCGTGCTCGCCGAGGTCAAGCGCGACAAGACCGGCGTCTATGACGGCTACATCAAGCTGACGGTCACCACCGATAGCATGACTCGCTCGATTGCCGGCACTGTCTTCTCCGATGGCAAGCCGCGCTTCATTCAGATCAAGGGCATCAATCTCGACGCCGATGTCGGCAGCCACATGGTCTATATCGCGAATACAGACGTTCCCGGCATGATCGGATTCATCGGCACGACGCTGGGTGCCGCCAATGTCAACATCGCCAACTTCCAGCTCGGCCGCGACAAGCAAGGCGGCGATGCTATCGCGCTGCTTTATGTCGATGGCCCGATCAACGACGAGGTTCTGACCAAGTTGACCGCCAACCAGGCAATCCGCCAGGCAAAGCCGCTGGTGTTCAACGTCGACTAAACTTGCTCCTCCCAAGAGCGACATGTGAGCCCGGTGCAGGAAACTGCGCCGGGCTTTTTGTTGGTGCGCCCAGCATGGGCGCATTCTTGTGGGTGGAAGTCCCACCGTGAGCTGGTCATGGCGAGCGAAGAGAAGCGCAACTGCGGAAGGGC
>NZ_JARFYN010000044.1 GCF_030272695.1 Martinezella calliandrae
AGTACCGATCCAGACCAGCTTGCGACCGACATGAGATTCCCTCCAGCTAAATGCCAAGAGTGAATCATGATTTCATATCAAACGCAACTGTAGTACTAGGCAGAAGAATTATGGTGACGCGTTGCTATTGATCAAATTCGGCGCGCGCGTGAGCGCGCGATCGAAGAATGCCGGGATCTCTTCGCCGAGTTGTTTCAGAAATTCCGTGCGATCGAAGCCGGGCGGGTTGGCGCTGATGTCGCCATCCAGTGTCTGGATCGGGGCGCTGGCGGTGTTCATGAAGGCGAAGTGCCCGGCATTGGCGATGACGCGATAGGCCGCTCCGGGAATGTTCTGGGCGATCCATGCGGCGTGAAAGCGCGGCGGCAGCCAGCGGTCCTTTTCAGCGGCGTAGATCAAGGCCGGGATGGTGATGGCCCTCAGGGATTGCTCCGTGAATATGACGCCGACGGGCGCCATGGCGACGATCGCGCGGATACGCGGATCGGCGGTCGACTCGAGCACGAGTGGCGCCTGCATTTGGCGAATGTCGCGGACCATGCCGCAAGTGATCGGGTCTTGCGCGGCGTCCTTCGCGCAATGCGCACCGATCCGGGATAGATCGACCCGCCCGCCCGCCAAGGCAACCACGGTGTAGCCGCCGGCCGAGTGCCCAGCGGCGCCGATCCGCGGGCCTTTGGCATCCGTCGCGATGCGGTCCCTCCATTCTGGATCCGCAAGCAGCGCGTCAATCAGACGCGAGACCTGGCGGGGCCGCTCCGTGAAGTAGACACCCTGCGGCTTCTGCCACAGTGAACCGTCTTGGTAATTGTCGCCCGGGTGACGCAGCGCCGCCACCAAATAGCCATCCCGCGCGAGGGCCTCGGCCAAGCTGCTTTGGCCGAATTCCGAACCGCCGGTCCCGTGACTGATCACAATGAGGCCTTTGGTCTTTGCCTCCGGAGCAGCCATGGGGGTCGCGTGGACCGTGACGACCCCACTATGATCGAGCGCGTAAGCGCCTGCGTCGGGTAGTACAGAGCGACCGGGATCTTCTCGGGGTTCGTGATGGAGGGCGGCACCTCGTAGGGCCGCCAGCCAGCCTCGGCCGCTCTCGCTGAGCCGAAGAGCAGGCCCATCACCATCGGTATGCTGAAGAACAGCAAGGCGGCCGAACGGAGCTGCTTATAAATCGCGAATGTCATTGATGCACCTCTTATGAGCCGCTATCTTGCTAGATAAGGGCGGCCGAGCAGATCGAGCCCGATTTCGCGAACGGTAAGGTTTATTCGCCAGTGACCATTCCCGACATCCTCTCGGCGACTGTGCCCCGTCAGTGGCGCCGTCCGGCCGTCATTTTGCTCCCGCTCGTCGTCGCGGCGGCGCTCGCCGTAACGGGTGCGTTCGGTACCTATGTCAGCATGACGCTTCCGCTCCGCCTTTTGCATTTCGTCGGGGTCGCCATTAGCATCTACGCAATCGTCTTTGCGCTCTGCGAAATCGTTCGGCGATTTTGGTTCGGCGACGCCTTGCCGTTTTGGGCGATGCTCGCGATTGGCTCCATCACGGCTCCGGCCGGCGGCTGGATCGTTCTCGAGGCCTTGGGCTTATCGGCGCCTCGGGCGCTTTCCCACGTCACCTATCCCGAGCTGACCACCCAGGTGCTGCTGTCCAACCTCGCTATCGGAAGCCTCGGCTGGACCTTGCTCGGGCAATCCCGCACAGGGAGCGCCGCATGCGAGGCGCTTAAGCAGCCGCGTTCGAATTCCGACCAAGCGTTGCGCGCGAAGCTTCCCATCGGGATCCGCAACGCCACCATCCTCGCCCTGAGCGCCGAGGACCATTACGTGAGGGTACGGACCGACCGTGGCGAGGCCTTGATCCTGATGAATCTCGCGGCCGCGATTGCGGCGCTCGGCGAGGAGGCTGGCGTGCGTGTCCATCGCTCGCATTGGGTGTCGCGCCAGCTCGCCGAAAAGGCGTCGATGCGAGGTTGCCGGCGCGGCGTCCGCGTCAATGACGATACGATGCTGCCGGTCAGCCGTTCGGGCCGAAAGCTACTGAACGAGGTCTGGACGGGCTACTAAAAGTCTCGGGATCATAATTGGGTGCGTTCTTTGCTGAATGGAAGATAGCTCCACCAATCTTGATCCCAGCATACGTACCCGCGGCCGCTCCAGCCCCGATACCAAAAGGGCCGCTGGGCGATCCTATCATCCCGCCAAGAATGCCGCCAAGGTATCCTCCAGCATATGCGAAACCCTGTTTAGCAGCTTCGTCAATCGCCGCCGACTGCGCATCCGCGTTTGCATCTACATACGCATCCGCTATCGCGCCAACTGCGGTCACCCGGTAGTAATCAAATTGGCATGATCTAGCGCATCCGCAATCTCGAAAAATCCGTATACCTCCTGATTTTTTGTCAGGCCGCTCAAGACGGAACCTGGACCGTCCCAAAACGACTCCCAGTTGCGTCTAATTTTCTGATTATTTTCGCTGTTATTGTCAGTCATTGCCAATCCCCCCAATTATTATCCTAGAGATTGCGGAAACCATTCCAAATGAATCGCGCTGTCTCAAAAGCCCAAAAAAATCTCTTATTGGTAGACTTCCTATACTCATCGTGACAGCCAAAATAAATTATATACTTCACAAACGCACCCGGAAGACAAAGTATTATAAATATAATAGCTACAAAGCCAGCATTTTTGAAATATAAATACAACAAATTAAAGAAGAAATGAGCGTAAATCTATACAAATATAGATATGCGTGATTTTTTACATGTTTTATTATTTCCAACATATCGTAACCTTACGGCTCTGAATTGAATCCAAGACTGGAGATCAAGATAGCATCCGATTTTATTTCGGCTCGCAGAAATAACATATAGTTTTATACCTCTGCTTATCTCTCACACTTCCGGCTGAACCCCTTCTACAATAAGGGTCCGGAGGGGCGTGGAGTGAGATTTGCTGCCGACCTAGTGGTGGTAAGGCCGCCTATCGTCCGACCGAGATAGCGGGAAGGAGCCTTTTTAAGCAGGCTCGAAGCGGTGCGATGTGCCTTCAAATGCAGCGCGTCGATCATCAGCCGATCGTGCTGACCAACCTTGCCGGCGAGGATCTGATTGAACACGTCCATGCGCTCCAGCGGATGAAGCGGTTCTAGTCTAGAGGGTTTCGGGCGGCCCAATGACGCGCGCGGCAATTCGGCTGTCGATGCCGTTAAATTCGCCTGTTTCGCTCTCGTTCAAATACGTAGGCTGTCGTCCAGCCAGACCCGGAAGCCACCGCGGAAGGCGTTGTCGTTATTGCCGCGCCGGCATTTGGCTGGCAGGTCCTTGAGCCGGTCGACATTGCCGCCGCCGATGACGATATAGTCCGGCAGCAGGGCCGCGCCCAAGCGCTCGGCAACGTCAAAAACCGATTTGCGCCATTTGCCCTTGCCCCGACGCTCCAGGCCGTGTTCACCGACATAATCTTCGAAGGTCGCCTTCCGGTAGGGCATATGTGCCAATTCCAACGGCATGCAAACGTTCTCGGCGATCATCGCCGAACCGAGGCCAGTTCCCAGGCCGAGGAAGAGCATCCGACCGGCTTCGTAGCTGCCGATCGCCTGCATCAACGCATCATTGACCATCCGCACCGGCCGACCAAGGGCTGCTTCGAAATCGAAATTCTTCCATCCCGGCCCGAGGTTGAACGGATCGGCTGCGGGGCGGTGGGCGACCACCGGACCGGGATATCCCATGGCAACAACGTCATAGTGCCAGTCGGCCGTAAGATCGCGCAGCGCCGCCACCATCTTGGCCGCCGTCATCTGCTGCCCCGATGCGACCGCACGTCGCTCGCCGCCGCTGCTGAGTTCCGCCTTCACGTGCGAGCCGCCGATATCGACGGCAAGCACGGTGCGCGCGGGCGGCGCGGAACCCTTCTTCGGCTTGCCATGGTCGTGTGTTTGCTCTGCTGCGGGTGTTTCCGTTATGTCAGCCATGCCTGACGCTCCTCTCCGGGCAGTGCCCTCGATCGTTCCCATGCTCTATCGGGCACAAGATCGACACCGGCTGTCAAGCCCAGGCGTATTGCAGATCGCTTAAATTCAATCCAGGATGGCTCATTGAAGAGGAGCGCAATACCAAACGGAGGATCAACACTTGGCCTTTCCGACACTGCTACCCGGCTCCATAGTTCCGCCTGGTGCCCCCGGCATCGAACCTCGCTGGACCTCGAGTGATAAAAGCGCGGTCGGCACGGCCGTCAGCACGGCGAGCCGCGTTTGGTTCACGGCAAGCCATGGCATCATCAACGAGATCTACACGCCGCGGCTCGATATGGCCTGTGTCCGTGATTTCGGTTTCATCGTCACGGCTGACGGCTATTTTTCCGAGGAGAAGCGCGACGCCGATCATCGCGTGCAGGCGATCGAGGACGGCGTTCCGGCTTTCCGCCTCACCAATATCGCCCGCGACGGTCGCTATCGCATCACCAAAACCATATTTTCGGACCCTGAGCGTGAAGTGGTGCTGCAGGACGTCCGCTTCCAGGCGCTGATCGGCGATCTCTCCGACTACCGGCTGCATGCGCTCGTGGCGCCGCATCTCGTCAACGGCGGCGCCGATAACACCGGCTGGTACGCTGATTTCAAGGGTAGACCGATGCTTTTCGCCGAGGGTTCTGGGCGGGCGCTCGCCGTTGCCGCCTCGGTGCCCTGGCTTGCCCGTTCTGTCGGCTATGTCGGCTTCTCCGATGGCTGGCAAACGCTGTCGCGCGGCGAAAAGCTCAAGGAGGAGTACCGCTGCGCCACCTCCGGCAATATCGCACTATCGGGGACACTCGACATTGGTGCGCACGAAGGGCGCGCGCTGATCGCCATCGGCTTCGGTACGCAGCCGGAGGAGGCTGCCTTCCGTTCCATCCTTAGCCTGGAACAGGGTATCGAGCCGGCACTGAAACATTATCGCAGTGGCTGGCGAGAGTGGCAGGCCAGCCTGCTTGCCTTAGACGAGCCCCGTGATCAGAGCCAGCTAAACCGCTACCGCGTCAGTACCGGCGTGCTTGCCACCCACCGCGACGATGCCTCCGGCGCCATCATCGCCAGCCTTTCCATTCCGTGGGGCTTCAACAAGAGCGACGACGACCTTGGCGGCTATCACCTGGTCTGGACACGCGATCTGGTGGAAACGGCCGGCGGGCTGCTTGCCGCCGGCGCCAAGGCTGATGCGCGCTCCGTGCTTGACTATCTCTCGGCGATCCAAGAAGCGGACGGCCATTGGGTGCAGAATGCCTGGCTCGACGGCCGGCCCTATTGGCACGGCATCCAGATGGACGAGACCGCCTTTCCGATCCTGCTCTACGACATGTTGCTGCGCGCTAACACGATCGACGCGTCGCAGAGCGGTCGATACCTACCGATGATCGAAGCGGCTGCGGCCTATATCGTCAAAAACGGCCCCGCCACCCAGCAGGATCGCTGGGAAGAGGATGCCGGCTACTCGCCGTTCACGCTCGCAGTCGAAATCGCCGGACTGCTCGCGGCGGCTGATGCGGTGGAAGCGGACGGACGGCTCGCTGCAGCCCAATATCTGCGCGAAGTGGCCGACGGCTGGAACGAGCGCATAGACGAGTGGACTTACGCCACCGATACCGAACTGTCGCGCAGCCTCGGCATCGAGGGTTATTACGTGCGCATCGCCTCGGCTACCGACGGCAGCTCGCAGCTCGGGCGTGACTTCATCCCGATCCGCAATCGCGACGATGGCGGTGCCGTCCTAGAGGCGGACCTGCTTCTCAGCCCGGACGCCTTGGCGCTGGTGCGCTTCGGCCTCAGGGCCGCCGACGATCCACGCATCCTCGGCACCGTTGCGGCGATCGATGCGCAATTGCGGTGCGACCTTCCAGCCGGGCCCTACTGGTACCGGTATAATGACGACGGCTATGGCGAGCGTGAAGGCGGCGCGCCCTTTGCCGGCAGCGGCGTCGGGAGGCTCTGGCCGCTGCTGACCGGCGAGCGCGCTCACTATGAACTCGCGGCCGGGCGACCGGACGAGGCGCGGCGCATGCTCTTAGCACTGGAAGCCTCCGCAAGCGAGGGCGGTCTCCTACCCGAGCAGATTTGGGACAGCGCCGACATACCGGAACGCGAGCTTTTTCTCGGTCGTCCCTCCGGCAGCGCCATGCCGCTGGTCTGGGCCCATGCGGAACACATCAAGCTGCTGCGCTCGATCCGCGACGGCGTAGTCTTCGACATGCCGCCGCAGACCTTTGCCCGTTACGTTGGCGCAAAGCCGGCACCCGCGCCTTTCGCCTGGCGACCGACTGCCAAGCGCGCGCGCATGGCGGCAGGCCGTGCCCTCCGCATCGAGCTCTCAGAGCCCGCCCTGGTGCACTGGTCTACGGACGGCTGGGCAAGCTTCACCGACAGCCCGTGCCGCGATACGGGCTTCGGCACCCACATTTGCGACCTGCCGACGAAGACGCTTGGCCCGGGAACGATCGTCTTCACACTCTTCTTTACGGAAAAGCAGCGGTGGGAAGACGTCGATTTCAAGATCGACGTGGTTTGAGACCGACCCACTTTCGATCTGGGGCCGCCTTGCCCTGGGCTCGGCTCTCTGCCAGCGCGCGCAATGGTTTTCATGGGCACGAGACTTCGTCGCCAACTTGACTGTCTCGATCCAATATGAGAACATATAGTGAACATATGGAGGTATCCATGACGAACTCGGAACAAGTCATCGAACGCGCCATGACCTTTGTAGCGGTCTCGAAGGCGCTTCGGGAACGCGAACAAGAACGGCGCGCTGCCTGGAAGCGCCGCGTCGACATCAGCCGGCCGTTACCACCATTGCCACGTGGCTTCCAGCTTTCCCTCAAGTTGGATCGATAAGACGTTTGCGGATGAGAACCGAAGGCCGTGTCAGCGGCGCTCGGGGATATCGAAGCCGTTTTCGCGGTGCGTTTTAGAGATGGCGCGCATCTGCGCTCTAGGCTGCCTGCAAAAAAGCGGCGACGTGACAAGGCGCATCAAGATCATCAGGGAACCACGACGGCGCCATGGCGTTTTCCCATCGGAGGAAAAACCATGGTTAAATTTGATCCGACGTTACCCCCGGTGCCCGCACCTGAAGCGGGGCTGCCAAATCCCATTCCGCGTCCCTCGGTCAAGCCGCCCGAACTGGACCGAAAAAATCTAAGCAGTGATGTCGACGCAGAAGACGACGATGAGGCCGCCTACGAGCGCGGAGCGGAAGCCGGCAAAAGGGGAGAGGCAGCCGAAAAAAATCCATATCCCGAAGATAGCAGCCGTGCCAAGGCATTCGAGCACGGCTATCTGGATGCGCAAAAGATAAGGCGCGACGACAAACCGCCGCGTTGACGTCATGCCTGATGAACGACCGTCATCGACGCGATAGGTTTTAATGGGCCTGCCACGGGCATTGATTGCGATGCCTATTCGTTGGGCCGATCCGCAAAGTGAGAAATCGCAAACGCGGCGACTTTTGCGTTCGACTTGCGCGCATCGTCAATCCAAAACGGGAAGATCTGCCATTGGTGAATCATACCGGGCCAAACTTCCGTGGTCACGTCGACCCCTGCCTTGCGTGCCTTGTCTTCCAGCCGCCGCGTATCGTCGAGCAGCGTCTCGCGCGAACCAACCTGCAAGAGCAGTGGTGGAAAGCCGGTCATATCGGCGTAGAGCGGCGATCGTTCAGGATCGGTGGGAGACCCGTCGCTAATATAGGCGTTGCGGATGGCCTCCAGTTCGGCCCTGCCCATAAACGGATCATTCTCGGCGTTCGTGTTCATGCTCGCCCCGGTTGCGGCGAAATCGGTCACCGGGCTCATCGCGACCACAGCCGCCGGCAAAGGCCCCTTGATGCGAAGCTGGTTAAGGGTGGCCTCGATGGCCAGGGTTCCGCCCACGGAGTCTCCGACGATCACTATGTTCTCAGGCCTATATTCCGAAGACAGTAGCCAACGATAAGCAGAAAGAGCGTCATCGATCTGGGCTGGAAACGGGTGTTCGGGCAACAGACGATAGTCGACCAGCAGGACGTCGGCCGACGCCGCCTTCGCAAGTGAGCCCGCTATATTCCGGTGCGTCCTCAGGGAGCCGCTGTAGTATCCGCCACCGTGGAGATAGAGGATCGCGCGCCGGCCAATCGGATGATGCAGCCGTGCAGGCCAGATCAGATCGGCCTCGACGCCGTTGGCATTGACATTGCGGATCTGGACACGCGTCGGATCCGGCGTCGACGCCATGAGCCGTTCGAAAGCAGCGCGCCGCTGGCGGAGGTTCTGAGCGTCGTCGTAATATTGGTGCAGGGTTCTGATCAGCTTTTCGATCTGGCCACTCGAGGCTTTTGCTTGGGTTACGGCATCAAGCGCCAGAGCGGATGATGCCGGAAAAAAGGCTGTGGCGGCCGATGCGATTAAAATTGCCAAAAAAAAGCGCATGAAGCGAAGTGACCCAAATTCGTTCATACGATTAGCCTTCCTACCGCAGAGACCAGATGCAATATTGTAATCCCACGGTAAAATGATGGGTGAGTCAAGCGTGGTTAGCACGACAGGAAATACCGCCATCGGGCCCCTGGCCGACGACCAGTGCCCAAAGTCGAGATCGGAGGGGTCGAGATCGGAGGCGAACGCCTGGCGTCAGCTGTAGTGCACCCCTTCATACAGCACGTAACCCACAGGATGGTGCGTGAAGTGGAGAACCGGCAGTACCGGGTTGCTATTATCTTCAGTGGGATAGGCTGAGGCGATGGAAATATACTCGCCCTGCAGCTCGATCGGTTCGCCTGCTTTCAGATCGGCAATTTCATGGTCGAGGCCTTCGTTGTCGCCGAAACGCACGGCAACGAAGACTGTCTGGCCATTGATGTCGCCATCGCCGCCTTCAAACTTCAGGACCGTTTCGATCTTCACCGTGAAATGCTGATGGTTTGCACCGTGGTGGTTCTCAGGGGCCTCGAACACATGCGCTATCTCTCCCTGCACCCGAGCCAGAGGCGCTCCGAGAGAATGCGAAAACCGGTGGTGGGGAAGTATCTTATTTGCCCGATTACTCATCTCAACCTCGATAAATGCAGAAGCCAAACCAAAGATCCGACCATTTCATTATCTCCAATCGATTGCACGCAGGTGACACCGTCAGCGGATTGAGCCCCGGCACTATTTTCTGCCGAAAAAGCCGATCCTGGTCTTCCTCATTGATATCAGCGTCAATCTCGGCGAAGCGGCCGAGCAGGCCGCACGTAAGGCGTTCGCTGCCGACGCATCGATGGATGAACTCACTTCACAAGATGGTCTTACCCGTGGGGCCCTCTATCATGGCTTTGGCGACAAGAAAGGACTGCTTGCTGCTGTCGTTGCCCAAGTCGATGGCGAGATGTCCGCGCGCGCAACAGATAGCGGCGGCAGCGGCAACCCTATGGGACAGGCTGCTGGCTGAAGGCGGTGCATATATCGAGATGGCGCTGGACCCGGAAGTCCGACGAATCGTCTTGTTGGACGGGCCTGCCTTTCTGGGTGACCCTTCAAGGTGGCCCAGCCAGAATGCCTGCCTGAGCATAACGAAGCTAGCAGTCGCCGATTTGATCGCTGACGGTGTCATGAAGCCGGTCGATCTCGAAGCTGCGTCACGCCTTTTGAGCGGCGCGGCTTTCAATGCCGCCCTATGGGTTGCCGCCAGCGACGATCCGCAGATCGTCTTGCCGAAAGCCATTGAGGCTTTCCGGCTAATGGCCGAAGGGTTTCTGGCGGATCGAGATTGAGTTGGTTACAGGCTCACCGACAAAACCATTACCGATGCCTGGAATCATAGGCCATTTCTGGCGACTCGCGGTCTTGGACGTTTTGGCTGTCGCCGGGCGCGTCCGAAATCGATCGCTATGTCGGCACAATCACTTGCGCCGAGCGTCTGCCAAGGAGAAGAAATCCAAGAGCGGCCAATTCAAAGATTGCACCCGCCATGCCAATCATCGCCAACGAGGTCCATTGGACCGTCGCCGCCCCCATTACAGCGCCGATTGCAGCCCCTAGATATATGGCCGAGGAATTCAGCGACAACGTCACCGGCGCCAGGTGGGGATCGATCACTAGAAGTCTGACCTGCTGCACCGCCGGCAACGACCAACCAAAGAGCGCCCAGATCGTGATGGCGCCCACGACCCCTGAAAAGGCCCAGCCCGCCGGAGCGAAGGTCGCAAGCAAGGATAGCGCCGCAAATGATACGGCCATCATCGCTGTCGCCAGAATTAGAAACTGGCGCTTGTCCCATCGGTCGGCAACATGTCCGCCAATGGTATTGCCGGTCGCAGCTGCGACTCCGATGACAAAAAGCGTGAACGCCACGCCCTGCGGCGATATCTTGAACACAGTTTCAAGGTAGGCGCCGAAATAGGTGTTGACAGTAAACGCCCCGATCAGGACGAGGACTGTCAACAGCAGCACCGCCAGAACATCGGGTCGCCGAGCGACAGCCAGCCTCCGGCTGAGGCTGATGGCCGGAGGGCTGGGCGAGCGCGGCAACTTGGCGATGATGCCGACCAAAGCGACCGCACCAAGAGCGGCCACGCCGATGAACGTCGCGCGCCAGTCGAGCCGGGCCGCGATCAAGGTTCCCATCGGCACCCCCAGCACAAGCGCAATCGTCATGCCGCTATAGATAAATGATAGCGCGCGCCCCCGCCGATCTGGCGCAATCGTCATAGAGGCGTAACCGGCCGAGGCTGGCATGAATGTTCCTGCGGAAAGCGCGAGCAGGATGCGCGCAACGGCAAGTGCCGCATAACCGGGAGCAAACGCGGCCGCCAAGTTGGACAGAGTAAACGCAGCCATAGCGCCGATCAGAAGCACTTTTCGCGGAACGTTGGCGGTCGCAACGGCAATCAGTGGCGACCCGACCGCATAGGAAAATGCGAATATCGTAACCAATTGACCGGCCGCAGCAATCGACACACCCAGATCGTGCGCCATCCCTGGAAGAATACCCGAGATCATGAAACCTTCAGTGCCGATCGCGAATGCTCCAAGAGCCAACCATATCAAAGTGCGGTACATAGCAGGATTTTGTTCCAATGTTCAAGGATTATTGAACATATGCGTCCGATTGCGCCTCACTGTCAAGTAGTCCAACAACTATTGAATTAAATGAAAAAGGTTTCTAATATGAGGCATGGCCAAGGAAATCTATCACCCCACCATCGAACAGATCGACCTTTCGGCAGTGCTGGACGCAATGAGCGACCCGACACGACGTGATATTGTGCTTCGGCTCGCTGAGTTGGGCGAAGAGAAATGTTCGGCTTTTTTGGATTTTGGCTCGAAGACCAATTTGACCTATCATTATGGCCGGTTGCGCGAAGCAGGTATCACGTCGACGAGAGTCGAAGGAACGCAGCGGCTGATTTCGTTGCGCCTGGACGATCTCGAGGCAAGATTTCCTGGTCTTATGACCGCCATTCTCTTGGCTGCGCCACGGAGCAAATCTAAAGCCTGAAGGTGGTGCAAAGCATTGAGGTTTCGACGACGGGTCGAGTTCGCTACCCTGGAATGGGTTGTCGGTGCAACCACCGGCGAATTGTCGAGCCCATCGGAAATATTCTTCCAGCCGAAACCGGGGAGAGTTTTACACCACGCTGGACGCGTCAGCTATGGCCGCATTACTTAAGCGAAATGGCCTCCGGCAAACCCGGGGGCGGTTCAGCGGCATTTCAGGGAGTATCTCGTCGATCACGCTCAGCATCCGCCCGACCGCAACACTATCGCATCGATAGAAGACATACTGGCCATCCTTACGAGCCGCTACCACCGCGGCCATTCGGAGCGCCGCCAGATGGCGCGAAACGATTGACTGTCTATATCCGGTGAGGCTGCAAATATCTCTAGGTAACGTTCCCTCTCGCAAAGGATAAGCAAAATGGTCAGGCGGAGCGGATTGGCCATCGCGTCCAAAAGGGCGACCGCACTGTCCGTGTTTAGCATGGTCGTAGGATCAGAGCTTCGTTTTGTCATCCGCGATAAAGTTTGCGAGCCGGCCCTCGACGCGTCTCGTACCTGGAACACCAAGTCGGTCAGATAAGCTGGAAATAGATCGCCCGGACCGAGCCCGACCGATCTACGTGTCGTCAGCCAACGGACCTTTGGTCAATACAAACCGAGACGGCTGGCAACGCCTTATCAAGAAGCAGGATAATTAAACCGGCGCGAAAGCAAATGGTCGACTGACAGGTTTCCGGGTCCCCAGGCCATGAGTGAAAGCGCCATCGCTGCCCAGGTAATATGGATTGGCCAGCCGTCCGGTACAGTGAGTTCGACGATCAGCGTCATGAACAACAAGCCAGTCGCCGCAAAGCGTGTGGCGAGCCCTAGCACCAATAGGATCGGAAAGGTGATTTCCGCGCAGCCGGACAGGAACGCCATAGTTACCGGCGCGGGATAGGGATAGGGGCCGCCTGGCAAATGCAACATGAATTCGTCGGTAAACAGAGTTACAGCCGTGTCGTTCAACTGCAGAAACCCGTCCCATTTCAAAATGCCGGATTTCCAGAAGGGAACCGCGAGTGCCAGACGCATGACGGCCTGGACGAAGGTGGGACGAGCAACCGTCATGACGAGCTTCTTGGCCGTCGCAACAAGGGAGACGACCGGCTGAAGCCTGTCTTTGAAGGAAGGTTGTGTGGTCATCATCATCATGCGTCTCCCAGATTGATGGATGTGAACACCCCGGCCTCGATCATCCCCGCTACGCTGGTCGAGATGTCGAAAGAGGCGCAGGCATCGACTGCCTTAGCCGCGGCGACACCGAGTGGTTCGCCGGCAATGAGTTGGAGCAGGAAGAGCGCGCTTCCGTCCGGCAGGTGACGGACCATTACGTCCATGCCGGGCCGTGTGATCAGTGCATTCTCCGGTTCGAAGGTTTCGATTGGATCGACAGGATCCCCGTTGCGATTGGCCGCAAAAATAGTCAGGGCAGGATACTCAGAACACACGATCCTCGTTGCAGGGTGTGGTTCGAACACCAGATCAGCGAGGCGCTCTGGAGGTACTGATGCTAGTGCTTCAGCAGCCAGTGCCGCGACGTCTGCGGCATGATAGGCGTCCAGCCAAGCGCGTTCGATCCTCGCGACATCGGCAAGCCAAGGCACCGACTGCGCATACTCATATTGGGCGATGAAGTCCGGGAAATCATGGCCGTATTCGAACAACAGCGGCGAAGTCGGCGGGGCGGCGCGTAGATGAAAGCGCGCCATGGCACGGAAAAATTCGTCGCCGGTAAGGCGCCGAACCGCCGGGAAAATTCCGGCAAGGGCGTTAATAAGGCTCACCGTGACGTTGTTCCGATAGACGTTGAAACGTTTGATTGCCTGTTTGCCGTTTGGGCCCGTGATACCCACCGGTGTTTCGATGTCGGGGTTGGTCAGGGCTGGCGCGAACGTTTCCGCGTAGGCGAGCGGCGTCATACCCGCGGGAACAATTTTAAGCTGCGACATGGCTGTGATCCGGCAATGCTATGGAACTGAAGCGATCCAGGATCGCTTGGGCTGCAATTGCCTCGCCACGGAGTATCGGCCAATCGGGTATATTGCTATCCCATTCGATCAATGTCGGGATAGGGCCGCGGCGGCTGATCACGATCTCATAGAGCTTCCACACTGCATCCGCGACGGGGCCATCGTGACTGTCGATCAAAAGGAGATCGCCTTCATCATCGGACTGCTCGGCGTGGCCTGCGAGGTGGATCTCGCCGACTGCAGCAAGCGGAAAATCCGAAAGATAATCCAGTGCTGAAAAGCCGTGGTTTGTCGCGGAGACAAAGACGTTGTTGACGTCGAGCAACAGCCCGCAACCGGTGCGCCGGGCGATCGATCGAATGAAATCGGTCTCGCTGATCGTCGATTCTCTAAAGGTCACATAGGTGGACGGATTTTCGAGAAGGATCGGGCGTCCGATCGCTTCCTGGACCTCGTCGATGTGCTCGCATACTCGCGCCAGGCTCTCCGGCGTATAAGGGAGGGGAAGAAGATCATTCAAATAAGTCGTCTGGTGGGTCGACCACGCAAGGTGCTCTGACACAAGGGCAGGTTCGTAGCGCTCGACGAGCGAGCGGAATCGCTCCAGATGCGCCTTGTCGAGCGGCTGAGGTCCGCCGATCGACATGCAGACGCCGTGAAGCGATACCGGACTATCACGGCGGATCTGTTCGAGCATCCTCAGCGGAGGTCCGCCGGCACCCATATAATTTTCGGCGTGGACTTCGAAGAAGCCTCTCTGCGGTCCGTCGGCGACGATTGCCGGCAAATGTTCGTGCTTGAAGCTTGTCCCCGCCAGACCTGCGATCGGATGGGTCGGAAAGCGGAGAGGAAGCGCCGTGTTCGGTGACGCGTCCATGGCAGTGTGGGTCTGTTTCATCGTTCTTCTCCGCTTTCCAATTCTGGTGGCTTGCGAGTTAGATTGCCTTCAGAGAGCCGTGGTTGCCGTTCGGCAGCTTGATCGACGTGCAGGTGCCGCCCTGCACGAACTTCCAGGAATTACCCTGGAAATCGACCGTCGATGTACCCTGGCAGGTCGTGCCCGGACCAGCAGCGCAATCATTCTGGCCCTTGAGGGCGACGCCGAAGCACTTTTCCTTGTGAGCGGCGACGGCGGCGCTGGCCTCTGCTTTCGTGAGCGGCGCAGCGCTGACCATCGACGCAAGTGCGGTCGTAACAGCGCCGGCAAGCACGACGGATGAAATTGCAGTTTTGACAGACATGAAGATCTCCATATTGGATAGACGCTCTCGTTGAACGCACAAAGAGTTCGCAGATGGCTGTTGGTTCGTTACCGACGCCGTGATCACTAGTTTGTGATCCTTTAGATGAAGACCTTCATGCATGCGGAACGCCGCTGGCGACCTTTCGCGGCGAACCGAGCAGCAGGCGGCCTCGATTGGGCAAACCGCTGCCGCCCTGGGGCTAATTACGAATGCCGTCAGGATTCTACGGGCCGAGCCGAAGAGGCGGGGAAGCTTGTTGAACGGACCCGGGTGGGGGCGGAAAATTCCGGCAACGTGGTATGCTAAGCCGTGGCAACGATCCACAAAATCGAAAAATCCTCTCTCGAGATTACGGGGATTATTTCGCTTATCGACGAAATCGCATCCAAACAAACCTTCTTACACTGAATGCGGGGGTGGAGGCCGCTCGGGCCGGAGAAGCCGGTAAGGGCTTCGCCATTGTCACACAGGAAGTACGCGAGTTGGTCCAGCGTTGGGCTGTCTCCGTCAAACAGATCAAAGATCTGATCACGTCGTCGAGCATTCAGGTTCGATCGGGGGTATCGCTCGTGAACGAAACCGGCGCTGCACTTGAAAACATCGTCGGTGAAGTGCGTGAGATTACCCTGCATGTCACCGCGATTGTCGCGGCCGCTCGAAAACAGTCAACAGCCCTGCAGGAGATCAACGCAGCCGTCAATGTAATGGATCGCGCGACGCACTATAATGCGACGATGGTCCAGCAGACGAGGGACGCCAGCCGCACTCCGGCTCAGCAGGCCGAAAACCTCAATGTGCTCCTGGCTCAGTTTTCAATCGCTCGAAAAGACGCCGCAACAGGGATGAATCGCAGGCGCCTGGCGGCGGCCTAGCGCCGCGTTACCAGCGTAAAAACCGTTTGCCCGCGAAATATCCGATGGTCACCACGATCAGCGTTGCAAGCGGATACCAGGTGGCCACGAACAGCGGGCTGTCATCGAAGCAGTTGGATGCATAAAGCGTCGCCGCAATCCCGACGGAGACGAGACCCGCCAGTGCGCCCGCGGCCCCAGGATTTCCAGGAGCGCCTTGGCGCATGGCGAGAAAGAGGAAGAAACCGGGAAAAGCAGACAAGGCCGGAATGATTGTCAGGCAATGCAAGGCATTATGGCCGATCAACTTGGGCACCCAAAGATTAGATGGCGTGACCAGTAACTCGATAACGGTCGCCGACAACAATAGAATCGGCGCGACAAGAAGCAACCAGCGCCGCCTGCCGAGATCCCTGCCTGGGCGAATTGCCGGATCTACCAGCGGCGCTGCGGCAGCAAATAGGGAGAGCGTCACAACAAACTTGAAGCAAAATCTCACCGTTTCGATCGCCTGGGAAATATCGTGCCGAAACCCCAGCGTTAAAAAGAAGGCTGCGCCGGAAATCAGAGCTCCGACGGCAACGGCGCCCGATAATAGGTGGGCAGGGTTTATGGGGCGCCGCGTGTCCTGCGCTATCAGGTTTATCAAGTCTTCGGTGTTCAACAGGGCAATCCCTACTAGATGATCCGCTACCCGCGGCTCACATTGATCTACACTTTACCCATATATATGAGAGCTTCCCCTCAACGCATCAAGCGCCTCACTGTCTCCCACGGGGTTCACGTGATCGACCGCAGGACGTGGCTCAAGGTGGTCACGATCTCTGAGCAAAGTCGAGTTCCATAAGCTGTCGGTGAACCGCGTCAGCGATGGATTCGCGCAGTCCCGTCGAGGATTTTCCGGCCATCCCGATCCTCGAAAAACATGCCCTTGGCCGCGGCGAGCATTCGGGGCGCGGCCTTGAATTGTCGGTTCGCCTTAAGCGGCATCCAGAAGTTAGAGAGCGATTGTTCATTTGTATGTGTTGTTGTCGTCATGATTTCCGCGGGATCAAGTCAGTCATCTTCATTCGCGTCCTGGCGACAGGCATATAAACCTACCACCGTAGAAGACTGCGACCGACCAAAGCTCCGGTCGCCACCACGGCCGATATGGCAATCGGATACCAAAGCAGGACGAAAAGCGGACTGTCATCGTTGCAGTTCGCGGCATAGAACGTGGCTGCAATCCCGGCGGAAGCCAATCCAGCGATGGCGCCCGCAAGCCCCGGTCGCGTCGGAGCACCGTGGCGAAGTGCGAGCAGGAAACATGCGAGCGGTCCTATCGAAAGCAAGGGAATAATCGTCAGACAGAGCCTGGAGTTATGCCCGATCATGCGCGCTCCCCAAGTTGCCGCAGGCATTACCGATAGCTCGACGATTGCCGCGCCGGCCGCAAATATCAAGGGTATTAATAGGCTCCAGGCCGATAACTTTAGGGGTACGCCCGGCTTGCCAATTCGGAACATCGCAATGCTGCCGGTTGCCGCCAGCGCGATGGTGATCACGAATTTGAACAGGAAGCGTGCGGTTTCCATCGCATTGTCGATATCGGGGCGGAAACCGATAGCAAAGAAAAAGGCGATCGCGACGATCAGGATCGAGGCGATTGTCGCCTGCTGAAGCATATGGGTCAGGTTGGAACGAACGGGCGCATCCTGCACGATCAGCTCAATAAGATGATCTGTCTTCATCTGGCCCCCTCCGAGTACAAGGCCGATAACGCTTTCAAAGCGCGATGGAGCGCCACACGAACGGCGACTTCGGTCATCTTCAGACGTGCCGCTGTTTCGCGGACACTCGAACCTTCGATGGAGATCGATCGTACAATCGTCCGCTGGGGATCTTTGAGGCGCGCCAGGATCTGCTCGACATCCATACGATCGCCAGCGTCCAGTCGCTCCTCGCTTTCGAGTATCGCGATAACGTCCTCCAGCGGAACGCTCGCCTGTCGGCCTCGTCTGCGAAGGCTGTCGATCAATTTGTTACGAACGAGTGCAGCCATCCACGGCCCCAGAGGTCGAGACGGGTCCCAGGTACCGCGTTTCAGATGTATAGCCAGCAACACTTCCTGTACCACGTCCTCAGCCTCACTTGTCGGCGCGCCATACTGCTCGCACCGTCTACGGGCCATCACACGCAGATGGGGCGTCACGGCTATCAGTAATTTTTGATAGGCTCTACCATCGCCCGCAATTGCGGATCGCATCCAGGAAGCCCATTCTTGTTCACGCGCTGGGTTGTTCATCCGATACGCTCTATTTCGAGAGGAAAAGAGGAATCGTTACACGAGGACTGCCGTTTTTTTTTGATGGCTGCACCCATGGCGAAATGAAATTCGAAAAATGGGCATATCCTCATGGTACTGCCCATTCCAAGCGGGATGATCCGACGGGTTCAAGCAGACCGAGGACGGGTTTGATGAGACCCTCAAGGAGTTTTCTCTCAGGCCGCGTGCGCGCAAGGACACGAATGCCAAGCAATGTACTCAGAAGTGTTCCTGCAAGATCGGACGCGGCCTGCCGGTTGCTTATCGTTCCATCCTCCTGGCCCCTATCCACGCAGCGTCGAAAAAAGCCTTCCACTTGCACCAGTACCTCCGCCACGACCCTTTGAAATTCCTCGTCATGTGGTGCCACTTCAAGCGCGGAGTTCACCAACATGCAGCCCTTGCGTTTAACATCGCTGAGCGATCGATCGATGATTTCATCAAAAAACGCTTTGACGGCGAGCAGCGGTGGCTTTGATTCGAACCGCCCGACCCGATCACCAAAACTGCGCTCGATATAGAAATCCAGTGCGCGCCGATAAACGGCGCGCTTGTCGCCGAAGGCGTTATAGACACTGGCCGTGGTCAATCCCATTGCTTGAGCCAAATCGCGGATCGACGTCGCCTCGTATCCCCGTTCCCAGAAATGCTCGACAGCCAACTCCAACACCTTTGCTTCATCGAATTCTCTCGGTCTGGCCATGGAATCAACTCTCAGAAATTTGATCGTGCTTCCAGCATAACTGGAACTTTCAGAGATACGTTTTATAACGATTGATTTAAAACGCAATCGTGCGCCAATCACGGATGCGTACGGTTCCGATTGCGGTTGTGTGTCCAACATGAAGAGGGATGAATGAAAATGTGCCTTGAGCGGGAGCTGGCTGACTCCTACGCAGAGTTTGAAGCAAGCGCACCTCCCGGTGCCGCCGCGTTTTTGAATTCAAAGATCGAAAAACTGACCGCGGCCTTTCCGTTCGATCGCGTTCCAAAGCCTGGGGATCTGGCTCCGGAATTCTCCCTTCCGGGCGCCACGGGTGAACCAGTTTCGCTGCTGGAGACGCTCGCAGGCGGTCCTCATCGGCAGCAATGGTCGCGTCCAGCTCGCTCACGCGGAAACGGACTACCGCAAGCGTCTGGCTCCGGAGGCGATTGTCGAGGCGCTTCGGGCTTCCAAGGCGGCATGAACCGAACCGAAAATAAACCAAGCGAGGTCAAGTTATGAATCTGGAAGGAAAACGTGTTCTCGTCACCGGCGGATCCAGTGGTATCGGATTCGCTATCGCTCGGGCCTTGCTTGGCAAGGGTGCGCGTGTCGTCATTACTGGACGAAATGCCGAACGGCTCTCCCAAGCGGTGAAAGATCTTCAAGCGGGCGGTCTGCCAGCTTCTGGCTTTTGTGCCGACATTGCCGCGGCCGAGGGGCGAGCCTTGTCGCTCGATAGGGCAATTGAGATCCTTGGCGGCCTGGATATCCTGGTGAACAATGCCGGCGGCGTTCGCGCGGGACGCCTGGAAAAGACGACCGAGGAGGAGATAAGGACGATGGTAGAGGTTGATCTTGTCGCCCCGATCCTCCTGACGCAGGCAGCCCTTCCTCATTTGCGCGCGTCCGGCGAGGGGCTGATTGTCAACGTGACGTCTGGTATCGCCTTGATCGGTGCACCGTTTTACACGACCTACGCCGCAGTAAAAGCAGGCCTTTCACGTTTTGGCGAGGCGTTGCGCCGCGAATTGAAAGGTGAAGGCATCCACGTGTTGACGCTTTATCCCGGGGCAACCGATACGCCGATGATGCAATCTTCCAAGGCCGGACCAGAGCTCGGGTTCACGCGAGAGCCCGCAGGGGCGGTGGCGGACGCTTTGATCGATGGCATCGAGACCGACGCTTTTGAAGTCGTCCGCGGCGGCGAGGCTCGTGCCAAAATGATTGCGGCCAATCGCGACAATCCCGCCGCGGTCGACGACCGATTCCTAACGATGAAATCCGCACTCGAAGAGGCCGTCAGCGGCCATTCGGCGCTCTAAAAAGAGGAGATGATCATGACCAAGGTTGCATTGTTTGTTCAATTGAAAGCCAAGTCCGGCAAGGAGGAAGAGGTTGCGGCCTTCCTTAAGAGCGCACAGACGCTGGCTGAGCAGGAACCATTGACGGTCGCATGGTTTGCGGTTCGTTTCGATACGTCGACCTTCGCCATCTTTGATGCGTTCGAAGGAGACGAGGGGCGTCAGGCTCATCTGCAGGGCCAGATCGCAGCGGCGCTGATGGCAAAATATGACGAGCTCTTCGAGGGGCCGCTGGAGATCAAACAGCCCGACGTATTGGCCGATCACCTTCCCGGCTGAAACACCCACTCCTGAGCCGGCGCCCGAAGCCGGCTCCGGTCGATTGACAGGTCAGGTCCGCGGAAAGGCGCGGTCGAGAAAAGCCATAACGTGCTTCCAGTTTTCCGAGGCTCCTTGCGGATCCTCGTCGATACGAAGCGTCGACGATCCGTGGACGCCGTTCTTCGGTATATATTGAATCGCCCTGTGATCGGGCACCGCTTTCGCCAGCGCCCGACCGCTCGATATCTCACCACCGTCGGGCGCCGAAGTGATAAAGACCGGAATCGAAAGCTTGGCCGCCTCCTTCGCGATAGAATAGCCCTGAATATATTCGGCCGGTGAAAAGGCAAGGAGCGCTTTCACCTCAGGGTGACGAGCGGCGACGACGAACACAAGCGCTGACGAATAACTGGAACCCCAAAGAGCGATTGGTCCTTCGTGTTGCAGACTGGCGTAGGTGACGGCGGCCTCAAGATCAGGAATTGCGTCGGCGAAATCCGAGCCGCCTTTAGCGTGTGCAGTGGTTTTGTTGACGTCGCCCCAGAGATCGCCGCCGGAGCGTTGGTCGATGGCCAAGGTGGTGAACCCGGCCTTGTTGAGAACCGGCGCCAGCGGTGCATATTCGCTCTTGTTGGAGCCGGCCATATGAAACAGAAGAATTGTCCCGCGCGACCGGCCCTCAGCCTGGCGGAAGTCTCCGTACACTTTCACGCCGTCCTTAGCATCAAACGATATCGGTTGGGCAAAAGCCGGATCAGCCAAGGCAGGACCGTTGGCCAGGGCAACGGCAAGGAGCATGGGGCGGAATAGGTTCATGATTTCTTCCTCGGACATTGATTTGTACCGTCGCCAAATACGCGCGCCGATGAACTGCCGTTACATCGCCACGTTCCGATCACTAATACGTGAAGGTGTAACGATGCCCGTTACTTGAGCGAACTTCTGTCACCGCACGGATCGTCCGGCGCGGTATCGATCGGGAGTCGCACCATGAATTTTTTCCTCAGGATCGGCAGCATTATGCTTTTTCCTTCATTGGCAGCAACTGCGGCAATGCCTGTCGCGGCTGCAGACCGGCAGCCAACCGTTGTGGAATTATTCACCAGCCAAGGTTGCTCGTCCTGCCCTCCGGCCAATGCCAACCTCATCAAGATCAGCAACCGGAAGTATGTTCTCGCACTGAGCTTCTCCGTGACCTACTGGGACTATCTCGGCTGGAAGGACACGTACGGAAAGCCGGAGTTTACAGAACGGCAAGTGACCTATGAGCCTGCCCTGAGACAGGCCGGTCCCTACACACCGCAAATGGTTTTCAACGGCGCGACGACGGCTGTCGGAAATAGCCTTCCCGAAGTCGAGTCGCTGCTCGCCGAAACACCTCCATTGAATGGTCCCGCACTCGCGTTCAACAAAGACCATATCGAAGTCGGATCGGGCTCCGACGCCGGCAATGCCGATGTATGGCTGGTGCGCTATGATCCGCGCGTCGAGGCGGTGCCGGTTGCACGAGGAGAAAACGGCGGTGCCACACTTCAGCATACGCATGTCGTTCGTCGACTGGTTAGGCTCGGAACCTGGGACGGAACTAAGACGTCTTTCCCCCTTCCAATTCCCGATGTTGGCTTGAAAACCGCAGTGCTGGTGCAAAAGGTTAACGGCGGAAGGATCCTCTCGGCAATCACTGATTAACTGCCGTTGCAAAGCCGAGGCCGATTGTTGTGATGGGCGGCCAGACCTTGGCTTCGAGCTACATCCTCAACGATGGATGGCGGCACCACCATCTGGCTGAGAAGCCTAACTCTCGAAGAGGCAAGGAATGCTGTCGCTCGATTTTTCCCGATCGCACTCGCGGAAAGCGGCGAAACAGTCAAGTCAAAGACCTGGCGAGAAGAGCGTCTGTCTGCTCTTTTATCGGGTACATTTGATGGGTTGCTGGTCAGCCCTGCCATGGCCCACCGGCTATGCAGGCTCGCCGCGGAGCCCGATATCGAGATGGGATCGAACCAACAGGACGGCGGATGGGCTTTTCGCAAGGCGTCGGCACGTTCCGCCTTTTGAACCCTCTGGCACACGTCCCTGACCTCGCGGACACGTGCCAGTCAGAACAGGCCGTGAGATCACGTCAGAAAGGTTTGGTGACGGCCAGCCAGTCGATCGCTGCAAAGGCGAGAAGGATCGCAAGCGGCGCCCATGTGATCAGCGCGGTCGTATGCACCGCCTGAAGCTGACGCTTCAAAGCGATCCCTTGGATGGTATGTAAACCGGTCAGGAGCGCGGCTGGAACCAACTTCAACAGAAGCCAGAGCGACGTACTCCAACCGGCACCGAAAGCCATCGTGAGGCCTGCAACCCAGATGACGGCAAGCGCCGGGGTCGTCACCAGCCCGTCCCACCGGAGAACGATTTCCCCGAACCGGCGGGCGGCGCCTGTGTCATGCGGCATCGTCGTCACTGTGCGCAAAGCAAATGCCGTGGCAAGTATCCCCGCAATGAAGAGAATGACGGCAAAGACATGAACGGCCTTGACATAGAGATACATCAGACGCTCCGTCCCTGATCGCCGAACAGCTTGGGGATCTCGGCCAACGAACGCACCGTCACATCTGCCGAGTGATCCAGCGTTTCAGCCTGACCACGCAGAAGATCGAACAATGCACGTTCATCAACCTTCAAAGGGAGATCATCCAAGGCTCGATCGGTCGAGCGCGCAACGCGCACGACCGTGAAACCGAAATTCTTTGCGCCGCAAATATCAAAGCCATTCGACGACACGAAGACCACCTCGTCGGGCGTTACGCCGAGCTCCTCCCCGACCAAGGCATAGGCGTCCGCAGCAGGTTTGAATACCCGTTTTCTATCGACGCTCAAAATGCGATCGAAAAATCGGTCGAAGCTGGAGTTCTTTACCAGATCGGAAAGCATCGCCGGGCTGCCGTTCGAAAGTATAGCAAGCTTCTGCGGCGCCAGCCGATCCAGACAATTTCGCGCGTCATCATAAGGCCGTAGACTGAGATAGGCGGCGGCGATCTGTTCGACACGTCCCGCGTCCGCCTCCAGATGAAGCGAACGAAGCGTATAATCAAGGGCACGCTTCGTCAGGTCCCAAAAGTCCTCGTATCTGCCCATCAGCGACGTCAGCCAGGTATATTCAAGCTGCTTTATTCGCCATATGGCGGTGATCAGGCTCCCGTAGCCTGGAAAGGCAACCTCTACCGCTTGCTCGACCGACTGGACATCGTAAAGCGTGCCGTAGGCATCGAAGACGACCGCCTTGATCTTTTGTTGCACCAACTTTCCTCTCGTGAACTTGGATTGCAGGTCGTTTCAGTCGGTGATCGGCGCCGCCATGACAATCAGACTGCTTCGATCGTGACCGACGATGACCCTGAATGTCGAACCTTCCTGGACAGGTACCGGCGCGAGGAAAGGATGCAGGATCTGCAGCCATCCTCCGTCAGAATAATCGTCAGGGTGGTTCTCAAATTCTATCCCTTCGGCAAGATCGATTTTCAGCCATTGCACCATGCCGGCCGCCATTCCATCGGAAACGACGGGAATGTCGATCACGCGGTATTCCTCGCTGTGGATCGTGCCGGTGAGATCGATCACCTGGAGATCGACATCGTGTGACAACCGCTTCCATTCCGTCATCGTCCCGTGCACCGGAAGCTTGTTCGGCGCGAGCGATGCGAAGCCAGAAACATCGAACCCTGAGACCTGATCGACAAAGGCATATTTGGTCAAGATTTCACTCTGCACAAGACACCCGACCGCAGTCGCGCGGCGCGGAATGACGAGCGCGTCCTCGTTGATCAAACGCTTGCGCGCATCCTCGAAGGTGGTGAGGACGTCTTCGGCAAGAAGGTCGCTGGACAGGATCTCGGAGACAAGGATATCGGCGCGCCGATTGATATCCTGGCCGACGACCAGTTCGGAGGAGCTCTTGTTAAGGACGACGATACGATCAGAAAAGCCATTCTGCTCGACAATCTCTTTTGCAGTTGCCGCGATCACCGGCACGACCTCGCAGGTGACGACTTGTTTTGCCCCAGCTCTGGCAGCCATCAACGACAGGAGCCCACTGCCGGTGCCGATATCAAGAACGCGCGCGTCCGGCCCTCGCTCGGCGATTGCTTTTACAATGGCCGCTTCGAAGGCGTCATTCCGTCGAGTGTCGTTCAGCATGGGAATATGCCAGAACGGCACGATCCGTGACGTCAAGCGACGAACCTGATGTCGAGCCAGGACGTTTGTCGGTTGATGGCGCACCAGGATGCGGAACTTCTCAAGAGCGTCGTGCTGTCGATTGGCTTGAGTAAGCGCGACGGCGAGATTGTTCAGTGCAAGCATATTGTCCGGGGACCCCAAAGTGGCAGCCTCGAAGCAATTGACTGCTTTCTCCGCGTCTCCGACCTTCAGATGCAGCGCGCCCTTTTCCAGAAGCGCAACCGGGTGGTCGGGTCGGATCTGAAGCAGGTCGTTCCAGTAAGCGATCGCAGCCTCGTACTTTCCCTTTGCGCCCACTACGCCGGCGAGCAACGGCAAAATGTCCGCGATCCGATAGCCATGGTTCAGCACCTCGACATAATACTGCTCTGCGCGGTCGAGATCGCCGGAGGCATGAAATGTCATCGCGTCATTTAAGAATTCGCGCGCCTTCGAGTGGTCTTGTTGCAAATTTTCAGCCGTCATCAAATGTCCCCAAGCGGCAAGGTCGATTCTCGTCCGACTTCGCTGGCGAAACCCGCTTCGTTACAGTCGCTGGAAAAAATAATTGCTGTGCGTCGTTTGCCCATGGCGGGGGTGGTTGCTCCAACGCCTGCAGACCTGCCTCGAACGACCTCCAAGCAGCAATCGCATCCTCCCCATTATCCGCGGGCCACCTTCCAAAATTCGATCGCCGTTTCGGCCGTGGTTGCGATCAATCGCGACGTCCAAGGAGGACAACGTCACCATCGGATGAGATTGGCAATAAGCGCGGTCCAGCCAGTTTGATGGGACGCGCCGAGGCCCTCGCCGGTATCGCCATGAAAATACTCGTGGAACAGCAGGTGATCATCAATCACCGAGCTTGACGACAGCGAGGTCCGGTACCCATTGGCGTCCGCCACGAAGAGCCGTTGAAGGCGCCGGTTTAGTTCATCCGCGACACCGGCGAGATTGAGCATTACACCCGAACCGACAGGGCATTCCACGCGGTAACCGTCGCCAAAGTAGGCGTGGAACTTCCGCAGGCAGTCGATGAGCAGAAAGTTGACCGGCATCCAGATCGGCCCTCGCCAATTCGAGTTGCCTCCGAAGAGTCCGTTCACGGACTCACCGGGCGTATAGGCGGCGTCAAAGCGCATACCGGCAAACGCAAGATCACATGGGGCCGCAAGATGGGCTTTCGACATGGATCGCACGCCGAAATCCGATAGGAACTCCTCCGGATCGAGCATGCGGCGAAGAAGGTCCTTCAGCCGATCGCCATGTAACAACGAAAGAAGGGTGCGCTCGCCTGATCCCGGCTCGGTCCATTTGGGAACCAAGTTTGCAAGCTGCGGCCGGTGCTGAAGGAACCAGTGCAGGCGTTTCGAAAACTCCGGAACTTTGTCGAGCATCGCCTGATCTAGGACCTCGACTGCAAAGATCGGGATGAGTCCGACCATCGACCTCGCTGGAATTGCCTGGATCTGGCCTCCTCTTATATGCAGCGTGTCGTAGAAAAAGCCGTCTGCTTCGTGCCAAAGGCTTTGCCCACTGCCTGCTACGTCAGCCATCGCGCCGGCGATCGAGAGGAAATGCTCGAAGAATTTTGTCGCTACATCCTCGTAGACCGGGTCCGTCATCGACAGTTCGAGCGCAATGCGCATGAGGTTTAGCGCATACATAGCCATCCAGGCCGTGCCGTCGGCCTGGTCGATCGACGCGCCGTCCGGCAGGATTTCCGAGCGATTGAACGGACTGATGTTATCGAGACCGAGAAAGCCTCCCTGAAAGATATTCCGGCCCCCACTGTCCTTGCGGTTGACCCACCAGGTAAAGTTCAGCATCAGCTTGTGGAATATCCGCTTGAGAAAATCGGTATCGGCGACACCGGTATGGCTACGGTCCGTCTGATAGACCTTGAGCGCCGCCCAGGCATGAACCGGCGGATTGACATCGCCGAACTCCCACTCGTAGCCTGGGAGTTGGCCGTTTGGATGCATGAACCATTCGCGTGTGAAAAGAACGAGCTGGTCTTTGGCAAAACCCGGATCGACCAGAGCCAGCGATACACAATGGAAAGCAAGATCCCAGGCCGCATACCAAGGATATTCCCATGTATCTGGCATCGAGATGACGTCGGCATTGTTGAGATGGCGCCAGTCGGCGTTTCGGCCCTTTAGCCGCTCGGTTGGCGGCGTTGGCTGAGCCGGGTCCCCGGCCAGCCAGATCGGAACGTCAAAGTAATAAACCTGCTTTGACCAAAGCATGCCCGCGACCGCCTGCCGATGGATTTTGCGCGCATCTGCATCACGGATACCGGCTTGCACAACTTCGTAAAATTCGTTTGCCTCCGCGATGCGCTGGTTGAAGATCACGCCGAAATCTTCGAAAGGTTCGTTTGCAATGCCGTCCGGGCGCCAGCGTATCCGGATCTCGCGGCTCCCTAGAGCCGGCAGATCAAGAAATACGCGTGCCGCCGCCTTGGTGCCGTGCCCGTCGGTGCTGACGGCGGTCTTCGCCCCGTTGACGACGTAATCGTTGATGCCATCCTTGAACGGGCCAAGTCCCGGCGATCCAAACAAAAGAGGCGCGTTGGTTTCGTTTTCACAAAACAGCAACTCCCCACCACTGTCGTTGCTAAAGCGCCACGTCTTCTTGCCGGCACGGAACGCAAGCACGTCGCCCGATGCAGTCGCATTGAGGATCGGGCGTTCACTGCCGGGTTTCCATGACCATGTGTTTCGTGCCCAGATGTGGGGGAGGACGTGGATGCGAGCGGCGCTGCGTGCAGCATTCTTGACCGATATCCGCATCAGGATGTCATCGGGTGCTGCCTTGGCGTATTCGACCGTGACATCAAAAAAGCGCCCGTCGGCAAAAATACCGGTGTCGGCAAGTTCGTACTCCGGCTCCAACCGCGAGCGTTGTCCGTTAACGCGTACCAGTTCCTCATAGGGAAAGGCATCCTGCGGGTAGCGATAGACCATCTTCTGGTAGGAATGCGTCGGTGTGGCGTCGAGGTAGTGGTAGACCTCCTTGACGTCTTCACCGTGATTGCCCTGCTCGTTGCTGAGACCAAACAACCGCTCTTTGAGAATTGTGTCCTGGCCGTTCCACAAAGCCAATCCCAGGCACCAGCGCATGCTCTCATCACAAAAGCCGGCAATCCCGTCTTCACCCCAGCGATAGGCGCGGCTGCGAGCTTGGTCAAAGGTGAGCGCATTCCATGCATCACCATTGGCACTGTAGTCCTCTCGCACGGTTCCCCATTGGCGCTCCGCCAAATAGGGTCCCCACCGGCGCCAACCAACGCCATCGGCCGTTTCGAGGAGACGCTTGCCTTCGGCGGTCTCGAATATTGAAGTTTTCAGCGTCATGGATTAAACTCGTTTGCCGAGAGTGTTTCGGGCAGGTCGTTTCCTGCCCGAATGTATCACGAGACTTTCTTCTTCGAGCTCTTGGGCTGAGATGGCGTTTCATTGGCGCTCGCGGCGTCGCGTGCCCGGTGCCAATGCTCGTCGGCCTTTCCCTCAGGCTGACCGTCTTCAAGCCAGAGCATATAGGGCATGATGGCGAATATGCTCCTCATCGATTTCCTTAGTTGTATCTTCGATATCAACTTCCACAGTGACCTGCCTTTCTGGAGTAGAGTTAAAATCGGTTCATGACCGTCACCTTGGCATAGAAAAGGTGAGCCAATCCTTTTCGCAATAACGAGGGAAAACGTTACAGATTGGTGCTGGCGTGCGTAAATAATGCCAGCCTTGCCGCAAGGAGCGTATGATTGATGTCTCTGATGGTCGTCTGCAGAATTTCATTTGTCTGCCCGTAGGCCAGGCCTTCAAGATTGGAAAGCAGCACGGCAGAACGCTGCTGTAATGGAAGCCGCGCAATCCGAGTAAAAGTTATATCGGGGTGAGATTGTCCTTGCCACTGACGTCCACGGGACCCGAGACGCCACCGACGAGGAGCAGATTCTCAATTTGCCACTCGAGATGGATCGGCTCTAGAAGCAGAATATCTTGTTGTCTGCTCTCTTGCGGGAGCTTCGGATAATTATTTGCCATCGGCATGTTGCCTCGACCGGACGATCTGCGACAGCTGGGTCGAGAGAAAGCAGCAGTGCGAACCGCCAAAGTTGTGAAAGCCTTCTTCAAGCACTTGGCGCGAATGCGTCGACAGTGTCATTGTTCGCGATCATTCAACGGACTTTAGAGAAAAGCGCTTTTGCCATCGCGACGGTGCCCGACTACCGCATCAGCTTTGACATCACGCTGTTCAGGCCGGAGAGCACTCCGATCGCCACCATGCCAAAGATCACGTATTGCAGTTCTTCAAACGGCGTACCGTCGAGGTAGTCGAGGCCATACTCCCAGATGGCAAAGATCACCATTGCTGCGATCGTTGCCAGCAACAGCCCGAACAAGTGACGTCCAAAGCCTGAGACGTGACCGGTCATGCCCCAGCTCCGTCAGCGAAGCGCTCGACCTTGAAGATGAAGAGGTCATCGCGCCGCTCGATATTTCCTTCAAGCACCACCGGGACGCTGGTCTTGTCGAGAAGAGCCGCCGGCATCGGGCCACCATCCTTCGACGCGAGCATAAAGAAAATGCGGCCGTCGACCGGCGCGGTGGAGACGAAGACCGGCGGGACGCCGCCTGAAATACAAAGATTGGCGCAAGCCTTGTGCGCGAGGCCCGTCCCCGGCTTCATCGCACCACCGCCGCATTTTCCGTCGCAGATCTCGCCCGTCAGCCGCCATCGCCCGAGATCCTGTGGCGGCGAGAGCACCGGAGCCGCGGAACCTTGCTGGTCGGCGGCCTTCAATTCATCGCCGCCGCCGACGAGCAGCATTTCGAGATCTCCGCGCTTGACGAAGATGCCGCCGACCCGGGCAGCCTTGCCGGCAAGCGGCAGGGCTCGGTCGTCAACACCGAATTTGCCCGAACCCGCCAGCATGATGGCGCGTGGCGGCGCGGTTCCATTCCCGGGAACGCGCAATATCGGATAGGGTTTGACTTCCATCGTGCCAATCAGATGCTCACCATAAAGTTCGTCGGCATAACTTCCCGCGCCAGGGCTATCGGTGTTGACAGACAGAAGCACGGAAGCTGACGCCATGCCGGCGATGAAGAACACGATGAAGCCGATCATCAGTGCCCTGACATCGGCCGGTACCTTCTTGAAATAGCCAACGAAAAATCCGCGTTCAGCTGGCTTCAGCATCATGCTTCTCCTTGCTTTGCAGGGGCGGCAATCAATTCTTCGGGGATGGGAAACGGCTCCAGTTTCGTTCCGAGCGGCAATGGTTCTGGATCGACGAGCACGCTCGATCCCCGAAGCTGGACACGATATTTACGGATACGCTCACGGAATGGGGGTGGCGAACAGCCATCGTCGAGGCGGTATTGGTAGCCATGCCATGGACATGTGATGAAACCGAGAACGACCTTGCCCTCGCCGATCGGTCCGTTCTGGTGCGAGCAGACATTTGACACGGCCGACAGGCCACCCTTCGAGCGAAACACCGCGATGCGTTCGCCGCCCGGAGACGCGCCGATGATCGCCCTGCCCTCGGCAATCTCCGAGAGATCGCCGACAACGATCCAGGGTTCCTCTGGCGCTTTGGTCGAAGCGGCAGCATCGGACTCAACTTCGCGGCGCCCGGCGATCAGATGCAGCGTTGAGAGCAGCACCAACCCACCGACCAGGAGTAGCCCAAGAGCGAGATCGCGGCGATCGAGAAGTGCGCCAAGCGCCACATGCAGTATGACGGCCGCGTAGGCGAAATAGACGCTCATGTGGATCGCCTTCCACAAGGGCGGCGTGAGGAAGGAGAGCCAAAAGTCGTGGCTGGTCGCTGCGAGGATAGCCAGAATGACGAGCGCAAAAACGCCGAAAAGCTCAAAGGGAAAACCTGCAATACTGGTGAAGCTGGTATTGCTGGTAAAAAGAGCCGTCAGCTCATGGGTCGGGCTGTAGGAGAAATACCAGCCGAGCACGTAATAGGCATGCGTCGCGGCGACGATCGCAGTCATCACGCCGAAGTGACGCCTGTTGTAGAGCAGCGGAATAAAGCGTGTATCGATGCGGGCGAGTGGTCCTATTGCCAGCACGATCGTGAGCATCAGCAGCGCCAGCGACCCGAAAGCTCGCATCCGCTGTGTCGGAAGATCGACATCGCGCAACGCCGGCGAAAGCATCGGACCCGCCTTCAGGAATATCAGAATATAGATTGCAATGCCGGTGAAAAGGACACCGTCGTAGATCATTTTGGTCCGGTTCCAGATAACCGGCTTGTAGGATACGGTCATGGTTGCGCCCCCTCAGTGACTTTGCCGTCGAGACGGATTGCCGGCGCGTCGGTCGGCAGTTTCGGAGCGCTTGCAAAGATGATGGCAAGCAATAGCGGCAGAGCGAGTGCAAGTCCGGTCCAGATTGCCGCATGGGCGCGACGATGGCGGCGCTGCATCTACCTCTCCCCTTTTGCAAGGCTTATCCAACGCCAGATGACGACTGGCCAAAGGAGAACAAGACCAGGAACAAGCAAGGGCCTTACCGCATACGCATCATGGGCGCCAGGATCGACCTTGTCGAAGCCGTAAAGCAGAAATGCGGCAGCAACGACAAGGCCCATACCCGCCCACAGCATCAGTCCCACGGATACCGGATCGGTCGAATCAAACATGAAATCCTCACACCGGTCCTGTCGCCGAGATCGCCGCGCCGGTGACGATGCCACCCGCCGGCGAGACAAGAAAACCGATAAGCTTGGCGATATCGGCCGGCTGAACCCAGCCGTCGGTCTTTGCATTCGGCATCGCCGCACGGTTCTGCGGCGTATCGATCGTACCAGGCAGGATACAATTTGCGGTGATGCGTCTATTGCGGTTCTCGGCGGCAATCGCTTCCGTGAGCCGGATGACAGCTCCTTTCGATGCGGCATAGGCTGCCTGGTTGGCGCCAGCCTTCAGGCCCGGTGCCGCCGCGATGTGGACGATACGGCCATATCGCGCTTCCTGCATCGGTTTCAGGACCGCGGCACTGATGGCATAGGCAGTGCGGGCGTTCATCTGGAACATATGGTCCCATTGATCCAAGCCCTGCTCCTCGACCGCGCCGGTTTGGAAGCCGCCAACCGTGTTGACCAACGCATCGATCCGGCCAAAGGCTTCGAGCGACCGTCGAACGGCGTCCTGACAAGCGGAAAGGTCGGTCAAGTCGACGTCATCGAGCTCCAGGATTTCGCCTGTTTGCCCGCTTCTCGCGCGAAAACCTGGTTCCCGTAGATGTCGTTGGACCGCCGCGACGTTCGCGCCGCTTTCAATCAATTCGGTGACGACCGCTTTACCGAGATTGCCACCGGCGCCGGTGACCATCACGACGAGATCGCTTCCTGATACTTCCGGCATTGGCGTGTTCCCTTCATTCACCCGACACGACTTCTATCGAGCTTCCTACGAACTAGACATTCATTTTGTTACAGATGTTTTAAAACTTATCATTGTCATTGCTCGCAAGATTCTTTGTTGCAGCAGCGAAAAATACCAACCGATGTAACGAACCTGATCGCACGACCGTAAAGGCAGCATCGGACCTGAGCTTTTGATTTTCCAATGCGAGCTAGGGCCCTCCTCGAGGAGAATAGCATGAAACGCGATGCATATGATCTTGCCACCAGCACGGACAGCGTGGAGGCACAGCGGGCATTCGAAGGCGCCGTGTTCGCAATTGCCGCGCACAGGCCAAACACGGGGGCGGCACTTCAAGCGACGCTTTTAGCCGATCCCGACCACGTTGCCGGTCATGTGCTCAAGGGTTTCGCCAATCTGATTCTCGCTCGATCGGAGCTGGCAACGGTCGCCGCCACAGCGCTCGCCGACGCGCGTATCGCCTTGGCAAAAAAGTGCGGCGGTACGGCCGACGAACGCATTCTTGTGGCAGCACTCGAAGCCGCTGAGAGCGGCCTCTTCGCACAGGCCGCCCGTATCCTGGATATCGGTTTCGAAGATCGTCCGGCCACCATTCTTCCTTTCAAGCTTGCGCACGCGCTGCGTTTCATGGTCGGCGACGCGGTGGGTATGCTGGCCGCGAGTACACGCGCGGCACACCATGTCGATACGGCAAGCGGCGCCGCCGGCTTTGTGCTTGGCTGCCATGCCTTTTCGCTTGAAGAACATGGCCATTATGATGAGGCACTGAAAGTGGGCCAGCGGGCGGTTGCGCTCCAGCCAGACGATTCCTGGGGCCTGCACGCCGTTTCTCACGTGTTCGAGATGCAAGGCGATGCGAAGCAGGGCATCGACTGGCTGGAAGGCAGCCGCAAGGCATGGTCGCGGTGCAATAATTTTTCGTTCCACATGGCGTGGCATCTCGGCTTATTGCATCTCGAGCGCGGCGATCATGATCGTGTCCTCGAACTTTACGATGACGAAGTCCGGCCGCAGCAGACGGACGACTTTCGCGACATGGCCAATGCGATCTCGCTATTGTGGCGCCTCGAGCAGTCGGGCGTGCATGTCGGCAACCGCTGGATGGACGTCGCCGAGATTGCCCATCGGCGCAAAAGTGACACCACACTGATCTTCGCAGCACTTCACAATCTCGCAGCCATGGTCGCTGTCGGTGATCGCGAGGGTATTTCCGAATTGGTGGCGCAGATCGATGCCAGGGCGCTCGGCCTGGACGACCAGGCTCGGATCGCGGCCGAGATCGGTGTTCCGATGGCGCGTGTCCTTGCCGGGCTCGACGCACCGGCCGACCAGCGGATGATCGACCGGATGGTTGCCAATCTGCCGAAGATCGGCGGCAGCAATGCGCAGCGTGACTTTTTCGTCCTCGCCCTGGCCAAGGCGGTGGGCGCTGGCGGCGATGGTGCCGCCGTCCACCGCATCGGCCAGCTTCGCCAGCAGCTGAAGGCGGACGACCGGCTTTTCAAATCGATCGAGCGCTCGGTCGGCATACGCCTGTCGGCCTGAAGATCAACAATCGAACAAGGAGAACGTCAATGTCCATGATGGAAATGCAGAAGGCGAGCGTCTTTCCCGAGATCCAGCCGAGTCTTGGCCGCACGATCGTGCTCGCCGGCCTTGCCGCCGATATTACCTGGGAGATCTGGGCGCGCATCATCACGCCGCTTTGGGTCGGTGGCCCGCTTGAACCTGCAGCTCTTGTTCAGTCCGTCTTCGGCTTCAACAATCTGCTCCTGGCCGAAGCTATTCACGCGACAGTCGGCATCATCTTCTACCCGATCGGCTATCTGTTCATCGCACGCCCCCTGCAGAGAGTGATTTTTCCGAAGCTGCCGCTCTTGCTCACCGGCATTGGCTTTGGCACAGGCCTCTGGGTCTTTGCGCTCTATGTGATGGCGCATCTGTTTGCCGGATTGCCGCCGTTCCTCGGCTTCATCACACTGACCTGGGCCTCGCTGATCGGCCATGTCCTCTTCGGCACCGTCGTCGCGTTCGTCGTCCGCCAGACCGAACGATAAGGTGTCGCAGGAGAGGCCTGCCCGGTCCCATCATCCATCCGCCGGGCAGGCTTCTCACCCAAGATATTCCTCTGTGAAATGGCTTGCTTGCAATGTCTCAATCTCAAAAAGCTGATCGCGTTGCCGATATCGTCGCCAAGACACTCTACGCATACCGGGTGCGTCATTCCTTCGGTGTTCCAGGCGGAGAGGTCGTCACTCTGATCGACGCTCTGCAAGCCGCGGGGATCGCCTTCAACCTGACCCGCCACGAAACGTCAGCCGCCATCATGGCAGCCGGCGCCAGCACCATCACCGGCAATCCTGAACTGCTGGTGACGACCGTCGGTCCAGGTCTTGCAAACGCTGTCAACGGGATTGCCGATGCGGTTCAGGAGCGCGTTCCGCTGATCGTTATCTCCGGTATCGTCGATCGAGCCACCCGCGCTCGCTATACACATCAGGTGATCGACCACGCCCAGCTCCTTCGTCCGCTGGTCAAGGCCTCTTTCGAAGTCGAACCTGAAAGCGCTACTTCCACCGTCGCACGCGCTGTCGCGATCGCCACCACGGAGCCGATGGGGCCAGTGCATCTGGACCTTTCGCCCGCGGTTGCAGCAATGATCGCTCCGAATGTCTCTGTGGCTACGCCTCCGAAGCGGTTTACAGCAAGTGCTTCAGTGACGGATCCGACTGTTCGCGCGCTCTCGGAGCGCCTCCGCACTGCCGACCGGCCGCTAATCATCGCCGGCATGGAGGCGGTACGCAGCTGCGCCGGACCGGCGCTGCAACATCTGGCCGAAACGATCGGAGCGCCCATTATCACGACCTACAAGGCGAAGGGCATCATTCCCGAAGACCACCCGCTGTCCCTTGGCGGCGCCGGCTTGTCGCCGCTTGCCGACCGCGTCCTGCTCCCCTTGTTCGAGAAGGCGGATCTGGTGCTTGCCTTCGGCTATGATCCGATCGAGATGCGGCTCGGCTGGCTCGATTTCGTGGCCGATCCGACGCGGCTCATCGATATTTCCAAAACTCGTCCCGATCATGCCATGCATCACGCCGGTACGTGGATTTCGGCGGAAACGAGAAGCATATTACAGGCGCTCAACGGTTCGATCGTCGAGCGCAAAATATGGGCCGGCAGTGAGCCGGCTGAAGCCAAAGCCGAACTCGATCGCGTCTTTTCGACCAAGGCGGCATGGGGCCCTCACGCCATTGTCGATCACCTGAACGAAGCAGTCGGGTCAGACGGTCTGGTCACGGTCGACAGCGGTGCCCACCGCATTCTGCTCTCGCAGAAATGGCGCGCGGCAGCACCGCTCTGCCTGCTGCAGTCGGCCGGCTTCTGCACGATGAACGCCGCTTTGCCGCTGGCGATCGGCGCAAAAGTCGCCGCCCCCTCGCGGCCAGTGTTTGCGGTCATGGGTGATGGTGGTCTGGAGATGGGTATTGGCGAACTTGCGACCGTTCGCGATCTCGGCCTGCCGCTGACGATCGTCCTGTTTCAGGATCGCAGCCTTGCTCTAATCGCAATGAAACAGGCATCCGCCGGCCTGGCGCCAGCGGGGGTCGCCCTCGGTGAAACAGATTTTGCTACCGTGGCATTTGGGTTCGGCGGCTACGGCGTGAATGTGGAGACGATCGATGACTTCCGTAACGAGCTTGAGGCTGCCGGCAGACGCAAAAGTTTCAGCCTTATCGCCTGCAGGTTCGATGCCAGCGCCTATAGCGGCGCCTTCTGATGCCGTGCCGGCGATAGCGCCGACCGGCCTGAAGACAAAGCGTCCCCGCGATCCGCGCCTCGACTTCTTCCGTGGCGTCGGCATGCTCATCATTCTGCTTGCGCACATCCCCAGTGACGGCTGGGCGCTCTGGATCCCCGCACGCTTCGGTTTCTCAGATGCCACGGAGATGTTCGTCTTTCAATCCGGCATGGCTTCGGCAATTGCATTTGGCTCGACTTACGACCGCAACGGCGCCATTGCGCTGACTACCCGTGTCACGCAGCGCATCTGGCAGATCTTCTGGGCCCATATCGTCGTCTTCATCGTTGTGGCCGCCATCATGGTGGTCGCCGGAACGCGCTATGACGGCGTCACTTATGTCGACAGCCTGAACCTCGTACCGTTCATCAAGGATCCTGGCCGTCTGCTGGTCGGCTTGCTGACGCTAACCTACGTGCCGAACTATTTCGATATCCTGCCGATGTACATCGTCATCCTGGCGTTGATGCCGGTGATGATCTTCGCCTCGAAGGCAAACCGCTACCTGCCGTTATTTCTGATGACCGTTCTATGGCTTGCCACGCAGTTTGGCCTGACGCGCCTGCCGGCGGAGCCCTGGTCGGATCGCCCCTGGTTCTTCGATCCGTTCGGCTGGCAATTTCTGTTCTTCACCGGGTTCTTCCTGATGCGAGGCGTCCTGCCGGCACCGGGCTACGACCGCCGTCTGATGGCGCTAGCGATTGCCGTTGTGATCGCTACGGTGCCATTCGCCTGGGTTCGCTTTCAGGAGGTGCACCCCTTCTTCCAGATGGCCGCCGCCCGCATTGCTCCCCTCACCGACAAGACTGACTTCGGCTTGCTGCGCTTCGTTCACTTCATCGCCCTCAGCTACATCGTCGTCCATGTGGTTGGTGAAAAGGGCGTACGGCTGCGCGGTCCGGTCGTTCGGGTGTTGACCGTCGTCGGCCAGCAATCGCTCGCCGTCTTCATCACCGGCATGGTGATCGCTCAGCCGATCGGTATCGCGCTTGATCACGTTGGCCGCACGACAAGCGCGGAAGCTGTTGGCAACCTGTTCGGGTTCGCGACCCTCATCGGTACGGCCTATCTCGTCCGCTGGTTCAAATCCTCTCCTTGGAAATCGTGAGGCAAATATGTCTGCTCATCAAAAGCCCGCCAGCCTCTCGGGGCTGCGCATCCTCGATCTCTCCCGTATCCTTGCGGGACCAACGGCGACACAGCTCCTTGCGGATCTCGGCGCCGACGTCATCAAGGTCGAACGGCCGGGCGCCGGCGACGACACGCGTGGCTGGGGTCCGCCGTTTGTCCGGAATGCCGATGGCAGCGACAGCGATCTCAGCGCCTATTTCCTCTCGGCCAACCGCAACAAGCGATCGATCGCGATCGATCTTGCGACCGAAGAGGGTGTGGACCTCATCAAGCGGCTGGCGGCGATTTCCGATGTCGTCGTCGAAAATTATAAGCCGGGGGACCTTGCCCGTCGTGGCCTCGGCTACGACGATATCAGCAAGATTAAACCGGATATCGTCTGGTGCGCGATTTCCGGCTTTGGCCAGAGCGGGCCTTACGCCGAACGCACGGGCTATGACTTTCTGATCCAGGCCATGGGCGGGATCATGAGCATTACCGGCGACAGCGATGCGAACGGCGGACGAGCGGTTAAGGTCGGTCTCGGGATCGCGGATGTGATGTGCGGCATGTACGCGACCGCAGGCATTCTCGCCGCCCTTCGCCATCGCGATCGCACCGGCGAGGGCCAATATATCGATCTCGCTCTCTATGACGCACAGGTCGCTTGGCTGATCAACGCGGCAACAAACCACCTGGTCTCCGGCAAGATACCCAGTCGGATCGGCAACAGGCATCCAAACATCGCTCCCTACCAGACTTTTGCGACGGCTGATGGCGAAATTGCAATTGCAGTCGGAAACGATCACCAATTCCAGAGGTTTACCGCCGCGATCGACAGGCCCGAACTATCCGACGATCCGCGCTTCCGCCGCAATCGCGATCGGGTTGTCAACGTGGATGCCCTCGACGCCCTGATCACCGACGCTCTCGCAGTCGACACCGCCGAGGGGTGGGTAGAGAGGATTCTTGCGGCAGAGGTGCCGGCAGGGAAAGTCGCCGATATCGGTCAGGTCCTGAGCGACCCACACACACTTGCCCGCGACATGGTCGTCACCATGCACACTGATGGCCACGGTGATGTAAAACTGCTTGGCAATCCGCTGAAAATGTCGGCAACGCCGGTGCAATTCCGGCGCCCTCCACCGCATGTCGATCAGGATCGCGACCAGGTTCTCGCCGAGCTCCAGGAAATCGAAGCCCGGGGATAGTGCATTCTTACACCTTATGAAGATGCGAGACCCATCTCCGCGGAAATGGGATCCTTTCGAGGGAATGGCTATTGGTCAGGCGTCAACGCTCATCGCAAGGACGCGGCTGATCTGGGTGAGGTCCCTGCCACTTTCGGCAGACCAGCGGTTGAAAGCGGCCTGGGCCGATAAGAGATCCCTCTTGGAAGTCGGGGCACGATCAACCACACCCTCTCGAATGAGTGCGAGTACGACATCGCGCGTGAGGATGAGTGTCGGCTTGCCAATCGCACGAAGAAAGCGTCCGGCAGTTTCTCCGCCGAGGTGACTGGCCCGCGCCTTCAGGATAGCAAGCAATCCCACATGATCGTTGTCGGGCCACTCGGCGAAAAAATCGTCCGGCGCTGCTCATCCCTTCGAACGCCCTCTCTTGGCTATGAATTCCGTCAATTGCGAACGTCTCTTATCAAGCGGCCCGCGCTTGGCGAATGGCTTCAACCAACTGATCCTTCACGAGCACTCCAGAATAGGTCATCTTCCCGATAACGAAGGACGGCGTCCCAGCGAAATTAAAGGCCGTTGCCTGATTATAATTGCGGGTCAGGAGATCGGAAATCTTCTTGTCGTTCCGCTGAACAGCCTCCGCAATCTTCGAGAGATCGAGGCCTGCCGTGGTCAGAAGCCTTTTCACGTCGTCTTCACTGAGCGAGGCCGGCGTCGCCATCAGCGCTTCCATGGCTATTTCGTAGGCACCGATCTCGTTTGCGCCAAGCACCGCTTGCGACGCAAATACGGATGCATCACCGAATACAGGCCAATCCTTCATGATGAGCCGAACATTGCCATCTTCGGAGACGGCTGCCTTGACGTCCGGATGACTCTTTTTGCAATAGGGACATTGATAGTCGAAAAACTCGACGATCGTCACGTCACCTTTCGGGTTCCCGAGAACGGGAGCATCGGGATCGCGAAACACGTCATCTTGTGTCAGCTGGGCGGCAAAGCCAGCAAGCGGGGTGGATGCAAGAGCGCTGCTGGCAGCAACCGAAAGAAATTGCCTGCGATTGAACATATCGTTCTCCCATTCTCGAATGTCGAGGCTCTAGATTTTGCTATATGCCGGCTTTTGCGGCCGAAGCTGCTTTTAGAACGTCATCTGGGCCGAACTCGCCGATCAGACGCCCACCTTTTGCTTCCTGATGATCCGGGCGGAAGAAAATCATCGTCGGCGGCCCGACGACACCCAGTGCACGCATCAGATCGCGCTGATCGGCACCGATATTCGTAAGATCGACTTTGAACGTCTTCAGCGGCGTTAGGGCATCGGCAATCTTCTGCTGGGAGAAAACATTGCGCCGGATCGAGCGGCAGCTCACACACCAATCGGCGGTGAAATAGACAAGGCTTGCCTTTCCGTCCAGACGCGCCGCATCGAGTTCAGTGGTGAGCTGTGACCTTGACGCAAGCGTTGCCATCCGTGCTTCCGGGTTCGTCCGAGAGACGGTTTGCACGCCGCCAAACCCGTCGAGTGGGCGTACCGGATCGATCGACCCGGCCGCAAGGCCGACGACGAGTATCACTGCATAGACGGCCGCAAGCAGGCCCAGCGACTGCAGGCCCATTCGCATTGGCGTGGTACGGCCCTTCGTGACGTCGAAGGCACCCAGAAAGACTGCAATCGCCATTGCCCAGACAGCCCAGAGACCAAGCGGTAGCGACTGGGAAAGCACTGGCTGCGCCGTCCAGATCGCGAATGCGAAAAAGACAAAGCCGAACACATGTTTGACCGATGCCATCCACGCGCCCGCTCGTGGCAACGCCTGACCACCGGCCGTCCCGAAAATGACCAAGGGAACGCCCTTGCCGAGACCGAGGGCGAACAACAGTGTTACCCCAAGAGCGATATCTCCGGTGCGGGCGACATAGAGAAGCGCGCCGGCAAGTGGAGCGGTCACGCACGGGCCAATGATAAAGGCTGACGAAAATCCAAGTATGGCAGCCGACCCAACCGAACCGCCGCGCCCTCTGCCGAAGCGGCTGAGGTTCGCCACCCATGCCGCAGGCAGCTGCAGTTCAAAAAGACCAAACATCGACAACCCGAGCAGAGCAAAGATAAGCGCCACAGCGACAACCGTGATCGGAGACTGCAGGGCTATCTGCAGGTTCTCCCCTGTCCAGGCCGCCGCCGCACCGAAAATGCCAAACGCGGATGCGAGTGCTATTGCATAGCTTGCCGAGAGGATGAAGCCGCGGCGCGCGTCAAGCTTCTCTCCCTCGCGGGACAGCGTTGCGGCAAGAATTGGGTAAAGCGGGAAAACACAAGGGGTAAATGCCAGGAGAATGCCAAATCCGACGAATGCGGCAAGAAGAAGCGGAACACCGCCGCGTGACAGGAAGCCCCCGACGATGTCGTCCTGATCTGCGACCGCAATGTCGGGTGCCACGGTTGCGGATCTTTGTACATCCTTTGTTTTGTCCGCCGGTGCGGTCTTGGACCATGCCGACTTTCCACCTGTTGGTGGTGAAAACACAGGCTGTTCGGAGACAGCAAGTGTCGCGGGATCGATGATACGGCGGGCTGGCGGATAGCAGAGTCCGTGCTCCTGACATCCTTGATAGGTAACAGTAACAGAAGAACTGACAGGACCGAGCTCCGCATCGGCGCGGTCGAAATAGACCTCGGATTTGCCGAAATTGGGATCGTTCTTTTCGACGCCTGGCGCGGTCAGCAATCGAACGGAGCTACCGTCGGAAGCTTCGGCAGAAAGATACTGCCGATAAAGGTAGTATCCTGACGGCATCTCCCAATGGAGATGAATGCCACCGTTTTGCGCCCGATCCACTGAAAATTTGAACGCGTCGTTCATCCCAAGCGGCGTCTCGGCGGCAAACGCCGAGCCGACAGCGAGAACGAGAAGGAACACAGAGGCCAAGAAACGCATAATTTGCTCGCGGAACATGGAACTTCAGAAATGCCAAGCTGTCACGCGACACATCGCACCGGCTGACCCACATAGCTCGCCATCGCGCGCAACAGGCCCTCCGCATCCGAATGTTCGGCGTCCAACAGATCGGCGAGCGCCACAATGACCTCCAGCCTGTCCCTGCCAATGGCGGTCGCACCATCGATGAGGGCGTTGAGATCGGTCACCACCGACCTTTGACATTCGCGAAGTCGGTTCGGATGGTGATGCGAAAGACGAGGTGGAGTAATCATGGCTCAGGATCCCAAAAATAACGTCAGCGTCCCGCCCGCCCAGAGACTTGGGCAGGCGGTTCTTGGTGAAGGCGTCAGTCACGGAGCAGGCTGCGCTCTCACCGTGTCCCAGTTGGCATTTGCCTTTTTGATGTAGCCGCTGATATCCGAACGCCAGGTTCCCAGAACCTCGTCGTTGTAGTTGAGATAGAGTTTGTCATCGACCACCGTGAAGGCCTGCGGCTGGGTGGGAGCTTTGTGGCCCTCAGCGGTCCCGTAGGCACAGTATCCGCCATATTGGGGAGCAAAATGTTCCGGATCCTTCACGAAGGCATCACGATGCGCCGCTGAGGCAAAATAGAATGTTGCGCCCTTATAGGAGGTCGAGAATTCCTGTGTGCCCTTTACCGGCTTATGATCGGTGAAGTAGGCAACGGCGTCGTAACCATTGATAGCGATGCCATTGGTTGCATAAATTTCGTCGGCGAAGGCGATCGATGCGGAGGACAATGCGAGGGTGGCAGCCGCAGCAATGGGCACCATACGCGGGATGAAAGTCATGGTCTTTTCCTTTGCAGTTGAGACGAACGATCCCGATACGCTGGTTATCGACCGGTCGTTACATCTCGCACCCTTCACGAATTCGTGCGGCCCGCCCAGAGGGACTATTGCGAGCACATTGCGAGCGCGACTTGAGACCGAAGCCGGTGGATTTCGCGATCCTTCTCGGCAGATGCGCGCCGCAACTGGTCAAAGCTGCCGTCGCTCGCCCGCGAAATCTCCCAGAACGTTACGTTGAAGATGACCGGAATTGTGGAGGCCTTATCGCGGGCGCGTAATTGCTTTTGCCGCAACGGATCCTCCGCTGTCGCACGTCCCCAGACTTTGAGCGTGCAGTCGCCGCCGACAACAATGCGCGCAACGGCTTCAATGGCAGCGCCCGACCGGCCGGCAGCGTGGAAAAACGCGTCCGCTCCGACGTGAAGCCGCAATGCGGTAGCATCGATGACATGCGGCAGCATGGCGACGCCAGTCTCGGCCTCGAAGACAATACCAGGACGGACACGAGAGAAATCGATAGGGAGTTCACGCTGGGACTGAATAAGGTGCGCGACGCTTGGTGTAATCACTTGCCCCCAGACAGCCGCACCTTCTGCGAAGTGATGGATGATGGAGTGGCCCATGCTGGGACATACGATGGAATGCAGCATGATCAAGTTTCCTTTGTAACGGTTGGACCGAACGTCTGGGTCGAACTTCGCCGAGGCTGAACACCTTGCTGTCCATTAGTTCGCAAGAAGCCGCCCGGTTGTTACAAGGAGCTTCAGCTAATTTTCGGGAAAAGAATCACCGCGGAAAGCCAACAGCCGTCAGAGCGGCATCAAGCATATCGGCTCGGGCCTCGTGGCCACCATCATGGATGCACATGATGCTGTCACCGCGGATGCAGCCGGGAACATCATCACATTCGACGCCGTCGAGCGTGATCGTCTTCGCAGCCTTTACATCGCATTTTGCGCGCGAACGCAAAATAGCCATGCTGTCGTAGGCGTTCCCCTGATGAAAGTTTGCGCCGATCGCGCGGCCGGCGAGCGGAAAGGTCTGATCGGCGGTACCGTGAAAATGGATAATCCGCGGAACATCCGCAACACAATCTTCGGCCTTTGGAAGCGGGTCCCAGAAGACGCCAGAGAAGGTGATCATGGCGACTGCTTTTTCCCCCTGTTGGCAAGCCGTATACCAGGCCATCGAGGCGCCGATGGAAAACCCTCCGATGACTGTTCTATCATGCGTGAAACCATAGCGTTGTCGTAGATCATCGAGGACATCGGCGACAAAGGTCTTTTCGTCTCGTCCGGGGCGGGCGCTGTGTGGGAACGACCAACTGCCATCGATCCCGTCGACAGCGACATAGGCGAGGTGATGCGAGAGTGTCATATCGACAAGCGGACGTTGCTGCATCTGCAGCTCCGCCGAACTTTTGTAACCGTGAAAGTACACATATATGCCCTTCACATTACCATCCTTGGGCAACTCGATTCGATAGTTTCCGCCTGGTACCTGGCATGCAACATTGCCGCCACAAGAAACACCGGCAACGGTTACGGACGGCATGGCGAGGAGAAGTAGAACAACGGTAAAAAGACGCGATAGCATGGGCGGACCTCTGTTGATCGATCAGCCAGCTAACGCACCGCGTCACTCAGAGCAATTTCCTGCCTCATCAAATTGGCGAGAGGAGAGGATGACTACGATCAAGAAAACGGGAACGACCGTTCGGTGCCGCCTTTGATTCCGACCCGATCGCGAACACGCTGAGGTTACGCAGTTCCTCGAGGAGGCCTTAGATGCCGGCGCGACGCTGGTCCGCTTCCGCTATGCGATATAAGGGAGAAATTTCGCCTGAATTTCCCATAGTCGCATGCGCAAGGTACTCGATCTCTCCTCTGATCTGACCATGCGCGTGCATATGGCTACATTGCGCAAGACGCTGCTCAAATCCATTAAAACAACGTAACAACCCTCTCGGTGAAGCGGAGAAATGTGTCAATCATATCACCTCGCCTGCAGCCTGGGATCTGCGTCAAATTCCGAAGCAAAGAAATCGATTGCCGCGCGCACCTTATGCGGCAAGTACCGGCGGGAAGGATAGACCGCACTTATCGGCAAAGGTGAAGTTTCGAACCCTCGGAGAAGAACCCGAAGTTGACCATTCTCGATTTCTCCTTCGACGAAATGCCATGTGGGGACTTGCCCTACCCCTAAGCCCTGAAGAACTGCTTCGCGAACCGCCTCTGTTGTGTTGACATATATCGGACCGCCCGCGGTGATTGAGAACGGTCCATCTGGACCGATGAAGCTCCATTTCGGCCCTGTCGTGTTTCGGTTATAAACGATGCAGTCGTGATCTAGCAAATCTACCGGGTGCTGCGGTATTTGACGACCCGCAAGGTACTCTGGAGTGGCGACCACAGAAAATTGCGAGCTTCCGATCTTCCGGGCAACCAAGGAGGCGTCGCCGACTTCGCCGATGCGGATAGCCAGATGGATGCCTTCCTCGACCAAGTCGGAATACCTGTCTTCCATCATTAACGTTATCTGCACATGCGGAAAAAGTGTACGAAACCGCGGCAGCCGCGGGATCACGTGCAGACGGCCGAAGACCCCGGAGCACGCTAACTTCAACATCCCGGTTGGGGTTCCTTTTCGACGTCCGACGGCGCTCTCAGCCTCCGCGGCAGCCTCAAGCGTGCGGCGAGCATATTCGTAGAAGACGCGTCCGTCGTCGGTGAGGGCGAGGGCCCTTGTTGTACGTTGAAACAAAAGGCAGCCCAGATGATCTTCGAGGACCGCAATATGACGAGAAATCGTCGGCTGCGATGTGTTGTACTCGCGCGCTACGGAGGTAAAAGAGCCGGTCTCAACGACGCGAACGAAGGTGCGGTAGTGTGTGAGCGTATCGGACATCCATTCAGTTTGCGTATGAATGAGATAAGATCAAGGCCTGTTATCGCGTGCTCGTAAATGTGGCAAGGCTTCTTCCAGCGACGACTGTCGACACTCGACGATATAACGGAGAAGCCCGATGAACCACATCAATGTCCCAACGCGCGACGAAGTCTCGCCCGCCAACCAGCAGCTCTTCGACCAGCTTAAAAGTGAACTCGGGGTGGTACCGAACCTCTATGCCACACTTGCCCATTCCGAGAATGCCCTCGGGACTTATCTGGCACTTCAAAACGCCAGATCGAGCATCCCCGGAAAAGCGCGCGAAGTCGTCAATCTAGTCGTCAGTCAAGTCAACGAGTGCGACTACTGCCTCGCAGCTCACACAGTTATTGCCGGAATGAACGGCTTCACTCCTAGTCAAATCCTTGAGATCCGCAAGGGACAAGCCTCCTTCGATCCGAAGCTGGACGCGCTGGCGAGACTCGCGCGAGATATCGCCATCAGACGTGGGCACGCAGATCCTGCGCTTGTTGATGCATTTCTGAGCGCCGGCTGGACGAAAGAAAATCTCGTCGACGCCATCGTTACGATCGGTGACAAGACGGTTACCAACTACCTCCACGCCACAACAAACGTGCCTATCGACTTCCCTATGGCTCCTGCCCTTTCGTCGGAATCGATCACAGACTCGTAAGCGGGAAGCGTCGCAACTTTTGGTTCAAAAATCAAAATGACAGCCAGCTCCGCCAGCTGTCACCGCCAAGCGGCGTCCCGGCCAGTTCGGCAAACTTGGCACCCGACAACCGAGAAATCGCGTAAATCGCCGGTTTGATAACCAGCTAGGGGACGTCACAGTGTACTCGGCAAAACCAGCTCGGTAGCAAACGAGCGGCCCCAGCATCGGGACCCGAGACTGGAAACCATCGGTTAACCACCCGCTCCTACCCTCATATCCGGTGAGTCCACTGTGGAACCGCGTCGTCGCTCGGGTCGGCGATGGCGCTCAACATGCGAAGGACACTTGGATGGTTGACGATATCGCGAGAAGTTCAAGCTCTGCTGAAGAGCAGATGTCAGACGACCACTATTGCGAATATCCCGGATGTGTGAAGCTGGGCAGGCTCCGTTACGACGTCGAAGAGGCAACCCAATGGTTCTGTTTTGCACACAAATGGGACGACTACCGGCACGGCAAAGCCCGACGCTCGTACTTCGACGACGAGGCCCTGGGAATAGATGCCATCATGATCGAACCGCCGGCCGCTGTCCGCATAGCACGGCGATCGCCTTAAAGACGACGAAAGGGAGCAGCCCTGCTGCCCCCTTCGCGGTTCAATTAGTGGATCGCAAGGCTTGTCGCCGGATAGGGATGCCTCAGACGGAATTGCGATATCAACGTCATCGCCTGTTGCAGCAGTATATTCGCAGCTTCAATTTCGTCAGTGGCCAGGTCGTCGACAGAGCCGCTGATAGCCAAAGCGAGATTGCGGGAGTTCTCGGCGTAAGTACCCTGCCCTTCCAATGAAGCTTCCTTGGAGGTTTCTTCCAGCGTATCTACAACCGCCGACAATATTTCTTGCCGTTCCTCGATCGTCATTTCGTCAATAGATTTGAATGCAACCATAATTCATCTCCTCACGGGGAGAGAAACCCTTGTTTCCCGTTATCAACTATTTGGCAATGACTGCCTTCGACTACAACGGCCGTCCAATGCAATTAACGCATGGCACCCATCTGCTTTGCTCAATACGGGCGCCTGCTGGCAAAAAGGGCCCGACGGGCCATCAGGGCCTGACAAACCCAGCCAAATGATCGAATGACGGGTTGAGATAAGATCCGGCAATGGCTATCTGGTGCGATCTGAAGCGACCCCTCTTTGAGCAACAAGGTACGTGCCGGCATGATCCCAGATTTCCTCGTTACCCATTCCGGTGGCTTCCATGCCGACGAGTTGCTCTCCAGCGTTATTTTGACCCGGCTTTTCCCAAAGGCTCGTCTGATCCGCAGCAGGGAGCCGGAATGGATCACGCCCGGCATTGACCGCATCATCTACGATGTGGGTGGTGCATATGACGCCGCAGCGCGGATTTTCGATCACCATCAGCGCGGCGCGCCGTTGCGGGAGGATGGCCAGCCGTACAGTTCGTTCGGCTTGATCTGGAAGCATTTCGGCCGTGATTATCTTGAAGCCTCGGGGCTTCAAACGACTGACGTCGAGGCGGTACATGCCTCTTTCGATGCAAGCTTCGTCCTGCCGGTCGATCTCGTGGACAATGGCGTGCTTAGCCCCTCTGTTGCCGGGCCGCTGGCTGGGTTCACCTTGCCTGCTCTGCTGGAAACACTAAAACCGGTTTTTGACGACGTCGATCCCCAGGCAGAGGACCGTGGTTTCCAAAACGCTCTTGCGATCGCCCGCAGTTTCGTCGAGGCCAAGATTGCCCAAAGCGCTGCAAAATTGCGAGCCGAGGCGCTTGTGCGGCAGGCAATCGAAGACGCAGGCCAAGGGCGAATTCTTGAACTCCCGATGGGAATGCCCTTTCGCCCTGCCATCGTGAAGGCAGGCGCCGATCATCTGCTGTTTGTCGTTCATCCGCGCGCAACGGATTGGTGCCTAACCGGCATTCGCCGCGCAGATGATGTGTTTGAGCTACGGGCGGATCTGCCTGCGGCCTGGGCGGGCCTGACCAATGGTGATCTGGAGGCGGCTTGCGGCATCGAAGGAGCGAGCTTTTGCCATAATGGCCGTTTCATCGCCGCCGCCAAGACCCGAAAGGCCGCTCTCGCCATGGCTGAGCTGGCGGTAAAGGAGGCTATGTCCACCGGGTTGAAATCAGTCGTCAACGCCAGCTTGTCTTCGCGCGCAAATACCCCCGCCGGCTAATTCAGGATGTGCCGCCCGCGCTAAACGCCTGCATCATCGTCGAAGATCCAACGATGTGCCGTCTCCTTAAGGTGCAGATTGGGGATGGCTCCCGCTCTTTGCGCATCTCGATAAGCGTGCCGTGCGACGTCGAACGACGTTACCCACAGGATGGAACTCAAAAGCATCGCAATGATGTAAGCTTTGGCAGTCATCGAAGCATCGTCCTCGGCAAAATCCTGCATCCAATATCCAGCGACACTGACACCTGGCTGAACCGAGGGGACCCTTGTCACTGAGGCTTTGGATGGCTTCTAGCAGGTTTTGGGAGGCTTGGTTAAGCCGGCTTGCGCTCAGAGGCGATCAGGCGGGCGAGAATGGCCTCGCGCGCCATGCGTGAGCCGGCGAGACGCCGCCTTGTTCTCGCAATGACATCGGCTGTCGCCTCTTCAAGCGTGCCGGAATGGAAAGGCGGCTGCGGCGCATATTCCAGCGAGAGCTGAACCGTCTCTGCTTCCTCCTTTCCAAAAAGTGCGGCAACGACGGCCAGCCCGAAATCGATGCCAGCCGTCACTCCGCCGGCGGTGATGAGATTGCCGTCCTGAACTATACGGCCGGCAGTCGGAATGGCGCCGAAATTTGCCAGGAAATCCTGGGCATTCCAGTGCGTTGTCGCCTTCTTGCCGTTCAAAAGACCGGCGGCGCCAAGGACAAGCGATCCGGTGCAGACAGAGGTAATGAAACGTGCCTGAGCCGCCCTTGAACGAATGAAGGACAGCACCGTCTCGTCTTCAAGCAACGCATTGATACCGCCGCCCCCAGGCACACAGATAACATCGAGCTTTGGGCAGTCGTCGAATGTTACCGTCGGCTGAAGGGCCAGTTTCGTTGCGGAAATGACCGGTTGAGTGTCTTTCCAGATCAGATGGACCTCCGCGCCCTCCGTCGAGGCGAAGATCTCGTATGGGGCTGTGAGATCGAGTTGCTGAATGCCGGGAAAAACGAGCAGTCCGAAATGGATAGTCATGGTGCGTCTCCAATGGTTGACTTCGGCAAGCTTACGCGATCATTGTTTGGCGTATTTGCCAAAGTCCCCTCATTTTGAGCCAACCATGCGCCGCGTTGAGATCCTAGCCTTCGAGAACGCCCAACTGCTTGACATAACCGGTCCGCTGCAGGTCTTTACGAGCGCCAACGAGGCGGCACGCGCGGCCGGTCAGCCGAGGCCCTATGACGCGATCGCCGTAGCAACAAGCCGGCAAACGGCAACAACCTCGGGTCTGACGCTTGCCACAGCCTTGCTGCCCGATAACGATGAGACGATCGATACTTTGATTGTCGCCGGTGGCGTCGGCGTCAACAATGCATGCGAAGATGGAGCTCTTGTCGACTGGATCCGCCGGCGTTCACAGAGCGCGCGGCGCACCGCTTCGGTCTGCAGCGGCGCCTTTCTTCTCGCCGAAGCCGGACTTTTGGAAGGCCGGCGCGCGGTAACGCATTGGAATAGATGCAAGGAGTTTTCCAAGCGCTTTGCGAATGTGCGGTTGGAACCCGATCCAATCTTTGTCGAGGATGGCGACATATGGACCTCGGCAGGCGTCACCGCCGGCATCGATCTGGCGCTTGCGCTGGTGGAGGCGGATCTCGGCCGAAAATTGGCCCTCGCCGTCGCGCGCGAACTCGTCGTCTTCCTGAAGCGGCCGGGCGGCCAGGCTCAGTTCAGCACGATGCTCTCGCTGCAGGAAAGCGGCGATCGTTTCGACCGGCTTCATGGGTGGATCCTCGATAATCTGCGCAAGGACCTTTCGCTGCCGGCGCTTGCCGAACAGGCCAATATGAGTGCGCGCAGCTTTTCGCGGCACTATCGCCAGGCAACCGGCCGCACGCCTGCCAGGGCTGTCGAGGATATCCGTGTGGAGGCCGTCCGGCGCCTCCTGGAAGAAGGCTTTTCGGTTCGCCAGGCGCGCATAAGATCCGGTTTCGGTTCGGACGAGACCATGCGGCGGAGTTTTCTCAAAACATTCGGAACGACCCCGCAGGCCTTTCGCGATCATTTCGGGTAAAGGAATGGTCGCAAGGACGCGAAGCCGCGTCATTTCGAAAGTTGGCGCAATGCGCTTGTCTAAAGCAAAGGTATCGGCGCAAAGGAATCGGCGCTGAAGCGCGACCTTTCGAGCATCCCGGATCGCTCTGCCGGAAGACGAGCACGCTGAGGAGATCACATTTCTCGTTCCGCAAATCATCCGGCAGCCCAACGTGACTGGACAACTCGTCTCTTTGGGATAATCATCGTTTCGGGCTGAAGTTACATCGAAGGGGACCAACTATCGCCATATAGGAGGCCGAGATGAAGCAGCATGCACGCGATGACTTGCAGAAAATTGCAAAAGTCGATCAGGACTTCCTTAATCGAGAAATGTCGCGAACCCAACGGCTCGAACGTTGGATAGATCTTCTCGAGCGGAGTCCCCGACAGTTTCTTTCCACTTTGCGCGAAACCGAATTTCAGCCTAGTGAGACCAGGGCGGCAATGCGGACGGACAGTTCCCCAATCTCCGTCGCCTTTGCAGATCCGGTTCTTCGCGCCGCTGGTTTGGAAAACGACAGCTACGGGGAAGCAAAGCGCTTCTTCGAACTCACGGATCATGAGCTGCACGGAATTGTCTGCTACTGCCATTTCGGCGAAACGGTCAGTTCTTCCGTAGTCGCACGCTCCATTCGTCCGCTGCTCGCCGGAAGGCCACCGAGCCTGTTTGCCCGGTTGCGCAGGATGCTGACGCTATAGTCTACCCTAGGCGTTGCCGGCCGAGGCTGCTGGCCTTGCGGCGACGCCTCCAACTTGGTTGGATCGCATAACTAGGCTATCGACAGCTAAGTGTTGGCTTGGCAATCCCTGAGAATGCTAATTCTCAAGGGTCGCCTTGGCCGACGCCTGACGAATGGACCGATAGGGCGGCACATGCCGGGGGCGGCATGTCGCAAGGTTCAGTGCCCATCCGGCGGGATGGCCTCCTTGGGAATGTCCCCCGTAAGATTCTTCCGGTGAAAGATAAAGAGCCCCGCGATGACGATCACCGCGGAGCCCAGCAGAATTTGGCTGTCCGGCAGGTCGCCGAAGAAAAGGAAGCCGAGAGCAATCGCCCAGACAAGCAGACTGTATTGCAGCGGCGCAAGCAGCGAAGCCGGAGCAAGCTTCAGCGAGCGGGTGATCATCATGTGAGCACTGCCGGCCACAATCCCGAGCGCCAGCATCGCTGTGAAATCGAGTGCTGACGGGGAACGCCAGTTGCCGATGCTGAGCACCAGCCCGGTGATCAGGGCGGCAACCGTCTGCCAGGTGACGAGTGTCACGTCGCTCGTCAGACGCAGGCGACGGCCGAGCACCAAGGTCAACGCAAAAGCGAGGCTACCGACAAGAGCAAAAATCGATGGCCAGGATAGCATGGCAGCGGAAGGTCTGAGCGCAATTATAACGCCGATGAAGCCGATGACCACCGCGAGCCAGCGACGCCAGCCGATCGTCTCGCCGAGGAAGAAATGCGAGAGCGCCGCGACATAGATGGGGCCGGCCATGTAGAAGGTCATGACATCCGCGAGCGGCAAATAGGCGACGGCAGCGTAAAACAGCCCGACGTCGGCGGTCGTCAAAACGACGCGCAGGATCTGGAGGGGCACGCGCTCGATGCGAAACAGCATGGCGCTTCCCTGCCTTGCGATCAAAGGCGCGAGGATGAGAAAGGAGCCGAGCGAGCGCACCACCAGCACTTGCCCGACGGGGAAGCTCGCGACCAGCCATTTGCCCATTGCGTCGTTCAGCGAAAAGAGAAAATCGCCGAGCAACATCAAAAGCACGCCAATGACCAAGACATTGCCGGAATTACCGGCCACGCGAACACTCATGGCGCCCCTCTTAAAAAATGGATGTAGCGCGGGCTTTAACCGGTTTTGGGTTTTTCCCGCAAGCGGTCGCCCGGAAAGTTCGATTAGATCCACCTTCTTTGTCAGAACGGCACACAGCGATCGTGGAAGGTGGCCTTCCATGCTTGCCCGATTAAATTGGCCGCGACATGGTCGTGGATTTGCAAAGTTTAATACAATGTAGGCGAACGTGTCCGCGGCAACGATGCTGCCGCCGAAACGCAATTGCAGGTGTCACACCAATTTCGGCTGCTTCAAAATGGCGACCCCGTTCATTCACACTTTCGTATTCTGCTCCGCCGGTACAGATTCGAGACCCTGATCGCTTGACATCTTCTTCAACCTACGGCTGGCTTTAGGACGTCAAAATGACGCAGGCAGTTAAGCCATTTTGATGTTGACTGGGGAGGTCAGCGGGTCAACCGCCCGGCCGAATAACCGGGCCAAGGGAGGAGATTTCACGTGCTAAAGAAAGCTATCACGTTACTCTCGGCGATCGTCATTGCCGCAGGAGCCGGCTTCGTTTCGGCCGCCTACGCGCAGGGCAAAACCTACTACTGGATTTCGCACGGCTCACCGGCCGATCCTGTCTGGACTTATTTCCTGGCAGGAGCCAAGCTCTGGGCCGAAGACACCGGCAATAAGGTCAATACATCGTTCCACAACGGTGACGTTCCCGCGCAGCAAGAGGCTGTGAGGGCAGCAATTTCGGCAGGCGCTACCGGGATTGTGACCACCAGCCCGGACCCGGGCAGCCTCGTCCAAGTCGTCAAGGAAGCCAACGCCGCCAATATCCCAATCATCAACTTCAACACCCCCGACCCTCAGGCGAGCTTCAATGCATATGTCGGCGGTGACAACAAGGCTTTCGGCCGCAATTGGGCACAATATCTGGTTGACAAGAAGCTGGTAAAATCCGGTGACTTCGTCTGGATGCCGGTCGAAGTTCCCGGCGCGACTTACGGCGTGCAGGAAGAGGAAGGAATATCCAGCGTCTTCAAACCGCTGAACATCACCTGGGAAGTGACGGACGCAACGCTGGACCAAGCCGAAATCATTACGCGCATGTCGGACTACCTGACCGCCAATCGCTCGAAGGTCAAGGCAATCATCGGGCTCGGCGACCTTGTCACTGGAAGCATCAAACGGGTGTTTGATCAGGTCGGCGTCAAGCCTGGCGAAATCCCGGTCGTCGGCTGGGGCAACTCACCCGATACCACCCAGGAAGTTCTGACGGGCTACGTGAATGCCGCCCAATGGCAGGACCCGCAGGCAACCAGCTACATGGCTTTGTCAATGGCAGCCATGGCGGCCAACAAGATCCCGCCCGGCTTCAACATCATCACCGGCGCTCTCTATGAAAAGGACAAAGCGGCGATCTACGACAAAATTCTCGCCGGCAAATAGCATCGTCGAAAGACTTACTGGCTGTGTCACTCGGTTCAAACCGGGTGACACACCCCAATCGGTGAGCATCCATGCAACAACCTTCCCCTCTTCAACGCTTTGTTTCGAAGCCCGAATTCGGTCCGTTCGTTCTGTTAGTCCTTGAGCTCGTGATCTTCTGGTCATTCAATTCGGACTTCCTCTCGCTTCAAAACATCAGCAACACCCTCTCCTTTACCGTCGAACTCGGACTTATCGCACTGGCGATGACGCTGCTGATGACCGCAGGAGAGTTCGATTTGTCCGTCGGTTCGGTGTTCGGCTTTTCTGCCGTTCTGATGTGGACGGTCTATAACGGCAATCTGATGCCGCTTGGTGCCGCCTTCCTCGTGGCACTCGCACTCAGTCTCTTCATTGGCTTTGCCAATGGGTGGTTCGTCACCAAACTCTCCATCCCGTCCTTTCTCGTGACGCTCGGCATGCTCCTGGTGGTGCGAGGCACCGCCCTTTACATCACCGACGGCTTTCCGCAGCACACCTGGACGGCCGGAGGCAACTGGTTTGCCGCACTCTTGGCCGGGAGCTTCTTCATGGGCGGCTTCCGCATGTATATGTCGGTTCTGTGGTTCGCACTGGCGGCGTTTGCCGCCCACTTTATTCTCACGCAGACGAAATTCGGCAATTGGATACAGGCTTCCGGTGGCAATCCCAATGCGGCGCGCGCTCGCGGCGTCAACGTCAACCGAACCAAGATCTACCTGTTCATGGCGTCTTCGGCCATGGCAGCACTTGCAGGTGTGATCAGCTCGATCCGCACGTCGGCCGCAAATCCAAATAGCGGAACCGGCTACGAGCTTGAGGTGATCGCGATGGTGGTCATTGGCGGAACGGTATTGACCGGTGGGCGTGGCACGATCGTCGGAACGGTGCTCGGTATCTTCATTCTGCGCATCATGCGCAATGGTATCGTGATGGTCGGGGTACCAGGGCTTGCCTACAATATTTTCATCGGAGCCATCATCCTTGGCATGATGGCGCTGCATTCATGGCTAGAACGGCGACATAACGCGGGAGTGTAGACCATGTCCGAAGACCTTATCCGCATGGAGAAGATCAACAAATTCTACGGCCGTGTCCATGCGCTGCGCGACGTCAGCCTTACCGTCGAAACGCGCGAGGTGGTGGGCCTGCTTGGTGACAATGGCGCGGGCAAATCAACGCTGATCAAGGTGTTGTCCGGCGCCGTGCCACTGACGAGCGGAGACATCATCATCAAGGGGAGAAAAGTCGAGCTTAAAAGCACGGCGGATGCAATTGCGAACGGAATTGAGACGATCTTTCAGGATTCGTCCCTCGTTCCGCAGCTGTCGATCGCCCGAAATCTCTTTCTGGGGCGAGAACCCATCAAGGGAAGTCGCTTCTTTGGCCAATTGGACCAAGAAACGATGAACGCGTCGGCCCGCGACCTCTTGAAACGTGTCGGCATAACTAAGGATATTCCGCCGGAAACCGCCATTACTGCCCTGTCCGGGGGTGAACGCCAAGCGGTCGCGATCGCCCGCGCCATGCAGTTCGATAGCGACCTGATCATCTTGGACGAGCCGACCAACAATCTGGGCGTTGCCGAAACGCAAGGGGTTTTGCGTTTCGTCCGCGAAGCGCGCGACACAGGCCATTCCTGCATTTTCATCGCCCACAACATCCACCATGTCTTTCAGGTGGTCGATCGGATCGTCGTCATGCGGGGCGGAAGGGTGGTGGCAGACGACATAGATCCCAAAAAGACGACAATCGCGCAGGTCGAAAGGATCATTACCGGTGAGGAAATGCTCAATGCCATTAAGGTGTGAGCCTATTCCAGCGACCAAATTGACCTTGAACCCTTTTGGTGCTCTGAGATGGTATTTACACGGGTTCAAGACTTGCCGTCATGCCCAATTGGCACGGCATTAAACGGGCCACCCTCGTGATCTCCTAAAGCTATGGAGGCCTGATCATTTTTCATTGTCTTCAATGGCATTGAGTGGCAGTGAGAATGTATAACGCCGTCAAGCGCGTCGACATTGGAGGAACCCCCCACATGAACTTCATCTTGAACCGCCGTCAGGCACTCATCGCGATGGGCGCCGCCGGCGCCGCAGCCGCGCTTGGAATGCCAGCGCGCGCCGCGACGAAGCGCAATCTTGCAGTGCTAAATCTTGCCAGCCATGCGCCGAGCTTCATCGCCCATGAACGCGGCTACTTCAAGGATGCCGGTCTCGACATCGAGCTGAAGTTCTTCGAAGCGGCCCAGCCGATGGCGGTGGCGATCGCATCCGGCGATGCCGAGTTCGGTGTGACGGCAATGAGTGGCGGTCTTATCAGCCTTGCCCAGAAGGGTGCAATCAAGGTCGTCGGCGGCGCGCTGACGGAAGAAAAGGGCATTGTCGGAGCGGTTATCCTGGCGTCGAACAAGGCCTATGACGCCGGATTGACCGATCCTTCGAAGCTCGCGGGCAAGAGCTTTGGCATCACGACGGCCGGATCATCCTTCCATTTCATGGCTCACAAGATCGCCGCGGCAAACAACATCAATCTTGCCGATATTAAACTTCGCCCGCTGCAGAAGCTTGGCGCCATTGTCGGCGCGCTCTCGACCGGCCAGATCGATGCCTGGGCCATCCAGGCCAATGTGGCGAACAGGATGATTGGCGAAGGTGCGGCCAAAAAGATTGGCCTCGTCTCGGATTACGCGCCGAACTATCAGGTGACGACGGGCTTTACGTCAACCAAGAACGCCAAGGACGACCGGTCGCTCACCCAGTCCTTCATCACCGCCTATTCAAAGGCGATCGACGACTACAACGCCGCTTTCGTCGACAAGACCGCAGACGACGCCGAGCGCGATCGACTGGCGAAGATCTGTTACAAATATGTCGAAAGCGACAGCCCCTATGAAGTTGCCAAGCAGAACCTGATCGAAGGTGCGATGCGCATTAACAAGGGAATGGCAATTTCGCTCGATAGCTGCATCGAGCAGCTTGAATGGTTCAAGTCGGAAGGCATGGTCAAGGACGCTATCACCAACGACCAGCTTTTCGATACATCCTTCGTCAAGACGATCTGATGCGCTCGGGGAGCAAACCGGAGGCCCAAGCGGCCTCCGGCGGGGAGACCTCATGGACCTGAAACTCAAAAACATTACTCACTCCTATGGATCCGTCGAGGTTTTGCGCGACGTCTCCCTCGATATTCCCGAGGGGCAGATTGCCTGTCTGATCGGTCCTTCGGGCTGCGGCAAGTCTACCCTACTGCGTTTGCTTGGCGGATTGGAACGCCCCTCCTCCGGCGAAGTCCTGCAGATCGGCCAGCCTCCAAAGGATTGTCTCAACCCGCTCACCTATGTCTTCCAACACTTTGCCCTGCTGCCCTGGCGCACGGTTGCGGGCAATATCAAGCTCGTGCTCGAGGACCACGGCCTTGGCCGCCGCGAAATGGACGATATCGTCACGAATGTCCTGGAGCGCACGCGACTTTCGGAGTTCCGCAACGCCCTGCCCAAGCAGCTTTCGGGCGGAATGCGCCAACGGGTCGCGATCAGCCGTGCACTTGCCGTCCGACCCGCTGTGATGCTGATGGACGAGCCACTTTCGGCGCTCGACAGCCAGACCCGCGAACTCTTGATGGAGGACCTGATTTCACTCTGGACCCGCCAGCCCTTCACGTCGGTCTACGTCACCCACAATCTCAACGAGGCGGTCCGGCTCGGCCACCGCGTCGTCGTCCTGTCTCGCCGTCCGGGACGCATCCGTGAAATCGTCGACATCGATATCCCGTTGTCCGAGCGCCATCTCGGCGATCCGGTGCTCGAAGAAAAGCAGAATAAGCTTTGGGAGCTGATGCGGGAAGAAGCGATCGCCGCCGACAAGGAGTTGGTCAATGTCTGATGTCCGCACGCTTCCGGGCCAACCTTTCCTACCCAGGAACGACGAGAAAGGGCAGAAGGCCTTGCCTGTCCAGCCCGTCCCGTTCCGCGGCGGCGGATTTGCGCCAAGACCGGTTCGCGGCATGGCACTCGCTGTGTTCGCAATTCTGCTCGTGCTTGCCGAGATCGGAACCCGCACCGGCATCATTACCAGCCTCACTCTGCCGCGCCCGACCGCCGTCTTCGAAACGCTCCTACAGCTCTGGCAGACCGGCGGCCTCTGGAAACATCTGATCCCCTCGCTGCAGCGCCTATTCATCGGTGCGGCGCTTGGCATTTCGGTCGGCATCTCGCTCGGCGTGCTGATCGGCCTCTTCAGCTATGTCCGCGCCGGCCTCGTTCCTCTGGTGGCCGCGCTCTTTCCCATTCCAAAGATCGCGCTCCTGCCTCTCTTCATCATCTGGTTCGGTATCGACGAGATGTCGAAATACGCGCTCATCGCTTTCGGCACGTTCACGCCGACTGTCGTCGCCACCTATGGCGCGGTCGACAACGTCGACCGCTCGCTAATCCGCATGGGCCAGAGCTTCGGGCTGAGCTGGTGGTCGATCGTCCGCAAGATCGTGCTGCCCGGTGCCTTCCCCGCGATCCTATCCGGCCTGCGCGTTTCCATCTCGATCGCGATCATCCTGCTCGTCGCGGCGGAAATGCTGGGCGCGCAATATGGCGTCGGCTCCTATATCCTCGAAGCCGGTTCGCTCTACGATCTCGAAAAGCTCTTCGCGGGCGTCACCATCTTGTCGATCATGGGTCTGATCGTGAATTTCGTCATCGGCGGGGTCGAGCGACGGTTCCTCGGCTGGCGCGAATAAATATCGCTCGACATTCCGGTGGAGCAACTGTTGGCAGTGCGACGTGAAGTTGCGTGAGTGATTGTTTTACGGGTGATCCTTGGACCGCCCGATAGAACCTGTCGTTCCTCCGGCAGTAGCCTAGGGATACAGGCA
>NZ_JARFYN010000045.1 GCF_030272695.1 Martinezella calliandrae
CGCGCTCATGTCGGTCAGCTATTTTAACTTAGATGAAAATTTATACCATCAAAGTGAAGGTAAGTCATGATGCAAATTTCGAACTATCCCGCCTCGAACAGAAGCTCCAATATCACCGCCTGGATCCTTCAGGTTCTACTCGCTCTGGCTTTTGTTGCTGCGGCCGGAGCCAAATTGGCCTCGGTGCCGATGATGGTGGAGAGTTTTGAGCAAATAGGATTGGGCCAGGCATTCCGTTATGTAACGGCAGCTGTGGAGATCATCGGCGCTCTTGCTTTATTAGCACCGCGCGTGAGCGCTTTCAATCCAAAGCCGTTAGATCGTCACCACCGCCTAGTGAATACAACGAAGCTGTGCGGTCGTTAGCAAGCTTCCCTATTCGCTATCAAGCACCTTCTCGGCCAGCTCGTTCACCGGGCCTGGCTCGACCTTCGACCCGGCGCCTGCCTCCGGCCCACCCTTGGCGACACCGACCATGGCCGGCCGCAGCACGCGATCGCCGATCGAATAGCCTGGCTGCACCACCTGGACGACGGTGCCAGCCGGAACCTCCGGGTTAGGCACCTCGAACATCGCCTGGTGGAAGTTCGGGTCAAACTTCTCGCCCTCCGGCGCAAGCTTCTTCACGCCGTGGCGTTCCAGCGCCAAAAGCATGGCGCGCTCGGTGAGATCGACGCCCTCGATCAGCGCCTTGAAGCCGGCATCGCCGGAGGCCTCGGCCTCGGCCGGAATGGCATCGAGCGCGCGGCGCAGATTGTCCGACACCGACAGCATGTCGAGTGCGAAATTGGCCACCGCGTAAGTGCGCGCATCATGCACGTCGCGCGTGGTGCGCCGCCGCAAATTTTCCATTTCGGCCGCGACGCGCAGCGCGCGGTCCTTCAGTTCCTCGTTTTCCTTCAGCCGCCGCTCAAGCGCTTCGTGATCGCCGCCGCCAACTTCCGCACGCTCGCCGGAAGCCCGGGTGCCTTCCATATCTTCGGACGTGCGTTCGTCTTTTGCCTGGTCGCTCATCGCGTTTCCCGTCATTCGAATTGGTCTCGGTTTGCACCCGACATCGAGGTTTGGAGGCCAAAAATCAAGGGGTAAGCGCTCGCGGCGGATGTCGGCCATCGTTCCAAGTTAGACTAGGCAGTCCTAAAACCTCCGTGCCCCTGCAAGATCGGCAGCAACTCATGATGGTTGTTTATCATGTGGTCTGGATGCGCCGCCCGCAGGCGTGCCTCCGAAACAAATCCTCCGGTTATGGATACGCTTACAAGTCCGAGTTGGCGTGCGATTTCTGTTTCGACCGGCATATCACCGATTATGAACGTTGACTCGGGTTTGATGTCGTTTTCCTGCATGTATAGTCGAAGCCGCTCTCCTTTGCTCATCGATTTGTATTGGGTGGTGCGACTTTCGAACGCCAGTACATCATTGATGTATTTGTCGATCCCGAGTCGTTGCAACTGGCAGCGCAGCGGGGCGACGATATGATTGCTTACGATGATGGCCAACGCTGCTTCTCGACGCGCTAACTCCAAGATTGCGCGGGCACCCTCGCGTAGATCAGCCTTGCCCGCGAGTGGCTCATAGGTTTCGTGAAAGATAGCGCTACCGTCGCGGTCCACAGCCGCAACATCGTCCTCCGACATTCCCAGCCTGCGGTAAAGAAGAGAAAATGGAACATCACAATGTTTGCGAAACGCATCTATGTTGATCGGTGCGTGACCAAACCGATTCAGGATGATGTTAGTCGTCTGAAGCACTGCGTAGGCATCATCAAGCAGTGTGCCATTCCAATCAAATACTAAAACTGGTTTCATGATCTGACCTCAAGCGTGGATTGGTTCCGAATCGGGAAGATCGGCCATTAGTTGACGCAGATTTCTGTCCGCTCGCTTCTGTCCCGCACCGGTTGGCATTTCAAGCGTAAACGGCGACAAATCGAAGCCGTCCGGCCGGCAAGGCAGCAGCGATACCAGAACTGGGAATGGCAAATATGTTACCGTGGCTGCTTTGATGGACGCTGCAGTACTACTCTCGATCGTTTCGAGGGCCTCCGGCTCCATCTTGTGAAAGCGCAGGGTTCTCGAGCGCTGCTCGGGGGGCAATTTTTTCCACACACGCCAGAATACCAACTCTTCGAGTGTTTCAATGCCGAGGCCGTAGTAGTTCGGACTGACGATAGGCGGTGAGCCAATCGCCCAATGTACAGCCGTGGCACCGGCGGCGAGCAGCATACGTATTACAGCCTGACTGGTGTCGCCACGAATGAGCGCCTCATCTACGATTACTATAGTTCGTTCCGTCAGCTCAGTTTGCGAGAGCCGATACTTCTCAGCGATACGTGCCTTCCGCTGACTGGCAGCTCCAATAAGAGTTCGCTGAGTGAATTGTGTCGCGACGACTTCCCGGCGCTCGGCTAACACACCGCTTTCAGCGAGAGCTGCGAACAGCCCGTCAGCATATGGCCCTCCTGTGTGCGGCATAGAGGAAACGATTGCGGGCGCACTGCATTTTTCTTTTTGTAGTCGCTGCGCAAGCAAGTGACCGAGGGCGAGCCCGATGTTGTAGCGAGTTTGGAAATGTGATTGTCCTTCGATCGATGAATCCGGATTCCCTAGATAGAGGGCTTCGTAGGCGCAGAGTCTGGCTTTGTATGGCCCGCCGCTCAGGGAATGATCAGCCCAGGATCCGGTTTTTCCGTCGATATTAATGATGTGGCCGGGTAAAAGTTGCCTAAGCTCCCCCTTTAGACCCGCAAACGCGCAGTTTTCTGACGCAAAGAGAAAGGATCCATCGTCCAATTGCATAATTTCCAAGGGCCGCAAACCAGGCCGATTGCGATATGCAATCAGATTTCCCTCCCCGTCCAGGAGAAGTAATGTTATCGCACCATCGATACGGTGATCGATGTCACGAAAGGTGTTTTCGTAGTCGGTGGGCGCGCCGTACAGCTGACCGTCTCGATTAAATGACCGGTCAATCAAGTTGAGCAAGAGCTCAGCATCCGTGTCGTCGGCTGGCATGTGACCTTCGGCAAGCAACTCCGCCCTGAGTTTGCCGCCGTTCACCAATGCTCCATCTAAAGCGATGGCTATGGGGCGGCTGGTGCCGGGCTTCTTTGGAGTTGATTCAACCTCACCAAAATCGTTGGGTCGGTCACCCCGGCTATGGAGATTGGCGATTGCCACATGCGGCCTAAATGCAGGATCCCGTTCATAGTGCTGAAAACATAGAGAATCGTACGATGATTGAGGTGCTTTCGAATATCGAAGTCCGTCTTTTTGCATGAAAGCGGCAATAGTAATCTCCGCCTGTCCGCGATGTGAAAGTTTCGGAACCATTTGCTTGAGCCGATCAAAGGCCGTTACCGTTAAGTCGGTCGAAGGGGGTAGGAATGCAGCCGCAATACCTGACATAAATCACTTCTTCTCTTAACAATGTCCAGCGCTCATCACAGCCCATCTTTCCAGTGGCCGAAGCGTGAAGAATGGTGCCAGCCTTCGTAAAGCAAACACCGTGCCAGCCCCTGAAATCTCGGCTCGCCCGACCAGGGCGCGACTCCCGAAGCTCCGCACATCCAACGCTTTGTCTTGCGTAGTCCGACACCTGATATGAGTGTTCGAAGCTGCACAACGGCTTGATGAAGCAGGGGCGGCTCGTCTTGCCCATCGCCGCGCCGCAAGGTTCGTCAATCGTGATTTCCACGCTTCGGCGCCCAATGAGAGGCGGCTCACCGAAGCAGCGGAATGGCGAGTTGGTCAAGAAGCTCCGAACCGCATAGGATTTGCCGGAGGCTCCAACTTTTGCGAAAGTGGGGCCATTCCGAGCAAGACACGAACAAATTTCCCCCTAAAGTCTGCAACCATGCCGTCCGTATGGTGCTGGGTTAAGATTCCGCGCTGTGCGTTCAAAGAAGCGGCGCGATCGCTCTGGCTGAACGACACGACGATGGAATTAAGCCGTGAGCATGGCGATCGCATCGCGCCGACGCAGCTCGGAACCGGCATATCGCCGCCGTGACTTTCGAGGGCTTCCGCATAAGGGACACCTTCCATCAGCCAGCTCCTACCCTCGAGCATCGGGTGGACGCACCGATGCGGTTGATGCAATCATCGTCAGTGGGCGATTGGTGACCGAAGTTGACCCCGTAGAAGAACTACGGGGTCAACTGCTCTGCACGGGGCTTGGGAGGTCCCTGCGGGTACCTGTGCAGAGGCTTAATCGTCACTTTCGATATTTGACGCTCACGTGGGGGCGTTCATTGCTAATGTGCGGGCGGCCCGGTAAGCGAAAACGATTCCCGGACCGATGGTAATGCCCGCTCCGGGATAAAGGCCACGCATAAGGGATGTCGCATCGTTGCCACACGCGTAGAGCCCTCGAATTGGAACGCCCTCAGCATTCAGAACCCGACCCGAAGTGTCGGTCGCAAGCCCGGTCGCGGTTCCGAGGGTCGCCGCTACGATACGCAGCGCGACGAACGGACCCTTGCTTATCGTACCGAGATTCGGGTTGGGCTTTCCAACCGATGGATCACCCAGCATACGGTTGAAAGCGGCCTCTCCGCGTTGAAAGTAGGGATCAACACCTCTTTCTGAATGAATGTTGTGCTCAGACACGGTCCTTTCCAGCTCAGATGGATCCACCCCAATCTTCCGCGCAAGGTCAGCAATCGTTGCTGCGACCTGGATATAATTTACACGCTCGTAAGATCTTGTTCCGAGCGTCCATGGCCACGGAAGAAGGTGGCCCATGCCTCGCTTCCTCAAGAACTCGTGGTCACAAACGAAATAGAACCGTTTGTCCACCGGGTAACCGTTCTGGAACATCGCAAGGCAGATGTCGTGATAGGAATTGGATTCATTCACGAAACGTCGCGCGTTCGGACCGATCGCAATGACGCCAGGCCGTCCGCGGTCTAGCCATCCATACGGAACAGTCTGCGTTTGACCCTTTTTGCCATGCAGTAATGAAACCGGCGTCCAGAAGCCGGCGCTCGCGACATTGTTGTCGATAGCACCGCCCAGTTCCGTCGCAAGCTTGATCCCGTCACCGGTCGCATCTGGATGTGCAAGAGTATCATCGTGCTGGTGCGCACCGCTGAGCGCCGCTCGCAGCTTGGCGTCTCGTGCAAATCCGCCTGTTGCCAGGACGACGCCGCGTTTAGCCTTAACGCGGAGGTCGCGACCATCGCGCCTGATAACAACGCCGGTAACACGGTCGTTCTCCATGATGAGGCGAACCAATGGCGCTTGTGTCCAGATGTCGACCTTGCGCTTGCGAAGGCTGGTTATAAAACGGGCAATAAGCGCATTGCCGCCGCTCAGCTCAGTGCCGCGCCGATAGCGTAGCCGGTCTCGAGCATAACGGCCGACGCGGCCGAGCACATGCCGCATCGAGTCTAGCGACTTGAGCGGATTAAGGAACTTCCCGACCTCGCCGGAGGATATCATCATGCCACCGAGAACGACGCGGATAGGATCTCCAACCAGGTCGAAATCCTTGCCAAGCAAGCGGCCGTCGTAGGGAGCCGGACTCAATGCTCTTCCTGAATCGACACCGCCCACCTGGCTTGAGTGGTAGTCGGGGGCCGACGCAAGCGTGAACTTCACATCCGTCCCCTTCTCGATTTCGGAAAGCGCCCGCGGACCATCGGTCAGATACGCATCGACGAAATCATTGCGGTAGTAGTTTCCGAGCTCGTTCTTGAGATAAGTTCGGGCATTTTCAATGCTGTCCTCGACTTTCGCTGCCACGGCTTGCGGCGAATAAGGAACCCAGATCATGCCGTTAGAGAGCGCAGTGGTTCCGCCCATTTTCGGCGACTTTTCGCAGACAAGGACCTTCAAACCGGCCTGAGCGGCAAACAGAGCAGCGGACAGGCCAGCAGCGCCACTTCCGACGGAAATGACGTCGTAGACCGCGTCCCATTCGGGGCTGACCGATTGTACAGAGGATACAGGAGTGGCGATGATGGACATCTTTTATCTCGGAATACGACTTGATTGGAGTGAAGATCAGGAACGAATTATCGGCACGGCCTTGAAGGCCTTCGCAACCGTCTGTACCGCTCTTTCGATCGGTATCCGCTCGATGGATGAGGCGCCGACGAAGCCGACGCAATCCGTTGACCGATAAACCTCGGCCGTATCCGCGGGCTCGGCGATTGCTCCCCCATGCGCAAGCAGGATGACATCCGGCCGAACCGCCCTGGCCGCATCGTTGATCCTGTTGATCTTCAATATGGCTTCCTGGATGGCTTGGCCCTCCTCGTGGCCGGCAAGCCCGCCACGCGTCGCTCCAACATGAGCCACGATGCAATCCGCTCCTGCATCAGTCATCGCCGCGGCGTCATCCGCAGAGGCAACATAAGCCAAAGAAAAGATGTTCTTCTTGCGTGCCAGCGCAATCATCTCGACCTCCCGGTCAAAGCCCAGGCCCACGCGACCGCGACGGTCGCGCCATCTGTCTCCCATGGTCGAAATCGTCGGATAGTTGATGACGCCGGAGTACCCCGCCGCCCAGAACTGATCCAGAAGCCTGTCGAGGTCGAGGCGTATTGGGTCCCATGCCTCGATGCCGCCAACCACAGGGACAGTCGAGACGACATTGCGTATCTCCGCGGCCATCTCGATCGTACGTGCGTTGGAATCGCCGATCCGGCTGGTAGGAAGTCCCATCAGCCGCGACAAGCCGGTACTGTAGACAACCAGCATATCAGCTCCACCAAGAGCGGCACACTTGGCAACGAGACCGCAGCTGCTGCCAGCGGCAAGAATGGGATTTCCTTTTGACGTCTGTTCGCTGATCGCAGCCAGGATTTCCGAACGCTCAAACATTTTCATCGGGGACGACCTCTTCTTCGATGTTTTGAAGAATCCAGCCGACCGCGGCCGCCGCGAATGCTGGATCGTTGATGTGACAGGGAATTTCCTGGACGATGACCGAAGGAGGCAACGTGCTTCTCAGCCCTGATAGCCAGGCTGCATTTGCCTCGGGATCGTAAAAGACCGCGCCATGGCGATCATAGTCGGAGACCCCTTCAGAGGGCCAAAGGACACAAGCGACTCCTTTTGCTGCAGCGAGCTTCAGCCCGGTGCGGCGACCGATTTCGAAGGTCTCCGCCGGCGTCGTCCGCATCAACGTTGTGTAGGGTGTATGCGAGTAGAATTTTCTTTTCGAGAACCGTTCCGGCACACTGGAGGCAATACCGAAGTTCACCATGTCGACGGCGCCGGGTGCGATCAGTTGCGGAATGCCTCTGCGACCGGCTGCCGTTAGACGATCCGGGCCTGCGCTTGCCATACCACCGGAGAGATCATCCGCGAGTTCCGTCGTCGTCAGGTCGAGAACCGCATCGAATTCACCCGCATCGATCAACGCTTCCATCTTTCGGCCACCAGAGCCGTTCGCGGGAAAGACGATCGCCTCAATGTTTTTCTCGGATAGAAGACGCACGCACTGATTTACTGCTGGCGTTGTTACTCCGAATGCCGTGATCGCGACTATTTCTCGCCGCTCGTGGCCGTGCGGCTTGTATTGCATGGCCGCGATCGCGTGTGCGGCGTTGGTCAGGATCCTTGCAGTGAAGCCATTAACACCGAAAAGATCGACAAGGGTGGGATACAGAAGGATGTCGCTTTTGGCAGCGAGTTCGGCAAGCAGCGCCGGCCGTGCGCTTGAAACAAGAAGCTTGGGGAAGCCGAAGGGAAGATCGGCGACCACTTCACCGAATACTCCGCTTCCTTTCCCGCCAGCAATACCGATTACCGCCGATATGCGACCCTCTGCGAAAAGCACGTTAACGGAAGCGCAGGCGCGGCGGCCGATATCGGCAAGGAGTGCCGCCGGGTCCGCCGACCTTGTGGCGGCGACGCTGGATGTACCGACATCGACCGACACGACGCCCCTGCCGCTGGCGCGTATGATATCCGACACGTAAGATGCTTCTGCCTGCTTGGTATCCATGGTCGCGACGATCGCCACCGCGTCCTTTCCGCGCTTTGACTGGCTCACGACGCTTTCCCCCGTTGGCACTGAATGGGCGCCGTTCGGCATACACGTTTCATAACCGCCCTCCCTTGTGCGCGCTCGTGCTTTGAGCGATTTTGAGCCAGTTTTAGAAGAGACGGTCGCCGTGCCAAATCGCGCGCCACACGAGAGTTGGGTAAAAATGGGTATGTGGACGATTGTTGATCACGTCGGGCAGCTTGCGATGGCAGGCGCGGGAAAGACCGACGTCTGCATATTTGCACCTTCGCTTCGAGCCCTACCCCCGGCCTATCCGATCGCAATGGCGACTCTGCCGGTAGTGGACTGGAATGCGGAACTCTTCAGGGCGCTAAGCGATATGGCTTCGGCCAGAAGCCGCTGCTACGCCGCTGTTTTGATGATCGACCCTTTTACGCTGTGGGAAGATCTTGCCGACTTACTCAAGGACAAGGGTTTCGCGGGCGTCGTGAATTTCCCGCCGGCATCGCTAGTGGAAGGAGTCCAATCAGCCGGGTCAGCCGGGGCTAGCAACACACTAGAAATCGATCGTATGAAGTGGTTTCACGACAATGGGCTCGGGATCGTACACACCGGATCATCCAGGATGGAAATGGCCGATGTGAACAATCGCTTGGCAGACCTTCTGGACGGGATGATCTATTTCCCTCCCGACGCTCTATCGCGGCGTCTCGCTGCACGGATGGACCTAGAGCCCCTCGTTGACGCCGGTTTCTTCCCGGCCTCCCTTTGGTCGTTGAAGCCTGCACCGGTTTCCCCGGCCGGTGAAGCGTTTGATGGGACGGCCTGCTAATTCAGGATCTTGAGTTTCCGGATCTTGTTGTACAGGGTTTTGCGCGAGAGGCCGAGCGCCTGAGCCGTCTTGCCGCGATGCAGCTTATTGCGTCGTAAAGCTTCGACGATCCACTCACGTTCGGAAAGCCGCACCGTTTCCTTCGGGACGGCCTTGATGCCGATGATCGGCTCCAGACGATCCGCTGTGATTTGAAGGTTCGGTGGTAATGTGGCCAGTTGCTCGACGACTTGCCTCAGTTCCCGAACATTTCCTGGCCAGTGATGGCTGGCAAGCGCGAGGAAAGCTGAATTCCCAATTGCCAAAGGCACAGTTCCTGCATCTCCCTTCGCTTCCACCGTGAAGTGATGAACGAGCGCGGGCAGATCTTCAAGGCGGTCTCGCAATGGCGGCAGGCTGATTTCCAGCCCGGCAAAAACGGACCGCAGCCGCGCCGTCAACGGCAATGAGCCATCTTCGCCGCCTGGCAGCACGGTGCAGGACGCGATAATTTTCGCGTCCGAGTGTGTCGAGACCATGCCATTGAATGCAGTAAACGTACCGGTTTCCAAAAAGTCTGCCAGCTGTTCCTGACTCTCTACGGAAAGATCGTTCACGTGGAGAAGAATGAGTGAGGTGCCCGCTGCGGTTTCCAATACGGAGATGCGACGCCGTGTATCCCTATCCGCTTCCAACCCGAAGAGGGCGACGGTATTCTGATTTCTGGGAGATGGTCGGCAGGGAAAAATGACCGGCTTGCGATGCTTATGCGCGCCCAGTGAATGGACAAGCGACGCAACGCGCCGCTTGCCGGTGCCTGGCTCACCAACAATGAGGACAGGATTCGTACCACTTGCCAGACGCTTGGCCGCGTCCAGCGCATTGTTCATGGAAGCTGAGCGCGCGACGATGCCATGCTGGTAACCGTTGAGCTGCAACTGCCGCTCGAGCAGATCGACCTTTTCCCGCAGCACGTTGATGGTCTTGAAGCCCGAGGTCATCTCAAGAACCGACGTCTCGAGGGGGACGCGATCGAGTGACGATCCACCAATGAAACCCTGCGTGCCGGTTTCGCGGCAGACATCCATCAGTTCTTCGGGTTTGGTGATGGGACCTCCTCCGAGCAGACAAACGACATTGCGATCAACCGCGTGAACGGTGCGTGCGATGTCGCGCGTGCGCGCAGCCAATTCCGCAAGGCCGATCGAGGAAGACGATAAGCCCGTCTCCGCCGGGTTTAGGTTGAAGTTCATGCTGATCGCTTCGACGCCCGCTTCGACCATCCGCCGGGCCTCCGCCTGCGTCCGCGTGTAGGCAATCGTCATGAGGCCGCGTCGTGCCGCCTTGACCAGCAGCTCGACTTCACGGGCATATCCGAGCCCGCAACTTTCGAGGACGCTCCGTCGGTGCTCATCCAAATGGATGACGGAGGGGAAATTTGTGACCCCTGCAAAACCCCACCGTTTAAGCTTGTCCAGGAAGTCGTCGAGATCGAGCCGGGGATCGAAGGTGCAGGCGCCGAAGAACACCGGAAGCCGGGTGCTCCGAAGGATTTCAGAGCGGCCGAAGCTCGCGACGAAAGCGTTGCTGTCTCTTATGGGAAGAACCGACGCCGGCGAAGAGCCGCCCATTGCGCGAAAACGACCTGCATTCAGCGCCAGGACGAAATCGGCTCCGGCGCGCTCAGCGGCGCGCGCCGTCATGCCTGAGCCGATCGCGGCTCCCAGCATGAACGATCGAGAATTGCTCAGAAACTGCCGGATCCCGGAAATGGTCGTCTCACTTCATGAATTTTGTGCTTCCGGCAGGATCATGCATCGGGAAGCGATAATCAACTCCAGCTTTTCGGTGCCTCCAGACGCGGCAAAGCCTTTCCCTCCGAAGTAAACACGTGACAGTCGGACGCCGCAACCACAAGTGCAACGCGCCCTCCTCTTCCGGAATGGAAGTGACCATTGGGCGAACGGGCCACAATATGCTCTCCTAGCGCAGTCCCATAAAGGTAGGTTGCGCTCCCGAGGTGTTCTACGAAGTCGACATCGATCTCCACGATCAATTCGCCGGGGCGGCCTGATGGTGCCAAGAAATCATCGGGACGAATCCCCAGCGTCAGTGGGGTTCCAGGGCCAACCACCTCTGCCTGCACAGGAAGCCAGCTGGACAATCCATCTCTAAGCTCAATTTCTCCGCGCCCCTCTTCCTTGGCCTTCAGCTTGCAGGGCAGGAAATTCATTCGTGGCGACCCAATAAAGCCTGCGACGAATTGTGTTGCCGGTCGGTGGTAAAGATCATGAGGGCTGCCGACCTGTTCGATATGGCCATCCTTCAAAACGACGATCTTGTCTGCCATGGTCATTGCCTCGACCTGGTCATGGGTAACATAGATCATAGTATTCCCGAGCTGACGATGGAGCTTGGCGATTTGGACGCGCATCTGGACCCGCAGCTCAGTATCGAGATTGGAAAGCGGCTCATCGAACAGGAATACCTTGGGCTCACGAACGATCGCGCGACCTATTGCAACACGCTGCCTTTGGCCACCGGAAAGCTGCTTCGGCTTGCGATCGAGAAGATGCTCGATCTGCAACAGCGCTGCCGCATCGCGCACTTTAGCTGCAATCTGGTCCCTACCCAACTTTGCCATCCGAAGCGGGAATGCCAGATTGTCACGGACGGTCAGATGCGGATAAAGCGCGTAGCTCTGAAACACCATGCCGAGATTGCGGTCAGCGGCATCGACCGAGTTGACCACCTTGTTGTCGATCTTCAACGTTCCGCCGGATATCTTTTCCAGGCCTCCAATCATACGCAAAAGCGTTGATTTACCGGAACCAGATGGCCCCACAAATACCACAAACTCGCCGTGGGCGATGTCAAGGTCGATATCATGCAGAATGCCAACGGCACCATAAGCCTTCTGGATTCCTTCGAGACGGACTTCAGCCATTTTTTCCTCCCATTGTCATCTCCGGGCGCCGTTTCAGCGCGCCGACGGTATTTGCTTCAGACTGGATATGACAAAATCAGGTGGCTGCAGCGACGGATCATCGACCGGCGGCACGCCGGTCGTCACAAGAACGGAACAGAGCCCGGCCCGTTTTCCTGCCTGAATATCGGTTGGTATCTGGTCGCCGATCATCAGTGTCGACACCCTGTCGGTTCCGAGCCGCGTCAGCGCAGCTTCGATCATATGGACCTCGGGCTTGCCAACAATGACGGGCTTAACACGCGCAGCCGCCGCAACTGCGGTCAGGATCGCCCCCGCGCCAGGCTCGAAGCCGGTCGGCGTAGGGAGCAGCAGGTCCGGGTTGGTACCCATCAACAAGGCTCCCCTCAGGATTGCGTCAACAGCGATACGCAGCTTTTCATGGGTAATTTCCCGATCCAGCCCCATGATCACGACAGCCGGCTTTTCATCTGTGATTTCGAGTTCCGCGTCCGTGATCGCTTGCCTGAGCGATGGCGCGCCGATCACATAGACGCGTGTTCCGGCAGGATGTTTTTCGCGTATCAACTGAGCCGCTGTTACAGCCGATGTGACGACGTTGTCCTCGGTGACATCCAGGCCAAAGCCATTCAACTTGGCAACGACATCCCTGGCCGAATGGGTCGAGTTATTGGTGACGAAGCAATAAGGGATTCCCGCCGCGCGCCAAACCTGGAAGGTCTCGACCGCATCTTGAATGGCTGTCTTGCCGCGGTAAACCACACCGTCCAGGTCGGAAATGACGCCCTGCACGAGCGGCCAATCAAGGGCATGCGAGATCTCAACCATTCATCAACATCCCGCCGTTTACATGCACGATCTGCCCGGTGATGTAGGCAGATGCAGGGCTTGCGAGGAAGACCGCAACCCCCGCGACGTCTCCAGGCGAGCCGACACGGCCAAGAGGGATGCGGCCGGCATGGCGCGCTTCCGTCTCTTCGCGCGGACGGCCGTGCATCGGGGTATCAATGATGCCCGGCGCGACGCCGTTTACGTTGATACCGAAGGGAGCGCACTCGTAGGCGAGCAGCTTCGTAAGATCATGGACGACCGCCTTGGAAAAGCAGTAATCCGCGCCGCCCGCCTGATAGTTGAACACGGCGCCTTGCGAAGACAGCGAGGACCCGATGTTAACAATGCGGCCGCCACTCTCCTTCATGAAGCGGTGTACGACAAGCTTCGAGCAAAGGAGGACCGCCCCGGAATTGATTTCCATGGTACGATCGATCTTGGCCTTGTCGCCCGACAGCAAGGATTCCGCCGATTTGATGCCGGCGTTGTTCACGAGTGCGTCGAGATGGCCAAAGCGTTCAGCGACGGCATCCATGACGCGCTCGATGTCCTTTTCGCTGGTGACATCCATCGACATGGTGACGGCGTTCTCACCGCCTTCCACCTTGGCGAGGGCACGCCCTAAAGCGTCCTCATTGGCATCGGTGGCGATCACGTTTGCGCGGCTTGACAGGAAGGCAGCCACGATGGCTGCTCCAATTCCGCCGCCCGCCCCGGTTACGAGAACGGTATTGCCTGGCATTGAGAAAAGAGGGGACGTCATCGGATCTCCAATAAAGTTTTGTGATAGAGGAATTCATCGACCTCCGCCGCGGTCGGCATCGACGCCTGGGCGCCGCGTCGAGTGACGCAAAGCGCAGCGACGGCCATTGCCTGGCGGACGGCCTCGCGAACAGGAACATCTCTTGCAAGCGCAGCAGCAAAGCCACCGTTGAAGGCGTCGCCCGCCGCCGTCGTGTCTACCACGACGACCGGAAAGGCCGGGACAAGAAATGTCTGCTCCCCATCAGCGTAGAAGGCGCCGCGTTCTCCGAGCGTGATGAGCACTGCCTTCGGCCCAAGCGCGAGCAGGACTTGGGCAGCTTTAGCAGCTGCCTCCTGACTGTCGATTTCTATTCCCGTGAGCTCGTAGGCTTCCGACTCATTTGGGGTAACGACGTCGACCGCCGACCATGCGGCCCGCGACAATCCTGGTCTCACAGGCGCAGGATTGAATATGAGCCGGAACCCGAGCTGAGCTTTTAGTGAGAAAAGTTGCTCCAAGGCCTCGATTGGCAGTCCCATCTCCGCTACGACGATCGAGTTTGGTTCGATTTGGGCAGCCGCCTTGTTGATCAGTTCAGGCGTGACATTTGCGTTGGCGCCCGGGTCGATGACGATCATGTTGCCGCCATCATCGCCCACCATGACCAGCGCCGAGCCGGACACCTCTGCCTGGGCAATCTGAACCACGCTTGTATCGACACCCGCATTTGCGAGTGACAGCATTAGATGACCACTGGCCTCGTCATCGCCAAGGCGGGAGAAGAGCTTCGGTTTCAACCCCAGCCTGGCCGCAGCGACCGCCTGGTTTGCACCCTTTCCGCCTGGATGCCGGACAAGCAACCCGATAAGGCTCTCGCCCAGCGTAGGAAGCCGCTCGACGTTGAAGCATAGATCGAGATTCGTCGTACCAAAGAAGATTAGGGGTGCCGATCTCACTTGACCGCTCCGAAAGTAAGGCCGCGCTCGAGATGCTGTTGCCCGACGATGATGAGGATGACGGGAACGATCATCGTGACGACCAGACCCGCCGCCATGACGGGGTAGAACTGAACGCCCGGATTGAGGAGCTTCAGAAGTGCGACAGTCACCGGCGCCTTGGTCGAACTCAGCATCAGGCCGAGTGCAAAATTGTGCCAGGCGAGCAGGAAGACGAGTAGAGAGGCGCCGATAAGGCCCGTTTTGAGGAGCGGCAGGACGATGTGAAGAACGATCCGAAACGGTTTTGCACCGTCGATCGCGGCTGCTTCTTCGATGTCCTTGGGAATATCCTCAACATACGAACGCGTAAGCCAGACGATCATCGGCAATGTGATCACCTGGTACACCCAGATCATGCCGAGGTAGGTATCGTAGAGGCCAAGCGACTGGAACAGACTGAAAAGCGGGATGACCACGAGCAGGAGCGGGGCGAAGCGGAAACCCAGGATGAAGAAGGCAATGTCTTCTTTGAAGGGGATCTCACGTCGAGCAAGCACGTATCCCGCCGGGACGCCTGCAATCAACGACACCACGACAGCTCCGAGCGCCACGACGACGCTGTTGATGATCGGACTGAGAAAATCAACCTTGATGGTCCCGTAGCTGGTCGCTCCCGCTTGGGCGACATCGAAAAGAACCCGGAAGTTCTCCAACGTCGGAGTGAAGATGAATGTTGGCGGCCATGCCATGACCTCGTTTTGGGCCTTGAGCGACATCATCAGGATCCAGACGAGCGGGAACGCAAGAATGAAGGCGCAGAGCAGAACGAGTGCGTTGACGATAACCGTGGTGATCGGTGAGCGTGTAAATTCCATTGTTCCCTCCCTCAGTTCACCCGGCGGCGGACGGCCTGCCAAGCCTGGACCGTCAGGAACGCGCCGATCAGAACAATCAGCCAGTTAACGACCATCAAGGCAGCGCCTCGACCAAAGGTCATGTTCTGGAATGCGGTTATGTAGCCTTGGACCGACAGCGCCGCCGTGGCATCGCCCGGACCGCCCTGCGTCGTACCGAAAATGATGTCGAACTGGTTGAAAGACTCGATCAGCCGGAAAACCGCAGCGATCAGAATGTACGGAGCGACAAGCGGCAGTTCGATCCGCCAGAAAGTTGCCCAGCCTTTTGCGCCGTTGATGCGAGCCGCCTCACGGATGTCGTCTGTAATGCCCTGGAGCCCTGCGAAGATGATGAGCGCGAAGAAGGGCGTGTAGGTCCAGACATCGATCAGGATGACCGATACCAATGCGGTCGCCGGATCTGCAATCCATGCGAACGGCCCAAGGCCAACAAGCGAGAGCAGATAGTTCAGGACACCGCTTTGCGGGTTCATCATCGTTGTCCACATGAGGGCAACGCTCATAGGCGGAAGAACAAGAGGCAGCAGGATGATTGGTCTCAGCCAACGTGCGAGCAAAACACCGGATGCAAAGAGCTTTGCGATCGCCAGGCCCAACAGCGCCTGCAGCAACACGGCAGACAAGGCATAGGTCACCGTCACCCTGACGTTGTTCCAGAAGTCAGCGGTATTCATCAGCGCGGCGTAGTTCGCAAGACCCACGAAACGCACGATTGGCCGGCCAAGACGAAGGTCTGTCAGTGACTGATAGACGCCGTAGAAAAACAGAAGAAGGAAGCCAAGCAGGATCAAAACGGCTGGAGCGATTACGACCAAACTGAACCAGTCAATCTGTTGGGCCGGGCCTTCAGATTTTTCGGTCTGTAGCGCTTTTTCGTGAGCGCTGGTTCGAACAGCTATCGCTGTCTCCGAAACATGAGCTGTCATTGAGGTCTCCATCCGTGGTAACGAAAGGCGGTAGCCGCAAGCTGCCGCCTTCTTGGCTCATAGCCCCGCGCGAATTTCTTTGGCCAGTGCCTTCAGCGTCGTTTCCACGTCGTCACCGTTGACCATTTTCTGCATGGCAACCGCCCAAGCATTCATCGCCTCGCCAAAACCGACACGCGCGGTAAAGGCCAGCGTAGCGCGATCCTGCGTCGTCTTGAAGCTCTCGACGAAATTGTTGAATTCGGGCTTGGATGCATAGTCAAGCCAGGCTTTGTCGTTCCAGGCCGAGGTCCGCGGCGGGTTAACGAGCTTGCCGGAGACGGCACCTGCAAGCACAACGTCTTTCGACGTTGCCCATTGAATGAACAACCACGCGGCTCCCTTCTTCTGCGATGCAGAATTCATCGCAAGCGACCAGATCCAGATGTTGGATTCGAAGTTTTTGGCATTCGGCGCATGGAGAGGCGGAGCGAAAGCGATTTTGCCCGAGGCCGGCTGGCCGGCAACGTCATTCCAAAAACCGAACATGTTGGAGTCGATCGCCATAGCGGTGCGGCCGGACGAAATGCCATCGACGACCTGGTACCAGTTATCGTTGGCAAAGGACGGTGCCGCGCACTTCTTGATCATGTCTACATAGTCTTTGTGGAAGGCGATCGATTCAGGCGAGTCCAGGCCGGTGTCCAGCTTGCCGTCCTTGTTGGTGAAGTCCTTTACCCCATAAGAGCTCGCAATCGAAACGGCCGCCGTATGAATGCTGCTCCAGAACCGGACACCACGAACGCCGAGCGGCGTAATGGAGGGATCGGCCGCCTTCAGCTTGTCGCAGGCGGCAGCCATCTCCGGCGGAGTCGTCGGCACAGCGATCTTGTATTTGTCTAGAATGTCCTTGCGGTAGAAGAGCTGGATGTTTTCGAACGCATGTGGGATTGCCCACACGTTACCGCCCTGACCTGACGCGATCTGGCCATCTTGCATCTTCCATGTCAGCGCTTTGCGAAGCGAGGGGAAAAAATCGTTATAGTCGTAGCTGGCATCGGTCAGCTTCGGATCGTTCAAATAATTGTCTAATGGCTCGAGCGCACCACCAGGAGCGAAGTCCCAAGCAGGCTGAATCCCGGTTCCAACGACATCCCACGCCGGAGACTTCGTCGTCAATTGGAGCGTCAGCTTGTTCCAGTATGAATCGTCGGGGTAAAGTTCCGGCACAACCTTGATGCCGGTCAGCTTTTCGAATTCGGGCAGTTTCGCAGCCAGCGCGTCGGCATAGGGATGAATGTCGTAGGCCCAGGTGATGGTCGTTCCTTCAAACTGGCGCCAGTTTATTTTGTCGGCGGCAGCGGCAGACGAAACGACACCTGTCGTTGCCATCAGTATGGACGCAAGTACAACACCACTTGCAGTGCGTACCGCACTGCTACGCGCGGCACTCAATATATTGGTCATTCTCTCCTCCCTCGGCACTCAGCCAGATTGATCTCGGCTCGCCCTCTCCAATCCCGGGTTCGCCGGACGTATGATTATCCAAGCGAAGAAGAGGCAGATACGAGAGTCGTCAGAGGTTTGGGTAAAACTGGGTAAATGACGGGGTTCCGCCAGTCGCCAGCCTAGAGCAGCGAACCATTTCGAGACGGCGGTTGCAGTGTCCAAGTCGCCGGAGCAAGCAACGCCCATATTCCTCAGCCGATGCGTGCCGACATAGTCATAAATTTTTCGATCGGAGGTGAGAATGTTTTACAACGCTTTGACCCAGATTTGCATTTGAGGCTGATCCATTCAGTGGCAGAGAACCCATTGACGAATGTGCGATATCGACATCCCGGCAGGGTTGCGATGAAATGCAAAGTTGGGCGAAATCTCGACACAAATGAACACTTATGGAAAAGACTCTGTGAGGTGGGTTCGGTTGACGCTCTTTCAGCGACTGGTCTTGGCAATGTCGCTCGTTGCTGTCGTTGCGATTGGCGCGAGCGCGGCATTCCCTTTTCCGTCTATTTCTCTCGCCGCAATGTCCATGGGCATAGCGGTTAGCCAGGAAGCGAACGCTGGCCAGGCGGCTGAAAATAGCTTCCGCTCGGCCGGCATCCTCTCGTACGAGACTGACCTTCCCGACGCAGACGCGAACCGGATTTGCGCCGGCTTGAAGGAGAAGTTTGTCGGAGCAGCGAATACCAATTCGATAATCGTGCTGTCTGGAGGCGCGAATTCCCGCCATTGACCTTCTCTGCGGCTGACTCTGAGGTGCTAAGCAGCCGGAAATGGTCAGCTTTCGACATCTACCGCGCGTTCGGAGTCTTGCCGTCCACCGTCGGTATTCGCGAGGGCTCGACATTCAACTCCTCGGCGGAAGAAGGCCGAGCGTTGGTGGCACGATGCTTGCGTCCATTGGGCAACCGGAGCTCATTCAGCATGATGCCGAGGCGGGCTTCGTTGATGGTGTTGTGGACGTTCTTCATGCTGCCTCTCCCGCGTAGGCAGCCCCCATCAGGGCTTCATAGCCATTGAGCGATGCGAGCTGCACATGAACGGTCGGCAACTGATCGGGGTCCGGGCCGAAGGCCGTTCTCAAAGCCACCAGGTCAGGCAGTTTGTGGGCGTCGAGCGTTCTGGCAAGCTCCTCGGCCAGTTCACGCTCGCAGCCGCGATGGTGCGCCAGCGCCAGCAGTTCGACGGTGATCTTGCAAGCCTGCCGGTCAGATAGCTGCTCGATGAGAGCGTCGAAAGCCCTTCGATATTCCGGCCGGGGGAAGAGCTTGTCGCGATAGACGAGGTTGAGAAGCGCCATCGGCTTTTTGCGCAGAGAGTGGATGACGTGGTGATAGTTGACGACCTGATCGTGCTTGCCACTCGCATGCGCGCGACCTCGTGGCAAGGTCAGTAGATGCGTGCCGCCGATGAAGACGTCGAGGCGATCGTCAAAAAGACGCACACGCGGCCGGTGGCCGATCAAACGCGAGGGGACGGTGTAGAAGACCTTGCGCAAGGCGAAGCCGCCGGTGCGCGACACGGTGACGACCACCTCTTCGAAGTCGGTGGTGCGGCGATCGGGAAGCGCCTGCAGATGCGGGCGCGCCGCTCAAGCGTGCGGCGAATGCCTTCGGGCAGTTCCGGATGACGCCGCAGCATCTCGTCGTAAACGGCAACAGCACGAATGCCGGGAGCGGCCTTGAGGAGTGGAACGACCTCTGCATCAAAGATATGCTCAAGCGGATCGGGGCGACGCCGACCGCGCGGCGGTTTGTTTTGCGACGGGAGGCGCTGCTCTTTCTCCATACGGAAAGCCGTCGCCCGGCTGATCGACGCCTTCGCGGCGGCGACCTCAACAGAATGCGTTTGTCGGTACTTCATGAATAATCTCATCTGATGATCGGTTACATGGCGACCCGGCACAAAGGTGGTTCTCCATTCCAGAAAACCGCCACCGTAGCGGGCCGACCGCGATCATGAGACGCCGAAAAATTGCGCCGCGCCGGGGATGTAACTCCAGTCGGGCTACGCCCTCCCTACGTCACACCCCCGCCGCAGAGTCTCATCCTGATTGGCCGCCGCGCACTGATGACCCCAAGGCAGACGAGGCTGCCCAGATCGAGCTCCTGACACAGCTTGGAATTGGCATTCAGGATGCGCGGAGCGAGGTCACCTATGCTGAGTTGGCGACATTGCTCGGCCAATCCGCGATTGGCCAAAAAGTTCTACTGCGTTTAGCATTTCGATCTGCTCGATTGTTCGTAGACGGCATCTCGACAGTTGGAGATCCAATCTCAGCCATGCACGCGGTCCTTGAAGCGCTCCCCCTGGCCACCAGTCGATTCAAGAGGCAGCCACCTTTGCCGATATTCTCTCCCAAATACCCGCTTTGTCAGATCGGGCGGAAGACTATCTGGAGCTTTGCCGCTCACCCCTCACAGTCAGAGAGCTTCGCGATCCGGGCTCGCATGCCTTCAGGCCCTTCGAACCCTTGTTTCGCCAGGCGCGCGCGATGGCCGCGCGCTTGAGCCGACAACTATCCCTTTTCCCGAGAAAGATCGAGACGAAGGCCTGGTACTATTTCAGCGCTTGCTCGTTGTCATCGCGACTTTATAGGGTGAGGCAATTGCCGAAAGACCAGTATCTTCAAGTGCATCTTTCTGCACAGGATTGCACCGGTCATTACCTTTCGCAGGCGGGATTCGCGTGAGCCATTCAACTGGCATAATTGGTATATTATCGGCCATGCATTGAACGTTCTCTACCAAAACCTATTGTCTGCCGCCGAGGCCCACGGCCGTTCGGTCTTTGAAGCGATGATATCGGCATTCGTGAGTGAATGGTACCAGGCTTTGCCGCCCGGTCACATATCCTTGCCGGCGACGAGTCGCCGCCAAGTTGTTATGTTCGCATATCGTATCGATGGGGATGTGGCGCGCACTTACCGGCATTTGGACGAAATTAAAGCGTCCATAGATGCCTCGTGGGAGTTGGAAGAGCGGCTAACTGAATTGTGTTTACTCGCTAGGAATTGGATCGAAATCGGCGACACTAAACGCGCTCGTGCGACTCTCGATACAGCACTTAGCCAAAGCCTCGAAGGCTCCTATGACAAGGATTATCAGATCCAGCATTGGTGTCGTTGGGTCGCCCGGCTCGCCCGGAGTGGGGCGGAACGCGGCGACGCATCGATATTTCGCTCTTTCTCTCACCCATTTCGGCGAAGGTTTGGCCGTGGCCTTCCGGAATGAAGACGCAGTCCCACTGAAATGCACGATCGCCTCTGGGCTCCGGTGCGATATTCCGAGCGATTTCGCCCTCAAATTGATGGACCCTCCGGCCGTCGCAGTAACCTATCCGCGTCCTGGCAACTACGCCCGTGTCCGCGCCGGACCCAAAAATCGCACATGCGGGCCGCTTTGACGGTGTCCCAGAAGACCTGGGTCAACCCGCCCGAAAAGCCATGGAGACGGCTCAAAAAAGCCCGGTCTGTTCAATGAAGAGCGGATGGCCCAGTTTTTCGAACGCCGAAGCGCCTTGTCCCTCACGATCCATTCTGTATCATTGGATTGCAATTCGTCGATCGCGAGATTCACCGGGATAACCTCGACGCCAGTCGGGCCGAGTATCTTCGTCGCCTCCGCGATCTTGTGAGGGTTTTTGGAGAGAAAACGTATCTTCATTAACGGTTTCTTCGGATTGATCGCGCCATAAGTCACCGCAACTTCTGATATTAAATTCGACTTATAGAGTCTATGCTTGATTTGCACGTTCATTTGCGGGGTACAATGCGCCCCCCAAAAATCGCAGAACTCGCAGCGCGCAATGGTGTGGCGGTGCCGGCGGGTACCCTCCAAGCTCGCGGGTACGGCTGGCGCGATTTCACGTCTTTCCTTGAGACTTACGACCGCCTGACCTCGGTTATACTAACCGCACGCGATCTAGAAGAAGTCGCATACGATTACCTGAGAGGTTCGGCACTAATCGGCGCAACGTATGTCGAGTTCATGCTGTCTCCGCCCGACTTAATGCGAACCGGGGTCCCATTCGAAGATCAGCTCTTTGCAATCTCGGCCGCTCGGGATCAGGCATTCGAGCTTCACGGGATCGATTGCCGAATGATAGCGACCGCTGTGAGGCATTTGGGACCCGATCCGGCGCTGAACGCCGCACGCATTGCGGTGGCCCGCAGGAATGAAATCCTCGTCGGTTTCGGCCTGACAGGCGACGAACGCAAATTCGCCGTCGGGGAATTCGCGGAGGCCTTCCGGATCGCGCGTTCGGAAGGGCTGCTCGCAACCGCGCACGCCGGCGAGCATCTCGGCGCGGACACCGTAGTGGAAGCGATCGAGAAACTGGGGTTAAGCCGGGTTGGCCACGGCGTTCGGGCGGCCGAGTCCGAGGCCGTACTTAAGCAGTTGGCCGATACCCGCATACCTCTTGAAGTTTGCCTTTCCAGCAATCTCGCTCTTGGGCTTTACCACAGCCTCGCGGATCATCCTATTCGAAGGCTTCGTGAGGCAGGATGTCTGATTGCCCTTGGAACCGACGATCCCCCATTTTTTGAGACCAATATCGGGGGAGAATATTCGAGAGCGATCGAAGCGTTGCGCGAAACCGGACGCGCTATAACTTACGATGCCATCGGCGCGGCATTCTGTGACGACGCCACAAAAGCCCGACTGCGATCCATGTACCCGCCAAATACTCCCGTCTGATGTTGCGGAAGAAATTTTTCTTTAGTTGCTATTGACGATGGGAATGCGAGGTGACGATTCAGCTTGGTCGGTGGCGACAGGGCGAGAGCTTCATACGATTCTTACGGCAAACCCCACCAGATCGGCAGGTGATGCCCGCGGGCTACAACTTTGCTTGGCAAGGTCGCATGAGTCACAAGAATCCCATCGTGCTGCGGTCGTATATCTACAGGCGAGTGACTGTGCTCGTCTTGCCAAATGCAACCAATGATCGGTCAACGTCTGCTATAACTTTTGCAAGGTGACCGCCTTGATGAGAATCGAACCGTCGACCTCGCTATTTTCCCGTCGATCAGCGGCCGCATGGAAGTAGGCCAGAAGCGTTTCAAACGGGAGTGTCTAAAGCTCGACCCTTGAGAGCATCCAGATCGATGGGCCACTTTCGATCGAGATCCGGAGGATCCCATCGACCAGGATCGACGGCCCCCATCTCCGGGATCGGTAGTTCGCATGGCGCGCTCGGCAGGGCGGGTAATCTATCACTGCGCGGTCAGCAGGCTCCTTTGGAGCTTTTATTGTGATCCAAATTTGACGGATCGAATCCGGTTCCTCCAATCAGGCGCCCCGTCAAAGCAGTACGAAAGTTCACAAAAAACGCGCTTGTTTCGAATTGCGAAACAGGTCCCGGTGTAGTTCTGTCCGTCACAAAACCCGACCGGTCCACCGTCGACCAATGCTGTCACAGATCGCGCATCGATACTAACCGGTAGCGTCGGCGAGTCGGATGTTATTTTTACCCGAACCTTGTCAGCTGAAATGAGTGTCACCGATCGCTCCTGAGCGGTCGCCGATGCCGAACATGTCAGCAACCTCGTACACACCAACAATCCGAGTAACGCAGTGCGGATGATAATATTTCTCCAGTTGTTTGTCATGACAGTAGACCCTCACGACGGAGATGCATCTGTGGGTGCGACCCGACCTGAATAGATTTGCACTCGTTGAATATCAGCTGCCGCTCGAGTAACCTCGAATGATGAGCCTTATCTTGGGGCCTCCTCGGCCTTCCTCATTCTGTTGTCGAGGCGCTCGACCAGCCGTTTTTCGACATACTCGAAAATCGCGTCGTCCAAAGATCCATCCGCCTCCTCTTGGTGTCCCGCATGTCTTGTCATGTGAGCGTGGACTTTTCCGAGCCAGGTCGAAAGCCGCAACTGCTTGACATGCGATATGACGGTTTCTCTGGCCGTGATGAAAAAGAAGATCAGGAACGAAAGAGCGGTAAAAAGCCCCATATAGAAGAGCCGCGATGGAATCTCGGCGGGAACACGGTACGGATGGCCATAGAGTGCGAAGATCGCTTGGGCGCCCAAGATTCCCCCAAGTACGACGAAGAACTTGATCAGGGTCCACGCAATGAACTCATCGATCCATACGAGTACTCCAGGGAAACGGGCGCAGCCGAAGATTCCCGCGATACAATAGGCGATCAGTTGAGGCAGGATCAGCACAGCACCTATGGCCGAGATCAGGTAAAACTCTTCTCGTACATCCAGCGCCGCATTGAAAATAAATAGAATCACGCTTCCAGGAGCGCCTCCAAGCGACGAAGCTCTATACAATATTACTTCAACATAGATAAAGGCGAACAATCCGGACGCAATCACAAATGAAAATGAGAATACGCACCAAAGACCGAACACATGCGCCGAATGATGTTCTCTTACACGACGGATTAGGAAATAAATCGATGCAAGCGCGACAACTGCACCTCCTAGGAAAGCAATAGACGAGAACTCCATATCCGCATCTCCATTTGGATAGTGCATCCGCCAATATCATCGCAGCTACGGACTATTCTTCAAAATATGCCTTCTTTCTGAACTCTTAGCGACGATCGACCGCGCAGCGATACCACCGCTGCCTAAGAGACTGCTCTTGGGCGGGTACTATGGGCGAGATCCTCAGGCGCCGGCTTCCAAGGTAGGAGCAGTTCCGTCCGACGTCGACTTGGATCCCTTGGCAAGTTGCAATGCCGAGGCCGCGACACGGATCGGCACCTGGGCGCGGCGTGCAAGATCGCGAGCCATCGAATCGATGTCTTCTTGCGCGACGACATCTTGCGCCATATCGAGAAGCCATTGCGGCAGACTCGAGCTGACGCCGATATGCATGATATTGTCGCTCTGATCTCGAATTTTCGAAACCACGTCTGAAACCGTATCGTTTGCACCGATCAGGTCCGGAAAGAACTGAACTTGAAGCTCCTGAAGTTTGGCCCCGAGCTGTGTCCGGCCGAGTTCGAGGGCCAGAGGAGATTCTGCGATGGATTTAATTGTCGCATCCTTGCTTATCGCCCAATCCGCCCGGCGCGCGAGATCGAGCGTCAGGGAAAATACCGATTTGACGATCGGGTAAAGCTTTTGGTGGCTGAGGGGAGCTTGCACCGACCTTTGTGCTGACACGACGAGCGAGACCATCGGGCTTCCGTCGAAGACGCCCCAGGGACCCGCAGCATAGTCGCTGATCGATGCGGTTTCCAGCCAGGACCGCGCCGCGATCAGATCGGGCAGTTCCTGACTCAGCGCAATAATTGCATCCAAAGTGGGCCGCAACATCGGCGGCGTGGCGAGTGGTAGCAACGCCGCAATGCTCTTGCCGAAGGCCGCTTCAGCTGCAGCGAGAAGGGCGGCGAGATCGGTGGGGCGCTGCGAGTCCTTCCTCCGTAGGGACAGGAAGAACAAGCCGATCACGTCGGGTGATCCCGGCATGAGAGACCACAGGTTCCGCAGCATCGCAGCTTCGAGATTCGGATCCGGCTCATCGCGGAGGAAATGCGCGCAGGCTCCGATCAGCCCGGCCAACGGATGGTCGAATTTCCCGTTGATTGCTGCCGTGCGTATGTTTTCGGGAATCGCGCCGAAGCGCTTTCCAAGAACCTGGACGGATGCATCGATCTTCTGGCTGAAGCCGTCGTCGGGCTCGAAACCCCGATCGTGCGCCACCATGTCGAGACTCGCGCGGGACAGATTGACCCGAGGAGACTTTTCCTCTCTTCCGCCACCTCTCGTCATGTCGACCGGAACAAACATCAGGTTGTCCCATCCACTGAACAGATGGATCGGCATGACGATCTGATCGGCATTCTCCTCATTGATAAGTAGATATGGCCCAGGCTTCAGGCATGCCGAGAAAATCGCCCAACCGGCCCCTGGATCGCGGGCCAAATCCTCGTCCTGGAAACTCGTGACGACATCTCCATCGGGAGTCTGCAGACTTCCAAGGTCGACGCCGGCGAAAGCCCCGTTCTCTTCCATATCGCGCGTTCGGAACATGATCATCAAGCGGCAGGATCCGGCGCTCGATGGGGGCGCGTCCGTGGTCGATTCTCTGCTGAATTGGCGCGCAGGCCCGATGTAGTATTCGTGGTGATCCCTCGTGTCGGAAGCAGGCAAAGCCGAGCTACGCACTGGTCCTTTTATGTCCAGGTCCGTCGGACCTTCGTGCACGATGACTTTCTCGGTCATTGATCCTGCCGAGACCAGACGGACGACGTAGAGCCCTTTGCGCAAATCGAGATTTACCCGGCCGTTTCCACCGCCCTGTATCCGGTTTCTACCGTCGAAGATCGTTATTCGGCAGTCATAGTCCCAATTGCCGCTGCCATCGGGTGCAACCGCGGTGATCGCGAAGGGAAAACGTTGCTGTTCTTGGGACGTTGCGCTATCGCTTTCAGAAGGTGGCATGCTGGCCCTCCATTCCCGGGCGGAAGAATATCGACATGGTATCGCCGGTCTCCACGTGCTCGAGGAGGTTCACCTCATACTTGAACATGACCGGCCATGGTCCGCTCGATGCCGGACCTTCGCGGAGGACTTTGCTGTCTGCATCACGAAGGCGGATCGAGCCGTTTCTCCAGCCTTTGAACCTTATCTCGAAATTACTCGCCGCCGCTGCTGGCCCAGGCGCTGGCCCGAGCGGAGAGGGAGAACCGAAGACAAGTCGCTCCGGTGGTAGCTGCATCCCCCTTTTGGGGACTTGCTGGCGGCCGTCCACCTTTGCAAGCCTGGGTACTTCGGCCTGCAGATAATCCCAGAGTGCGAACTGGGTGATGTCTTCTCCGGCAGGGGCGGCTGCGCCTTTCAGTCCGGCGAGAAGTGCTGTAGTGAAATAGCCCCGCACCTCGGTGTCGGCGTCCTGAGCGCCTTCGAAGGCTCTCTGCTCATGCTCAGCCGCGAAGATGCTGACAATTTTTGTATCCTGGTACCCTTCTCTGGCCGTCGGACAGCCGCCGGCGGTATCTTGCGCGCGGGACTTGAGAATCCGTGACCGACAGCAATCGAAGAACATGACAATTTCGGAAAAAGGCATGCAGCGCTGGACCCAGCCCATCAGATGATTGGCGCTGATGGATTTGTTTGGCAGCTCGCGCGACCAACGCGGAAGGCAGAGTGCGACATCGGGGAGCTGTTGGCCAACGGTGTCGAATGAATGACCGTGGCCACTGAAAAACAGGTAGAAGCGTCGACCGCCGCCGACGGCATTAGCGAGCTGCCAGATCTCTACGAGTGCATCCTCGATTTGCTGAACATCCGGCGCCAAGGGGTCGCCGGTGGAGGTGATCAATTTGCAGTTCGCATCCGGAAGGCCGCCTCCAGACTGTTTGTCCTTAAGCCAATCCGCGAACTTACATGCATCGGCGATCGCACCCCTGAGATTGCCGCCATCGGCGTAGAAAGGGTAGTGATTGAAGCCGACGACCAAAGCAAAATCTTTGTTCTGTTCTGGCATGGTCCGACCTCACGCGCTCACGATGGCTCGCAAACTTGCGAGGGTTGGTGGATCATCATCGAAGTCGCCGTGGCGTAGAGCAGAACTGAGAAAGCCGTCGCCTCCTTCTGCCGCAATCGATAGCACGGACCGCCGCGCTCCGGGGTCGCCAAGCCAAGCGGTCGAGTCCAGAAGAAATGGATCGATGAAGGGCGGTTTGCCCGTCCAGAAACGCTGCATGCCGGCGATGGGCGTGTCCGGCTCGTCTTCCAGCACGCCAGAGATGAAGTAAAGGAGCGACTTATTATAGAACTTGGGAACGAGCTGGTCCTTCTGTTCATTTTCGTCAGTCATCGTAAAAACGCGAAAACGTTCGAACCGTGCTGGTTTGCTGACAATTTCGGAATACATCAATCGGCTCAGGCAAGCAGGAGCCAGGAAAATGACGTTGCGAATGCGAAGGGCGACTTTTTGCCGTTCGAGCGCGGCGAAGAGGTTGCATATCGCAATAGAGCCGGCGCTATGACCGACCAGATCGACGACAACGTCGGGATTGGCTTGCTGGTATGCTGAAAGTTTAAGCATAAAGTAGCTGCCGGGATAGGCGTCTTCCCCGAGCGGCTCGGTGTTCGGCAACCACATTGCCGATGCGACGGTTTTCATGCCACCCCATGTCCAAGCACCAAAGTCTGCCAGATAGAGCGCGCGCAAGATCTCCTCGACAACGGTGGTGTACAAGCCATGATCGCGTCCCTTCATGAATCGGCGTACGACCTGTACGGCAACCTTCGCCACGAGGATTGCTACTCCTGCAATCGAAAACCCTCGGCCTGCCTCGTCCCTCAGATTGTCACTCAGCGCCGGTTTCATCAGTTTCTTCTCGTCCGGTGGTGGCGCAGTCACGCCTCCCACAGCATCGTCAGTTTCCAAATCGTTCTGAATATCCAGTTCCATGTCCGTACGGAGCTGCTGCAAATCCGCTTCGTTCAAAGACTCGGCTTTTGCCCGGACAACGGCTTCCTTGTCACTAAATGGATCGCTCTCCGCGAGCTGCCGCTTGACATCTTCGTCGCTCACCTCGCCAACGGCGCCCCGACCACCAAGGTCAACGCCAAATCGCTTGGCCAACTGGCGCAGAAGATATTTCAGGAGCGTCTGGAATAGCTTGGTTTCGCCGATCTGTAAGACGTTACGGGACACGGTCTCGAGTAGGCCGGTCTCCCAGATGAATGTAACGGGATGGGCGCCCGCTTTTGAGTAGACCTGTGCCATTTTCAAAGCTGTCGCCGCACCCGAGGCTTCAGAAATCAGTCCTCCGTGGAAATGGACCACGAGCTTCGTCGACTTGGCTTGCTCTAGATAAGAAAAGATGGCGTCGATGTCTTGCGGGCTCGTTTTGAGGTCGCCGCTCTCCTTGAAGGTTCCTTTCGGACCGACATTTACAAAATTCAAGGCGCAAAGCTCAGACAATCCCCTACTCCCCAGCAAGAACTCCGACCTTACCTTCACTGTACTGTATTGGTGTGTTTTCGCAAGAGAGCTCGCCCTTAACTTGTCTGGAGGTGGTGAGTTGTACACCTCTTGAATACGACACTATTCGGCGTGAATCGCGGGGTCGATTTTGAGTCGAGCGTCTTGAATAGGAGGGGCTGTTTGTTCCTATTACTTATTCGAGGCTCAGTCGATCGGATGAACGAATGGACCGCCCAGCCTAACGCAGATGGGATCGATCGCTCATCGTGCGCCTAACGGTCGGCGGCCTAAGCGTGTGCTATTTCGCCGGGCCGGAACGGGGCGACCGTCGGTTCGCCATGCTGCAAAAGACTGGCGGCTACCCTCTGCAATCGAAAACGACACCCGACGAGGTAGCGGTCAAGCTGGCTATTTTCTTCTTTCGTAGATTTCGGGGTGAAGTGGCTGGAACCCGAGACCCAGCAATTTTGCAGCCCGGCGCCTTGATAGGAATCGAACCCACGACCCCGTCATTCCTCACCTGAAATCCCGCGTCTTCACCCTGATCTCATCGAGATGCAGATAGGGGTCGATGATATCGCGCGGTTTCGGCCCCTTCGGTATCCCGCGCGGATCGGGCCTCGGCGCCCCATGATGAAATTCGTCGCCGCGCCCATGCGGCAGCGGAAAGGCAGCATCCCGTTCGCCGACGCTCGCCAATTCGTCCGTGAGGTCGGCCAGCCGGTGGGCGACGAGGTGTACGACATCCCCTTCCCTCTGGATGCGGCCATAGACCCCGAGCATGCCGGCGCCGAGCACGACGCGGCGGTATTTCTCGAAGACTTTTGCCCAGACAACGAGATTGGCAATCCCAGTTTCGTCCTCGATGGTGATGAAGAGCACGCCCTTGGCGGAACCGGGGCGCTGGCGGACGAGCACAAGGCCGGCAGCCTCCAACCATTTTCCATCGCGGGCCTGCATTGCCTCGGCGCAGTTGACGATACGGCGACGCCTGAGATCCTCCCGCAGGAAGGACAGCGGGTGATCGCGGAGCGTCAATCCGACATGGCTATAGTCGGCGACCACTTCCCCGCCCGAGGTCATCGGCTTGAGCGCCACCACCGGCTCGTTGATTTCAGCGACGGTGGTTTCTTCCCGGGCGGATACGGCGGCAAAGAGCGGCAGCGGTTCGTCCCTGAGCGGTTTGATCGCCCACAACGCCTTGCGCCGGGCCAGACCGAGCGACGGCTGGAAGGCATCAGCCTCTGCGAGTTCGACGAGCGAGGCCGCCGACGCGCGCGCGCGGCGCCAGAGATCATCGACCGAGGCGAACGACCGATCGGCCCGCACCGCGACAATCGCAGCGGCATCTGCATTGGCAAGGCCCCTGACCATACGCATGCCGAGCCGCACGGCGAAGCGGCCGTCATCCTCCGTCGGCTCGAGCGTGCAATCCCAGCGGCTTGCATTGACGCAGACAGGGCGAACCTCGACACCGTGATTGCGGGCATCCCGGACGATTTGGGCCGGCGCGTAAAAGCCCATCGGCTGGGCGTTGAGCAGCGCGCAGCAGAACACGTCCGGATGCCAGCATTTCAGCCAGGAGGAGGCATAAGCGATCAAAGCGAAGGAGGCGGCATGGCTTTCCGGAAAGCCGTAGCTGCCGAAGCCCTCAAGCTGCTTGAAGGTCTTTTCCGCAATTTCCGGCTCGTAGCCGTTGGCCACCATGCCTGATATCAGCTTCTGGCCGAACTTCGATACGCCGCCGGTGTGCTTGAAAGTGGCCATGGCGCGGCGCAGCTGATCGGCCTCGCCGGCGGTGAATCCTGTGCATTCGATCGCGACCCGCATCGCCTGTTCCTGGAAGAGCGGCACGCCGAGCGTCTTGCCGAGCACCTTTTCCAGTTCCGGCTTCGGATAGTCGACCGTTTCCTTACCCTCCCGCCGCCGGAGATAGGGATGCACCATGTCGCCCTGGATCGGACCGGGGCGGACGATCGCCACCTCAATCACGAGATCGTAGAAAGTGCGCGGCTTGATCCTGGGCAACATCGACATCTGCGCCCGGCTCTCAATCTGGAAGGTGCCGAGCGTGTCGGCCTTCCTGATCATCGCATAGGTGCGTGGATCCTCGGCCGGGATGGTCGCGAGATCGAGATCGATACCCTTGTGCTCGGTGAGCAAATCGAAGCCGCGCTTCATGCAGGAGAGCATTCCCAATGCCAGGCAATCGACCTTCATGAATTTCAGGATGTCGATATCGTCCTTGTCCCATTCGATCACCTGCCGGTCGACCATCGCCGCCGGCTCGATCGGCACCAGCTCGTCGAGGCGGTCGCGGGTAAGCACGAATCCACCGGGATGCTGCGACAGGTGACGAGGCGCTCCCATCAGCTGGCGGGCAAGGTCCAGCGTCAGGCGCAGGCGCCGGTCGGAGAGGTTGAGGTTGAGCTCTTCGGCGTGCTTTTCGCCGACATCCTCGCCCCAGCCCCAGACCCCGGACGAGAGCATCTTCGTCATATCCTCCGGCAGGCCCAAAGCCTTGCCCACGTCGCGCACCGCACCCTTCGAGCGATAGCGAATGACGGTCGAGCAGAGGGCGGCATGATCGCGGCCATAGGTTTCGAACACCCATTGCATGACGATCTCGCGCCGCTCGTGCTCGAAATCGACATCAATGTCGGGCGGCTCGCGCCGCTCCTCGGAGACGAAGCGCTCGAAGAGCAGATCGTTGCGGTCGGGATCGATCGAGGTGATGCCGAGCACATAGCAGACGGCGGAGTTGGCAGCCGATCCCCTGCCCTGGCAAAGAATGTCGCGTGATCGGGCAAAACGGACGATCGAATTCACCGTCAGGAAATACGGCGCGTATTCGAGCTTTTCGATCAGCCGCAGCTCGTGCTCGATGTTTGCCCTCACCTTTTTCGGCAAGCCTTCCGGATAGCGTGCCGCCGCCCCTTCCCAGGTGAGCTGTTCAAGCGTCTGCTGCGGCGTCAGTTCCGTATGCGAGCGTTCCTCCGGATATTGATAGGCGAGTTCGTCGAGCGAGAAGCGACAACGCTCCATGATTTCGATGGTGCGGGCGAGCGCCTCCGGATAACGATTGAACAGCCGCGCCATCTCCTCCGGTGGCTTCAGATAGCGATCGGCGTGCCGTTCCCTCCGAAAACCGGCGTCATCGATGGTGATGTTGTGACGAATGCAGGTGACGACATCCTGCAGGATGCGCCGCTCCGGCACATGAAACAGCACATCATTCGTCACGACGGTTGGCACGCGGGCGGCGGCGGCCATGTTCGAGAGCTCATGGAGCCGCAGCTGGTCATTCGGCCGGCGGCGGAGGGTGAGCGCCAGACAGCCACGGTCGCCGAAGGCTTCGCGCAGGCGGCGCAGGCTGAGTGCGCAGGCCTCGTCGGCTTCATCCGGAATGAGGACGGCGATCAGGCCCTCGCCGTAGGCGACGAGATCGGCCCAGCCAAGCTGGCATTTTGCCTTGCCGGCGCGCTTCTTGCAGAGCGACAGCAGGCGGCAGAGCCGGGCATAGGCCGGCCGGTCGGTCGGATAGACGAGTACGGAAATGCCGTCGGTCAGATCGAGGCGGCAGCCGACAATCAGACGAATGCCGGTGTCCTTGGCCGCCTGGTGGGCGCGCACGATGCCGGCCAGCGAATTGCGATCGACGATCGCCAGCGCTTCGATGCCGGGTTCGGCGGCCTGCGCGAACAGTTCCTCACAAGACGAGGCGCCTCGCAGAAAGGAAAAATGCGAGGTCACCTGCAGCTCGGCATAGCGCGCGCTTTCCGTCATCCGAATATCCCGTGCAGGAACCATTTCTGGCTGCCGGTCTCACCGTGCTCGCCGTCGCCGGCGCGAAAAATCCAGTAGCGCTCGCCGGCGTCGTCCTCGACCTGGAAATAGTCGCGCACCGCAGCAAGCTCGGCATCGCGCTTCCACCATTCGCCGAACACCCGCTCCGGGCCGTCGGCCCGCCTGACGCGCCGGCGCACGCCGCGCCAGGTGAAATGGACCGGCGGATGATCCGGCAGCAGCGCCATGGTCTCGATCGGCTCGGGATACGGCAGCAGCCGGGTGGGGCGCGGCCAGTGGCTCGGCCAAGTCTCGCCACTATCAGGGGTCATCGGCGCCACGCGGGTGGTGGAGCGTTCGGGCACGTCGCTGGCAAGAGGTGCCACGCGAAAAAGCCGCCGCTCGCCGATGCGGTTGCCGATTATGTCGATCAGCCCGGACACATCGGCCTCCGGTTCTTCGACGAGCGAAGAGATGACTTGCCGCGCCACCAGCGGCTCGGCGATGGTGGCCGTCAGCGACATGATCTCGATGCCAAAGCCGGGATCGATGGTTTCGATCCGGTCGGTGAGGAGACGCGTCAGCCGCTTGACGTCGCGAACCGGCGTCGCCGTGCCGGCGCGGATCGCCTGGTAGGTGTTGTCGACCCGTTGAAACAAGAGATCGAGCCGACGGATGCCAAGCCCCCTTTCTTCAAGCGAGTGACAGAGCTGATCGACCAGCCTGGCCGTGTAGCGCGCGATCGTCTCAGCGGCGCCGATCGGCTCGCCGAAGGCGCGGCGCACCTCGATAAGGTCGGGCGTGCGCAGGGGATCGATGGGCTCCGCAACGCGTCCCATGGCCTGGTCGATCCGGCGGCCGAGCTCAGGCCCGAACCGAAGCGCAAGCGGCGCGCGCGGCTGGCCGGCAATGTCGCCGATTGTCTTGAAACCGAGAGCCCGAAGACCGTCGGTGATGGCACTATCGAGACGAAGTGCTGCGATCGGCAGAGCATGCAGGCCGTTCGCCTGCGCGGCCGGCGGAACGACAAGTGTCGGATCGGCCCGATATCGGGCGACCGCATGCGCCGCACCCCAGGTGTCGGCCACGGCCGCACGCGCGGCAATGCCGGAGTGAAAGAAGCGATTGACCATGCCGGACAGCATCAGCTCCTCGCCGCCATGCAGATGATCGGCGCCGGTCGTATCGATCACCAGGCCATCGGGCGGATCGGCGGCAACGATCGGCGCATAGCACTGCAGCGCCCAGAGCGCCAAACGTTCGAGCGCCTCGAGGTCGGCGCCTGGATCGGCATCCATGACCACAAGCCCGGACACAAGCGCCTGCGCCTTGGTGGCCGGCATGCCGACGCGCAAGCCTGCGGCCTGGGCGGCGCGGTCGACGGCGACCACGCTCCGGCGCCTCTGCTGGCGGCCGATCAGGATGAGCGGCGTCTCAGGCGGTGGCGAAGCGTCGCCCAATTTCCTTCTGAGGCGATCCGTCGGCCACGTCGGAAGGAAGAGCGATACGACCCTTGGCATCACATGCCTCCACTTCGAAATCAGCACTTTCACCCGCGCGGGCGCGGATGAGTTCAAGCAGCCAGCGAGCGCGGCCGACGCCAGGTACCGGCAGCGGCGTCGAGGGCAGCACCGAGACCCGCCAGCGGGTGGCCGAGGCGGTCGGCTGCCCGAAATCGGACGCTTCCGCCTGGCGCCGCCAGCGGCGGATGGCGATGCCGATCGTGCCGGAGCCTTCGGCGGCGAGCTGCAGTCGGCGAGAGGCAGTCATTGACAGCCGCGCGAGCTCACCGACAACAGCACCCAGTCCGCCATGGCGCAATCCCTCCTCGATGCAGGAAAGCAGTGCCTTCTCGTCGCCCGCTTCCACGTAGATGACACGGCCGGGCGGCAGGCCGACTTGGGCCAGCGCCGGCGCGAAGAGATCGGCACGCGTCATGCACCAGAGCACCTTGCCCTTGGTGCGGGCGGCGATTCCGGCGGCGAAGGATGCGGCGGCAGCGCCGTCGATCGCTCCATTGCCGCCGCCGGCCACCTCATGCAGGGCGCCGAGGACCAACCCTCCTCCCGGCAGGTGGCCGTCGATCGCCGGGACGCCAAAAGGAAGCACCGCGCGACTCTGAATCGTCCCTCCCTCCAGCCGTTCGATGCGCTCGCGCAGCTCGGCGATGACGGGGTTGACGGCGTGGTCACGCATGCGAAATGCCACCTCCTTCGGGCTTTGCAACGATGGAAACTGTTGATATGTTCCCTATTTGTTCTTACTTTGAAAAGGAGTCAATCAACCGCCAAGCGACTCTTCTTCATGTATCGATCATTAGACTTGAATGCCGGTCCGCGTATTTTTTTGATTCGCTTACAAATACAGCGGGATAGAAAAGCGAATATCTTGCGACGTGCTTGCAGGATTTTTATCGGCGACAGTAAGGCGGATCGATCGCGGTGCCCGGTTCGTTCGGTTACTGCTGCTCATTTCTGGCGCAGGTTTGGATAGGATAGATAAGGCCGGTTGAAGGGATTTGGATGCTGAGCGCGCAGCTGTACGAAGGCGAATATAGGAGCGAGGTGGACGTCGTCCCCTCGCCCGGCCATCGCGTGCGTAAAATTATCCATATAGACATGGACGCCTTCTATGCCTCTGTCGAACAGCGCGACAATCCCGAGCTTCGAGGCAAACCTGTGGCCGTCGGCTATCCGGCCGCACGCGGCGTGGTCGCGGCGGCGAGCTACGAGGCGCGCAAATACGGGGTCCACTCCGCGATGCCGTCGGTGACCGCCAAGCGCAAATGTCCGGAGCTGATCTTCGTGCCGCCACGCTTCGATGTCTACAAGGCGGTGTCGCAGCAGATCCGCGAGATCTTCGCTGAATACACTCCGCTGATCGAGCCGCTCTCGCTCGACGAGGCCTATCTCGATGTCACCGAAAATCTCAAGGGCATGGACATCGCCACCGAGATCGCGCTGGAGATCCGCGCGAGGATCAAGCAAGTCACCGGCCTCAATGCCTCGGCGGGGATTTCCTATAACAAGTTCCTCGCCAAAATGGCGAGCGACCTCAACAAGCCCAACGGCCAGGCGGTCATCACGCCGAAGAATGGGCCGTCCTTCGTCGAGGCCCTCCCCGTCAAGAAATTCCATGGGGTCGGCCCCGCGACGGCCGAAAAGATGCATCGGCTAGGGATCGACACCGGTGCCGATCTCAAGCAACAGACCCTTGAGTTGCTGGCCGAGTATTTCGGGAAGTCGGGACCCTATTTTTATGGCATTGCCCGTGGCATCGACGAGCGTCAAGTCAAGCCGAACCGGGTGCGCAAATCCGTCGGCGCCGAGGATACCTTCTCACAAGATCTCCATGCCTACGACCCGGCCCGTGAAAGGCTTCAGCCGCTGATCGAAAAGGTCTGGGATTATTGTGAGGCCAATGGCATCGGCGCCAAGACGGTGACTTTGAAGGTCAAATATTCTGACTTCGCCCAGATCACCCGCAGCAAGACCGTTCCCGCACCGCTGCCGGCAATCGCCGACCTGGAGGAGATCGTCAGCCTGCTGCTGGTGCCTATCTTTCCGCCCCGAAAGGGTATTCGCCTGCTCGGCGTCTCGCTGTCCTCACTGGAACGGAGCACCTCCGCAGCGGAGCCGCAGTTGCGGTTGGCGCTTTAGAGCGCCAGCGTCGGCTGGGCAGGCGCACCGGCGTGACGCTTGATCCGGAAGGTCCGCGCTGGCAGCGGCCGCAGGATTTCCTCTTCAGGGAGAAGACCGTCCAGCCAGGCCATGCGTTGGTCCCGTGTCAGCACCGCCATCTGCCTATCGTGGAACGGCGCGATATCGGCGTTCGCCTCGATGGTCAGCATGGCATAGGCCTCCGGCCAATCCTCTGCCACCGGACTCGGCAAAAAGGGACGTGGGCTGACGCCGGAAGAAAAAATCGCGCTACGCGACAAATGGCTGCCCGTTTTCAAAGCCCATTTCCTACAGGCCGCAAAAGAAAAATACCTTTCCGACGTCATCGTTCATGACGTTGCCCGCGTCGATGAGTACCCCGACATCAACGAAAATGAGAAACGCATTTCCTCATGGTTTCGGGTCGGCCTCATGGGCACCTATGATCGAGGCGTGCTTTTGGGCCTGCGATGGACCTATGTGAACAATGAAGGAAACGGCTGGAAGGAATACGCCGCCAATCCGCCGCCGGAGGCAATCAAGGTAATGCTACTGGGTGCTGTCCCATACGAAGGGATCGAGTCCTTCAATTCGAATGGCGACGAGTACTACAACAAACCACACCTCTACTGTCATTTCGATTTCCGTGGGGAGCCTTACGAGAGGCTGTTCTACGGCGAGCAAAAGCAATTGGATGAGAGGCACCCGTACTACTACGCAGAGATCGCAGAGTATAAAGGGCCAACCCTTTTCGAGCGCCTGAGATGGTGCTTCCGCAAGCGATAGGACGTTTAGGATTCTCGCGTAGACACTTGCGGACGTATAGCGGTCGGGAGTGCAGGCGTGGACGTAAAGTCATCACAGGTAGCTGCTCGGACTGACCTTGCTTTGAGGTCCGTAGCAGATCCTTTTCCAACGGGCGTCCATCGGGTCGACCGACAAGGCGTCGCTTACCGTTCGCTGAAGGGCATCCATCAGGCGACAGCAACGAGCCGCTCTTCGATGCCGCGAATGGCGGAGATCGCCGACGTCCCAAGACTCTTGTCGGCAATGAAATTGCGCAGATACGCGATGTCGGCCGTCGTGCTGTACCGACCGATCAATGCAAGCGCGAAGGCCAGATCGGCGGTGCGTTCCTGAATGTCGTAGAACTTGAAGGTGCCGGTCAGAGTTTCAGGTTTGTCCAACGCTTCTTTGGCGAGCTTGATTCCTACCGCTGGCATCAGTGAAGCTGCCGAATGATTGAATGGTGGCAGCCCGGCCGGTCGCGTCCATCCCTCAACATGTGCTTGCTCAATCAAACGCATCGCGTTGATGGCATTGCCGGAAACATTCGCCATTACTGCAGTCATCGCTGAAGCGCTTGCGCGCTGCCGCACTTCCAGCGTGAAATCAGCGCGATTCATCCAGTAGAGGACTTCGCCGATTGCGGTCCACGTCAGGTTCTCCTGCATCGACGCCGTCGAGCCGGTCGAAGGCAATGGCAGAGCACCGCTCGCAAAGGCGAGATGGGCAAGAGTGAAGGTTTGGATCGGGTCGCTAAGGTTGAAGCTGTCTTTGTCAGGCGGAGTGAGAAAGCGCGCCAGTTCGCCGGTCACGGCCGCATCCGACAGTCCGGCAATGTCAGTAATGAGCATCACGACGAAGAAAGCGTTGCTGTCGGCACCGCGCGCGGCCATCGTGAACATCTGTGCTCGCTCGCTGGTCGGCAGGGTATTGAAAACTTCCGCATATGCTTCCGAATAGGGATGATCCATGCACGCGCTGTAGATGCCAAAGGCACGCGAGCAAGCGTCTGGATCATCTTGATGTGCCAAACACTCGGCGATTTCAGCCCTCACTACTGCTTTGTGCTGCGTGGTGCCTTCGTCGAGCGCACCGAGATGCTGAAGGGCCTCGAGGATCGTCGTTGAAATGAAGACATGCTGGTCTTTTGGAAGAGAATCGAGTTTCAGGATCAGCGCCTCACGCTCGGGATCTTCTGCGCGCCAGCACCAACCCGCCGTGTCGATCAGATCAAGCTTTAGATGGTACGGAGCGCCGCGCCACACCCGGTCCAAGAGTGCGCCGATGATGATGGCCACCTGACTACCGAATGTTCCGTGGTGACGAAGCATCGTCAGCAGAATGAAGACTTGGCCATAGGTCGAATCAGGATTGCCCATCAGCCCGATCAAGCGATCGCCGAGCGCGTCATCACGAGTTGGCCAATGGACGAGCCCCGAGTGCATCCGGCTCGCAATGTTAGGTAATGCCGAGTGCTTCCGACGTCTGATTGACGTAAGCCGCAGCGAACGCGCCAGTGCGAACGGCGATTTTATGCGCCGCTGCTTCCTCCCTAAGCCGGAACGTTTCATCGACAAGCCGCTTATCGAAACGGCCCGCAAGCTCGACGAGCCGCTCAACATAGACGTCTCCGGCTATGCGAGAGGGGAGTGCATGCAATACGGCACGCTGCTGGCGCGTCCAGACCACATTCGATGGCTCAAAACCCACCTTCCACATGTGGCCTTCACCGAGCTCGAGGCGAGCCGTATCTATCTCAACGGCAATCAGGCCAAAAACCACTTCCGCTAGAGCTTCAGCCCAATCCCGCGCTGCCCGCCCACAGCGACCAACGAGACAGGCAAGGATCAACTCGGCATCTTCGAGCCCGGCCAGCACCTGCTCTAATAAGAGTGGGTCGGTGATCGCGCCGAGAATAAGTTCCTTCCGGGGTTTGTGCCGTGGCTCAGCAAGAGAAGTTAGAATGGCACTCGCGCTTCCACCAGCTTCGCGCACGACGGCCTCGGCGGCGTAGGCGTCGAGAAATAGGTCGTGACCAAAGCTCACTCTATCGCCGCGCAGCGATAGCAACTTTGAAGAGAGCAGCCGATCGTCCACCGACCGGTCCGCCCTCTCGCCAGTCCGCTCAAGTTCGCGGAGCGCAAAGCTGAATGTGATCCGGTCCATCATCCATCGAGCGATCACTGAAAGCCGAGCCACGCCCGCCGTGGCTTGATCTCCCAATCGGGCCCGCACGAACCGGTCAAATAGGTCGAAGCGGCTAGCGGTGCCGGATTTGTCGCCGAGCTGGCCAACGAGCCGAGCTTCAAGGCAACTTTCGACGGCGCTCAACAGCTCCGTCGCGCCTGCCGGTAGCTGTGGAGCACCAGAGGCTTGAGTTGCGATTGATAGCTTCAACTCCAAGCTTGGCCGAGGAACGTCGAAAGTATCAAGACTGAGAAGGTCCGCGCGCTCCGGCACGTTTTGGCTTGTGATTACCAGATGGGCTTCGTAACGGCGACCGAAGGCGGCGATCCGGCGAAGGAGCGCAACGCGAAGTGGCTCGGAGCACTCGTTGAACCCGTCGATGACGAGTAGGAGTGGACGATTTAGCTGCTTCGCTGCTGCAACAACCTCCCGGGCAGCCGTATCAGCGATGAGCTGGGTTTCACCGTCGAGCAAGGTGCTCATCGATCCAACGAAGTTCTTGGCTGCAACCACAAGCGGTATCCCGCCCGTAGCCGCAAACCTTAGCGCCACGACGTACGCTCCGAGGCTCTTCCCGCAGCCCGACGGGCCGATGAGACAGGCGTCACGTCCAGATGCGATGCGCCGCGTGAGTTCATCGGATGAGATTGGTTCGCCCCCGGCGGTCCACGACGAGGTGACTGCATCGAGGGTCAGGGGCTGGTAAAGCCGAGCAACTCCGGCGCTGTAGTCTCCAAGCAACGTTTCGCTTCGGGCAAGGGAGGGATCGCACGCGGCCGCCGCATCTCCGACGGCCACGAGGCGAAGGTGCCGCGCGAACTGCGTCCATCGATCAAGTGACCAGGGATTCTTGCTAGTCTGGGCCAGCTCCGCGGAGAGATCGGCAAGCCCGAGAAGCTTTACCTTGAAGTCGCTGGTCAGTTCAGAGCCTGCCGGTATGGCCGGGTCAAAGACAACCGCCGTGTCGAGGTAGGGAACTTCCGCGCCGTCAAACGCACGCATCGTATCGCGAAGTGCAAGGGCCGCGCCGCTCGCTTGATGGTAAGCGTTTCGAGTGCTCTTCCACTCGCCGCCAGCAACGCGGACTTGCCAGTGGCCATTTGCGCCGCCGCGGAGCGGCCGCCGGTAGCCCTTCGCCTCAAGAACAAGCACCAGTTGTTCGGTTACAACGATTGTGTCTATTTGCCTGCCGCCCAGGTTGAGGTTGGCGAAAATAAGCGCCCTGGCACCCGCCTTTTCCAAATACTCCGCTACGGCAATAAGGACGTGCTGATCCGATCCATTGGTGACTGCGTCACCGATGAAGATCTGTTGCTTCAGGTTATCCCCATCGCTGGTCAAATAAGTGCCTTCCGGGCCCGGCAGCTTCGGCGTCTATAATGGAACAATTCTCAAATTCATTCAATCGCTCGACCTACACACTCACCAGGGCTGAAGGGCGAAGTGCAGTCCGGCGAGGATAAGCGAAGCAGATAAGGCAAATATTTCGTCTTCCGAAGATGATATGTGAAGAAATATTGGATATTTGAAATCGTCCAAGCACGCGCATCGGCCCACACGGCAAATTTTATTATCTGCAAAAGAAAATATACTTGACAGAAAGGTGGCGTGCCGGGCGAGATTCGAACTATCTGATGGCTGTGAGCCAATTGGAGTGAGATTCATCCGCGTTTAGGCAGCGTTGATTTGAGCCTGATCGTCCGCTTTGCGGGCGCGAAGCAGCCGTTGAGCGCGTTGATCACAATGTGGCCTCAGGCACGCATCGGACCAGCTTTTTCGCCTTGAAAGGATTCCAATTAATGACCCCTCTACCTCCGCACCGGGGAGACTTGTTTTTCAACGCATATTAGGACGCTGCGCGACCCGACTGTCGATTTCCGCCAGAATTTTATCCACTTCTGCGTTTTGACGTGACCAGGGTCGATTAGAAGTAACCTTGTCAAATGAAACCCTTGAGTTGCTTTAAGCGGTTCAACGCGGAATGGAAATGGAGCAAATCCCGCTGAAACTCGACACCGTGTCTCAGGTTTTTTGTGAAGATTGGCCCCGACCGCGTGAAACGAGAATGGCGAAGTCGTCGGTTTTCTCGCGCTCGGTCAGTGGACATCAGCGTTCTTCGTGCTCCGGACTTAAACTAAAGGAATCGGCAACAAGCTACTGGCGTAGCCTGCGCCTGTGTCAAGTCAGCAGGCGTCGGAGGCGCTTGGCGGTCGATGACGGTATCGCTGCGGCTGCCCAGGAAGCGAGCTGAAACTCGCAGGAGGCGTGTATTAGCCGCACATGCAGGACTAGGACCAATCGACATTCATTCCCAAATCGCTTGATTGCTGATTCATAGGGCACCGTGTTGATCACGGAGGCCGGTCATGGCGGTTAGGCGATATGAGTTGAGCGAAGCTCAATGGCTGAAGATAGCATCCCTGTTGCCCGGGAAGATTGGCGATCCGGGACGAAGCGGCGCGGATAACCGCCTGTTCATCAACGGTTGCCTTTGGGTTTTGCGCTCCGGTGTCAATCGGCTTCCAAATTTGGCTCTGACGCAGTTTTGGTGGTGATGGATTTTATCCCGCGCCGATGACGCGGGCTTGGAGGAGATCAATTTTTCCGCGGCCGTACATCTGGCGTTTCACAAGTTTGAGCTTGGTGATCTGCCCCTCCGTCTGGCCGTTCGACCATGGCGAAGTAATCGCGGCGCTGACGGCTGCACGGTCTTTAATGACGCCGTTGGCGAAGGAGGCTACCAAACCCGTTCGGGCTCTCTCCAACCATGGATCGAGATCAGCGAGTGATTTCTTGCGGATCATCGCCTGGAAGGCGGCGATGGCTTCCCGCGCCTCAACGAGTAACGGCACGCCGCCCTCAATCGCCGCAACCGTCACGGTCTCAGATTTGGAGAGGTCGTCGCGACCGATGGTCATAAGACGCGCGATGGTCCTGGCCGAAGGCGCTCGGCTCAACGCGCCCGCATCGACCTTTTCTGCTTTTCGACGGCGTGTGGCCCACTCGGTGACAACGCGAAGACAGCCGCGGAACCCTTGGCTCTTGAGTTGCCGCCACAGCTCCGTTCCATTCCGGTGCCCGGCCGTCCATTGAGCGTCAAGCCAGGGCAGGTAGAGTTCGAGCGAGTTCTCACGGACGCGGAAGACATCCGAACGTTGACCACGCAGTACGCGTCGGACAAGGCCGCGACTGTATCCGGTCCGGCGTACGATCTCCTTGATTGTTGCTCCGGACTTGGCCATGTCGAGAATAGCGGCGTTGGTGTCTTCACGGCGAAGATATCCCTCGTATTGGATCCGCTCGGCGGCCGTCAGCAGCTCGGGGTTGATCGTGGCGGCTCCGATCGCGGTTCGGATCTGGCGCATGGATTTGCGCACCGCATCGAGGAATGCCCGGCTGGCGTTTTCCATTAAGTGCCAGCGGTCAGCGACCTGGGTGGCGTGTGGCAACGCCCTGACTGCAGCCGTCGCGTAACCACCGCCGCGGTCGCGAGCTACGATGCTGATCTGGGGTTGGTCCGAAAGCCAAGCCTGGGCCGTCGATGGCTCCCGATCTGGCAGGAGAGCAATGGTTTTGCGCCGTTCCAGATCGCAGATGATGGTCCCATAGCGTTGGTTACGTCGCCACGCCCAATCGTCGATCCCGATCACGGTCGGCGGGACAAAGCGCGGACTGCCGCGCCGCCGCACGACGCGCAGCAGCGTATCGTTGCTTACCGGCAACATCAGCCTCTTGGCAAAGGTCGCCGCTGGCCTGCCACCCAGTGCAAGCCCGAGATGATGGACTATGTGGTCGAGCCTGGCGGTTCGCCGCGCCGAAGGCGCGAGAATGTCCCCCTCGAAGCGCTCGGCGAAGATTCTCCGGCCGCACAACACTGCATCGCAGTGGAACCGGCGCGCTTCAATGACAAGCCGAACGGGCTTTCCCACCAAGGGCAGGTCAGCCAGACGTCGTTGATATCGACTGTGGATTCGTTCCGACCTTGTTCCACAGATCGGGCAAAGGCTTGCTTTGCGCGCCGACCGGACTGCGATCAACATTACGTCGTCATCAATAGCTGTATTGTCGACTATAAAGCCGCGAGGGACGATCGTCGACGGTCGGAGCGAATGGCCCATGGTGTTGATTCCTTGTGTGAAACCTCCATCAGCCAGCACTTGATTTCATCAAAAGTGAGTCAGAGCCAAATTTGCACGCCGGAACACACTCCGGCGCGCATTGGCGCGACCTGCCGGAGCGCTACGGCAAATGGAAAACGGTGCATAAACACTTTAGCCGCTGGTGTCATGCGGGCGTGTGGGAGCGGGTGTTCGAAACGCTAACTTGCGGCCGCTTCTCTAGCGTTAAATCCACGGTTCTCACACTGTCTATATTGACGTCCATATAGACAGATCATCCAGTTCGCCTCACTTCTCAGCAAGGCGGCCCTCCTCGGATGCATACCCCACAGCAACTCAAGTGATTGGTTAGACGCGGTTACTTCGAATGGAACCGGGTCCCGTCGAAAAAACGCAAAAGTGGATCTAAATCGAGCGCAAATCGACAACATGGCTTATGCTGAAGCCATCTGCGAGATACTCATTCGGCCAAATATGCGCCTATCGGCGCCATTGGAAAGCCGTGCACTTCAAATTTATATCGTTAGATGATGGCAGAAGATGCCCACTACGATCTTTCCCCCGGTCGGAACGTCGTCGGGTGAGATATGAATCCGATTCTGATGCGGCTCAAGCTTGGTGTGCCACCAGAAATAGCGCTCATTGCCATCGACTACGATACGACGCTCGCGACGTGCCTGCGCATTTTGCTTTGTGCCGCCATTCTCGTCTGAAATTTCTATCCCTAGCGATCCGAACTCGGCTGGGACGTGTTGCCAAGATCCGCTGAAAATACGCCGCCCTTCGTCCGACAAGCCACCCAAGTGCTGAACGATCACTCGTACCAAATCGCGATATTGCCCCGTCATTGTCCGAATTCCGGTCCAGCAATCTCCCACAAATTTCAAATTCTTGAACGACGCCGATGCAAGCTCAGCCAACGCCGCCGGCGAACCAGTATGTTCGGAGCCAACCCATCTGTAGAAGAGTTCGGAATGCCGATCGGTTTCCACAAACCATACCGGCCGAGTAACCGTACTGTTCAGAACCTCATGAAGGCCCGTAGGGCCTCGTGTCGAAGAAGATATACAGGCGATGATCTCTGTCTGGGGATTCGAGTTACGGAAGTGCGCCCAGGCTACCGACGGACGACTTTGGAAAGCTTGGCCATTAACTGACACGTTAAAATCGGCCGGCCAATCCTCGCCTTCGTCCCAGCGTGCTAGAGTGCCAAATGCCGCTGCTGCTCGCTCTTGCATTTCCTTTGGGAGGACGATTGGGGACGTGGCGTCGCAAAGATCCCAAAAGGTCAGCTCGCCAAGGATCGGTGTCTCAAAAAACTCACTGGAATAAAGTACTTCCCGACGGTCGAGGGCAGCATCGTCGATCCGATCAAGAAACTGTTCGAGCACCTCAATGCCGTCGGACGGGGCAAGGCCATCCAGGCTTAGCGACCTTTCGTCCAGAACGAAGCGTATCGTCATCGCGATCTTCGGACCCGGTTCAGGCGTGCTACGTCAAGTTGATATTGGTCAAAGAAGCCGGGCGGCCAATCTGAAAACCCGCCTGATGGAGTGAAAACAAGTGGCTGTGCCGGTAGGTCTGGATCTTCAAAGAAATGAACGATTCCGCTCTCGGACTTCAGAATTTGTTGCTCACCGATTGCACGTCTAATGCCATTCAATACATGATCCGAATGCGTTTCCAACACGATCTGGACCCCAGCGCTCGCCATCCTTGCAAGAAAAATTCCCACCGCTGACTGACCTGCCGGATGGAGATGTGCTTCGGGATTCTCGACGATCAACAGCCCACCGTCAGCGGCGGTCAAAGCGGCCACAACGATAGGAAGTGCGTAAGTTACGCCGAAGCCCATATTGGTAGGCCTTACGAACTCGCCGCCCGGCACCCTAAACGCTATACTCGCGACCCCGGTGTCAGGGAAGGTGGACGTGTCGATTTGGACCGGCCGTACGATAGCCGACAGCCACTGCTCCGCCTGGGCCTTCAACAAAGGCGGAATTTCTTCATCCGAGGGGAAGAGCCGCCCATGCTCAACGATTTGCGTCCCCAATTTCTCAATCACCTGAGCCGTGTATTGTCCCTGCCAACCTACCTGAAGCTTGTCCCGGGGTAGGGCGGCGGACGACTGCACGATCCGGGGTCCCAGTCGCTCGGCACCAAGGTACTGAAATCGTGACGCGGAGCCATGAGAAAACGTCTCGCCCCCCGTAAAAGGAAGAGTCACGGACGCATAGAGTTCGGTGTCTCCTTCCTCAAACGTCCACGAAGCCCTTTGCCCTCCGGTTTGCTCAATCTCTACAGAGAAGTAGCTATCCGCTGCGTTTCTGTTGATCAGGCTCTCAAACCATCCAAGCTCAAGGCCGAATGGGCCATTTAATTCGGCGATCCCGTCGCCGCGCTGGCTCGCTGCCACAGCAAGCAATAACGCGTGAATGGTCGACGTTTTTCCCGAACCGTTTTGCCCCGCTAAAACTGTGAGCGGCCGAAATGTCAGAGTTTCTGATTTGAACCTTTTAAAATCGCGAATCGAGAGTGAGGTGATCATCCTACGATCGCCTCGACGCGCTCCCGGGTCATATTTAGACGACGCTCAATTTTTCGAACATCACCCGTTCCCGCTCGAACCGCACTGTCGTAGTTGGGGTCGTCAAATAGGGACCGGAAAGCGGTAACGATCTCGCTCTTATGAGGTAACAGCTGCTGGATATCATACTCAGCCAAAGCTAGCGCCTGGGCCTCAAAAATTGCGCGGTTTATCGGGCCGCGTCTCAACGCACTCGGTGGCCAGCGGCGGAAAGCTGCTTCTTCAAGAATGGCGGCACAGTTCTGCATTGACCGCTCGAATGCAGCCTCGAGCGCAAATAGATTCACGGGCGACAGGAGGTCCGCTCGGGCCGCATCTATCTGACGCGTGAAATCAAGCAGAAAGCCATCAAGACTGGCGGCCTTTTCATATTCCGCGATTGGCACGGATCGAAACGCACAAAATCTGAGCGCCATCTCACGATCGGCCATTCTCTGATTGTCTCGGACCAATACCCCCGCCTGATCTTTCGTCCAGAAGGTAAAGGTTGTCGCCCTGTCAAAGCTGTCGCGCTCGACGAGCGATTTCAAGAAGTCGCGAGAGATTGTTTTGCTCATACAGTGGCGAATCTCCTGAGCAGTCAACGGGCTGCCCCCGGTATTCACCCTGTTAAAGATGTCATACTTAACTTCGTCCGGAGTTTGCGGCTCAATCACATGCGCAACAATCTGCGTGCTAGCAAATCGTCTCCGAACAGGAGCCTCCAAAGTATCATACGTTAGTCCCTCGAGATCCTTCAGATATTCAAGGTGCGTATCGTGAAGTGACAGGGAATTAGACATAAAGAGCTTGACGGTTGTTAGCCGCTGAACGCCATCAATGACTTGGTGGGCGCCGTGTTTGTCCTGATTGAAATAAAATGCCGGCAATGGAATACCGAGCAAAATCGACTCGATCAATCTGATCTGTTGGCGGTCTTTCCAGACAAAGCTTCTCTGGAAATCGGGCGCCAAATCGAGTTCGTCCTGTTCAATCTGACTGTAGATTTCCCGAATCGTGAAGTTCTTTGTCGTGATACGAATCTGTTTCGGATCCCAGGGCTTCACGCCCTCAGTCTCCGTTTCCTCCGGCTCGACGGCAACCTCAAATTGGGTCGTCAACGGGGCAAACAAATCGTTGGCGTTTTCGGGCTGCGCTGCGCTCATAATTCTCTTCTCAATTGGTAAGACTTTGTATTCTGGATTAGTGCATCCTACAAGATAAAGGCTACCCTCGGCAAAACCACCACTCTTGCCGCACTGCAGAAATTTGCAAATTATTCCAAAGCAGCCCGATGTGACCTTGACCTGACTGAAATGAACGCGCTCCAGACCGGGCCGGTAGTCTAATCGGTCTCCTCGCTTACATCTACCTCGACCTCGTGCAGCGTTCAGTTTCGAATTCGAAAGCTGGAGGTTGCCACTATCGATGCAGCGAGCGCAACCATGCTTTTGTCGAAGGCAATACGATCGCACACAATCTGTCTATCCGCCGTCGACCAAAGCGCCTGGTCATTTGGTGGTCCCCCAATGGATAGCAGCAGGCCACTTATGGCGATGAGGGGATGCCCCGATCCGGGATAGTGAAAACTCGTCGGACAAGGACTTCAAGATCGATGCTCACGCCGATCGTGGCTCTACTCTTCACAAACTTTTGGTTCGAGATCGACTTCATGTCCAAATATGGACCGACCTCCAAACTCAGCCGAATGCCGGAATTCACCCGCGATGATTTCTTTGAGATCAGGCCCTGTCACGTAGCGCTCCAATTGTCGGGCCTGGTCGTCAAGACGCTTTATGGCAAGCAATTCTTCATGCTGGCCTAGCCGCCCCTTCTTCACCGCCGATTTCATCACTCGGATTGTCTCATCGTAGATTTTAATTGGAACGGGATAAGGGTGCCGATCCTTTCCACCGTGGGCAAGGGAGAAGCGAGCTGGATCAGAAAAGCGGCAGGGCGCCCCATGAATGACTTCGGCAACCATCGCCAGGGCACTTACGGTTCGGGGGCCAACATTCGGGGTGAGCAGCAGATCTGCAAAGTCCTTCGGCCCGCGGTCGGCTGCAGCCGCAAGATTGCCATGCAACCGCCCCATGTTTACATCACACTCTCGAACATCGTGCCGCATCGGCATCACCAGATGGGGCAGAGACAACTGGGGCTCGACCATCATCGGACGCGGCCGATCTTCCCCTGTTATTTTGTAGAACTCATCAGCTATTTTGTCGGGACCAAGTTTGTCCAGGAGCTCGAGCTGTGCGTCCCTCGAGGTACTCGCCCTTGTATCGGCGAGATTCATGATCAGTCCCTGTTCACGTCCCTCAATTGCGGCGTGAGGGGAATTCAGAAAGCTTTTCAAACCCTCTGAGTGCCAGTGATATCGCCTTGCCTGGCGTCGCTCACCATTCATCCCTTGCTGGACGACGACCCAGTTTCCGTCGGTCGTCGTAATGAAACCGTGCAAGTAAAGGTCGAAGCCGTCCTGGACTGCTGCACTGTCCACCTTGGCAACGAGGCGGCTTGTGGACGCGAGCCGATTACCATCGAAACCGGTGCGGTCGGCAATTGCAAGCAGTTCTGAGGGTGTCTTTCGAGACTGAGCGCCGCGTCCACCACAGACGTATATGCCGAGGTCGTCCCCCCGAGCGGATAAGCCTCGCTTGAGCGCTCCGAGAACGCTCGTCGTTATCCCCGAAGAGTGCCAGTCCATACCCATAACAGCGCCGAATGATTGGAACCAGAAGGGATGGGAAAGCCGGCGAAGAAACTCGTCGCGCCCATAGTGGAGAACGATAGCCTCCGCTATTATCGTCCCAAGGCGGGTCATCCGCTCGCCAAGCCATGCGGGAACCCGACCACCGTGGAGAGGCAGGTCCGCGCTGCCCGTCCGTTGGGTCATGATGCGATCCAACCGTTGATCTGGCTAAGGCAAGCTTCAACCACCTGTTCGAATGGCGCCTCGGCGTCGATGACGGCATGAGCGCGATCCGGAAGGCTTTGCGCAAGATCTGCTTCGACGACATGGGCGCCTGCACGGTCAAGATCCGCAGCATCCGCACGAGATTGCACTCGGCGGCGCTGAACGTCCTCACTCACGGACAGATGGATTAGCCTTGCCGCAGCCGGCGACACAATCTGCTCTAGCCGACTGAAGATGTCGACATGCCGTATGCCGTCAACGAGCAAATCCTCACTGGCGCGGTAGTCGACAAACTCGAGTACCGCGCGGCAAAAGCCGTCAGGATCTGATTCCACGAGACGCTGTCCCACGTCTTGGAGCGCCTCCCGGGAATTTGGGTCACCGCCTACTTTGAGGATTTCCGCGCGGAGGTATTGGCCAAACCCTGTTCGTTTCCATTGAAGTTTGTCGCCTACCGACGCGATAACCGAAGACTTTCCGCTTCCGATTTTGCCGGAGAAACAGACGACCAATGCCATCAAAATAGCTCCAGCTGTCGGGGGCGAAGCGAGACCCAGCCACGGCGATCCCGCTTGTCGAATGGGAGCGGCTCTATCGCTGAGGGGTTTTCGAGTTCGATGAGCGTGGCGAAAGACGACGTTTCTTTTTCTGACCAGAATTCGTCAGCTGCGAGAATAGCGCTGCCGTATGTCTGCCTGATCGAGCCAATCGGTTCGTTCTCAAGATCGAAATACCATATGCGGCTCGCCAGTGCGACGCCGCATATTGGGCCAGCGACCTCTTTGAGGAGGATGATATCGCCTTCCAGGACCTCATCGAACGGTGCACACCGATTGCGGCTGAAGCGGGACTCAATCTTCTTTTCGCCGTTCAGAACCAAGTCCAGATAGGGCTGAGAAAATACGGCTAAATGAACCCCGCAGAGAAATGGGTCATTGCTCGCCGACCTCATGTAGTCGGCCCAGAACGAACTTCCGGCAGTCCTTTTGAGAAGTTGGTCGAACCGTATTTGCATGTGAGGCCCTCGGAGAAAGGCGACGAAGGCAACGTCGCGCGCTCTTCCGCTGCCTCCTGGTCCGAAAGCCTCTTCAGAACGTCCGCAATACGCTCGACCTCCGCAGCCTCGATGTTGTTACTCCACAAAGGCTGTCGAGAACCACCGTTAAATTCGCTTTTGCACAGTGACAAAGCCGCCTCGGCGACGAGCTCCGGATTGCTTGACGCAAAGAAACGATTTCCTGACGTTACCACCGACGAATTTCGCCGTTGCGGATCTCGTCGGCTCACCGTCGGCAAGATGTCTCCCTCGACCAGCGAACTGAGCGCCGAGGAGCAGCGCGCCGGAGCGCTTCGCCGCACAAAAAGACGCATCCGGCCGATCGTGAACTCACTCCATTCACGCTTGCGGGAGACGAAAAGACTGGAATCGGTCGTAGCTATCCGAACCTTCTCGAAGATGAAGAGATCACCGCGGCGCCACCGTCTCGCGGCGCCTATCCCGGCGGCAGATAGAGCGTTTTGCTCAAAGAATGGTGTCTCGTAGTGAAGGGAAAGGGGCTTCACCGAATGCAAGCGCAGTCCAAGCCGGCCCGCGCGTCGGATCAGTGTTGCCTGATCTTCGGCTGCGGATGGTCTCACACCCTCTGGGGGCAAACTGATGAACACGAGACCACCCACGCCGACTGTATGGGCCGCGATTGCGAGCATGGGCTTGACGAAATCCAAGTACCAAGGGGGATCCACAATAACGGCCCCTGCCCCCATTTGCGGATAGGGCGACGCGCAAAATTGGAGATTCAATGCCTGCTCCGCAGCATCATTCAACGCCTTGAGCCTCTGGGTGACAGAGTTGTTCTCACCGATGAAGATGAGCCTGCGATTGATCGGAAGATGGAGCGCTTCGACAGCAACGCCAGGCGTCCCAAACAAAATAATAGGAGTCCCGGTACACGCCATTTCATCGGCGACTTCCAGAAGATGCTGCGATGTATCCGGACAAAATCTCCATTCATATTCGACCGGATGCGGCAGGGGAAGCATCGTGCGAGTGACACGCATGGTATCGTCCCGAACGCTTGCCTGGGTCTGCAAGGCACCTACCATGTTCGGGTCAATCAGACCGCTCTCGGATAGCCTGCTGATCGATTGAAGCACCACCGTGGGATAGACGCTTGGAAGCGCATTCAGCAGGGCGTGAAAAGTCAAGGCTGGCTGGCACGATAGGGCGAGTACTCGCTCGTCAATTCGCTGTTCGAAATCAGCACTTGCCCAAACCCGCGTCATTGTCAGCGAACTCCTCGTATCTCCAAGGGCACAGACGCAATCGGAAGCGCTCGCATTTCAACGTTGAAGCGCTTCTCTATTTCCTCATTCCATGCTGCGATCGCGTCCTGCTGGACAGCCAAACTTATTTGGCGCTCGTCATTTGCGGCGAGCCGCGCACCGACCGGCGAAAAAACTCGTATCTCGAGTGGAATTGTTCTGAGCGGCAGATGAGGATCGAGTTCCTGAAGCCGGTCGACGAGGCTGCGAACTCCGGCCGCCACACCCTGACCACGAGGCGAGGTTAGGGTTACGTATCCATAGAGATCGAGGCCAAGGTCGAGCAGCCGCCGCATGATGGCAAACTGATTGGCAAAATCACTCTCAGCGGCTTTGGTGTTGAATGCGAACGAATAGGGATCGAAGCCCTTGAAGCAGCAGACACGTCCATAATTTCGATAGCTGCGCAGGAGCGCTAGGTCGTCCGTGGTCAGCTTGTCGAAAAGATATGTCGTGCTCAGATTGTCATCGGTCCAAAGGTAGGTTGACTGATCAAGGCCGCGATCCTTTAGCGCCCTCATCATCCACGGCGTCCACTCGGGAACGAGGTCTGGCGAACCTCCGGAGAGGTCGATGACGGTCGGCCGTTCGGGAATTTCAGCGTAAAGCTTGACGAGCTCGTCAGCGGAGAACCATGACGAGCGAGCGAGATCGGCTTTGAGGAGTGCATCGGGAACGAAGCAATACCAACAGCGCCAGGCGCATGCGGCGTTCTGAAAGACCTGAGCGGTCATCATCGCCGGCGGCTCGACGATACCAAGCGCAGAGCAGGCCGGGATGATCGGCAGAGGATTTGGTGGCCAATTCTCCGACGTCTGGAACTTGAAGTGGCGGATCCGGCCGTAGCCGTCGCAGTTCGTCGGCGCGGTAAGATCTACTTCCTGATCCGATCCGGACAAGCGCGAAATCAGGATCTTTCGTTCCTGAACATTGATCGCGCGAGCACGCAGTCGCTCGGCGAATTTTTCGGTGTCGATCGGCTTAACAGGAAGAGCTGGCGTCATAGGAGGGCCGCTGCCTCCGCAGTTGCCCGGCTCCGAGGTGGGACCTTCGTTGGGGATGCGCTCAGCCCCGGCAGGCGCTTATTCAGAAACATTTCGATGAGCGCCTGACAATAGGTCAGTTCTTCTTCTGTGAGCGGCCTACCTTTTGGAATGGCATGCCAGTATTCCAAGCATGTCCGGCAGCAAGTTGCCGTAGCGTGTTGCGCATAAAAAATGGCGTTCCCACTCATCGGAGTCTGACGGCCATCTCGGGCTGGCTCTGCTGGAGCGAGATACTTTTCGAGGCGCGCCCGAACGGCCTCGAACAACGCCAGCCGCCCCTTTCTGCGAGCATGGCGATCAGCACCCTCGTCGATCTCCTTGTGGAAGAAGTGATGTCGGATGAGCTCGTGCTGCAGAGCCTCGAAAGTATGTGCCGCATCGCCAAGGTCTCGCCGCTTCAAACGCGACCAATCGACGAGATCGGCCTCGCACGCTCGACATTTTCCTCGTTGCTCATCCGACATTTTCTTAAGCTGCTTGAAGCAGTGAAGGTCGTTGTCGCAATCAACAGCAGTGCAGCTGATTTTAAGCGGCTCGGGTTTCTTGAATTCGCTCATCGAAGACTCCTCAATGCAGGATGCGTTCAAGCAAATTGCGATCTATTTCACTTTCAACCTTGGCGGGGAATCTTTCAAGGAACACGTCTCGCGCGGTCACCCAAGGATCACTGTCATCCGACTGGAGATTGGCTGCAGCACCCCACCAGTTGATGCCCTGCCAGGAAAGCCGAAAGGCCAGGTAGTTTGCCAAGGCGCCGACACTGACACCGTATTCCGCGGCGATTTCCGGAACGACGGTCTTCAGTCTCGGTACCGAATTACGAGCTGCCTCGACACAAGCCTGCGCCAATTCTTCCGCTTGGTTGTTCAGGCTTGCGTCACCTGCAAACTGGCTCGCGGCGATCTCCTCGTCAGAGTTTCGTCGTTCGGCCGACGTCTCATCCGCCTCGATAACTTCCAAAGTGGGCGCATCAGGCTGCTGACCAGCATGAAAGAGTTCGTGCAAGAGATCGAAAAGCCAGCGCGCCTCATGACGCGAGGTTTGCTTCAAGACGACGACGTTGCGGTAATCGTAACGCCAGCATGCACCGTGAAATGTACCTCGGTCGCGAAGCGGCAACACCGGGACGCCAAGGTCCCATGCATAGTGAAGCGCAGACCGAAGCTCGAACTCGCCATACGCCTTAATCACCGATTCGCGAAATACGCCGGGGTCCAGCGGGATCTGCCCACTGGGAAGATCTGCACAAGAACGCATCACTGTCACCGCAAGATAGTGTGCGTAGGCAGCGTAAGCTGTCGTAGTTCTTTGAGACCGGTTTGCAGGCATCTTGAAGCGCGCCTGGGCGGCCGCAAGGTGGGGCGCCTGTAGCGCAGAGGCCCCGAGCAGATTTTCCCGTGTCCAGCCGAATATCCGCTGCAGAACTTCACTGGCCTTCTGCAGGATTTGGCCTTGATCCTCAACCTTAACCTCTCCCGACAAGCGGGCATTGTCCGCCGGCGGCAGCAACCGCGTAAGGACAAAATCGCGATCAAGACCGACCTGACGCAATTTCGCGAAGAGGCTGTCGACAGAAATCGCAGGCAACGGCAACAGGATGTCATTGCGGATTCTCACGCCAATTGCGTTCGCGACGTCCTGCAGTCTCTGCAGACTTGCCGAGCTGTATCGATCCGCTTCATAACGTTGGATTTGCTGCTCCTTAAGATTGAGCCGATCAGCGAGGTCCTTCTGGCTAAGGCCCGATGCAATACGTGCTTTGATGAGGCCCTCGGCCAACCCTTCGAACGAATCGAGGGTGATCACCGAAAGATCCGAAGCCTTCAGGCTCTCATACTCGTCAAGCTCCCGCTCCAGATCGGCGATCTGGCTCTCAAGCGCGTCTCGTTCAGCCTGTACAAGACGCGGATGGACTCCCGCTCTGCCCTGAAGGGAAAACTCGGTCAGCGCCTTCTTAAACTTCTCAGCCTGCGAGCGGGTAATCTTAAACTGCCGTTCGTTGGTGATCATGGCAGACTCCTTAGATTCAATTCCACCACGCCCTTCGGCACGCCATTGCGATCACTTTGAAAAAACTCCCTATAGGTTACTCCTGGAGCAGCTTGCCAAGATGCCGGGAAGAGCTCACCGCCATATTTGAACTTCATCGCTGCGCGTTGGTCCTTGAAGTCCAGGAGGACGGGATCGAGAAGATCCGGGTTCACGCCGGTCGTATCCCAAGCACCGTCATAGTCACTGGGAAGTTCCTTCTGTGAAATGAAGCTGCCGTCTAACAACACAATCCTGCAGCCGGCAGTCGACAAATTCTTAAGCGCCGCACCGAGGCCAGCTATAAGACGTCGGCGTTGTTCATTGCCTGAGAAATAGAGCTGCACTTCTTGCCAAGTGGCCTGGTGGACACCTGGGGGAAGATAACCAGTCGATGAGTCGATCGGTGGAAACATGACACAACAATATCGTTGTGTTCCGCGAGTGTCAATCCGGGTCCGCTCCGCAAAGCTCCGAGCTCGGCAGGCGACAAATCCCCGAAAATGTTAGTATGTGGCTCGTCATAAGGTCAGTGCTGAAAATCGGCTTAGGGCGCGATATCAGTAAGGTCGCTCTTGGGCGATCTCCCAGTCGTCGGGCATCCGCGACGCGAATTCGTGGAATGGCCAAACCTCCATGATCGGCTCCAATTCCAACATTATGCATCGGAGAACATTCATCGCGGAACTGCAAAAGTCGACCGTCGACTGGTGTAATCCCACGTCGAGTATATGACGGTGCATGATTTTGTTCGCCCGATCTAGGAAATCAGGATGAGTATCGAAACGAGGGTTGTGAAAGATCTTCTCTTTCACCTTTCGAAACAGCTCAATGGCGCCCAAAAGGAGCACTCCCCCGGCCCCGGTCCAGAGATAAGGATTTTGCAGTTCAAATCCCTGAATCGCCTTGTAAGCGACAGTGGCTTCGATCTTCTCACAAAGTTTTACAGCAAACAGATCGGCTTCGAACTCTTCTTCCTTCGGCGAGAGCTGACCTTCCAAGCTCCTTCCATGATCCAGACAATGATGTCCGAGCTCATGCGCAAGGCCAAATATCTCCATCGCAATTGCCATTTGTTCCATTAGGAGCACTTCTTCTCGGGTCGACGGCCGAAAATCCGTCAAAATGTGCGTGCCGGTCAGCGCATAAGAAGTGAAAATTCGCCACCAGTATCTCACCAGATCAGGCCTGCGTCGTAGTTGCTGTCGAAGTCCCTTCTCGTTGTAGCCAATACCCGTCTCAAACGGCAGGAGGTTGCAGGTTCGCACATATGCCCTAGCGACCAGACCGCAAAACCGCGTGAAATGCGTACCCATCGCAATTATGGATTGATCGGTCATCACCACGTTGATTTTAGAAATTAGTGGTCCCGATTTAGGCTCCACCACAAAATGTGCGCTTTGCGCGACAGCATGTTGCGCCGGCGATAACCCGGAGAGCAGTGCATCAACCACGCGGGCCAACATCACCTCGGAATGCCGACTTACACCGGGGCTGGTGACCGGGGCGTCCAATGCACGCTCGTGTGTCCGGCTTTGCATAGCCGCAATCTCGTCGGCTCTCCAACCGGCGGCTTGAAAGGCCTCCACGCGTGCTGCCCTCTCAGTATCACTCGGTAAATGGTCCGGATCATCAAATGCAGACCAATCGTTCTTCCGCGCCCGGTCCAACATCTGTTTCCACAGGTCAACGGCAGCAACCTTATTCGAATGTTCCACTCTCCCGCCCTTCATTGTGCTCCTCACCAAACAACTTTTCCGACTTGTTTGGCTGATTTATCTTCCTCGCTACGCAAGAACACTCGTTGAGAGACGGTTGGCATCCTTGGTGCTCACAGAATGCCCCATGCCCGAAACCTCCCCCTCCCCCGTCATCTCGCGCAACCCAAGCTCCTCGACCATCCTCAGCGCCGCCCGCGGCGTCACCTTGAGTGTCTCGGCGATCATGTCGGCCGAGACCAGCGGCCGAGACATCACCAGTTCGATCAGGCCCGCCAGATTTGACGTCGAGCGCCGGCCGACCGGGGGCGCTCCATCTGCTTTGCGAGCGCCAATCGGTCATGCTCCTGAGGCCAAATCGGGGGCCGCCGGCTTATTGCAGGGCGTTGAATTCCGCTTCAACGTTATTCAGCTCAGCCCGCGAAGGCGTGAAGGGGCTTGGGAATGTGCGCTGCTCGCAGAACTGCGTCGCCTCATCCTCGGTCTTGCGGTAAGCCTGCATTTCGACGAGCACGCAGAGCCGCTTATCGGCTCCCGCCCACCTCGCGGTGCAGGTCGCCTTCATAGCCATGGGATCGGAAGCAGGAGCCTTGCCCATCTCCGCCTGCCAGCAGGCGGCGACAATGTCTTGCTTCATCACCTCAAGACCAAGCGCAAAGTTCTTTTCGTCCTTGTCGGGCCCATCGGTGAATTTGTTCGCAGCGTAGAAGAAGTAGCTCGGATGATTGGTTCCCATGATATTGGCGGTGCGCCCGTCCGGAAGCTTAATCTGCTTCACGTCGAGAATCCCGAGATTGACGTTGAAGAGGCGCTTGAACCAGCTTCGCATCGGAGACCCGAGTGCCATGATCGGCTTCGCCTCTGGTGCATTTGCCGTTTTTGTCCAAAGGTTAAGCAGCGGTACCCCGTAGGTATCGAATGTGCCATTGTAAATTCCGGACTCGTCCAAACGTTGCCCATCACCTGCAGGTGCTGCGACAGGCACCACATCAAGGATTGCGCCGTAGAGCTCATAGTCGCTCTTCGGAATTCCGTTCTCACCAAGCAGGCTTGTCCATCGGTTGGTCGTGTTCGAGTTGAGATAGTCCTGCTTCTCAAGAACGAGCGTGAGCGGCGGAAAGTCCATGACTTCCAGCGAGCGGTTGTTCAGCATCGGGAGGCCGAGCGGCAGGAGGAAGCGCCAGTCGTAGCGCCATTTGCCAGCGCTATTGAAACCGCGTGCCAACGCCAGCGCAACGTCGCCCAACCCGAGAAACGCCTCATACCGATCTACGAAACCGATCGGTTCAGGCCCAGTCAACTTTGCGATATAGCTCCCATTTTCCATAGAGACAGTGGCCGTGGTCGACGAAAACCCGTCACGTCTTAGGGAGTCATTGAGATAGTGCTCGACAGTGTGCTCAAGGGACCATGAGCGGTAGCAAACATTGCTGCAATTATTCGGGAAAGAATAGAGGTCAGTGATGCGCTGCGCATCACCGAGCTGAATTTCATTTTCGGCAGCCGCCGCGATCCCGGCGAATGATATGAGAGAGGCTGCGATACAATGCACGATCTTACGTTTCATGATGCTCCCTCCAGTTTTTCTTATGCTGCCGTGGAGTTATCAATTCGGCAAGGTACGTGTGGCCGATTTGGTGGCAGGGTTTCAGTAAGGGGCTGTTGAAAAAATCTCATGTATCTGATTCAATTGAGTTATCGTTGATTCTCTGGAGCCTTCCGATGCTCGGCCGTAAGGAACGCGATCAGCTCGAACTCTACATGTGCGGC
>NZ_JARFYN010000046.1 GCF_030272695.1 Martinezella calliandrae
CGCCAGCACTGATCCAGACCAACCCGCAACCGACATTGAATTCCCTCCTGTCAAATGCAGGAAGTGAATCATGATTTCAAACGAAACGCAACTGTAGTAGTAGGACATCTACTGCACGCGGCTGAAATGTTTCTCCAAATTCTCAAGGCTTTCGTCCATTGCGAATGCGCCCGACAGATAGGGAATTCCGACGTGGCCATAGACGATGGAAAGCTGACGTTCAGCCGTTTTCTGGTCGATACCACCGATTTGCTGGCTGTAGATAACAGCAACGAGACCGGTTCTGTCCGCTCCCGCTTGACAGTGTATGAGGATAGGCTTTGGCGCAGAACGCAGAATGCTGACCAGTTGATCGGCCCTGTCCGCCGTCAATATCTGCGACGCGGACATCTTGAAGTCGATATGCTCGACGCCCAAACGTCGTGCCGCGTCGATTTCTTGATCGTACCAGGTCTGATTTTTATTCTCGCCGCGCAAATTGACGATCGTGCGGATGCCGTTGTTGTGCACGTAAGTCTCGAGCTGTTTCGGCGTAAGCTGAGCGGAGCGATAGAGCTCCCCGGGGATTACCGGGTGAAAATTGTCACCCAAGTTCACCACTGCGAGGTAAGTGCCGAGCCCCAGGACTGGCAGGGCAAGCATTGCCGCCAAAGCGCCTGCGAGTTTTGTTTTGCGTGATCGTGTCGATAGCCACCTCACCATTGCCACTTTTCAATCCCCCCTCTGTGGAACTTCAGCGTCTCCCGACAATACAGGGCGCTCACCAGTCGGGTTCCCAGATCGGCACGGCACGGCGCCCACCGTCGGGACGCGGCTCGAAGTGCTGAGCACATTTCTGATACGTGCACTCAGCGTGCTGAGGCTGAACGGCTTGACAAGACAATCGGCCGCGCCGAGCTCGAGGCTCCTTTGCCTGTCGGTAACCTGATCGGCTGCAGAGATGATGATCGCGGGCGTTGTGGGCGATCGCGCCGACAAATGTGTCAGCAGCTCCAAGCCGTTGCCGTCTGGCAGGCCAGGGTCGAGAAGGATCAAGGAATAAGAGGCTGCGTCCAGCGCGCGCTTCGCCGCTTGGAGGTCGACTACCCAATCGACATCCCCGCCGTCGGCGGCGACATGATCGCGTAACGCATCTCCCAAGATCGTATCACCCTCGACGAGCAATATTCGCACGGCCGCCCCCATATTCGGACCTAGACGATAGATGCTATGAATTTCTGACACATGCCTGAATTGGATATCACAAAATATTGGTTTCGTGATTCCCCATGCGCGCAGTCAGCGCCAGTGACGAACGTTAGATATCGCGCATATAGTCCGCAGTCTCTCCCCAGTTGTCGATCTTCATCGAAAAGATCGCTGTGGCAAGCGAAGCGAGTAGCAAAACGATTACCAGCGCCAGGTAGACAAATGGAATTGACAGCGCGTCGGGCGGCGGATCGAAGACACCGGTCAACAGCTTGACGAGCATCCAGGCCAACAGGACACCGGACGAGAGGCCGTAGACGAGGCCGCCGGTGGCGATCAAAATACCTTCGCCCCATAAAAACGCAGCCATCTGAGCCGGCTTAGCCCCGATGGCCATGAGAATCGCGAAGTCACGGCGCCGGTCAGCAAAACCCAGCCACAACATCAGTCCCGCAGCCGAAATGGCGAGACCGAACGCGAAGGTGAGCTCGATCGCCGTCAGCCCCGAAAGGTCAACAGCGGTAAGGCTGGATCCGATGATATTAGCGGCGGAGCCGATGTCCTTGATCTGAAGCGATGGATCGCCGGACAAAATGCGGCGGACCGTGCGGGCCAGCGCAGCTGGGTCAGCCGCAGCCTTTAACAACAGATATTCGTTTGTCTTGGTGCCGGTCATCCTTGCGACATAGGCTGCGTTGGCGACCAAAAAGGAATCTCTTGGTGCGGTCGGGAATTCGCGGGCGACACCCAGAAAGACAAATGGAACGGCGTGGTATTGGTTGTCTGCGCCACTGACCAGACGCAGATTGATGGTATCGCCGATTTTCAGTTGGAAGTCCTGTACTGTTTCCTCCGAAACGAGGACCCCGTTCGGGGTCGTGGTCAGATCGGCTAATAATTTGGCGGCTGTTCCACCGGAGAAATAAGCGTCGGAGAGAGTGGTGGCTTTGCCGATCGCCGTCGGATCGATGCCATAAAGATCTTGCAGATCGTTTCCGACATAGGCAAAGCGATGTTGCATCGGCTGAATTCCCTTGACGCCGGGCAGAGCCGCCAGCGCATCGCGTTTTGCGCCCGCAGGATTGGCCGTTGTTCCGAAAACGGTGACGTCGGCACCGTTGGTCAATTCAGCATCGACCAGCGCCTGTGCGTTATAGGTCGTGTTGAAAATCGCAGTCGACGTTGCGAAGGAGATAGCAAGCGCTGTCATGGCGATGCCGACCGCAATGCGGCCGGATTGATGCGAAAGCGCCGCCGAGACAATGGGCGTCAACCGTCCGGCTACCGGGCCGACCAGCCATTTCAGCATCTTGCCATTGTCAGCAATGACAAGGCCGGAAAGCCTGAGCATCAACAATGCCGACCCGATCCAGAAAAGCGCCGGCGCGACGAAGGCATAGTAATCGACCGAGGTTGCTGCCACGCCCTCGGGCGCAAGCACGATCTGATATCCGGTGCTCGCCGATTGAAGGAAGAACAGAAGCGACGTGGTCAGCAATATGAGATCGAGCCAAAGCCATTGCCAAGACGACGTCTCAAGTCTGCGGATGGCGCGCCTTGCGACATGCACACTCCGGTAACGCGCGTTGCGCCACGCTGCGACGAGGAAAGCTGCGAGCGAGAGTGTCAATCCTATCAACAGGCTCAAAGCCAGCAACGTCGTGCTGAGCCGTGTCTCGGTGCCGAATTCCCAGCTTGCGAATAACATCGCGACGATCAGCCCGGCGGCGGTGCCGACCATTGCGACGACAATCGCCTCCGCCGCGGACAAGGCCAGGACGCGCCGCATGTCCGCGCCGCGCATTCTCAACAAGGCCTGCTCCATTCGGCGTTGGCCACCGCCCGCCGATGCGATCGCAATGGTCAAAAGACACGCCAATGCGACCCCCGGCAGGCCGAGAAAGACGAACAGCACGGTCGCATAAAGGGAATCGCCCCTGACAGCGTCGAGGCGTGCAGCGAGATTATTGGCGAGCAATGCCTGTCCGGCGATGCGCGCTTCCAGATTTTTCCCGGCACCGTTGACCTGCGCCCAGGCATCGACGGGACTCGCCGGCAAAGCACTATGATCGAGGCGAACATGAAATTGCGTGCGTGTCGTATCCGGTCGGCCGGCCTGCTGTGGTCCGAACAGGGCTTGCCAGGTCTCCAATGGCAATATCACCACATTGTCTGGCGGCGCTTGCGGGGCGGCTTGCGGCGGCAAACCGACTGCTTGAAACAGCGTGTCGGCGTCCGGAAGATCGACGACGCCGTCAACTTTCACGGTCTGGGGCGACAAACCGATCCGTCCAATGGAGATCGTGTCGCCGGGAACGATCGCGAGATTAGCCGCCGTCTGCTGCGCGACAACAATACCGTCCGCGCGACCGGAGAGCAGGCGCATCTCCTTGGGAAAGTCCTTGAGATAGTCTTTGTCGAAGGCGATGGCCTTGCCCGGGCCGGTTGTCTGCACGGTGCCGTGCGCGCTTGCCTCCAGACCGCCGATCGCCGCATAAGACACTTGCCGCTCAGCCGCGATTGGTGCGGCCTTGCCGATCGCATCGCTTATCATTGCAAGATCTGCGCCTGGCGAAACCTCCACCTGCCAATCTATCGGCACAGCTGAGACAGAGCGGCGCGTCATGGAGGCGCTGCTATCGGTAAGGAATAGGAAGAGCAGGGTAATCAGCGCCACGGTGATCGCGACCCCCATTGCAGTGCCGGTGATCCGCGCGAAGCGGCGTCGCAGCAGTGCCTTTAACCAAAGACCGATCATCGGCGCGCCTCCCGCGGCAGGACATCGGTGCTCAACCGTCCCGCATCAAGCGACCACCTGATATCAAGCCGCGCCGCAACAGCCTCGTCATGGGTTGCCAACACAAAAGCAGCACCGCTTTCGCCAACGAGATAGAGCGCGATGTCCAGCAGGTGGTGGGCGCCCGCACTGTCCAATTGACCCGTTGGCTCATCCGCCAAAATTAGGCGCGGCTTGGTGATGAGCGCCCGCGCCATTGCGACGCATTGGGCCTGACCGCCGGAAATCTCTTCTGGAAGTTTCGCGGCAAGATCAAGCAGGCCGAATTGGTCGAGGAGATCCAGCGCAGCAACTTCCGCATTGTCGCGCCCCTCCAGCAATAGAACGGGCAACGCGACGTTCTGGGCAACGGACAAAGCGGGAAACAGGCTCGGTCTCTGAAATACAAAGGCCACCTTTGCGGGACGAAGCGTTTCGCGCTGCCCGAGAGCAGGCCAAGCGATGGCGCCGGTCGTCGGCACATCCAAGCCGCCGAGAATATGCAGCAAGGTGGTCTTTCCGCTACCGGACACGCCGACAAGCGCAATGCGGTCGCTCGCGTCGATATGGCAGTTTATGTCGAAGAGGACCGGCAAGCGCGCCCGGTTGCCATCCGCGAAACTTCGGCAAAGACCGTGTGTCTCGGCGAGCGGATCACCCATCATCGAGCCTTCCATCCCTTAATCGAAGAATCCGATCCGCCTTGCCCGCTAATGCAAGACTATGCGTGGCCAACAGCGTTGTCTTGCCGGCGGTTCGCCGCGCGTCGAAATGGACCATCAGGCTCGCCTCGGCATGTCGGTCGACCTCAGCGGTCGGCTCGTCGGCGACCAGAATGGGAGGATCGGCGGCGAGCGCGACCGCTAGCCCCGCACGGGCCGTTTCGCCGCCGGAGAGCGTCGCCGGGTAGGCCGTGGCACGATGTACGAGGCCCACAAGCTTGAGCAGTTCAGCAATCCGCGCTTCATCTGCGCTGCCCCTCAGCAGCATCGGGAGCCTGATATTTTCCGCGACAGTAAGCTGACGGAGAAGATTGTTCGATTGCTGCAGGATGCCAAAGCTCTCTGCCCGGATGGCCGCTCGACTTGCTTCGGAGCGGCGTGTCACGCGCCGACCGCAAACAATCACACAACCGCCATCAGGCTCGTCAAGTCCGGTGAGGCACGACAACAAGGTCGACTTGCCACTTCCCGACGGGCCAACGACAGCAACCAACTCGCCTTCGGCAAGAGTAAGGCTGACACCACGCAAGGCGGCAATCTCATCATCGCCGATGTGAAAAAACCGATAGAGCTCGTGTGCCTCCAAAACGTTCATGGTCAATGCCACTCAAACGATTCCGACATCAGCTTCCATTGGTCGGCATTATCCGCGCCGAGCGGCGCGTAAAGCTCCAACGCAACCAGTTTGCCATTCCTAAAGAAGAGAAAGCGCTGGTTTTCAAGGCGAACCTGCTTGTTCGTCACTGCGTTAGGTTCTGAATTCGAGCTGTAATTGATGCGGATGGCATTGCCTGCCGGCAATTTCACGGCTTTGACGCTACCAATGCTGACGGCCCTCGCTTCTTTTTCCAATCCGGGAATATAATCCTTCCGAATTCCCTCGGCGGTCGGCGCATTGGCCATATCGGACTGTTTGACGATAACCCCGTCAAGCTTGTCGACAAAACTTGCGCCATTCGCCAAGTCGGTGCGTGCCCAGCCTTCCGGCACTTTCAGCGAAAAGCCGAGCGGTGAGACGTAGCTGATGAAAACCTGATTGTCCGGTATGTCGCCGGGCGGATTTTTCTCCGCTGCTGCCGGTGCCTCGGTGGCGAGAGCACCTTGAGCAATTGCAGGCAATAGCGCCGGCAACGAGAACAGCATAGCCGATACTAGCGCCGCCCTGTAGAACTCCCTTGAAGCCATGAGATTTCTCCTCCCAGCACATGGTCGCCGATGAGGCTATTTTGACACGACAGACTTACCCTTGTTTCGCCGGGGTCTTACGCTTTTGTAAGCTCGTAGACTGGGGGAAAACAGGCCGACAATGTGCGCTATCGTCTTCGTTGCGGTAAACCATAAGGATCGGATGGAGAGGCTGAAATCGAATGGTGTCGGCGAGAAGCGCCGAAGCTATTGGAGCGCAGCTGTGCCCTAAGTTCCCCTTAATTTGTCGATCATATTGCGACGCAAGGGCTCGGCGGGAAAATTATGCGCATTCTTCTTATTGAGGACGATCCGATGGTTGGCCGCAGCCTGAGCCAGGCGTTGGCGGATGCCGGCATGAGCGTGGACTGGGTCGCCGATGGCCGTTCAGGCGAAGAGGCATTGTTGGCCGGCGGCCATGCGGTCGCCCTTTTGGATCTTGGTCTGCCCGGTTCCGACGGTATCCGTGTTTTGGAAAACGTCCGCCGCCTGGGCATAAGCACGCCGATCGTCGTGATCACGGCGCGTGACGACCTCGACACCCGCGTCAAAGGACTGGACTCCGGTGGTGACGATTTTGTGGTGAAACCTTTTGAAGTGCCGGAAATTCTCGCGCGTATCCGTGCGGTCCTGCGCCGTCACGCCGGCCACGCCACGTCTCGTATCGGCACATCCGAGATTGTGCTCGACCTGGCCTCGCACGAGCTGAGCTATCGTGGACAGACGGAAATGCTGCCAGCGCGCGAATTTGCGCTCATGCGGGCGCTCGCGGAGCGCCCTGGCACGATCCTGTCGCGATCGCAGATCGAGGACCGCGTGTACGGTTGGGGCCAAGAGGTTGAGAGCAACGCTGTCGACGTTCTGATCCACTATATTCGGCGTCGTTTCGGCAAGGACATTATCCGCAATGTTCGCGGTGCCGGCTGGCTGGTGATGAAATCGTGATCTCGCTGCGCTGGGCCACGACCTTGATATTGGCAGCAGTTTTCTCCGTCCTGGCGGTATTCGGCGGCGCCGCCTCCTATATCGGCGCACGCAAGGAAAGCAGCGAATTCCTGGACCTGCAGCAGCGCCAGATTGCTCGTTATGTTGGCGATCTCACTTTCGTCGCGCCTAGCGAGGTCTCCTTGCCTCCCCATGATACAGAGGACGATTATGTCATCGAGGTAAGCTACGCGGACGGCCGGCCACAGCGCAGTTCCAATGAAGCGATTGTCATTCCCGATCAACCGGCCACCGGATTTTCGGAGTTTGACAATGCTATCGGCCACTGGCGCGTCTTTTCGCTTGTGACGCCGGAGCGGACAGTGCAAGTGGCCCAGCAAACCTTCGTCAGGCAGGAGATAGCGGCCGATGCTGCCGTTCGTGCTATCCTGCCCTTTGTCGTCGCTATTCCGGTTTCATGGTTGGTCGTCACACTTGTCGTTGGACGTACATTTCGCCGACTGGAGCGACTGGCGGATGATATTGCGGGGCGCGAAGCGACGGATCAGTCGCCGATCGAAATGGCGAAAGTTCCCCGAGAAATCCTGCCGCTCATCACGGCCATCAACGACCTGCTGTGGCGCCTGAAGCGCGCAATGGCGCGCCAAAGGGAATTTCTCTCAGATGCTGCCCACGAGCTCAGGACACCGCTTACAGCTCTGACCATCCAGATCGGCAATATCAGGCAGGCGGAAAACAATTCCGAACTCGATGCGCGATTGGCCGAACTGCAGGCTGGCGCCAGACGCGCTTCGGCGCTCGCGTCGCAACTCCTGCGGATGGCGCGCTATGAAAGCATGGACGTGGCGACCGAGCATGAAATGATCCGCCTGGACGAATTGGCGATGGATGTGGTGTCAGGCCTGATCCCGCTTGCGGATCAACGGGGGGTCGATCTCGGCTTCGGCGCAATGATGACAGCCAATGTGACTGGCTCGAACGCCGACCTGCGGGCCCTGTTGGAGATCCTGATCGACAATGCCGTCCGATATACGCCGTCAGGCGGTATCGTCGATATCGCCATTGCCGAACATGTCGGACGCATCGAACTTTCCGTCAGCGACTCCGGTCCCGGCGTTCCAGACGATATGTTGCCGCGGCTTACCGAGCGCTTTTTCCGCGCCCATCATTCGAATGAAGAGGGCAGCGGGCTCGGACTTGCCATCGCCCGAACGATTGCACAGCGCCACGATCTGGATCTTCGGCTGTCGAATCGCCAGGATTGTCAAGGATTCAGGGCGATCCTGTCATTCCCGCCATCGCGGGATCCTGCCGGCTCTTCCGCCTAATCCAGATAGATCGCAATATCGAACTCTTAATACCAATCCGGCAGTCACTGATCGCCAAGCGCCGCTTTCGCCCGTTTTTCCAATTCCTTTTCGTGGTGGCGGAAGAACACCATCCCAGCAAAGACGAATCCAATTGCAACCACGAAGAGCAGCAGGCCGATCGGCCCCTTCACATGTTCAACCTGTTGGCCGAACAGATAGGCAGTGCCACCGAAGACAATTGCCCAACACACGCCGCCGCAAGCATTCATCAATAGAAAATACCACCAGCGCATGCGGTTCGCGCCTGCAAGGAGAGCGGCGAAGGTACGGAGCAGCGCCACAAATCGTCCGAAAAAAACAATCTTGCCGCCGTGCCTCATGAAGAAATATTGGCCGATCTTGAGCCTGTTGCTGCCGATATGGAAGCGGTCGCCATAGCGCAATATCAATCGAAGACCGATCGATCGGCCCAGCAGATAGCCGATATTGTCGCCGATGATCGCGGCGATGCTTGCCGTAGTCACGACGGCCTGCAGGCTGATCATATGCGTCGAACCGGCATAGAGAGCCGCCGTCACCAAGGCAGTCTCCCCCGGAAGCGGCACGCCCATACTTTCGGCCATGACCAATGCGAACAGAACCCAGAGGCCATAGACCTGGATCAAGTCGTGGATGCGCTCTGGAGAAACAATGTCAAACAAGCGTTCCCTACAATATTCCAGTGATGAAGCGATCGATCCGCGTATCTTCGCGATATATTGCCCGAACCGCAATGACTGCGATCAAGGCCGTCACCGCGCCGCCCACAACATCGCTGAGGTAGTGCGTTCCGACATAGATTCGCGAAAGGGCCACGATGACGGCCGCCGCGAGGAAGATATATCCGCGGCGCATCCCGTAAAGCAGGAAGGTCGACGCGATTGCGAAACTGGCGGTCGCGTGATCGGACGGGAACGAGAAATCGGCGCTTTTGGAGACAAGGAGATGAGTGAGGCCGTTGTCATAGGGACGCATTCGGTGAACGAACAACAGCACGATCTGGTTAATCGCGAGGCCCAACAGAAAAGCCATTCCAGACGCAACAAGAACATGGCGCGTATGCCTTTTGTCGGCCCGCAGCCACCATTGGCCGGCAACTCCCAGTATCATCAAGGGCACGCCGACGGCCGAAACCCAAATCATCGCCGCATCCGACAGCGTGCTGTGGCCTGACCAGGCATTGATCCACTGCGTTGCGGCAACATCGAAATCATACATATAAAAGGTCCTCTACCAACGTTCATGGCGAAACGGGCAAAATTCACACCCTGCGCCATCGCTGGCGATGGTCTGACGTGGGTCAGACGTTTCGGATCGAAGTTAAATCGCAAAAATTAGGACGGAATTAGGTCGCCAAAGACGGCGAATTGATCCAGATGAGGGGCAGGAAACGCGAGCTGTGGTGCTCTGTTTATCGGGACGGTTGCGTTCTCCATTCATAAAGATTGCCGGTCACGTGATGTCATCCATTCACCGGAAGGCCGATCGCTGCTGGTTGCTAGATGCATCCCGTAATGAAAATATCCCGCGGCGCATGCTTGATTGTGAAGATCGCGTACCGCTCCAGCACGCGTTTGCCGGCTCGACGCGCAACTTCGCCGACAGGCACCATCTGTGGCAGGCAGCTTCGGAGCCGCTCGAGCATCCCACCGGCCACGGGAATGACCAGGAGGCCCGGTTGTTCGACAAGTTTCGGATCGACGGTTTCGAAGGAATAGCGTTTCCGGCTGATAATTTCCTGCACATGCTGCGCATCATCGGCATTGAAGGCAAGCTCGCCCGTCATGCCATAATCGATCGTTCCGATCCACCCAGCATCATGAAGCTGCTTGTAGTGTGCAATGTCCGTCGACAATTCATTCCAACCAATGAGCTTGTCCGCCGGCGACGGAAAAGGTGCCTGCTGTCCGAGCGGCGAAGCGAAATAATAAAAAGAAGCAACGATCAGACCAATACCGGCGGGTGCGGCCCATCTCGTCATGCGCCTCAAGTGGCGTGAGCCGGCGGAATGCCGCGCAGCCTCAGCGGCCATGATCGCCATGGTCGGGTAGACAGGCGCCAGCCAATTGCCCTGGACGCGGCTATGGAACGAATGAAGCAACATGTAGATGAGCATGGGTGCCGATAGCACCAGCAGAAATGCGGTCGGTGAGACTTCGCCGGCGCCCCGCTGTTTCCAGGCGGTTGCGACGGCAATGGCGGCGAAGATGGCGATTGCCGGATTGGCAAGCCCGAACTGCCCGGCCAGGAACTCCAGCGTATGCCAGGAGAGCGGCTGCCCATTGTCGATGCGGCCGAACTGTTTGGCAAACGACACCCAATGATGTTCGAAGTTCCAGAAGATGGTGGGCGAGAAGATAGCAAGAGCGATCGCGCCTCCAATGAACATGTGAGGGCCATAGAGACGTTTGCGCGCTTCGGAATCCAGGATCATCCATAGAAGGATGCCAAGGCCGAGAAACAGATTGGTGTATTTGGACAGACAACCGAGACCCGCCAGCAAGCCGACAAGCAACCATATGCGCCTGTCTCCGCTACGACGCAGCCACACCAGGGCCCATACCGCCAACGTCCAGAACAGGATAGATGGGGCATCAGGCGTAGCGAGCAGTACTGCAAAGCCGATCAGTGGCATCGCATTTGCCCACACTCCTGCTCTCACGGCCAGCCGACTATCGCGATAGAGCTCCCATGAAATGGCGATGGTGGCGCCCGAAACGATTAATACGGACAGGATGGGAAACAGGCGAACGCCGAGAGAGTTGTCACCTAGAAGCTGCGTCGAGAGCCAAATCCACCAGGCGATCATCGGCGCATGGTCATAGTAGCCAGCCTGGGGCACCCGGGACCAGAGCCAATAGTAGGCCTCGTCGGGATGAAGGCCGATCTGCGCGAGTATGGCGAACCTGTAGAGTGTCAACGCCGCCAAAAGCAGGATGGCAACTTTCCACGGATTGATTGATTGGACTTCGGCTTCGGCGCGCCGCGCGTTATCCATGGGAGCGGGGGTCTCGACGCCTGGCGAGGTCTGCTGGTTACTGTTGGACTCGGCGGCCAGGAAGGCGATTTGTCGGGCATGCATGATCAATTCCAATCGAAGCCGTCCGCACTATCGGTTTGAATCTTTGCGACGTCCTGTTCGGAAGTTTACAATTCCGTAAAGCGTCCGGACGAGCCTCCGATAGGCTTGCGGAGGCCGGGATGGCCCAGAGCGGCTGCCATGTCGACAGTGAGGAAAAATCCAACCCGCGAGCGGCGAAGCTTCCTCGTCGCAGGGTTGACCAGCCTCAACGCGGCCGAGGAACGCTGCCTGCGCATGATCGGTCCCCAGCAGACGAAACGTAACCCGCCGCTTGCTCTGAAAATCCTGTGGTTTTGTGTCTCCCCTCCGTCAGAGGACTTGGAAGATATTGTAGATCGGCCCGCTCGGGGGTCGATAACCGGTGCCGATAGCCACAATGCGATTCAACCAACCATAGTCGCCTGAACGCGTCTGAAAGATCGGATTGATACGAAAATAGTACTGGTCGGCCTCCACTGGCGCGCCTTGCGCAAGACGTGCGAGCACGTCTGCTGGACCGGCGCGAATTCCCTGGTACGTCATGCCAATGAGAGCTCCATCATCCGTTTCCAGCACGACGCGGCAGTCTAACCGCACGGTTCCATCGGCGAGAACCTGATGCCAGTCGCTGCCTCCTTCGAGGACGCGGCCCTTTAGCCTTTCTCCCTCGAAACGCCCGCCGCCAACGATGCCGACCACGCTTGGGCCAGCTTCAGCTCCCACTTTTTGGGCTGCCGTGATGTTCATTTCAACGGCGAAGAGTGGCTCGACACGAAGCGATTTCAGCGGTTCGGGAATGAAGATCGGGGCTGACATTGGGAGCTTTCCGATTTTGTCGTTGCTGCGGCCTGTAGCGCTCTTGATCGATGTGAATAAGGTGAATTGAAAGATAGCGAAGGGTTCTTGTCGGAAACATGTGCCTGGGCATCAGGTCGTCAAGGTCGCTTCCGGCAGAGCCTGGATCGTTGGCAGATCGCGTCGCCAACGATCCTTTTGCTTCATCTCAACTCGCCCGGCGTTGCCGAGCCTCGCAATGCTGGACGTCAATGGTGACAACAGCCCCCTTCGTCCATCGGTGATGGTGGCACAAAAGCGGTGAATTGCTGCTCGAGTGCCTTGATGACGCCGGCCCGCCAACCATCGGCAATCTGTCCGGAGAAGGGATCGGGAAAGATGTCCTCCTCGCCTCTTTCCAATCCGTCGACGATACCTGCCGCCACCAAGCCAACCGGAGATTTCGGAACGTCGAAATCGCGCGTCATATCGGTGTCGACCGGCCCCGTGAAGCAGGTGTGCACCTTGACACCGCGAGCCGCGAGAAGGGCTCTCAGAGCCTGAGCAGCATTGTGTGCCGCAGCTTTCGAAATCGAGTAAGCAGGCGTCGAGGCGACCGGCACAAGCGCCGACAAAGAGAGATTATTGACGATGACGCCTTTCGACCGCACCAGCATCGGCAAGAATGCCTGCGTCACCTTCAGCATGCCGAAGAAGTTGACAGCCAGATGACGGTTGATGATCTCGAAATCGCTGAAATCATCTGGCGAGAAGATCCCGGCATTGTTGATCAGAATATCGAGACCTTCAATTTTCTCAGCCGCTTGCCGAATGTCGTCTTCGTCTGTGACATCCAGTTTGACGAAGATGACGCGTTCGTCATCATGACGCTGATCGCCGCGTGTTCCGGCATAGATGCGTTTCGCGCCGCGCTGCAACATTTCATCGACGAGGGCGCGGCCGATGCCGCGATTGGCTCCGGTGATCAGGACCGTTTTGTTTTCGATTTTCAAGACGTGCTCCTATAGGCTTACTCTGCCACCAGAAGGTTCTCTGATGATCGCGAGAAGACTAGGACCAGGCCTGACAGGAGCGGGAGTAACAAGTCTGGCGGGATTTGCCAGCCCTACCCGAGGATGGTTGCTTGCCGGCGGCGCGTACCTTTTGTGATCCTCGCTTGTCAATATGGCGATCGCGGATATAACCTTCTCTTGAGGAGAGGCCGCGTTCGTGGAGGAAGGACGCGACCATAGACGTGATGTTCGCTGAGCACGATCCGTTTCTCGTAGCGCTCTCAGTGGCGGTTGCGATCATGGGCGGCTATACCGGCTTTGGCCTGGCCGCGCGCATCCGCAGTTCGCCTGGGGCCAACCGTAGGCTGTTGCTTGCCGGCGCGGCGGCTTTTTTGGCTATTGGCATCTGGACCATGCATTTTATCGGCATGCTTGCCGCGCCGATTCCCTCTGATGCTGTCTACCTTGTGCTACCGACGGTCGTGTCTTTCCTGATCTGTGCGCTGGTGGTCGGCATTTCATTGTTCTTCGTCAGCATCGGCGAACAGTCCAGCTTACGCATCCTCGCTTCGGCAGTGCTCCTTGGGCTCGGTATTGCCTCGATGCACTATGTCGGTATTCACGGCCTCGCCGGTCATTTCAGCATCGAGCATGATCGTGGCATGGTGCTGCTCTCCGTCCTCATTGGCGTCGTTGCCGCCTATGGCGGACTTCGGATTTTTCTGGCGGGCCATGGCGGGTTCCGGCTTGCATTTAGTGCGGTCGCCTTCGGTATTGCGGTTTCCGGCATGCATTATACGGCGATGTACGGCATGCATTTTAGTGCCGCGGGAGCCATGGATCAGACCATGGCAATGGATGGGCTTGCTGCCTCGCCACAGGTACTGGCATTAATCGTGGCATTGCTGTGTTTCCTGGTCGCCGTCGGCTTTTTGCTGTTTCTCGTTCCAGAAGCACGCCCGCGTCCGAATGTGATCATCTCGGACCGAGTTGCCGATCTTCAGGACGGTGGAACCGGCGCAGGACGGCACAGTGCAGCGGTTGCTACGCGGGCTCGGACGAGGGCCGCTCCGCTCGCGGGTCTTGGTCAGCCGCCATCGCGGCCGATGGCGACGCGCGTGCCGATCGAAGCGGCAAACGGAACGCAGTTCATCGAAGTGTCGGAGATCCGCAGCATTCGCGCCGATGCTCACTATACGCTCGTCCATGACGGTCAGCGCGAGCGCATGTGCTCCTGGCCGATTTCGGAAGCGGAGTCGCTGCTCTGTCCCGACATTTTCATGCGCGTCCACCGCAGCCATATCGTGGCGGTCCCGCATATAACCTTCATGCGAAGGGAAGGTGACGGCGCCGTGGTGGAATTGGATGGTCCCGCTCCTCATCTTGTGCCGGTAAGCCGCGCCAAGATCGCAGAGCTGAAAGCCCGCCTCGGACTGGCGAAGGGAGAGGCTGCGAAAGCCACAAGATAAGTCAGCGAGGCTGCCGCAAATCGTGCGCCGAATACCGCCTTTCGTGCGAAACTCCGCCCTTGGTGATTGATATCCGCCAGTCAGCTTGCCAGCGCGGGCAACCGACGAAATTCTTCCCTAAAGCGTCGTGTTCCGATCGAACGGGAGGAAGATCATGATACCGGGCGCATTCGATTTCCATCGGCCGAAAACGGTCGCCGATGCGATCAGACTCCTTTCCACGCTTGGCGACGAAGCGAGGCCCCTTGCGGGAGGGCACAGCCTTATCCCAATGATGAAGCTGAGGCTTGCCTCGCCCGAGCATCTTGTCGACCTTCACGGTATTGCGAGCATCAAGGGTATCAGGCACGAGGGCGGCGACATCGTCATCGGTGCGATGACCACGCAGCATGACCTAGTGGTCTCGCCGGAAATCGCGACGCTCCTGCCTATCCTTAAGGAGACGGCGCTGCTGATCGCCGATCCGCAGGTGCGCTATCGCGGCACGATCGGCGGCAACGTCGCTAACGGCGATCCCGGCAACGACATGCCGGCTCTCATGCTGACCCTGGATGCACGCTACCGCCTCGAAGGGCCGGGCGGCATGCGCGAAGTCCCCGCCACTGACTTTTATCAGGGTGCCTATTTCACGGCTCTGGAGCCGAGCGAATTACTGACCGAGATCGTCATTCCGCAACCCGTCCAAGGTCACGGCTATGCCTACGAGAAGCTGAAGCGCAAGGTCGGGGACTATGCGACCGCGGCTGCAGCCGTGATGCTCACCATCTCCGGCGGCATGGTCGATAGCTGCCGCATCGGCTTGACCAATCTGTCGGAGACGGCGTTGCTTGCCGAAGACGCAGCCGCTGCAGTGATCGGGACGAGCCTCGACGAGGCAACGCTGCAGAAGGCTGGCGGGCTCGCGCAGCAGGTCATGCAGCCGGCAGCGGATGGGCGAGGGCCTGTCGAGTACCGCAAGCATGTGGGCGGCATCATGGTCATGCGGGCACTGAAGCGCGCCGCAGCCCGCGCCGTGTGAGGAGGCAACAATGGCGAAGACACATGTGACAATGACCGTGAATGGCAAAGAGGTAGAGGGCTTGGTCGAGCCGCGAATGCTGCTCGTCCACTTCATCCGCGAGACCTTGGCTCTGACCGGCACCCATATCGGCTGCGAGACCACCCATTGCGGCGCTTGCACCGTCGATCTCGACGGCATGTCGGTCAAGAGCTGCACCGTCTTTGCGGTGCAGGCGCAGGGATCGGAGATCACCACGATCGAAGGTATAGCCAATCCCGACGGCACGCTGTCGGCACTACAGGAAGGCTTTCGCCAGATGCACGGCCTACAATGCGGGTTCTGCACGCCGGGCATGATCGTGCGTGCACACCGGCTGCTCAAGGAAAACCCGAACCCCACCGAGGAGGAAATCCGCTTTGGCATTTCGGGCAATCTCTGTCGATGCACGGGTTACCAGAACATCGTCAAGGCCATCCAATACGCCGCCGCAAAAATCAACGGCGTTGAATTCAAGGAGGCCGCGGAATGAACGAGATGACCGTCACGCGCGAAGAGCGCGAAGCGAAGCTCGAAGGCATGGGCTGTAAGCGCAAACGGGTGGAGGATATTCGCTTCACCCAGGGTAAGGGCAATTACGTCGATGACGTCAAGCTACCGGGCATGCTGCACGGGGATTTCGTCCGCTCGCCGCACCCGCATGCGCGCATCAAATCGATCGACAAGGACAAGGCGCTGAAGGTGCCGGGCGTTCTCGCCGTGCTGACGGCGGAAGACCTCAAGAGCGTCAATCTCGCCTGGATGCCAACGCTGGCCGGCGACGTCCAGATGGTGCTTGCTGACGACAAGGTGCTGTTTCAGAACCAGGAGGTCGCGTTCGTCGTTGCAACAGACCGTTACGCCGCGGACGATGGCATCAATGCCGTCGAAGTGGAATATGAAGCATTGCCAGTTCTCATCGATCCGTTCCACTCGATGGACCCGGATGCGCCGGTTCTACGCGAAGACATCAAAGACAAGAAAGACGGTGCGCACGGTCCGCGCAAGCATCCCAATCACATTTTCGAATGGACGGTCGGCGACAAGGATCTGACTGACGCGGCCTTCCGTAAGGCGGAGGTGACGATCAAAGAGCTGATCTCCTATCACCGCACGCATCCGTCGCCGCTCGAAACCTGCCAATGCGTCTGCTCCTTCGACAAGGTCAAAGGCGAGCTGACGATTTGGGGCACATTCCAGGCACCGCATGTCATCCGTACCGTGGTGGCGTTGATCTCCAAGATCCCGGAACACAAAATCCATGTGATCTCCCCCGATATCGGCGGGGGCTTCGGCAACAAGGTCGGCGCGTATCCGGGCTATATCTGCTCGGCCGTCGCATCGATCGTCACTGGAAAGCCGGTGAAATGGGTCGAGGATCGGATCGAGAACCTGACCAGCACCTCCTTTGCCCGCGATTATCATATGACCACCGAAATCGCCGCGACGAAGGAAGGAATGGTTACGGGCTTGCGCGTGCATGTGCTTGCCGATCATGGCGCTTTCGACGCCTGCGCCGATCCGTCCAAATGGCCGGCAGGCTTCTTCAACATCGTCACCGGCTCCTATGACTTCCCGACGGCGCATCTGGCCGTCGACGGCGTCTATACCAACAAGGCTCCCGGCGGCGTCGCTTATCGCTGCTCTTTCCGCGTAACCGAGGCGGCCTATTGCATCGAGCGGGGGATGAACATCCTCGCCCAGAAGCTCGGCATGGATCCGGTGGAACTCAGGCTGAAGAACTTCATTCGGCCCGAGCAGTTTCCCTATCACTCGGCGCTCGGATGGGAATATGATTCCGGGGATTATCACACGGCGATAAAGAAAATGATGGAGACGGTCGACTATGCCGGTCTCCGTCGCGAACAGGCCGAAAAGCGCGACGCCTTCAAGCGCGGCGAAACCCGCGAGATCATGGGTCTCGGCGTTTCCTTCTTCACAGAAATCGTTGGCGCGGGACCGTCCAAGAATTGCGATATTCTCGGCATTGCGATGTTCGACAGTTGCGAAATCCGTCTGCATCCGACCGGCGCCGGCATCGCCCGCATGGGAACGAAGAGCCAGGGCCAGGGCCATGAGACGACATGGGCGCAGATCATCGCCACAGAACTCGGCATCCCGGCCGACGATATCATGATCGAGGAAGGCAACACCGATACTGCGCCCTACGGCCTCGGTACCTATGGGTCCCGCTCGACCCCTGTCGCGGGGGCTGCGATTGCCATGGCGGCACGCAAGGTGAAGGCCAAGGCGCAGATGATCGCCGCCTATATGCTCGAAGTTCACGAAGATGACCTCGAGTGGGACATTGACGGCTTTCGCGTGAAGGGCTTGCCGGAGCGGTTCAAGTCGATGAAGGACATCTGCTGGGCTGCTTACAATGCACCGCCACCGGGAATGGAGCCTGGGCTTGAGGCGGTCAGCTATTACGACCCGCCGAATATGACCTATCCTTTCGGCGCCTATCTTTGCGTCATGGATATTGATGTCGATACCGGTGTCTACAAAGTTCGCCGCTTCTATGCGCTGGACGATTGCGGCACCCGCATCAATCCAATGATCATCGAAGGACAGGTGCATGGCGGGCTGACCGAAGCCTTCGCGATCGCGATGGGCCAGGAGATCCGCTACGACAATGACGGCAACGTCGTCACGGGCTCCTTCATGGATTTCTTCATGCCTACGGCGGTCGAAACGCCGCATTGGGAAACGGATTTTACCGTGACGCCTTCTCCACATCACCCGATCGGCGCCAAGGGTGTCGGCGAAAGCCCGAACGTCGGCGGCGTTCCCGCCTTCTCGAACGCCGTCAACGATGCCTTCTCGTTTCTCGGCTCGACGCATATCCAGATGCCGCATGATTTCTGGCGCAACTGGCAGGCGGCGAAAAATCTTGGCGTGATCGCCTGATCGGAACCTCGGCTCATGTCCTCCACTCGATCTGCATCGCATGATAAGAACGGCCCTCTCCTCGGGAAAGGAGAGGGGGCGGGACGGGGCGAGGTCTTACCGCGCCACGTGATCACAGAGCGGCTTGTCGCCGCCGGTTATATTGCTGACCGCGATCTTATAACCGCCATCGCCCTGATGCAGCTGCTTGGCCGGCCCTTGCTGCTAGAGGGAGAGGCCGGTGTCGGCAAGACGGAGGTGGCCAAGGCGCTGGCGACCGCTCATGGCACCGAGCTCATCCGTCTGCAATGTTATGAAGGCCTCGATCAGTCCGCGGCGCTCTATGAATGGAACTATCAGCGGCAATTGCTGGCCATCCAGGCGCGACAGGGCATGGACGCGGCCGAGATCGAGCGTGGAATATTTTCCGAAGACTATCTCCTCGAAAGACCGCTGCTGGCTGCGATCCGCCGCCCGCGCGCGCCCGTCCTTCTTGTCGACGAGGTCGATCGCGCCGACGAGGAGTTCGAAGCTTTCCTGCTGGAATTGCTGTCCGATTTCCAGATATCCATTCCCGAGCTTGGGACGGTGCGAGCCACGTCCATACCGCATGTCGTCCTGACCTCGAACGGAACACGCGAGCTCTCCGATGCGCTACGGCGACGCTGCCTCTATCACTACGTCGACTATCCCGACGTCGACCGCGAGGCGCGCATTATCATGGCGCGGGTAGCCGGTGCCGGTGCATCGGTGGCGCTGCAAGTTGCTCGCCTAGTCGAAAAGATCCGGAAGGAGGACCTGCGGAAAGTACCCGGCGTGGCGGAAACGCTTGACTGGGCGGCCGTCCTCGTCGGCCTTAATATTGTCGACCTGCATGCGGAGCCGGAGGCCGTCCATGAGACGCTGATGTGTCTTTTGAAGACACGGGAGGATAAGGTGCGGATCAGCCGCGAGGTGACGGAGCGGCTGCTCGGGAGGGTCGCATGAGCTGCTGCGATACGCTTCTGACGATGGACGACATGAACGAGTTTTCGCGCCTGGTTGCCAAGAGGCTCGCCGCATTCCTCAGAACGCTTCGTGATAATGCATTCGCCGTCGGATTGAAGGAAGGTCAGGATGCCGCATCGCTGATGCAGACGGAGATCGCGACCAGGCCTGACCTGCTGCGTTCGGCTTTCAAGCATCTCTTTTGTGCCCGCAAGGCAGATTGGGACCGGTTCGACGGAGTGTTCGACGCCTTCTGGCTCCGCAGGCATGTCCGCTCCCGTGGCATCGTCTCCGGTGTGCCCAAACCATCCCCTGGGCTAAAAGTTCAACCGGCAGCCGACAATGCCAGGAGCGGCACGGACCTTGGCGACCAATTGACGAAATCGGATGAGACGGATGATCGGGCAGGGGGGAGCGATGGCCGCATGGAAGGCGCATCGCGGGTCGAAAGCCTTGAGCAAACGGATTTCCGTAAACTGTCCGATCCGGCTGATATGGAAAAGGCCCATTTGATCGCGGCCCGGCTTGCCGCCGCCATGCGGGTCCGCCTGACTCGCCGGGATGTGGCACGTCGCAAGGGGTATCGCCTCGATCTCAGGCGTACCATCCATCGCAATGTCAGCCATGGCGGCGTTCCGATCAATCCTGTGCGACGTCGGCGCAAGACAAAGCCGCTGCGGCTCGTCATGCTGCTCGATGCCTCCGGTTCGATGAGCATGTATACCGGCATCTTCCTGCGTTTCATGCATGGCGTTCTCGACGCATTTCGCGAGGCGGAAGCCTTTCTCTTCCACACACAGCTTGCCCATGTCTCCGATGCGATGAAGGAGCGGAATGTCGCCCGCGCGCTCGACCGGCTGTCGATGATGGTGCAGGGCGCCGGCGGCGGCACGCGGATCGGGGAATGCCTGCAAGTTTTCAATCGCAGCTATGCCGAACGAGTGATCCATTCGCGGACCTGTGTGATGATTGTTTCCGACGGCTACGAAACCGGCGACGCGGCATTGCTCGGGCGGGAAATGGCCGCGCTCGCGCGTCGTTGCCGACGGATCGTCTGGCTCAACCCGATGATGGGCTGGGACGGTTACACGCCGGAAGCCTCAGGCATCAAGGCCGCATTGCCCTATGTGGACTTGCATGCGCCAGCCCATTCATTGGCGAGCCTGGCCGCGCTTGAACCCTATCTTGCCAAGCTCTGAGGGAGGGATTGTCATGACCGCCCATGTCGATGTGATGGAGTTGGCGTCAAGGATGCGGTCCGCAGACGAAGCCTTCGTGCTTGCGACGGTCGTCCGCACCGTTTCGGTAACCGCCGCGAAAGCCGGAGCCAAAGCCGTGATCCGGCCCGACGGGACGATTGTGGCCGGATGGATCGGCGGCGGCTGCGCGCGCGGCGCGGTTTTGCGAGCTGCACAGGATGCGCTTCAAGATGGTCAATCGCGGCTAGTTTCGGTACAGCCTGAAAATCTTCTCGCCGAATTGGGTGTGCAGCCGGGTGAAAGTCGCCAGGGCATCCGCTTCGCCAAGAATACGTGTCCGAGCAAGGGTACGATGGACATCTTCGTCGAACCGGTACTGCCGCGCCCGTCCCTCGTGATCCTCGGGGCAAGCCCCGTCGCGATCGCATTGGCCGATCTTGCCCGGCACTTTGGATTTCACATAACCGCTGCGGCCCCGCCAGCCGATTTTACCGAGAGACCGAACGCCGATCTTCTTCTTGAGAAGTTCACTATTCCGGAGGCGCATCCTGCGCATTGCTACATCGTCGTTTCGACACAGAGCAAAGGCGACGAAGCGGCGTTGAGAGCCGCACTAAAGGCGGATGCCGCCTATCTCGGCTTTGTCGGCAGCCGGCGGAAGGTAGCAGCACTTAAGGAAAAGCTGGCCGCCGACGGCATCGACGTCGCCGCGCTGGCTCAGATCAAGGCCCCGGCCGGGCTCGATCTGGGCGCAATCACGCCCGAAGAGATCGCGCTGTCGATTCTTGCGGAGATCGTCGAACGGCGCAGGCATGGGCAGCGCCAGCCTGCTCACGGACGGCCCCTATGAGCTCAATTAGCTGATATACGCTATGGTGCGGGCCGCCCGATTGAGCGGCTAGCGCCGAAGATCATGTGCCTGGCCTGAGGCGCGGAGTTCCTCAAGGGTTTTGCCCACGCAGCTTCCTCCCCCCGGACCGCCGACCGCCTTTGCATGACCGCCGAGCGAAATGGTCCCCGCAATCCTCTCCGAGGCGACGTAGGTCGCTGTGCCGTCTTGCGTTACCCTCGAGAGATAGTAGGCGTGCTGCGTGCCCCTCTGTTCACAGGTGATGACGATCGGGAAGTCATCAAACGGGCCGTGCTGGGCATAGGCTGCCGAAACCGACAGATTGAGCGAAAGGGAGGTCGCGGCTACCATTGCGGCCATCAGTTTGGCTAGTGTGGTCATAGACGGGCGAGCCATTAAAAGTCACCTCCAAGGAAGGGTTTGGAAGCGCGAGCTAGGGGCTGCGCGCCGGACGCTGCGGAAAATCTTCCCGCCGAGCAAACTGGCCAAAACATTTGCGGACGGTCGCGACGGACAGATTGAGCGAAAACGAAGCGTTTTCGCCTGAGTGAAGTGATATGTCGCTTTCTGATGGCTGCAAATTGTGATGAATCACTACGCAATTCCACGTAGGAAGAATGCGCTGCACCCTGCAGGTAAACCCAAGCTAGCGGGTAACAGCATCGGCTCTCCAACTCGCGGACCGCTTCGCCAACATCGTGGCGACCTGCCGGACGATTTTGTCCTCAGTGTCAACTATACTCGCGGCGCGAGTATCGCTTTCGTATTGGCCAGCCCATGCTACCGTTCCATCGACAGGATTGACCAGGCGCACATGGAGGCGGCCCCTGCCGCTTTCTGTTCCAAAAGTCCCTTGTATGACGATTTGCGGTCCATCGAATGCCGGGACTGCTGATGCCGCATCCGGTGTAGCAACGACGATGCCCTTGATCTTGGTAAGCTGTCCGATGATCCCATCGGCAAATATCCGGGCCATACTGGTTGCGTTGCTTCCAGCGGTTGCGTTTGCAAAGGGCTCGACAATAACTCTCAGCCTCTTTTCGTTGCTGTTTGAAACTGGGGATCCGGGGGATTTGTCAGTTAACAAAAAATAGGTCTCCAATGGCCGGACAAGTCCAAGGATAATGATCACTACCAAACCGAGGGGCACACCGATCGGCAATAGCAGGTCGCCATAGGTGAGAGGTTTGTCTTCTGGAGACTGCGGGACCTGAGAAGGTAGAGCGCTACGCGGATTTTCGCCTTCATGCGACGGACCAACTAAGTGATTTTGATGAAACTGTGGGGTATATCCATTTCTGGGGATGACAATTTGCACGCGGTCATCATGGCCGGCCGCCAGATAATAGTGCTGCAGTGCAAACCGAGTGCGGGCCGCCACAATACGAACAATGGGGTCGCTTTCGGCATCAAAGGACGCATCTCTACCGAAAGCCGCCCGCGCTATGCTGTAAGCGTCCAGAGATTCCTGCCGTCCTGCCAGTGTTTCGCCGACAACATATTCCAGGAATTTTCGACCGCGATCAAATGCTTGAAATCCCGTGCTGCCGAAGATGCGGTCGAGTTCTTCGTATATCTTCTGCGCTTCGGGATTTGCCTCTGGTCTTTGTGCAAATTGTTGTGCCGCCGGCCCCTGCGACGGAGCGTCGCCTGCTTCACTGCCCTGCGCATTCGCAATATGGGTGTCGACGCGGTTCTTGGAAGCGTCGATATCGCGGTTCGACACTGCGTCAGGCGGGCCGGCTCGAATCCTACATGCTAAGCGCCGCAAGAGCCTCTGGATTGACGATACGAACATAGCGTTGGCCTCGTCCGTGAAGGCGGATAATACCGCTCGTGCGCAGTTTGGTAAACGCGCGCGCGACTGACTCGACTGTCAGCCCCAAATAGTCGGCAATATCGGCGCGCGACATCATGAGCTCGAATTCGCTTACGCCGGGACGGCGATCAGCCATTTCCTTCACGAAGATGGCGACGCGCTCGAGGGCGCTCTGGCGGACGATCATAAGTTGGCGTGAGTTCGCGTAAGCAAGGCTGTTGAGTGCGATGCCCAAAAGATTTACTGGCAGCGTTGACAAGCCGCTGATGGAGAACGCTCTCAGATTGCTCTGGCAAATCGCTTCCGCGAAATCGTCATGGAAGGGCCCGTCTTGCAGACCAAACCACTCATTTGGTCCATAGAAAGATAGGATGTGGCGATGGCCGTTTTGCATAAGCCGATAGACACGGACCGCACCCGACTGGACCTGATAGATCGCGGCCGCGCGCTGGCCTTCACGGTAGATGCCCTGGCCGGCCCTTACCTCAAGAGTCGTACTTGAGTTAAGTTTTCGCTGCTCTGTAAAATCCATGGCCCTCGACGCAGGCAGATGGCGATCGACGGCTTGGTTAAGGGTCGTCATATGAATCTCCTCCGCTTACTCTCAGATCAATACGAGATTGGGAGAAGTCGCAAAATTCGGAACAACCACTAAGTACTTATACGGTGCCTTGATGGCGAGTCGCAGGCCATAACCATCCGGACAAGCTCAGCCAGATTACGGGCGTCCATCTTGGCCATTACGTTTGCGCGATGGACTTCCACGGTTCTCGAACTTATGCCCAGATTGAAGGCTATCACTTTGTTCTGCAGCCCGTCGACGATCCCGTTCAGGACTTGATGCTCGCGTTCCGTCAACAGGTCGAGGCGGGCCATGATGGCGGTGACATTTTCGTCGGTTGCCACTGGTTCGTTCTGGCCTGCTGCCTCTTTGATTGCCGCTATAAGAACCTCATCCTTGAAAGGCTTTTCGATGAAGTCGGCGGCGCCGGCCTTCATGGCTTGAACGGCCATCGCTATGTCCCCGAGGCCGGTAATGACAATGGTCGGGATATCGATATTCATTCCTCGCAACCGCTTCAACAGCTCGACTCCGTCCATATGCGGCATTCGAAGATCTGTTACGAGACAGGCCCTTTGAGGCAGCGGCATCAGTGCCAGGAATGCCGAGGCGGACTCGTGGGCTCGCACGGCAAAGCCGGCCGAAGCCAACAGAAACGTTAGGGATTTTCTGAATGGCTCCTCGTCATCGACGACATGAACTGTCAGGTCATTTGGCATCGGGCGCCCCATCGATCAAAGGTAACGAGAATGAGAAAGTAGAGCCTCCGGAGGCCCTACGCCGGGCGGTTATACGGCCTCCGTGCGCTTCTATAATGCGTTTCGACATGGCCAAGCCTATGCCGAGGCCCCGAGGCTTGCTGCTGACAAACGGATGAAACAGCGTTGCCTCTACCTCTGGCGCTATGCCGGAGCCGGTGTCCGAGACCTCCACCATGACACTATCGCGCGTCTCGTTTCTTGTCGTGACCGTCAGCCTCGGATTATCGATTGAATCCATGGCCTCGATTGCGTTGCGAATGAGGTTTGTTAACACCTGCTCGATCTGGATCCTGTCGACCAGGACGACGTCAAGTCTCGCCTCAAAGCAAAATTCGGTGTTGATGCCGGCCAGGCGCGATCCCATAAGGGCGAGTTTCATTGCCTCTTCGATCAGTTCCTGGATGTGTTCCGTTCTCTTTTCGCCGCCGCCCCGGGTGATGAATTCCCGCAGATGTCTTATGATATCGCCCGCGCGAAGCGCGTGATGTGTGATCTCCAACAGGACATCTTGCACCTGTTCGTTCGTTTGGGCGCGCTCGCTTGCCAGCAGCCTGGCGCATCCTTGCGAATAATTTGCGATCGCCGCCAATGGCTGTGTAAGTTCGTGAGCAAGCGTCGACGCCATTTCCCCAAGTTCATTTAGCCGGGCCAGACGTGCCAACTCGCTCTGAAGCTGCTGGACCTGACGCTCCGCACCCTCGCCCTCGCGGAGGTCTTGAATGATCGCTGTGACCTCGGTTCCGTCCGCCGCCACCATGGTTAAGGCGGCTGGGAACGTCGTGCCGTCCTTTCTGATGGCGATGCCCTGACGCACCCTTCCGCGTGTTGCCCAGCGTCCCTTCAATCGAGAGTCGATCGTTTGAGGTGCCCAAAGAAGCCCGATACCGTTGCCGATGATCTCTTGTTCCCAGTAGCCGAACATGGACAATGCGGTCCTGTTGCACGCCGAAACCTTTTGGTTCTTGTCCAGAAGCAGAACTGCTTCGGGCATGATGTCGAAAATCTGCTTGATATGGTGCTGATGCCGCAGGCCCTCAGCATTCATGCTTGGGATCGCGATTTGAACATCGGCAGAGTTCCCTAGCGTGTCGGTTTTTCCTGCACACCAAAGCCGTTCCCATCTGGCTTTTGACCAGGCCGAGAACAAAACGCCCAGAGAGAGTTTTTCGGTCCCTACGCGCATCGGTTAATGCCCCTCAACTCAGGATATTATAAGCATGTTAGGAAGCAAAAAAAAGCACGCCTTGGAGTGATCCGAATCAAGGAGTTCAGCGTTGCCATGCGCTATTTCTCTTGATCCGGCGGCACACCCGCTGTCCGGCTGAGCCGCGGCGACTGATGAGCGCAAGAACGGCTTTACTATGAGGTATCAGTCGATGTGGCAGCTCATCGTCGAAGCCCCGTTTGCAGAGGATATCGAGCTCGCCGTAATCGACGACGAAGGGGTCCATAGTTTGATCTTTCCTTGTCAACGAATACCTGCCGGCTGGATCAATGCCAAGACCAGAGAGATCCTGGATGTGCATCCCACCCATTGGCGCATGTGGCCGACCTCCAACGCATGTGCTGCGGACGCGCGCCGAGGCGCGAAATCGAGCTGACATCCCGACGTCTCGTTGTGGCTCGCACCCTCCGCCAAACCTATGGCTCGACATTTGAGCTCAGCCGCCGAGAGCGACCGCTATTCCGACCAACACCAATCCGAGGCACGTCATGGTAACGCCTGCATGGAGTGGCTTGGCGTCTGAAAAGCTTGCCCATGCATAGCCTGTCATGAACAGCAGCGCGATCAGCAACAGATTGCTGGCCCTCAAGGCAAGATTGGCACTACCGATGAGTAAAAAGGGGATGACTGCCGGAAGGGACGTCGCCGAGACCAGGAGGAAGACCGCGGCCACAACCAACAGATCGCCCCTGGACAGAGCCACGCTCACGGGATCAGCGCGCTTGGCGAGGGCAACGAGGGATCGATAGAGCGCATCTGCATCCGCCGCTTTGGGAGAGAGTGGCTCGTCTTCGATCGGGAACTCTCTCGCCAGCGCCGCCAGCGCCTCGGATTCACCTTTGGCCGCCTTGATCTGACGGAACAAGCGCAAGCGCCTGCTCTTGTAGAAGACCGTACCCACGACGAACAGCACAGCATCAATGATGCCCCAGGCGACATTGCATCCGATCGTCGCAACAATTAGCTCGCGGACATTCAGCCCTTCTTTCGCAAAAATCAGCCTTGAACCGACCGTCAAGGTCAGCGCCATGATCAAGCCGAAGAGTACTTCGCCGAGCGCATCGCCCGGGTCGATCACATCCGCGATGCGACGTATGGTGCGCGACGACATGGATCACCTGTCCGAGCGTCCTACCCGAACGAGGCCGCTCAAATGTTAGTAGATGCTTTCGTCCGACCTGAAGAAGAGTGGTTCCCACGTGACGAAAAAGCCGATTTCCGCCGGAAACCCCTCTGCAAAATCGACGACTGCGGCTCTGAGCCCATAGCGCTGCGGTTTCGCAGTCTCCGTAAAGACATGGTAGAGTTCCTTGGCGTTGCCCTGAAGCGTCTTCTGCCAATGAGGCAGATTTTTCTCGATGGCTCGGCCACCGTCCGTGCAACATCGGGCTGGAAAACTGTACACCATGGCCTCGCATCGCCCGTTGGCGGCGGCGCCAGTTATAAGTTGCCTGATCGTCATGCGTTCCGCCTCGCCGAGATGCTGGCGGAACACGTCTTCAACAAGCTTGAAATGCTTCTCCGCTTGGCGCGTCCTGATTTGTTCTTCCCATTCCATTTCGAGAATGTAACGTTCGAGTTCGCGCCTGCGCAGTTCTTCGGCAACGGTCGTCGTCATTCCCATGTCCTCCCAGTGTCGGACGGTTCTTGCCTCACTTTTTTTGCGTAAACAGGCCGAGATTGACGAGTTGGACGCGCCTGTTGTTGGCGGCGTCGGTCTTGGAGCCTTCGATCGGGAACGCCTCGCCGACGCCGACGGCGTAGAGCCGCTGGGGGTCGACGGCGAAGGTGGTCGCCAGCGCTTCCTTGATTGCCACGGCGCGCCGCTCGCTCAGGTCGAGATTGTGTTTTTCGTCGCCGGTCGAGCTGGCATGACCGATCACCAGAAACTTGTAGGCCCACAGATTGGGATGGTGCAGCGCATCCGCGATCATCCCGAGGGTGCGATAGGATTCCGGCTTGATGGCGACCGAGTCATTTTCGAAATTGATCTCGACGACCATTTGCGGCAGCTTGCCGATCTTGCTCCAATTGGGCAGTGCCGACATTTGCTGGCCCGCCCCTTTCATCGCCTCCTGGCGCAACAGTTCGATATCGACGGCCTGGGCATTCGCCTTGAGTTTGCCGAGCCCCGAAATGATCCGTTGTTGCGACACCTGCTGGGCGAAGGCGACGCTTGCCGGCAGCATGGAGACGGCAAGGAGAACGGCGAGTGTCTTGAAGGAACGCGCTGGCATTGTCTTACCTCCAACCTGCATCGGTGATCGCCTGGCCGCACTTGTCGCTGACCAGCTTGTTCTTGACGAGGCAGGCGAGAATATTGCCGTCGCCCTTGATGCCTCTGCAGCGCTGGGCGATGTCGCCCTTGCAGACGTCGCTATAGGCGGCCTGCGCCTGCTCGCGCAGGCTGATCGACTGGACGACGCTGGCAACCGAGGCCTTGCAGGTCGGCGACACCTTCGCGGCGTTCTGCTCAAGACAGTCGGCAATGCGGCCGCCGCCGAGATTCAGACCCTTGCAGAATTTGCCGATGTCGGCACCGCAATCGCCGGCCAGTTTCGTGATCGCATCCGCATAGCTCATCGTCTCGGCCTGCACGAGCCCGCTATAGGCAATGCAGGCAAGCGTCACCGCCGCAAAAAGATTGCTTCTCCTCGACATCCTTGGCCCCCATGGAGATCTGCCCGCCGGGATCGGCGTGCCGAAAAAACCTGCCCGAAAGCCAAGGCGTACGGAAGTATGTTACGGTAATGCCACCAAAGGCACATTTGCATTGCGCGCGATTGTGGATTGCACGCTATGTAGTCTGGAGGTGGTCCGCCTGTCAAAATTGCAGCACTGGCCCGACGCGCTGGCCATTATGTGAGGAGGATTTCATGTAGACTACCGTAAAATACGCTTTCGCTCCCACCTTGCCGGTGTGCGGCCTGAATATCCTCTCGCATAGTTGGAGAGCTGCACGAAAGCGGCACCTTCAAAGCGTGCATCGGCTTACGGAGCCCCTCTGCCGGTCCCCAAAGCGCCGTACGACGAAACGCTCTCGATGAGCGAGCCTAAAACTTAGCCGGCGCCCATGCTGCTGTTGACGACCGCGGGGCTGACGCTGACAAGGATACCTGGAAACCGCTGAAAGCGGTCGGTAGTCGTCAAGGATCAGCTTCGGGCGCGTCGCGTTCTACACCAGCGCAACGAACGGCCGAGGCAGCCCGGCTAGCGAGCGACGCCACATTTCCCGCCTGCCGCGAATGCCCTCGGGAAGCGCCATGGCGAAAAAGAGCTGCAGGGCGCGGACGACGTCATCCTTGTCGTCGGCCTAAGGCCTGTCATTGGCTTCGAAAAGTTTGTGCGGCATCAGCGCAACGATGTCGGCAAGGCTTGACGGCCCAGCACTTTCGTCGGAAGGCCGGTTGGCGGGGAGCAGAGGCCGAAGTGCAGCAAGACCATGGCATTAAGGCTGGAAAGATTGCCGTCGACGAACAGCCTTGTTTCGTCAAGCGCCGCTCGCAGCTCATCGGTCTCGACGTTTTTCCCGCCCTGTTTAATCGGGCCGAGCATGGCCGTGTCGGGCTCAGCGTCGCGAATTTGGCGACCAACGGCTGTGGCAGGTGTAGCGCCTGGGCCGGATTGCCGGAAATTCTGTAGGCGCCGGCAAGCGTCAGCGTCGCCTCGATTTTTTAGGGGTGCTGCTTGGCGATGGCCACGAATAGTGACGACCCGCTTGGCGAGACGATGCGCCTCCGTCAGCTGACCGACACTGACCAGCGTTTCGGCGAGATAACTCGGAAGAGGAACATTCGCAGGCTGCTGCAGATGGGCACGCTCCACCTTGGGGAGGGTTCGGCGCGGCTGCCGAGGACGGAAAGCTGCGAGCCGACGAGTGCGAGCAGGTCGGAATTGTCCGGATTCTGCGCAAGGGCTATGCAGCTGGAGGTTAGTGCGGACCCCGGTAGCCCGTCCTCCAGATAGATCTGCGTCAGCGCGGTCAGCAGACCGGCAATGTTCGGATGATGCCTCAAGGCTGCGATGAGCAACCGTTCGGGAGCCTTCTGATCGCCGGCTAAAGCACGACTGGACCTTGCCGGCTCTTCCAATCCGGGGCGAGGACCACACGGCAGACAGGTCGCAGTTTCTAAAGGCGGAGGCAGCGACCAGCCGCGGCCGCAAGCATGTGGTGAACGAGGATGCCTTCAGGCTCAATCTCAATGCCGGACAGTTCGTGATTGCCGATGGCATGGACGGGCAGCGCAGCGGCCGGGTGAAGCTCATCGATTTCAACATTGCCTGTCCACAGGCGCGGACCTCGCGCCTGGGCGAGGAGGACACGGTGAGGATCCTCGGCCGCCTCGGCGCTGCCATACCGATCGACGCCCCGCCGCAATGCCTGATAGGCGCCGAGCCAGCGAAGGCGACGACATCTATTCCCTTGGCGTTATAACCTATCTGATGCTGACAGGAGAGCGGCCTTTTGGTGCCGCCAACGCCCGCGAGGCAAAGGAGAATGAAATTTCCTCAGCGCTTGCAGGAGGCATTTCGAAACGCCAGCGTGCGGCTCGTCACAACCTACTGTCGCTGTGTGACCAAGATCGAACAGCGTCGGCGGAGCACTTCTCCGCCCAATTCACCAGCCATTGATCATCGCGCTGATGGACACCATCCGGAAGCTGCCCGGCTGAAGACTGGCAGGGACGAAGATCGCTTCTACACGCAGCAGCAGCCAGACCGATTCCAGTAAGCTCTGGGATCGGTCTGGCCTGTACTGCCGGTTTGCTGCGGCTATTTCGAGCCCGTTCAGTGCTCCAGGAAGACATAGTTCATCCAGCTGCTCATGCGCAGGAGGACCTTGCGAAGGATCGCGACATGGTGCCAGTGGTCGGTATAAACGGCGACCTGCGCGACGACGCCACCTGGTAGCTGATATTGGTCGGTCGGCTCCATCAGTTCAATACCCGCCAGCGTCTGTCCTGGAGCAGCGCGCTCGGGCGACTGCGGGTCTATCAGCGCTCCGCCCGGCTGAAGCTGGCCCTGGGCCATTACATCGATGACTTCTGCGACGCGGGCCTTGAAGATTTTGCCGGGAACCGCCCTGAAGGCGACCTCGGCTTCGTCGCCCACCCGTACGCGCTGCAGCGAATTCTGAATGAACGCTGCAGCAAGGATTCGGTCCGCACTATCGATGAACACCATGACCGGACGCAGCGGCAAGGGGTTCGCCATCATCCCAGGACGGAGAAAGACCTGCGTCACATATCCGTCGCTTGGTGCGCGAACTGTCGTCTGGTCAAGCTCGTATTCCGCATTGCCCAGTTCTGCCGTTAGCCGGGCCACGGTAGGGTTCGTGCCATTGATCTCGGATTCATAAGCAAGTCTCGCCTGCGTTGCCTGCGCGCGTGCCGTGTCAGCGGCCGCTTCGGCTGTCAGATAGATTCCGCGACGGTTTTCGACTTCCAGTTCGGAATAGACGGCACCCCGGCCGCTAGATTTTGAGTTCTCGTTTGAATCCTGGAATTTCTGAAACGCCTGCAACGCGCGATCTCGGGAGGCTTCCGCTCCGACGACCGCGGCATTGGCAGCATCGAGAGCAGCCTTCAATTGAAGGACGCTCTGCTTTGCTTCGGCCAGCGCCGCTTTCTTCTGATCGACAACGAACTGGTATGGCCGCGGATCGATGCGGAAGAGAACATCGCCCTTCTTCAATGGCTTGTTTGGCGTGACGGGCACCTCAACGACCTGCCCGCCAACGGTTGGAATGACAGGTGCCGAGGTAAAGTAGATGCGACCATCCGATGAATAGGGGTGGTTGTAGCTCATGATGAGCAGCAAAGCAGAGATCAGAAAGATCCCGCCGAGGACGGCGGTTGCAAGCGTCCATTGGTTCACCGGAATCCGGAATACCTTAAAGACGGTCCAGCAGATCGCGGCGTAAGTAAGAATAAGGAGCAGATCCATCAGACTTTCTCCTTCTCCGACGAGCGGGCTTCAAGCTCGGCGATGCGGGCGTGAAGGCGGGCGATTTCGGCATTTGCTTCGGCCTCATGCGAGAGCTTGCCGTTGGGCTGCATTCCCCAACCACGATCCTCCCGATAGAGGGTCGCCCAGATGAACAGAAACGGCCAGATGACGTGCAGCGTGAACAGGCTCACCCATCCGGCGATATGGATCGCATCCTGGTGCGGATGATTGCGGGCCTTGGCGATCAGATGCGGGATGTCGTGAATTGCGATCACTGCGTAGAACAAGGTGATCACGACAAAAAACAGCACCCCAAGGGCAAAATAGTCAAGAAACACGGTCCCTCCTTTTCGGCTGGCGCAACCGAGCCTACCGGCCGTAGTCGTTGAGGAGATAGTATCGCTGCGACGTCCCGAAGGCCCGTAACATCACGTATCGTCTATCGGCGAGGCCGCGAACGTGTCGCAAAATTCGTGCTTGTCAGGGGGAGATTGTAATCCCCGCGGATCTTAGTCCTGCAAGAAAGCGGTCCTGATCCGTCGGGCGCTGCAGGCGTATTGCGACTTCCTTGCGAATATTAGCCAACAAAGCCGGGGCGTTCGCCCTCAGCCATGTCTCCTCTTGGTGGGCATCCTCGAGCTTGCCCTCAGCACCGAAGACCGCGAGCAGCACGAGATGGTGCATGGGGTTGTATTTGAGATCAGCCATGCGAACCCAAAGTTCGGCCGCCTGGTAATCGCCGCGCATATAAGCACAGACTGCCAAGCCCACCTCGTAGTATCCTATGGGGCCAGGGTTCCTGTTGATAGCGGTTGACATCAGTTCACAACCAGTATCCCACTTTCCGGAGAAAGCGAGCCGAAACCCATATTCGCCAGCGACTTCGGTGTCGTTGGGATTGATTGCATAGGCGGCTGCTCCCGCCCTTATTCCTGCGTCGACATCGCCCTTGAAAAAATCCGCGAGCATGAGCGCCTGCAAAGCCCGTGCGTTTTGAGGGTCTAGATCCACGGCACGCTTGGCGGTATCAAAGGCAAGCGCCAACGGTTCTCCCAATCGGCGCATATCAAGCTGGAATTGGAACCTGACCTCGTCCAGATAGGTCAAGGAAAGCAATGCCCATGCGGTTGAATAGGTCGGCAAGCGCGCGGTCGTGCGTTTGAGACAGTCGAGGACCGCATCATGGTTTTGCGGATTGAGATCAACCCGGTAGCTGTAATAGGACAGAGTGCAGGCGTAGGCATCCCAGTCGTCGGGCGGAGACTGAGCAATGCGCGCTTCATCGGCCTGGAAGATGACGCCATAGGGTTGGGCAAGAGCTGTTGCAACGCGCTGTGCAACATCAGCTTCCACCTCCAAAATATCCTGAACTCGAAGGTCCCTGTCGTAATTGCTCGCCCAAATCACCGATCCATCGGCTCGGTGGACCAGCCTGACGTTTAGCCGAAGTTTGTCTCCACCGACGCGCACACCTCCCTGCAGTGCGAAGCGCGGTTCCTCTTGTTGGATACCTGGTCCGGCAGCTGGCACTCTCGTAATGACGGCGATTTCCTTGAATTTCGCCAGTTCGCCAATGACTTCGTCGGTAAGTCCGCGGGCGATGTCGGAAGGTCCACCCTCCTTGGAAATTTCTTCGAACTGTTCGACGAGAACCTTGGGGGTGACCAAGCTCATGGAGGCGGGGGCTGACTTGCGGCCCAAGGGCACCGGGAAGAAGAAGGAGGTTATCGCGATCAAGGCTGCGAAGGCGACGGCCGCCGGTAGCGCATACCACGCCCATGACAAGCGAGACGGGCCATCCCTATGCTCCGCGGCGACGACCGGTTTCGGCGATTCGGACACGATCCCAAAGGCGTCCTCATCCTCCGTTTGATCGAGAGGCCTTCCAGCGGCCGCGGCATAGCGAAAACACGGGACATAGGCACCTTTCGGAATGGTAATTTCAATCGGGTCCGCCTGCCCTGCGACCAGATAGTAGCGCTCGAGTCCACGGCGTATGCGGCCCGCCTCTATTCTGACGACCGGGTCGTTCTGTGCATCGAAGGAGGGATCCCGCGTGAAGACCTCCTGTGCAATCGTATAGGCCTTGAGGTAATCTGCACGTCCCGCCAGCGTCTCCTCAACCACATATTCCAGGAATCTGCGGCCCCGCTCGGGTGCGAGAAACTCGTCACTTGCAAGGATCCGCTCAAGTTGCTCTCTGATTTCCGTGATTTCGGGAGGCGACGCGCTCTCCCCACCGCTTACTCGCGCACTTTGCATTGTGTCCCCTCGCGCCTTTCCGGCGTCTGTGCCCTCGTATGTTCCCGTATATTACACCTCTAATTTAAGTGGTGCCAATATAATGTCTCAATCTTCATGACGCGCACATGATAAGCGGGGGGGGACAATGTCGGAAGAAAACAATTCAGCGCATTTGTCCGCCCTCGCAATTCTAGGGGTACGGTTCCCTGACGACGTCATCCGAGTACAACAGCTTCTCAACATTGACGAAACCTTTCGCAGCATGTGTGAAGATTTGGCCGCAGCCATCGAAACCCTCGCGCATGTCGACCGCTTACCAGAAAGTGTGCGTGAGGCGCGACGACAGGAATACGCCGATCTTGTCGAGGCCCTTATAAACGAAATACACGAAGCGCTCCGTCACTCGAACGTCGTGGTGTTGAGACGGCCAGTCGACCGGCCCAAGTCGTAGTGCCGTCGAGAAAGCGACGATGCCAAGATGACCATATCCGGATGGAGCCGGGGGCGATGTTATCAGAGATTGTCTTGATCACCGTAGGCCTCAAACCGTGGCCACAGCGGGTTTATCGTCGGAATTTGGAGCCGGGTTCGCCCAGGCAGCCAGCAGATCGTAAAACACGCCGAGAACGACCGGCCCGAGAAACAAGCCAACCAGGCCATGCGACAAAGCCCCTCCGATGACACCCAACAGGATGACCGACATGGGGGTGGACAGGCCGCGCGAGATCAAGATTGGCTTCAGGAAATTATCAAGAACGGTGATCGGCACCGAAAGGAGTGTGAAAAGCAACGCATCCGAGAAGGCCCATGTGAACCAGGCCCAAACAACCAGGGGCACCAGAACGAGGCCCGGCCCTATTTGTACGATGCACAAGATAAAGACAACGAAGGTCAGAGCTCCGCGTGCAGGGACGTCGAACACTACAAATAACAGCCCGCAGAGCAGCGTCTGCAACAAGGCTATACCAATGACACCTCGGGAAACATTACGCACCGTCATGCCCGCGAGCTGAACAAAGTCGGCGCCCCTTTTTCCTCCCACCCGCATCGCGACAATGTTGACCGCCGCCGTCAGCCGGGTTCTTGCGACCAGAAAGAAGCCGCACAGCAATACCGACGCAATGAAGCTGAGCACGTTGCTTCCGAAAGCCGCTGTTCTCTCTAGGATGACGCCGGCCATTTGCCGTATGGGCTCTTGGAATTGCTTCAACATCGCCGCGAAATTGGCGACGGCGTAGTTCCATCCTTGGTAAAGGCGCTCGCCAAATGGAGTCCAATTTCTGAGGCCTTCAGGCGCCGCTGGCAACACAATCGTTCCTTCTTTCATGCCGGTTAGGAACCCTTGGGTCGCGTCTGCAAAGCTGAATACTATGGCCGCCAGTGGCGCGATGATGACAACCAGGCATGCAACCACGATTAAGGTCGCAGCAATTACGCCGTGGCCGCCCAGAAGCGTCGCGAGCAAACGAAAGAGCGGAAAAAGAGCGATTGCCAGTATCGCGGCCCAGGCAATAATCGAGATGAAGGGCGCGATGACTGTGAAGGACCAATAAGCGAAGAGGCCGATGGTCCCAAATCGGATGAAATCGCTTATGCGCGCGTCAGTCGAAGCGTGGCTCGGCTGGACTGCGTCAGCGGCCTTGTTTTTGTAGTGGTCGTCCTGCATTGGCGCTACCCCCGCTACTTTCCTACCAAAAGGCCGCTGAACCCCATTGCGTCGCTAGGCCACGGCCTACCAGACAAGATCGGGCACGACATGGCGAAGGCTCTCGTCTTCGACGTAGTTCGCCGGCCGCTTCTGTCGCTTGCCCAAATCCGGCTTGTCGAATTTTACCCTCTCGTAGGGGATCGACTTGAGAATATGGGAGATACAATTGACCCGAGCCCGCTTCTTGTCATCGGATGGGACGATCCACCATGGAGCATGCTCACTGTCGGTCATTCGGAGCATCTCGTCGTAGGCACGCGAGTAATCCCACCAGCGACGATAGGACTCCACGTCCATGGGACTGAGCTTCCATTGCCGCATCGGGTCGTCGATCCTTCTGCGGAAACGGCGTTCCTGTTCCTCTTCGCTGACGGTGAGAAAATACTTGAGCAGAACAATGCCGCTTTCGACGATCGCGGCCTCGAAACGGGGGGCGAGTTCGAGGAAGCGACGAGCCTTCTTGTCCGGACAGTAGCCCATAACACGCTCGACGCCGGGGCGGTTGTACCAACTGCGGTCGAAGATCACGATCTCTCCTGCTGCCGGAAGATGGGCGATATAGCGTTGCATGTAGATCTGCGATTTTTCGCGATCATTGGGGGCAGGTAACGCGACCACCCGAAATACTCGCGGACTGACGCGTTCGGTGATGCGCTTAATCATGCCGCCCTTGCCGGCGGCGTCGCGGCCCTCAAATATGATCACGATGCGGGCGCCGGAGCTTTTGACCCAGGCTTGCAGATGCGCGAGTTCGACCTGCAGCTTGCCAATCTCTTTTTCATAGTTTTTGTTTCTCTTCTTCTTGCTGTCGCGGTTGCTTACTGCTTCCTCTTGCTCTGGATCAGACGCCTTGTTCATGATTTCCCTCCCTCGGTGACGATGTCTGTGCTTCTTCTCCGCCGCGAGCAGTCATACCGCCGGGCTCCTTCTGGAGATGGAATCTCATCACGACGGACTCCTTGTCGTTAAAGAAATTTTCCGCTCCCATGCGTTCGGCAACGCCCGCGCGCTCAAGCAGCCCCTTTGCTTCGGCGTTCAGCTCTGCGATCCCGAAGACGATGTCGCGTTCCCGCAGGGCCAAGCGCACGGCATCGAGGGCCGACGCTCCAGTGCTGTCGAGATGCACGATCGCGCTGCCGTCGAGAATAAAGCGGTTGATGTTGGTGGGCAGGTCGTTGGCGATCTCGCACAACCGCGTCCGCACATAGTCGGCGTTGTAGAACAGGACGCTGCCCTGAATGAAGCATATGGCCACGCCTTCGATCCCGGCAGCATCCGGAAACCGCCCTATATCGAAAAAGCCGTTACGGCCTGGGATGCGACCTAGAAGCCCGTCGCGGGGATACATCGTCTTGCGCAGGAGATAGACCATCGTCGCGACTATGGCGACGATCACGCCATTTAAGACACCGAAGCTGATAGCGCCCCACATCGCGATCAACGCGAAGACGAACTCCATCCGGCTGATGCGCCATATCTTGCGGAGTTCGTGAACATCGATCAGCCCGATCGCAGCGGTCGCCAATATAGCGGCAAGGGCGGGGATCGGCAGGATGCGCAAGGCGCTGTGCAGGAAGACCAATGCCGCAATCAGGGTAGCCGCCGAAACCAGGCCAGCTGCTTGCGAGCGGCCGCCGACCGACAAATTGATCGCGGTTCTCGAGTCCGATACTGTGATCGGAAAAGCCCCAAACAGGCCAGGAGCGATGTTGGCGGCACCCAGGCCGATCAGCTCCTGGTTGGCATCGATTTCCTCGCCTGAACGCGCTCCGAAGCTCCGGGCTGAGACGATGCCTGCACCGAAACTGACGAGGAAGACCGCGGCCGATCCTAGCGCGATCTTGTCCAGCGGCATCTGCGAGATCGCGGGCAAGGATAATGCCGGAAGTCCGCGGGGAATGTCGCCAATCACGGCAATCCCTCGCCCCTGGAAATCAAAGAGCGCAGAGAGCAAACAGGATAGGACAACCACAAGCACAGGCCCTGGTATCCGAAAGTTCATGATCCTTGCGACCCAAAGCAGGCAGAACATCGCAAGTCCGAACAGCAATGACGGCCAGTGGATCGATGCGCTTTTGCGAAGAATTTCGAAAATTGGTGCCAGCAGGCCGTCCGATTCGATGCGCACACCGGTGAAGCGGCTGATCTGACCGACGAGGATCGAAAGCGACACGCCGGCAAAGAAGCCGACCAGAATTGGCCGGGAGAGAAAATTTGCCAAAACGCCGAGGCGCAATAGCCTGGCGGCAAAACAGAAGCAGCCAACACCAAGCGCAAGGGCTGCTGCGATCGACACGCGATCGACAGGAGTCCCGGCCGGAAAACCCGCAACCACCGCAGTCATCGCGGCCGCGAGTACCGTCATCGTGGCAGCGTCCGGTCCGACCACCAATAGCCGCGACGGGCCGAAAAGAGCATAGGCTATCGGAGCGACAATGCTCGCGTAGATTCCTGTTTCCGGCGGCAGCCCTGCAATGGCGGGGTAGGCGATGGCGCTGGGCAGTCCGACGGCCGCGATCGACAACCCAGCAGGGATATCGCTGCGCAGCCAATCCGAGCGAAATCCGCGCAAGCCCCGCAATATGGGAAGACGAAAACTGACGGCCATTCAGAGCTTCCTTCCGCGAGGGGCGTCGGTCAAACGGGCCGGCTGCGTCGCCATGGCTGCGAACAGCATCTGCAATGTTTGAGAAAGTCGTAGCTCACCCAACTGCTTATCCTCGTCCTAGTCCGCCGATGCGATTTTAATGCGATGGCCGTCGCAGCGTGTGTAGCATCGCGTAACATCCCCCGTGCCGCCGTCCGGCAGCAAAGCGTCACTTGCTGGCAGCCGACTTTGGGATTGGCCGTAGCTTGTTCGTCGGTGCGGCACGTGCTTGCAGTCTAAAGACCATCGAAGAGCATTCTTGCTCCTAACTGAAGAGGCAGCAGCGCCGCGAGGACGATCTTTCGTTTCCGTTCGCATGCGATGAAAGAGATAGAGAAGGTCGACCGGGAGGAAACTCCGTCTGCAAAGGAAAACGCTTACGTTGGTGACGGCAAGTAGGAAGGTAAGCCGTTGCTACCGGTTGGTTGACAGCATAAAAGCCCGACGTGCATCGAAATCGGCATCCGGCTAATATTGGCTGGTGGCTGTTGCGCGGGCGAGCAGGTTTGCACGCCAATTGACGGCTGCGAATACCGTCCCAGGGCCTGCTCCGGGGACCCGACATGTTGTTCGTCTGGCTTCGTGCGATAGTACCAGTTCGGCTCTCTACGAAATGGAACCATTCGATCAGGCGACGAATGAGCGCCGAGCACCCGATTGCGTTGCATGTCCTCGGCGATGGCCACGTATTCGCCTGCTGAACGGTACTGCCGTAACTTCGTGTATGATACATTCAATATACAACCGGATATAATATGATCATTGCCATCGGCAGGGTTGAGCCGATGTGTCTGGCGGGAACTGCGATGCGGTCGCATGCAAGCCAATTGGATATGGCAAGCGGCTTTTATAGCGGTTTGGGACCTGTTTCTCCGCAAGCAGCCGATGCAGATCTGAAAGCGATGCGAGGTCCAAAGAGAGCTCCATCAAGCCATTATTGTTGTGGCCGCAATCGGCGTTTGAGCTCAATCGCTATGGGGGAGGCATTAATATGGGAATGAAAGTGCAAAAGCTTGTTATCGGCCTATCGGTCGTGTCATTCCTTGTCATGCAGGAACAGCGTCCAGCCTATTCGCAAACACCACCCGCAAACAATCCGCCGGCGGCTCAAGCGGATCAAGAAGCGCCGGCGCAACTTTCAGACGACGAGTTGGAAGTCCTTGTCGCCCGCATCGCGCTCTATCCGGACGATTTGGTGGCGGCCATCTCCGCAGCGTCGCTTTTCCCGCTTCAACTCGTCGAAGCAGCTCGTTTCCTGGAGGCGAAGAAGAAAAATGCGGATCTCAAACCAAAGAGTGATTGGGACGGCAGTGTCATCTCGCTGCTGAACTATCCGGAAGTCGTCAAGATGATGAGCGACGACTTGGAATGGACGCAGGCATTCGGCAGTGCCCTGACGAACCAACAGAAGGATGTGCTGGTCGCTATCCAGCAGTTGCGCGACGAGGCCGTCGCCAAAGGCATCATCAAGACCGATGAAAAGATCACTGTGGTGACGCAAAACGACAACGTCATCATTCAGCCGACCGATCCCGAGAAGATCTACGTTCCGCAGTATCCGCCGGAGATGCTTTATCAATCCGGCTATGCACCGCAGCCCGTCACCTATTATTCCGAGCCTTACCCAAACTATTACTATCCCGGAGCAGCCTTCTTCGCCGCGGCGGTGACCGGCGTGGCATGGGCTGCGGCCGTCAACTGGGATAATTGGGGAGTATGGGGCGGCAACTGGCGCGGAGACGTCGATGTTGACTGCAACAACTGTTTCAACAACAGGAATTTCAACGGCAAGGTCAAATGGAACGATATCGACTGGAAGAATGTGGATCGCAGCAAGCTGAATATCGACAGGCAACAGCTCGCGAATATGGACAGGTCCGCAATCAGAAACAATCTTCAGTCCGATAGCCGCAATGACTTGCGCAACCGAGCTCAGGATATAAATCGGCAACGGACCGGTCCGGCGGCCGATCGTGTCAACCGCGCGGCGGACGTGCGCAGAGATACGATGGAAGGCCTGAAGCAAAGACCGCAACAAAGGCCGGCGAACGTAGCCGACCGGCCGGCGGCTCGTCAGACGCCGTCAGGCGTAAACCGCGGTCAGGGCGCAGGAAACGCAGCCCGTCAAAACAAGCAGAAATTGGCCTCCAGGCCTGACAACAGAGGCCGCCAGCCTTCGGCGCTCGGCAATGTGTCGTCGGGCCGCCGGGAGAATATGGCGTCACAGCGTGGCCGTCAGAGCATGGGAGGATCACCTCGATCAGCCCCAAGAGCATCAGCAAGTCGGGGTGGCGGTGGTCCCAGACCATCAATGCACCGTGGTGGCGGCGGACATCGTCCCGTGCCGAGGGGCGGCGGTGGCGGCAGAGGCGGCGGCGGTAGAGGCGGCAGAAGATAGGCAGGCGATATTTTCCCGGGAGGCAGTGCAATGAGAACAACGCGCGGAATGCAGCTGGCCGCATTGATCATCGGGGCCTCGGTGCTGGCCCTGTCGAGCGGGCACACCGGAATGGCACAGGACCGGCAAAGGCTCGAGAGCTTCGCTTCGGGCACCAAGTCGCCTGAATTCGATCAGCCATCGCAGGCCATCGATCGCTTCAAGGCGGTCATGGCTTCCAATGATGTCGATGGCCTGGCGCAGCTGCTGGGGCTTGACGGCACAAAATTGAAGGCCAGCGAGGAAGCTGTTGCTGCATTCGGCCAAATCAAGGAAGGTGCGGCAAAGCAGGTAACCGTTCAAGATATTTCGGACCGCAAGATCCTTGCCGTTGGAGACAAATTGTGGCCGCTGCCGTTTCCCTTGGTCAAACGGGAGGACGGGAAATGGGCTTTCGATACGCAAGCCGGACTCGAAGAGATCCTCGATCGGCGCATCGGTGAAAACGAGCTGCAAACCATTCAGACGATGCACGATTATGTCCTAGCCCAGCATGTTTACGCCAGCGAACCTAGAAATGGGGATGGCATACATGAATATGCCCAGGTATTGATCAGCGACAAAGGCAAAAGAAACGGGCTCTACTGGCCAGCCGAGACCGAAGACGACGCAAGTCCTGCTGCCGACTTGATCGAAAGTGCAGCGTTCGGAAAAGCGCTCAAGGGCGAAGGCTATTTCGGTTACAGGTTCCGCATCCTCACCGGCCAAGGCCCGAATGTCTTGGGTGGTCGGCACAGCTATGTGGTCAACGGCCACATGACCGATGGCTTTGCGCTCATTGCCTGGCCCGTCAAATATCGCGAAACCGGCGTACAGACGTTCATGATCAGCGATCAGAGCGTGGTTTACCAACGAGACCTGGGCGAGAATACCGCCAAAATCGCCGAATCCATCAAGGAATTCAATCCGGACCACAACTGGTCCATTGGCGAGTGAGGTCGACTACATCATCAAGAGCCACAGCCTCGTTGACCTTGGGTAGGCGGGGACCGGATCAATGTCTTCTTTGGCGTCGCCGCAAGGATCGGTTGGAATAGGGCGTATCCGAGAGACGGCAATTCTCGTCATCGCTGACAAGAAATACCAGCTCGGTCTCTCTTCCTGACGAATTGTCGCGATCTCGCAGGCTACCGGCCTTCAGAGCGGAGCGGCTGAAATTGCCGCGAATTCCGGTCTTTCGAGCCAACCGAACAAACCGATAACTTCAAGCGCCTGCTCTGCCTGCGTGTCAACACTCCGGCAGATATCAAACGACGGGGGCTTCCCAATTCAGGAAAAAGCCAATGTCGCCGGGTACTCCACCAGGGAAATTGATCACTGCCGCGGTAAGTCCGTATCCTTGGGGACGGGCCACCTCTTCGAAAAGATCGTATAATTCCTTGGCTTTTCCTTGGAGGGTCGAAGGCCAGTCGGAGCGATGGCTGTTGATGGCGCGGCCACTGTCGGTACAAAAATCGGATGGAAAGCTATAGATAAGTGCCTCGACTTTCCCATCTGCCACAGCCTTCATGACCACCCGGCGGATCATGTCCCGCTCTTTGTCGCCAATATGTTTTCGAAAGAAGTCATCGATAAACTCGGCATGTTTTTCGGCTTCACGTGCTCTGATCTTTTCGTCACGTTGCATCTCAACGAGCTGCAACTCAAGTGCTCGCTTGCGCAATTCGTCCGCGCTGATCACCGAAGGACGAGGTTCTGATTTCTCTTCTTCAGCCATAACGTTACCCTCCGCTTGTTTAGCGAATAATAGAACAGGCAAACTGAACATCGTAGTAAAATACGGTTGATAGCTGGTAAGTTACCGTAGGATACCAGCGAAGCTTGCGGCTGTTCTGTTACGTGCATCGTATTGGCGATCGCCAACACGTCCGGTAACCCCACATACCATACTCGGACGCCCTTTCACCGCGACTTTTTCATCTAGTCAGCGAAAAACGGTTTGTCGCTCCATGGAGCGCCAACTGCCACCTTCATCGCGCGCGAGGTCTTTCAATTCAACATCGCGTCGCCGGATCGCTTATGAAAAAGGCCGGCATACTTGGGCGCAAGGGCCCAACCTCTGTTGCTCAAGTTGCCGACCCATGGAAATTATTGAATGTGAACTGCATTCGTCATTTTTGATTAGACGGAAAGCAGTTCGCTCGTCGTGTCATCCTGATAATTGGAGGCGAATAGCGAACCGAAATCCGGAAGCTGCGGCGGCTGTGTCTGCATCGAGGTTTCAAGCTGGCTCTTCGTGAGCGAACCTGAACTTGTCGTGTCCAGACTCTTGAACAGAGTTGTCGCTTGCTCCTCGCTGACGTCGGATGGACGTGCGGCGACGAATTCCGCCTGGCTGACACTGCCGTCACCATTCGTATCCATTGCGACGAACATGCTGGAGATCTGCTCGTCGCTCGGCGATGCTCCAGCAGGCGGTGCTGGCGGCGGTCCATCGGACTGCATCGCGCTTGCCAACTGGTCTTCCGTCAACGATCCGGAGTTTTTGGTATCAAAACTTTCAAACAACTTAGCAGCCTGATCTTCGCTGACGTCAGAAGGTCTTGCGGCAACGAATTCCTGTTCGCTGATACTACCATCGTTATTTGTATCCATCGCAGCGATCATGTTGCGCTGGCCACCGTCCTGACTGACGTTACCAGAAGACTGTTGAGCAGCCGATGTGCTCTCTGAGACGTCATCTGAGTCCGAGGAGGAATTGTTGCCGGAAGCGCCGGCCTGCAGATTGAGCATGATGTTCATGAGCTGCGCGGCGAGCTGCTCGGCCGCCGATATTAAGGACTGATCGTCCGTTGAAGAAGACGAAGAGGACGATGAGCTTTTGCCGGACGAACTGCTGCCCAGAATGGATGACACGGAATTGTCCGATGAGGACGATATTGTCGAGCCAGATTTTTGATACTGATAATAACTATTTGATAAGACGGATGTAATGCTCGTCAAGGGGGCCTCCAGATGCGAGCGTTGACATGGACTCCGGTTTTTACGCTTACTGATGCAACTCTTGCCGCCATGCCGCGTTCGATGAACGCGGCAGAGCATCTTTCGAGATCAATGCCGACGAATACCGAATGCTGGAGGCCAAGCTCGTTTAGGGTCCTCGCTCGCGCGAATGCGCAGCCCGAAAACAGATAAAAGATTGGCCATGACGACTATCGCCGCCATGATGTCATCGGCAGTCACCGGAATGTCGATCTGGTAGTCCCCAACGGTTAAAGCCTGCACAGACAAACTTGCGCGAACCTTATAGGATCCGCGACGACACGCTCGTTTCCAGCTCCATCACGCGGCCCGTCGTTGTCGATCAAAAAGCGAGGTCGCCAGAAACAAATTTCAATAATTCGGCACACACAGAAACATCGAATCTTCCTAGATTCTGCCAAGGCGCGTACGGCGAAAAAGGGATATCTGGTGAATGACTGAAAACCGGCTTGTCTTCATAGCCACCCCTTGTTTCGGCGGCATGGTCGCCAAGGATTATATGCAATCCATCATTTCCCTGATGCAGGTCGGTGCGCAGTCCGGTGTGCAATTGACCCTGGCATTGCTCGGCAATGATGCGCTGATCACCCGCAGCCGCAACACCCTCGTCTCGCACTTTCTGAATGATACGGCTGCGACACATATGCTGTTTATCGACGCCGACATCAGCTTCGAGCCAGAGCAAGTTATGCGGCTGCTGGATGCCGACAAGGATGTGGCTGCCGCCATGTATCCCATCAAAGACTACGATTGGGACAATGCCGCCAAGGCACCCTCACGGAACGCTGAAACACTGGCGGAAGCAGCACTACACTATGTAGGGACGCCGCTTGCCGGTCCGAGTGCCGAATGGGACGGAGATTTCGTCACGGCGATTTATGCCGGCACAGGCATGCTTCTGATCAAGCGCGTTGTCATCGAAAAGATGATCGCGGCCTATCCCGACCTGCGCTACGGCGCGATCCACGCCTATCCCGGCACCAAACGCTCGCCGGCTACGCAATATGCGCTTTTTGAAAGCCTCATCGAAGAAGAGACCGGCATCTATCTCAGCGAGGACTTTGCCTTTTGCCATCGCTGGCGAGCGCTCGGCGGAGAGATTTGGCTCGACACGGGCAGCAGGCTCAGTCACACAGGTGCCCATCGTTTCGCTGGCAATCCGCGGCCGCGCTATGAAGCGCCGGTGACATCACGGAAGTAAGCAAAGCAGAGCCGATCAGCCCGGGCGGGGACTACCGGTTTCGTCTGACAAAACCGAACCCCCCCGGCATTCGTCATCTCTCCGACGTCCGATTAACGCGGCACGCGTCGCCAAGCTGCGCCGACCTGATCCAGCCTCTTATTCTCTATGACGGTCGCACCTTTGAGGCTCATTGTTTCCGCGCGGCGTTTACTCGTAGCGCGCGATGTTGCTGCTGAAGAAGAAACCGCTCGCTTAGAAGTCGGTATAGGTTTGTCCCTACCTCTGTAATGATTGACATGAAACGGTCGTTACAGTACGGCACAAACCATGACCGAGATATCATGGTTGCTTCTGACTTATAAGGTACCATCCGATCCCGCGACCAAGCGGGTGGCCCTTTGGCGCAAAATCAAGGGTCTAGGCGCTGTTTACGTCCAGAACGGCGTTTGCATGCTCCCCAAAACGGATGAGCACGTCCGCCGCTTCAAGATGCTTGAGAACGATATTATGGAAATGAGCGGGGAGGCCGTCATTCTGGAGACCGCCGCGATCGATCCCAGCCAGCAGGAAAAGGTGATCGCCCGCTTCAAGGCGGATCGGGACGAGCATTATCACGAGTTTCTTGAACGCTGCGGCGACTTCGAAAAGGAGATCGCCAAGGAGACGGCGGTGGGCAAGTTTTCTTATGCGGAGCTCGAGGAGAACGATGCCGACTTGAAAAAGCTTCAAGACTGGTTCGAAAAGATCGCAAAGCTCGACTTCTACGGCGCTTCGCTGGCAGCTGACGCACAGGAGCGGTTGAGAGCCTGCGAGACCCTGCTCGACACCTTCGCCAAGCAAGTGTTCGAGGCGCATGAGGAAACACGCGCCAGCGCCTCGAAGCCAGCGGAGGAGTAGGACTGGCGATGACCGTGTTCATGGGTGAGGGGCTGAAGCGGGTTGTGACGCAGGTGGCGCTTCTTAATCTCGGCTATTTCGGCATTGAGTTCCTGGTTGCTCTTTCGATCGGGTCTGTGTCCCTGTTCGCTGACAGTATCGACTTCCTCGAAGACGCCTCCGTCAATCTGTTGATCGCCATCGCCCTTGGCTGGAGCGCACGCAATCGTGCTCGCGTCGGCATGATGCTGGCTATTATCCTACTTGCGCCCGGTATCGCTACCATCTGGACCGCATGGCAGAAGTTCATGGTTCCTGTAGCACCGGATCCTCTACCTCTTTCGCTGACTGGCCTCGGTGCGCTCCTCGTCAACCTTACTTGCGCGTTGATGCTCACTCGCTACCGTCACCACCGCGGTAGCTTGACCCGTGCTGCGTTTCTTTCTGCGCGCAACGACGTATTGGCAAATATCGCCGTTATCGCCGCAGGTCTGATCACCGCTTTCCTCTGGCATTCGGCCTGGCCTGATCTTCTTGTCGGTCTGGCCATCGCCGCAATGAATGCTGATGCCGCACGTGAGGTTTGGGATGCTGCCCGAAATGAGCATCGCACCGCCCAACCTTAGGCAGAGGTCCAGTCTGCGCCCGCCCAACCCCCACCAACAAGTGAACCGATGGATTGCAAAAGCATGATCCCATCTTCTTCAGAGAGTTTCGCATGTTGCGAACGACCGTAGCGTTCATCAAGAAGAGTTGGCCGTTCCTGCTGGCTGCTCTGCTTACCGTATTCGTGATCATCGCCTACAATATGCTCGAGCTGCTCGAGAGGCACCATCGCAAGCTAATGGAGAACGTTCACTATGTGGGCGCGGCGGTTGTCCTTTTTGTCTCATTCTACCTGATCGCCTTGCTCGTCCGCACAGTCTGGACCTCGACGACGGACGACGATCAATGACCGAAGTTGACGAGAAGGTTGAGGGGCATCGACGCTTACGGCGTTGACGTGGCTTGCGATCGCCGGAGTTCGCGACTGCAACAGAGCCTATAGGTCTTTCGGCGGCCTCTTCATCGGGCGGTGATTTCAATAACACGGATAAAGATGATCTGAGTTTTGGCTTGCGCGCCATAACGCGGATTGATATGGTCCGCGTTATGGCGCATTTGACCGCAAGCGTGGAATATGGATTGCATTGTTTGCTGTGGTTGGCGGGCTCGGCTGCGCCGGTGAGCAGTCGCGACTTGGCCGACTTCCAGGGCATCTCTCCAAGTTTCGTGGCGAAGATTTTCCCGAAGCTTGAGAAGGCAGGGATCGTACGCGCATCGGAAGGGGTGCGTGGCGGATATCTGTTCGCCAGAGAGCCCGAGGATATCACCGTTCTGGACGTCGTCGATGCGATCGAGGGCGAAAAGCCGCTATTCGATTGTCAGGAGATTCGTGGTCGTTGCGCCGTATTCGGTGACCGGCCGCCCGGTTGGGCGACGACCGGTACGTGCGCAATCCATGCGGTGATGCTGCGTGCGGAGAAGGCGATGCGTGATTCCTTGGCCAGTCAGACTCTGGCGGATGTGGCAGGCGTCTTCGACCGCAAGGCGCCGCCTGATTTTTCGAACGGCGTTCGCGAGTGGCTTGATGGCCGGGTCAGGTCTCGGGCCGGCAAGCCGGTAGGGCGCGAACCGTCTTTTCAGCCGGAGACCGATGAGCCTTAACAGAGGAAATCTTTTCCAGCCGCAGCCGGGCGGCTGAAACTGTCACGTCTGGTGGGCAGAAGGGGGTATGGCTATGAAACGAGAAATCATCATCTCCGGCGCGGGATTTTCCGATTTGAAGGCGGGGATAGGAGCCAACGGAAGCCGCAACGGTGGAAGGATCGCGGTAAGGCCTTTCGTATTTCCTGGCTTCCCGACAGTGCAGGCGAGCTCATGATCGCGCTTGCCCACGACACAGATCGTCCGCTCGTACTTATCGTCGATGATGACGATGACGTGCGGGGATCGCTTCAAGAGCTCATGTTGTCCGTGGGCCTCGACGCCTGCTGTTTCGCCTCGCCGCGCGAACTGCTGTGTTCGGAGCTTCCCGAGCGGCCCGGCTGCCTGGTGGTCGACGTCCGGATGCCCGGATTGAGCGGGCTCGATCTCCAGTATCAGCTCGCCGCAAGAGGCAACGCAAAGCCCATCATTTTCCTCACTGGCTATGGAGATATTCCCATGACAGTGCAGGCGATGAAGGCCGGAGCCATCGATTTCCTCACAAAGCCCTTCCGAGACCAGACCCTGCTCGACGCGGTGGTAGCCGGTATCGAACGGGATGCAGCTCAGCGGGCACAAGCCCAGACCATCATGGAGCATATCGGGAGGTTCACGTCGCTGACGCCGCGCGAACGGCAAGTCCTGCGCGAAGTCGCGCGTGGCCGCCTCAACAAGCAGATCGCTTACGACCTCGGTATCAGCGAGATCACTGTCAAGCTTCATCGCAGCAATGTGATGCGCAAGATGCGGACCATTTCCGTTGGGGAGCTCATCCGCGCCTGGGACATCCTGCCGGACGATATTCGCGAGAGGCATCAACCCTAGACCTTGGTATGATTACAATGTGGGGCGGAGCCGATGAAAGCTTGGGAAGGCGGCCTGAGAAGCCGCGGCAGCAACAAAGGCCAATTACTTGTTCGAGTCGCCGGTCATTGCGATCGTTGAAGACGACGCCGCCATGCGAGAAGCCCTCTCCGACCTCTTGCAGGTTCTCGGCCTGTCATGCCGCACCTTCGATCGGACTGAACCTTTCTTGGCGGCCTCTGAACCTTCGGCTTTCGGCTGCCTCATCAGCGATGTGCGTCTGCCCGGCAACAGTGGGCTGGATCTCTTGCAGCGCCTCAAAGAGCGGGGTTCGACCATGCCCGTAATCGTCGTCACATCTTATGCCGACCCCGGCATTCGATCCCGTGCCTTGGAAGGCGGTGCATATGCTTATTTGACCAAGCCATTTGCCGACGAAGTTCTTCTTCGGCATCTGAATTCGGCCCTGCGTTCAAATAATCCGCTTGGTGGATCGAACGAACGGGAGGATGGGCCCGATGGCTGAAACGGCGGCAAGACGCGCTCTGGCTGACGAGGGCAATACTTCCTGGAACGTGGGCGCAGAAACAGAGCTCGCCGATTTAGCGCCGGAGAGCGTGATGGTCTTCGACCTTGCCGGCAATATCCGATACTGGAACCCGGCTTCTGAACGGCTCTACGGCTGGCCAGCCATTGGCTCGGTCGGACGCAGCATTACAGAAATATCCTCTAACGCGGAGCTATACGTCAGGCAGTGGCATAAGCTTCTGCGGGAAGGGACCTGGGCAGGCCTGGTCGAGCGATGCACGTCGTTGGGAGGAAAGGTCACCGCGGCCGTCAGGCAAACCGTGAGGTGCGACGCAGAAGGCCGACCCCGCGACATAGTCGAGTACGGGCGAGAGGCCGACCAAGAATTCGATCAGACCGCTGTCCCGGACACAGGTCTGCCCCGTCTTGCGGCTGCGAGCTGGGAACTCGACACGTCTCGCATCCGCCCGCTTCTCGAGGCGGTGAGGGACCTCGTCAGCCGAGATCTGGTCGCCGATTTGGCGCAGCAGCCAGATTGGACAGATGAACTTCTGAAAGGCACGCGCATTGTCAATGTCAACGAGCGGGCCGCGCAGCTCGTAGGCGCTCATGCCGGTCGTGCCGGGATGATCGGCAAGTCCGTCGGCGCCTTCTGGCCACGCGTCGGCCGTGGCGTGCTTGCCGAGCTTATCGCGATCGTGGCGACGGACCGCTCCGTCACCAGCATGCGCAAGGTTGCGCCCGACGGAGTACTGCGCGATGCGGCTGTAACCGCCTGGCGATCCGAGGCGCTTGAGCGCCGGGATACAGTGTTTGTTGCTGTCAACGGTGCGACCGACGACGATCGCTCATTCTCGTATCTGCGCGCCAGTGAAGAACGCTATCGCAAATTGATCCACCATCTGCCGACTGCCTTGCTGCAGGTCGATGCACGTCGCATGGAACCGGTGTTCGCCGAACTGAAAGCCGGAGGCGTCAGCGATCTGAACGTCTATTTGGACGATCATCCTGAACTGATCGCCATGGCCAAAGATGTCATTCGTGTAACTGACGCCAATCAGAAGGCGGTGGCGCTCTTTAATGGAACCGTGCCCGCCGATCTCGTCAGGCCCGCAAGCTTCCTGTTTGCGGCATCTCCCGAGACGGCGCGAAGAGTTCTGGTTGCACGCTTCGAAGGAAAACGCAGCTATTCAGAGGTCATGAAGGTTCGCACTTTTGATGGCCAGACCCTGGACGTGCGGCTGTCGGTGACCTATCCGGCATCGCCGGAACGGCTTGATGTTACACTCATTAGCCTGGAGGACATTACCGAACGGCTCCGAACGGAGCGACGGCTTCGTCAGCTCGAAACCGAATTCACACATGCAGCGCGAATCTCCATCCTCGGCGAACTCGTAACGTCGATCGCGCATGAGGTCAACCAGCCTCTTTCCGCGATCGTGACCAATGGCGAGACCAGCCTTAGATGGTTGTCACGCGACAATCCGAATCTAGTCAAGGTCGGCGAGCTCACGACGCGCGTGGTATCGAGCGCTCGCCGCGCGAGCGATATCGTCAAGCGCATTCGAGGGATGGCAGCGAAACAAGAACCGGAGAGGCTTCCGCTCGACTTGAACACGGTGGTCGACGAAGCGCTGTTGTTCGTCCGCCACGACATCGAGGCTCGGTCGATCTATCTTTCGGCGAGGCTTGCCGCCGATCTTCCCATGGTCTTGGGAGACCGGATCCAGTTGCAGCAGGTCATCGTCAATCTGCTCGTTAACAGCATCCAGGCCATTGAGCAAAGGAACGGTTCATTGCGACGGATCGATCTCAGCACCAGCAGCGAGGATGGCAATACGGTCATATTCTCCATTCACGACAATGGCTGCGGGATCGTTGATGGTGACCTCGACCGCATCTTCGATTGCTTCTTCACGACGAAGGACGATGGCGTCGGTATCGGACTGGCCGTGTGCCAGTCTATCGTCATGGCGCATGGCGGGAGCATTCGCGTGTCGAACCATCCGGGCGGCGGCGCCCAGTTCCAATTTTCGCTGCCGAAGCAATCCGCCCCTATCTTCTAACCCGTCCCGGGAACAGATGCCTAATGCAGCAACGGCCGCACTTCTGCATTGCGATGTCACGGTAAGCCTAACGGCTGCAGGACAAGTGGTCGGTCTTAAAGCGCCGGCCATCGGCCATCAGGAGGTGCGTCGGGCAGGAGGGGTCGCAGCTGTACTCCCTATCGTGTCGTTCTCACCGATCGAACGACTGAGGGCCTTTGCTGTTTGCAAACCCGAACATCAGACAGTCCACTCGGGAAGCGGACCCGAACCTTAGATGGCCGGCCAGGCGACTTCCGTTGAGTTCGTCCCGATCGCTACACCTCAGCAATTGCGTTTTGGCCCGACGCGCTTTGTAATAAAAGCCATCATAATATTTTGTAACAAACTCATCGCCATAAAGGCAGTTTCAGGGCAGGGACGCATGGACCCAACACATTTGTTCGAGTTGGTTATCGGCATGTTTGTGGCGATCATCGCCCTGCATTATGCCGCACACAGCTTCGGGCTGCCGCCATCTGTGGCGCTGCTTGCCGGTGGCGCGATGCTCGCCTTCGTACCGGGCCTGCCCGCAATTGCGGTCGACCCCGGCTTAGTGCTCGTCATCTTCCTTCCGCCACTACTCATGGACGGTGCCTGGTCGATTGCGCTTCGTCCATTGCGCCGTCATATGATCGGCATTGCCTCACTGGCAATTGGCGCTGTGTTTTTCACATGTGCCGTCTTGGGGGCGGTGACCCATCTCCTGTTTCCATCGCTGCCCTGGGCCGCTTGTGCGGCACTCGGCGCTATCGTTTCGCCGCCTGACGCAATATCCGCCCGGGCCGTTCTGCAACGGGTAAAGTTGCCTCGGCGCCTGCAAATCTTGCTCGAAGGCGAAAGCCTGCTCAACGACGCCAGCGGCCTGGTGCTCTTTCGTTTCGCCGTCGCTGCTGGCGTCACCGGTGCTTTCAGCACGGTCGATGTGGCAGGAAGCTTTTTGCTTTTGGCAGCGGGCGGTGCCCTTGTCGGCATCGTCGTCGGGACTGTCTGGGTCCTGTTCATACGGCGGCTTCGCGATGAATATCTGATAATCGCTGCGACAACGCTGTTATCTTGGGCCTCTTATCTACTCGGCGAACAAATCCATGTTTCAGGTGTCATCGCTACGGTGACCATGGGCCTGATTTTGAGCTGGCATCAACATACGGTCCTTTCAGCCTCGACACGCATGCGCGGCACGTCGTTCTGGACTGTGATCATTTTTCTGATGGAAGCCGCGGTTTTCATTTTGATCGGACTATCGCTGCGGGGTGTTGTCGAACGGGGCGGCGGCTTTGGCGTGGTGATCGCAACAATGGGGCTGCCAATACTTGTGATCCTGCTTGCACTCACCGTCGCGCGCTTCGCCTGGATATTCGGATCCGACGGCGTGATCAAACTTTGCAACGCTTTAGGGCTAAACAGATACACGCCGCTCGGCGCCGCCGGCGCGACTGTGCTGAGTTGGGCAGGGGTTCGCGGCGTCGTCACACTGGCGCTCGCATTGAGCTTGCCAGAAGGCTTTCCCGGCCGCGACTTCATCCTGGTGACGTCATTTGCCGTCATTCTTGGCACCGTGTTGGTCCAGGGTACGACGCTGGGGCGTGTGATCGACTGGGCGGCGCTGACCGAGCCGGAGTCGGAAAAGGCGCGTCTTACCATGAGCCAGGCTGAGGCCGCCATGGCCAAGGCGCAATTGGCAACTGTCCAAAGCCGCGCCTATGACAGCCAGGGCAATCTCATCCATCCTCAATTGCTGGAGCGGTATCAGCGCAGGGCTGTGATGATCGTCGACTATGCCGAACGCACGGAGCATTATGTGCCTATGCTCCAAGCTCATTTCGATGTTGTTCTGGCAGCGGTCGCTACCGGGCGCCGCGAACTTATACGGCTTCATCGCGCCGGCGACATCGATGACGAGACGCTGGATGAGTTGGAACGAGACCTCGATCTCGAAGAGCTGAGTGCGATTTCCGCCAAATCCTAAGTGCGGTCGCACAACGGGTGTTGCAGCATTTTTGGTGAAGTGCGAAGCTGATGCCGGGGAAATCTTCGCCACGGTGAGCAGCCAGCTCGATCCAATGTATAGGTTCGAGCTTCTTGGGGCGGAGGAATAGTATGATTTCCTTGGCCCGGTGCGTTTCCGCTTACGCAGATGCTCCGACCAAAAGCCGATACCGAACACTGGTCAGCCGTCGCACTGCGAACCAAGCCGACGCCCGATGGTCGGCTCAGTTCGAACGGCATAGCCTATCGCCTGATATAGCCAACCTACACCTTGGCATCATGTGGCCAATCCTTCCGTTCGATAGGCTCGCGCGTCGGGTTGGCGCATTCTCAGCAACATTGGCTCACGACCACTGCAGAGCTACGGATTTCAAACCGTAAATTGGGAGATTAGAGATGAAAATCGTTATTATTGGCGGCACAGGCCTCATCGGTTCAAAGACGGCGGAGAGGCTGCGCAAGAGGGGTCACGAAGTGATCGCCGCCTCCCCGAACACTGGGGTCAATACCATCACCGGCGAAGGGGTGGCGCGGGCTGTTGCCGGAGCGGAGGTTGTCCTTGATCTCGCGAATTCGCCATCCTTCGAGGACAAGGCGGTTCTGGAGTTCTTCGAGACGTCCGGCCGAAACCTGCTTCCCGCGGAAGCGGCTGCCGGCGTGAAGCACCATATCGCGCTTTCGGTCGTAGGCACGGAGCGCCTGCCGCGCAGCGGCTATTTGCGCGCCAAGATGGCGCAGGAGAATTTGATCAGAAGCTCCGGAATACCCTATACCATCGTTCACTCGACACAGTTCTTCGAGTTCTTGGCCGGCATCGCTCAGTCGGCAACGGTCGGCGAAACCGTGCATCTGCCGGCCGTCAATTTTCAGCCCATCGCGTCGGATGACGTCGCCGATGCCATGGCGGACGTGGCGCTTGCACCGCCTGCGAACGGCATAGTTTACATCGCCGGGCCAGAACGGGCGCCCTTCACCGACATCGTCGCGCGGTTCCTGAAGGCGTCCAACGATCCGCGTAAGGTCGTTGCCGATCCGCACGCGCTCTATTTCGGCACGGAGCTGGATGACGGCTCGCTGGTCCCGAGAGAAGGGGACAACCCGCGCCTAGGCGCCATCGGCTTCGACAAGTGGTACAGTCAATCTGCGCGCAAGAATTGACAACCGGACGTGCGAGGCCTGGTTAGTCGCCGGGCCTCATCCTCTCTGGGACTTCACATCCTCAGCACATTTTTTCTTTGCGCGGGCTCTGGCCGCTAAGGCCACTGGCAAGCCAGCAATCCCGGATACTGACGCTTGGGAAATGTTTCAAATTTATTTCATGCGGATATGGAATAAGTGACAACATACCAGCCCGACAACCACGGGCTGACGCACAGCGGATGCAAAGCGCATAGGAGCGGATGATGACGTCGAAAGATATGGCCGAGAAGCCCGATTGGCTGGAAGCGGAATTGGCCGATACGTTAGATGAGGACTATGAGCTCGAGCTTTCCGAACCGGCGCTTTCTGAGGAAATTCGCAAGATCTATCAAAAGGTTCATCCGCCCTCGATTCCCCGCATCGACTATTTTCGGGCCTTGCTTTCATTGCAAGCTGAGCTGATCAAGCTGCAGGACTGGGCCGTCTATCACAAAGAAAAGATCGTGGTGATCTTCGAGGGCCGTGATTCTGCGGGCAAGGGCGGCGTCATCAAGCGCATTACTCAGCGCCTCAACCCACGCGTAGCCCGTGTGGTGGCGCTGCCGGCTCCTTCAGATCGCGAAAAGACGCAATGGTACTTCCAGCGTTACGTCCCGCACCTTCCTGCCGGCGGTGAGATCGTCCTCTTCGACCGGTCCTGGTACAATCGATCTGGTGTCGAGCGCGTAATGGGTTTTGCAAGCGAAGACCAGGTCGAACAATTCTTCAACGACGTGCCCGAATTCGAGCGCATGTTGGTACGCTCCGGGATCCGTTTGGTGAAATACTGGTTCTCGATCACGGATGAGGAACAGCAAATGCGCTTCCTGATGCGCATCCACGATCCATTGAAGCAGTGGAAATTGTCGCCCATGGATCTGCAGTCGCGCGTTCGCTGGGAGGCTTATACCAAAGCCAAGGAAGAGACATTCGCCCGTACCAACATTCCCGAAGCGCCATGGTACATCGTCGAGGGGAACGACAAGAAGCGTGCGCGCCTCAATTGCATCGATCATCTGCTCAGCCAGATCCCCTACGAAGACGTGCCACATGAGGAAATCACGCTGCCAGAGCGTGTGTTCAATCCGAGTTATGAGCGCAAAGTTCTACCGCCGGAACTCTATGTCCCGTCAAAGTACTGATCGGTAGTATAATAAAGCAGTCAGCTACAGCAATGTTGAGTTGCTATGGCCGGGTGCTTGTAGAACGATCAAGGACGGAGGACCGGCGAGTGAGAGGCAGGAGCCCAGCTCCTGCAGGCGCCCGATAATCAGCCATTCATAAGGCCTTGGCCTCGAATGTGGGTGCGAAATCGCCCAGCGACTTAGCGGTCGCAATCAGTCCCCCAATATCCTGGTCAACGATCGCTTCGAGGTCCGCGAAGCCGTCGATGACATAATAGATCGGTTGTACGATATCGATCCGATAGGGAGTCCTCAGGACACTTAGCAGGTCGAATGGTCGGAATTCGCAGGCTTTACCCTCCATGGCCGCCTTGGTTTCGCTTGGCGAAGAGACGATGCCGGCGCCGAAGCAGCGGCGGCCCTGTGGCGTGTTGATCAGGCCGAACTCGACCGTGAACCAGAAGATGCGGAACAAATGCCAGGAATTTCCCTTGCCGAGGCGAACAGCGGTTTCGCCGAAATGCCGCACAAAATTCGCATAGCTCTGGTTCGTCAGCAGCGGGCAATGGCCGAAAACTTCATGGAACAGATCCGGCTCCTCGATATAGTCGATATGCTCGCGACGGCGAAGGAAAGTTGCGAGCGGAAACTTGCCTTGCGACAGAAGTTCGTAAAAGCGCGAGGGCGGAATGAGCGCCGGCACGCCTTCGACCCCGAAGCCGGTGGTCTCGTTCAGGCGTCGGTTGACATCGCGAAGCTGAGGCACCTTGTCCGGCTTGAGGCCTAGGGTCTTGACGCCGTCCAGATATTCACGGCAGGCCATGTTGGCCAGCAGCTTCATCTGGCGTCCGTAAAGTTCGCCCCATATCGCATCTTCTTCGGAAGTATAGGCGTATAAACCGTCTGGGCCGGGAAGTTTGGCGGTGTAGCTGCTTTCCTTGGTCATATTCCGATCCTCCCAGGCACTTGCGTGATGTTACGATTATACTCCGAACTCGACGGATTTTCTTTTCTTTCGTGTTAGTTTTCGTCATAATCATGAGAAACTCTCTCGTGTATGGCGCCATGAATGAAAGAAAATGGGAAATTTCACCGCAAGCTTCTGCAACTGGTCCAGGCCGATGGCAGCCTTTCGCTGGCAGACCTGGCGGAACGGGCTGGCATGTCGCAGAGTTCGGCCTGGCGGAAGATCCAGGAGCTGGAATCGGATGGCGTCATACGCAAGCGCGTAACACTGCTCGACCCCGGAAAACTCGACCTCAAGCTCTGTGTGATCGCGCATGTGACGCTGGAGGATCACCACGAAGAAGCGGTAGCGTCTTTCGCCTCCGTGGTGTTGGAGCGGCCGGAGATCATGGAGTGCTATGCGCTATCCGGCGCCTTCGACTACATGCTGAAGATTAGGGCAAAGGACGTGGAAAGCTATGAAGCCTTCATGACCCGCTACCTCCTGCGTAACCCGCATGTGCGCACGGTGGTGTCGAGCTTCGTGCTGCGTGAGCTGAAATTCTCGACCGAACTGCCCATCTAGTCACCTGGAACCAAAATAAGCTTCATTTTGTTTGGCTTCTGTTAGAAGAGCAGGAGTTGATTGATGGTTGGCAGGCAAGCAGGCCTCGTCGTTCT
>NZ_JARFYN010000047.1 GCF_030272695.1 Martinezella calliandrae
TCGATTGGCTGAGTTCCAATGAGACGAAGATTGCGCCAAGATCAGTCCGGATAGTGGTCCGCGCTTCGGATCGGTGAGCTGCAACGGGCATGCTTGCCTACAAGGTAGGGTGTTTGTGGGTTAAGCAACCTCACCTTGCCACGGCTCTGATTGCTATCCACCCTCCTCATAGGATCTACATAAGGTCGCAAAACTCGGGTAGAGGCTTCATATACCTCCAGTCGACCAAGCATTCCGAACGCAACGTATGATCGTTAGTGCCGACTACAAGAGCAGCCAGCCCCGCGAGTCTGCCGCCTTTTTGATGTGCTCGCGCTGTTGCTCGCTGGCTTTGGATCCGATCTCAACCGACACGACCGTTGCTTTCGCGACAGTATCGAAGCCATCAAGCCGCAACGGATAAGCTCCGCCGTGAAACAACTTATCTTGGTCCAATGCGTAGCTGGGCACTAACAATCGCGCCTCTCCTCATGCCGGATTGCTCCGGGAAGATAAAATGCGGCGAAGCCAGTGGTCAATTTCCGTATCGCTCCAGACAGTAATCCGCGCCTCATGGCCGTCGATGAACAGATCCACTTGCGGGTTACGGGCGATCGAGAATAGTCTGGTTTCGAGTCGCGCTTGAAGCCGTCCCAACCGCATTGCTTCACGGTGTAGTCGGTACCATTCCCACCAAAGCGATAGAGTTGGGTCTGGCGTCGCTGTTGAAACTACAGGTGACGGTGCGGCAGAAGCCGTGATCTCTGTGGTCGCGCGTGCCCATAGAATGGACCCGTCGCAGCAGCCGCTCACTTTCTAAAGGTCAACTGTTTTACGAGCAGCCGACCGTGATTGCGGGCAAGGCCGGTGACCCTGTGACCGTCTTTGCGTAATCGGGCCGCGATTGCTGAGCCAATGAAACCAGTTGCGCCGAGAATCAAAATCTTCATGGTGGCAGACTAGCCAAATGCACGAATAAAAGGAGGGGTTGCGGCATTTCATTGCGGTTGTTGTCGGCAAAGAAGGCGCTTGGCGGCAGTGGGGCAAAGGCTTAGGTTTGAGGCTCATTCGACGGGAGATTCATCATGCACGATCATGACGACCACCATCACCATGATCATGACAACCACTATTCCGATATGCAGGCGCGCGTGAAAGCGCTGGAGACGTTGTTGACGCAAAAGGGTCTGATCGATCCGGCTGCGATCGATGTCATTGTCGAGACCTATGAGAGCAAGGTCGGGCCGCGCAACGGCGCGCAGGTGGTGGCGAAAGCCTGGAGCGATCCGAAATTTGCCGATTGGCTGAAACGTGATGCCACAGCGGCGATTGCCAGCCTCGGCTTCACCGGCCGGCAGGGCGAGCATATGCGGGCGGTGTTCAATACGTCGCAAACGCATAATCTGGTCGTGTGCACGCTTTGCTCCTGCTATCCTTGGTCGGTGCTCGGCCTGCCGCCGGTCTGGTATAAGGCGCCGGCCTATCGTTCCCGCGCCGTCATCGATCCGCGCGGCGTGTTGGCCGAATTCGGTCTGACGCTGCCGGAGGGCAAGAATATTCGAGTCTGGGATTCGACGGCGGAGCTGCGTTATCTCGTCATCCCGGAACGTCCGGCTGGAACGGAAGGCATGAGCGAGGCAGCCCTGGCCGATCTCGTCAGCCGCGATGCCATGATCGGCACGGCGATCGCCAAGGCTCCGGAGGTTTCGATATGAACGGTCCTCACGATCTTGGCGGGCAGATGGGTTTCGGTCCGGTGGCCCCGGAGCCGAATGAACCGATCTTCCATGCGCAATGGGAGAAGCGCGCGCTCGGCATCACACTCTCCTGCGGCGCGTTCGGCGCCTGGAGCATCGATGAAAGCCGACACGCGCGCGAAAATATCCCTCCGGCAGAATATCTTGCCGCCAGCTATTACGAGATCTGGACACGCGGGCTTGAGATGCTGCTGGAACGGCATGGTTTTGCGACGCACGAGGAGCTGCGATCCGGCCATTCGCTCCGGCAAGGAGCCGTGCCGAAGCGCGTCCTGAAGGCCGATATGGTCGCCGGCGCTCTTGCCAAGGGCGGCCCCTGCGATCGACCGGTCGTTGCGGCGCCGCTTTTTGCAGCCGGTGATCGCGTGCGGACGAAGAATATCAATCCGACAGGGCATACCCGTTTGCCTCGCTACGCGCGAGCCAAGACCGGCGTGGTCGAAGCCGTGCAGGGCTCGTTCGTCTTCCCCGATGACAACGCGCACGGCAAAGGCGAGAACCCGCAATGGATCTATACGGTCGTCTTCGACGCAGCGGAGATCTGGGGCGAGGGCGCGGATCCCGCGCTGACCGTCTCCATCGATGCCTGGGAGAGCTATCTTGAGCGCCTCTGAGACGGTGTCGTCGCTTTCGCAATCGCCGCTGCTGCCGAAATCCGCCGATGGGGAGCCGGTCTTCCCCGAGCCCTGGGCAGCTGAAGCTTTTGCGATCACTGTGCATCTGCACGAAAAGGGCTTGTTCAGTTGGAGCGAATGGGCAGAGCAGCTTTCTGCCGAATTGCACAGGCCTGGCCGGGCCGAAGACGGCAGTGATTATTTCGACTGCTGGGTGGCGGCACTTTCCGGCCTGCTGATCAGCCGCGGTGTCGCCGATGCCGGCATGATACTCGATCTACAAAAGAGCTGGCAGCGCGCCGCGGAAGCAACGCCGCACGGCAAGCCGATCTTGCTGGAGAATGACCCGGAGCGCTGGCACTGAGCGGTTCTAACTAAAGCATGTCGCGCAAAACTGTGCAGCGGTTTTGCGACAACGACATCAGCATACCAAGGACCTAAAGCGCAAGGAGCCAATCCGAAGGATCGCCACGCGCTTTAGGAAGAGAACTGCTTATAGCATTCGTCGGCCACTTGCCTCAGCATGTCGCGTGAGATCTCGCCGGTGACCGCGTAGCCGAGACGGCCGTCGATCCAGTAGAAGGTTTCGACCGAACCGGCGCTGGCGAAGCGGAAGCTCGTCGTGGTGTTTTCCTTGTTGGTGCCAACGAGCACGGTCAGGCGCTGTCCGGCCGCATTCTCATACATAAAGAGCGCGCCCGGTGTGCCGTTGATCGGCAGCAGCCGGCCGCCGACGAGCTGGAAACCGAGCCTCTGCAAGCTCGGCACCTTGAGTTCGGCGACATTCATGCGCTTGCCGAGCCAGGTGGCGAGATGTGCCTCCTGATCCGCACCGACCTCGACAGGATGGCGGACATCGCTGGCATAGACGGTGAAGGCCGATTGCGCCTGCCGCGGCAGGGCTTCGATGCCGGTCAGGCGAAGTTCAGGCTGCATCAGAAGGGGCGGGCCGAAATGGCCGACGGCGGCGCCTACCAGGAAGATAGCCAGGGATGCTGCGGCCGTCGACAGCCACAAAAGCCGACGCGACGTTGCGGCCGGCACCGGCGCAGCGATGGGCATTACCAGGTCGCGGTCGCCTTCCCTCGAGGTTTCGTATGGCGCAAACATTTCCCTGATGCTGGCATTTTGCGCCTGCCAGGCCGCGACCATATTCGCTTGCTCTGGATTTTCGGCAAGCCAGGCCTCGACCCGGGCGCGTTCGTCCGGCGGCAGCAGCCCGTCGGCAAAGGCGTTGAGATCCGCTTCGGTCACGGTCGGGTTCGTTTCGTTCATTTCGGTCTCCGAAGCCTAATGACGTTATCGGCATTCATCAGGCTGGTCATTTTCCGGCGCGCTCGCGACAGGCGCGACATGACGGTGCCGACAGGAATATCCAGCGTCGTGGCGACGTCCTGATAGCTGTAGCCCTCGACCACGACCAGCATCAGCACGGCGCGGTAATCCTCCCCAAGGCTGTCCAGCGCCGCTTCCAATTGCGAGCGTTCCAAAGGATCGTCGTTGCTCTCGGCCGCCGGCAGATCGGTGCTGTCGTCAAGATCGACAAAGTTGCGGCCACCTTGCTGGCGCAGACCGTTTCGGTAGAGATTGGTCATGATGGTAAGCACCCAGCCACGCAGGTTCAGTCCACGCCACTGACCACGCCGCGCCAGCACCTTTTCCACGCAATCGTGAAGAAGGTCTTCGCCATCGGCATCGGAGCGAGTGAGGCTGCGCGAATAGCGCCTCAGAGAGGGAAGGAGCGCCAGCACCTCGGCCTCGAAGCTGTCGGGCGCGGGGGAGGTTTCCCCCGCATCCCGGTTGGTCCGATCAGGGCCGTGCGGCATCCCAGACGCCCTTAAAGCCATCGCCGGCAACGTCGCCTGCCTTGGCATCCTTGATAAAGAAATAGAGCGGCATGCCGTCCTTTGCCCATTGTTTCTTCCCGTCCTTGCGGGTGATGATTGAATATGCGTCTTCCGCCTTGGCATTGCTATCGGCCATCAGCGGGGGCCATGCCTTGGCGCAATCGTCGTTGCAATTGGAGGTATCCTTCCTGTCGTTCTTGAAGGTGTAGAGCGTCATGCCGTTTTCGCCGGTGAGAACCTTGCCCTTGGCGCTTTCAGCGGTCTTTACCGGGGCGGCAAAGACCGATGTCGCAGCAGCCGACGCCATGATCAGGATCGGCAAAAATTTTGCGGCTTTCATGATTTTTCTCCTCGAAGTGGTAGACACAAATGGTCCAGGCCCCACGTTTTTGCGTTGCCGGAGATGAGACACGGATTGCCTCGATTTTATTCCCGATAAATCCCGTTTTTTTTACCGCTTGCTTCTGCCGGCCGAATCCTGCCAAGTCGCCCCATGCAATTTGCGCCGCAACAAGACGAAGCGCTCAAGGCCGTTGCCAACTGGCTGAAAGAGGGACGCTCGCCGCTGTTCCGCCTGTTCGGCTATGCCGGTACGGGCAAGACAACGCTTGCGCGGCATTTTGCCGAGCATGTCGATGGCGATGTGCTGTTTGCCGCCTTCACCGGCAAGGCGGCGCAGGTGCTGCGCTCGCGAGGCGCCAGCAATGCCAAGACCATCCATTCCCTGATCTATCGGCCGCGCGGCGAGGAGGCTGTCGAGGACGAAGAGACCGGCAAGACATCGATCGCGCCGATGTTTGCCATCAACAGGCAGAGTCCGGTCGCCAAGGCGGCGCTGATCATCGTCGACGAATGTTCGATGGTGGATGAAGCGCTTGGCAAGGACCTGATGAGCTTCGGTACACCGATCCTCGTGCTCGGCGATCCCGGTCAGTTGCCGCCGGTCTCAGGCGGCGGTTTCTTCACCAACGAGGAGCCGGATTATCTGTTGACGGATATTCATCGCCAGGCACGAGACAATCCGATCATTCAGCTCGCGATGCTTGTGCGTGAGGGCAAGGACATCATACACGGCGATTACGGCACGGCGCAGGTGATTTCGAAGAACGAGGTCACACAGCCGCTGGTGCTGGAGGCCGACCAAGTGCTGGTCGGCACCAACCGCACCCGGCGACGTTACAATCAGCGTCTGCGCGAGCTCAAAGGGTTTACGACCGAATATCCGCAATCCGGCGATAAGCTGGTCTGCCTACGCAACGATCCGGCCAAGGGCTTACTCAATGGCTCGCTCTGGCAGGTGATGACCTCTTCCAGGGAGACCACCAAGCCTGGCATCAATCTGCTCGTACGGCCGGAAGATGACGACATGGATCGGGGTGCGGCGAAGATCAAGCTTTTGAAGCAGGCCTTCGAGGATGTCGAGGGCGAAATCCCCTGGCAGACACGCAAGCGCTACGATGAATTCGATTATGGCTATGCGCTGACCGTGCATAAGGCGCAGGGTTCGCAGTGGAACAATGTAGTGCTGTTCGATGAAAGCTGGGCGTTCCGCGACACCCGCGAGCGCTGGCTCTATACGGCGATCACGCGCGCGGCCGAGAGGCTGACGATCGTCCGCTAAAAGTCTTTCACTTTTTTATGGTCGATGGGGATGGTTGTTGCGCCGCGCAATAGGCGATGCAGCTGTCGAGATCAGAAATCGTCGCCGTGGGTCTCGGGAGGCTCGGCGGTGTTGGCATAGTCGAGGAGATCGGCGACTTTCTGCATCTGCCGGTTTAAGGCCGACATTTCAACAATGAGTTCGCGTTTGCGGTGGTTGAGGGCAGTGCGGAAGACGATCTCGGCATGGTTAGGCGTTTCCGCCTCATCGAGCTTTTCCATGACGTCCTGGATCACGGCGATCGACATGCCGGTTTCGCGGCAGACGGTGATGACCGCCATGCGCAGCACATCGTCGGTGCCGTAGATTCGCATGAGCCCATGGCGATCGGCCGAGATCAGCCGCTTTTCCTCGTAGAAGTGCAGTGTCCTGTGGGTGACGCCGAAAGCGCTTGCCATATCCGCAATGGCGACCGCCCCTTCCGGCAGGTTGGAAGGAAGTGCTGACTCCGGCAGGAACCGGTACTTGGCGTGCGCCTCCGATATAAGATTGGCGGAAGCAAACGGACGTTTGGAACCGTCAGACATAAGTCCCTCCATAATTCTGTCCATCCCTTTTTTGTCCCGGCGCCCCACGCCGTGATTGAGTGTCTATTCGTTTTGTGTGGTTGAAGGAGGAGGCCGCTGCTACGCCCAACTCGTTTTCACAATGACGCGACCAACAAACGCAGATGTCGCCGATGAAAATTCTTAGGTTTCATAAGGACAAATTTACTTTGGGTGAGCTTGAGCTCCCTCGTTCCCCCGGGATGACCGAAATCGGGCACCCGACACAATGACGCTAACCGGTTTCGGCGAAATTATAAGTTGCCCGAAGGGCGTATCGTCGGTGGGATGGGGCGTTAAAAAGAGGGGAAGACCATCAATCTTTTGCATGAGTCGATGTTCGAATCTCGTTGGTCTTGCGGCGTGCAATCGCATAAAACGGAGGGTATTATCCTCTTTAAAAATCATGGATTTCGATCATGCCCGCCAAGCTCTCCGTGAACCTCAACGCCATCGCCATGCTGCGTAACCGGCGCGACCTTCCCTGGCCAAGTGTAACCGGGCTCGGACGGATTGCTCTTGCCGCCGGCGCCAGCGGCCTGACGGTGCATCCGCGGCCCGATCAGCGGCACGTCCGCTTCTCCGATCTGCCCGCTATCCGGGCGCTGATCGACGATGAGTTCCCGCAAGCAGAGTTCAATATCGAGGGTTATCCGACCGATGAGTTCTTCGACCTTTGCGCCGGCGTCGAACCGGAGCAGGTGACGCTGGTGCCCGACGATCCGTCGCAGGCGACCTCGGATCACGGTTGGGATTTCCGCAAGAACCGCAAACTGCTGGTCGACGTTGTTGAAAGGTACAAGAAGATCGGCTGCCGCGTTTCGCTGTTTGCCGATGGCGACGGCGATGCCGATGCCGTGAAGATCGCCAAGGAGGTTGGAGCCGACCGCATCGAGCTTTATACCGGGCCTTACGGCGGCTGTTATGACGCGCCTGAGCGGGCCGCGGTCATTCTCGAAGCTTTGGGCAAGACGGCAGATGCTGCGCTCGCCAATGGACTTGCGGTCAATGCCGGTCATGATCTGACAGTCGCCAACCTGCCGGCACTTATCAAGCGCATTCCGGCACTTGCAGAAACTTCAATCGGCCATGGCCTGACCGCCGATGCGCTGGAATACGGGATGGCTGAGACTGTACGGCGCTTCCGCCGGGCTTGCGGGCAGGCGGTTTAACAGGAAGGTTGGGCCGGTCAGGCAAGGCTGTCGTCGACGGAGATCAGGCCCAGCCCGTCACCCATCTTTCTGCGCGCTCGCCAGGGGAGGGACTGCAACCAGAACCGGTGTCATGCAATCGATGCCGTTAGCCGCAGCTGTGGCTTACTCAGTCGTCGGTCGCCGCGTTGTTGAGGATGCCCATGCCGATCACGGTGACCTCACCATCAGCAAGCTGCCGCACGCACGCGAACCAAGACTGCACATGGCGACGAGTTTATAGAATTAGCGTGAAAGTTCCCTTTCCCGCCTGGCGGGAAAGGGCATGTTCGAAGGGGCGGCAAAGCAAGCCCTGCCTGACCATCTCAAAAACTCAGCCGAGCAAGGCGGCCTTGTGTTCCTCGACGAAGCTGCGCAGCGTCTGCGGCTCCTTGCCGGTCAGCTTGTTGAAGTCGTTCGTGAGGATGTTGAAATTGCCGGCGCGGATATTGGCGTCGGCAGAGACGAGCATGTCGACCACGAATTTCGGCAAGCCGGCGCCAGTCAGTCCAGCGGCGAACTGTTCGTCATTGACCTGCACGACGTCCAGCGGACGACCAGTAATCCTGCTGACGACGCTCGCGACGTCCTCGATGGTGATAGCGGTCGAACCCGTCAGCGTGTAGGTGGCGCTATCCGTCGTGTCGGAAACCAAGGCGGCGGCCATAGCTAGGGCGCAATCTTCGCGACTGATGTTGCTGATGCGACCGCCACCGGTCGCGGTGTACCACTTGCCGACTTCGAGGCTGTGCGGCAGACCCATCAAATAGTTGTCGAAGTACCAGGCGTTGCGCAGGATCGTGTAGCCGAGGCCGCTGGCCTTGATGGCGTTTTCTGTGCCGAGATGGTCGGGTGCGAAGCTGACGAGCGAGTTTTCCGGGGCTGGCATGGAGGTGTAAAGGATGTGGCTAACGCCAGCCTGCTTGGCAGCCTCGACGGCCGCCGTGTGCTGCCTCAGGCGCTGACCGGGGACAGCGAGCGCATCGGTGCTGATGATAGCCAGGCGGTCAACGCCGGCAAAGGCTGCAGGCAGAGTGGCGGCGTCATCAAAATCGGCGATGCGGGTAACAACGCCCTTGGCGGCGAGGCTTGCCAGCTTCTCCGGGCTGCGGGTGGCGGCAATGATGCGGCCGGGCGCAACCTTGTATGTCTCCAGCAGGTGATGAATGACGCGTTGGCCAAGGTGGCCCGCGGCGCCGGTGACGAGAAGGGTGCTGCTCATGTCTTTATCCTTGTTCTACCGCCGCGGATTTGCGGAGGTTTTTGCCGCTCTCAAAAAGAGACTAGCACTAGAATAGGAATTGACTTCGAACTGTAAAGAAGGCAGTTTTTTGGCTCTACGTTACCAAAAGGGAACCGACCCGTCATGAGCGCCCGTACCGTCGTCAATTTGCGCAGCACAGAGGCTCCGTTGCGCGTCGTCGATATCAGCAAACTCGATTTCACCAATTGCCCGGTGCGGGATTTGATCTCACAGATCGGTGGCAAGTGGTCGGTGCTGCTGCTGGAAGCCTTGGCGCAGCGCCCTTACCGTTTTGGTGAGCTGCGGCGCATGGTGCCCGATATTTCGCAGCGCATGTTGACCCAGACGCTGCGCGACCTTGAGCGCGACGGCTATATCGATCGCGAGGTGTTTCCGACCAAACCGCCCAGCGTCGAGTATAGCATGACCGATCTCGGTCGTTCGCTCTACGGGCCGCTGGCGCAGCTCCTGAACTGGGCTGAAGCCAACCACGACGCCGTGCGCGCTGCACGCGTCCGTTTCGATCAATCGCGGGACTGAGCGCGGCCACCTCTGACCCTGGCGACGCCGGCCGCTTTGTCACTTCTGTCGCTCGGTCAGGAAGACGAGCAGCGCCACGACCGGGAAGCCGACGCCGATCCATGACGCGAGATTCCACCCGCCGGTGGCATAGGCCCAGCCGCCAATTGCCGAGCCGAGCGCGCCGCCGGCAAAGAATGTCGCCATATAGAGACCGTTCAGGCGGCTGCGATGTTCGGCGCTCAGCGCAAAGATGGCGCGCTGGCCGAGCACGAGATTGGTCTGCACGCCGAAATCAAGCAGGATGCCGGAGAGCGTCAATGTCGCAAGCGCCAGCAGCGAGCCGCTGCCGGAGGCGTGAGCGATGACGAGGGCGAGGATAGCGAGCACCATGGCGAAGGTGGTGGCAAGCTTCGTCCAGCCACGATCGGCGACACGGCCGGCAATCGGCGAAGCGACCGCGCCGGCGGCGCCAGCGAGCGCGAAGAGCGCAATACCGTTCTGGGTCAGGCCGAAGGCCGGGCTTGCGAGCAGCAACGGCGTCGTCGTCCAGAACAGACTGAAGGCGCCGAACATGCAGGCTTGATAGAGGGCGCGACGCTGCAGCACTGGCGTGCGGAGTGCGAGATGGCCCATCGACGAGAGCAGTTGGCCATAATGCAGCTTGGTGTGAGGAACCCTGGTCGGCAGAACGGCGCGGAGGATAACCGCAAGCCCGATCATGACGCCGGCCGAGAGGATATAGACCGCATGCCAGGAAGAGAGCTCCGACAGGAAGCTTGCTGCCGGCCGGGCCAGCATGATGCCGCAGAGAAGCCCGCTCATGACATTGCCGACAACCGCGCCGCGGCTGGCATCCGGCGCCATATGGGCCGCGAACGGCACCAGGACCTGGACTGCAACGGAGGCAATGCCGATGCAGAGTGAGGCAAGCAGGAAAAGCGATGGTGACCAGGCGAAGGCGGCGCCGATAAGCGCTACGGCCGAAAGGCCGATCAGCGTCAGCACCAGCCTGCGGTTTTCTACGAGATCGCCGAGCGGTACGATCAGCAAGAGACCAAGGCCATAACCGATCTGCGTCAGTGTCACGATCAGACCGGTTGCGGCCGGCGTGAAGCCGAGCGCCTGGCTAATTGGGCCGGCCAACGGTTGGCCATAGTAGAGATTGGCTGCCACCAGCCCGCAAGCGGCGGCAAACATGAAGGTCATCAGCGGCGAAATGGTCTTTTCGGGGAGCGAAGCGCTCTCCCGTCTGGCAGCGGCGGTCGCGGGCATGTCTTGATCCTTGATGCGGGCAGGGGAGGCGATCCCCCAAATTCTTGTGAAAAATCAGTTCAGCAGTTTCATGGCCGCCTCGGCGACGGCGAGCATATGTTCGGTTTTGCGGCCGGTCTTTCCGATCACGCGCATGCCTTTGGTCAGGGCAAGCAAGGCTGAGGCGGTGCTTTCAGGGTCGACATGCTTTGCCACCGATCCATCCGCCTGACCTAGAAGGATGAGGTCCTTGATGCGCCGCTCGTCGAAATCGAAAGCCGCCCTCACACGGCTGGCGAGTTCCTTGTCGAAAAGCGCAAGCTCGATCGCGCTACCGACCACGAGGCAGCCTCTGCGGCCGATTTCGCCGCATGAAGCGTCTGCGAAGAACGCCAGCAATGAACGCAGCTTTTCATAAGCGTTTGGGGCCTTGGCAAGAGATTGATCAATCAGTGGCTGGCGGACATTGCGATAGTGATCGAACACGGCCAGGAACACGCCGCGCTTGTCGCCGAACGCCTTGTAGACGCTGCCTGCGGTCAGCCCCATGGCCTCGGTCAATTCGCTGATCGAGGCGGCATAGTAACCACGCTCGGAAAAGACCCGCAGCGCCGCATCGAGCGCCGCGTCCACGTCGAATTGGCGCGGGCGACCGCGGAGCTTCGGGGAAATGTCCAGTGTGCCTGTCGTCATGCAGACTGTTTTAGGAAATGATCGTTTCCAAATCAAGCGGAATTTTTGCGATGCAGCAAGACTTGATGCTGCGCAACCTGGTTCAGAGATCGAGAACCCACGTCTGGCCATTCAATTCAGGGCCAAACATGCGATGCTTTTCCTCTGAGACGAGCCGGAAACCTGCCTGAAGGTAGATACCCCTGGCGGTGTCGAGGATGTCGTTTGTCCATAGCGAAAGCTGGCGGTAACCGGCGCTGCGGGCAAAGCGGATGCATTCGCCGACTAGCAGCTTGCCTAAGCCGAGACCTCGTGCTGTCTTGTCGACATAAAGCAATCGGAGCTTTGCGACCCCGTCGCCGCCGTCGGCAACCATGACGGAGCCGACATTCAGTCCGCCCCGTTCGGCGATCCAGCATCGATCCTTCTCGGGATTAAAATTGGAGAGGAACTTGCCGGCGACCTCGGCGACCAAGCCTTCGAAACGCATATCCCAACCGAATTCTTCGCTATAGAAGCGAGCCTGGCTCTCAACGATCCAACCGATATCGCCGGGACGATGGGCGCGGATGATCGCAGCCTGCATGGGACTGGCATTTGAGTTGAGTACGGCTTGAATTGTCTGCATCGCCTCGACGACACGTTCTGGCTCACCGATAGCCAGCGCATCGAAATGCCCGGCAACCTCAGCGCGGGAGCGGCGGACGAATTCATGGAACTGCCCTTGTCCCTTGTCGGTGACAGTGATGATCTGGCTGCGCAGATCGTCAGGGTCGGGCTTGCTTTCGATCAGGCCGTCTTGGCGAAAGCGCTTCAGAATGCGGCTGAGATAGGCGGGATCGAGATGCAGTTCACGGGTGAGTGCCGAGGCGGCGACGCCGCCACGGGAACCAATCTCGAACAGCACGCGGACATCGGTCAGGGCGTAAGGGCTGTCGAGATAGGCTTTGTTCAGGACGCCGAGGAAATTGGTATAGAAGCGATTAAAGTCGCGGACCGCGTCGATGGTCGTGAATTCTTTAGTATCAAGCATGGACATCACTCCTAAAATATAGGAGACGATGTCCATTATTTATTGGACTAAGTCAAGTAAAGTTGGCTTGATCAAGCGGCCCGGCTAGCGGCCGCCTTTTCGTTGCCGAGGGCGAAATCGACGGCGCTCCGTGCGTGGATCGCCGTCGTGTCGAAGCCCGGCAGAGTGAGCGCGTTCGGGTCGAGGATCAAGCAGATCTCGGTGCAGCCGAGGATGACGCTATCGGCGCCGTCAGCTTTGGCGCGCTCGATGATCGCCATCAGTTGCCGGCGCGACTGGTCCTTGACGATGCCGGCGCAGAGTTCGTTGAAGATGATGTCGTGGGTGACGGTTCGGTCCTCAGCGCCCGGCACCATGACGGAGACGCCGTTGCCGGCCATGCGGTCGGTGTAGAAGCCGTGCTCCATCGTATAACGCGTGGCAAGCAGCAGTGGCTTGACGCGGCCGGCGGCCTTCAGCGCGGCGGCTGTCTCGTCGATGATGTGGATGAGCGGGATGGAGACACGAGCGGCGACTTCTTGGGCGATCAGATGCATGGTGTTGGTGCAGATCAGCACGCATTCGGCGCCGGCGATTTGCAGGCGAAGTGCGGCATCGCCGAGTCGCGCAGCCGCGTCGTCCCAGCGTCCGGCCTTCTGAAGAGCGACGATCTCTTCGAAATTGACGGAATACATCAGCACTTCAGCCGAGGCGAGGCCTCCCAGTCGGTCGCGAACCATCTCATTGATAAGGCGATAATAAACTGCCGAACTCTCGAAACTCATACCGCCAATCAGGCCGATAGTGCGCATGCTGCTGGTCTCCGTTGTTGATTAGGAATAGCAGAATATTGAGACATTTCACCCGCCTCGTGTTTGCAATCTTTGTCGTTCTTTTCATGTCTGTTGCAATATTTTGCACATATATGCGATAGTGCGCAAAATTTCCGCGTCACCATGGAGATGGGCGCCAATGCTTGACGAACGCGACCGGAAGATTCTCGATCTTTTGCAAACCGATGCCGGCATTTCGGTGACGGACCTTGCCGACCGGGTTGCACTTTCGGTTTCAGCCTGCTCACGGCGTATCCAACGGCTTGAAGAGAGCGGCCATATAGCTAGGCGCATCGTCGTGCTGGACCGCGAGAAGATGGGCGTGCCGACGACGCTCTATGCGCTGATCAAGACTGCGCATCATGCCGACGAATGGATCGAAACCTTTCGCAAGGCAATCAGCGACATTCCCGAAATCGTTGAGGCGCATCGGTTAACGGGCAATCACGATTACATCCTGAAAATCGTGTTGCCGCGCGTCGAGCACTATGACGTCATCTATAAGAAGATCGTGCGCCGAGTGGAGCTCTTCGACGTTTCAGCGTCGATCTCCATGGAAGTACTGAAAAGCGGCGTGACGATCCCGGTCAGCTATGCCGAATAGTGAAGCGATCTCGTTTGTGGAACAGTGTAACATGATGGGGCGGCTAAGGTCCGCTTGGCCCCCAAAGCAGCCATCTGTGGCATATATTACCAAATTCCGGTCATTGCGCGCGTGCCAGCACGGGTGCCATGCATAAAAGGTGATTGTGGGCCATTGTTCTCAACCCTACGTTTGCTGAGGTAAAACAGATGCGGGGTGTCGTCGTGCAGGATCATCACGTTGTCGTCGTCGGGGGTGGGTTTGGCGGCTTGCAGCTCGTCAACGACCTCAAGGGAGCTCCGGTCCGAATCACGCTGATCGACCGGCGTAACCATCACCTGTTCCAGCCGCTGCTCTATCAAGTCGCAACCACCTTGCTCGCCACCTCCGAAATCGCCTGGCCGATCCGAAGCTTTTTTCGCGATCGGCCGGAGGTAACGACACTGCTGGCGGAAGTCGTCGACGTTGACAGCCAGGCACATAGGCTGACGCTGAAAGGCGGCGAGACGATAGCATATGACACGCTTGTGCTGGCGACGGGCGCGACCCATGCCTATTTCGGACATGACGAATGGGAACCGGTGGCGCCGGGGTTGAAGACGCTGGAGGACGCAACGACGATCCGCCGCCGCCTTCTGCTGGCCTTCGAGCAGGCCGAGCTGGAGAGCGATGCCGCTATCCGTGATGCTTTGTTGACGTTCACCATAGTCGGGGCGGGTCCGACCGGCGTCGAGCTGGCGGGCATCATCTCGGAGCTGGCCAAAACGACCCTTCCGAAAGAGTTTCGCAATATCGATACCACCAAAGCCAGGATCATCCTCGTCGAAGCCGGCCCGCGCGTTCTCGCAAGTTTTGACGAGGGGCTGTCGGCCTATGCTCACAGGGCGCTGGAAAAGCTAGGTGTCGAAGTCCTCACCGGCAAGGCCGTTACGTCGTGCTCCGCGCAGGGCGTAACGATCGGCGACACCTTCGTGCCGACACGCACGATCGTCTGGGCCGCCGGCGTGCAGGCTTCGCCGGCGGCCAAGTGGCTAGGCGTTCCGGCCGATCGGGCCGATCGCGTGGTGGTCGATAAGGAATTGAGGGCGCCTGGCAAGCCGGATATCTTTATCATCGGCGACACGGCGGCGGTGATGCGCGACGATGGCACGCTCGTGCCGGGTATCGCGCCAGCCGCCAAGCAGCAGGGCGCTTACGTCGCCAAGGTGATAAGGGCAAAGCTGTCGGGTCAGCCGGCGCCAGGGCCTTTTCACTACCATCATCAGGGAAGTCTTGCGACGATCGGCAAAAGTGCTGCGATCATCGATTTCGGCTGGATCAAGCTCAGGGGCTGGATTGCCTGGTGGGTCTGGGGCCTCGCTCATATCTATTTCCTGATCGGGACGCGCTGGCGCTTTGCGGTCGCCTGGAGCTGGCTGTGGATCTATGTCAGCCGTCAGCACAGCGCCCGGCTGATCACGCAGAGGGAAACCATGCGTGAGGAATAAAAAGGGCGGCGCTCTGCAGGACGCCGCCCTTTTCAGGCTTAGGCCAGAGACGCGATGTCGATGACGAAACGATAGCGAACGTCGCTCTTCAGAACGCGTTCATAGGCTTCGTTGATTTCCTGGATGTTGATCTTCTCGATCTCGGCGACGATGTTGTGCTCGCCGCAGAAGTCGAGCATTTCCTGGGTTTCCTTGATCGAGCCGATCATGGAACCGGAAAGGCTACGGCGGCCGGGGATGAGCGAGAAGGCGTGAACCGGTACGGCATGTTCGGGAACGCCGACGAGCACCATGCTGCCGTCGTATTTCAGGAGATTGAGGTAGGCATTCCAGTCGATGGCGGTGCCGACCGTGTTGATGATCAGGTCGAAGCTGCCTGCAAGCGTCTTGAAGGTTTCGGCGTCGCTGGTGGCGTAATAGTGGTTGGCGCCGAGCTTGAAGCCGTCTTCTTTTTTCGACAATGTCTGGCTCAGAACCGTCACGTCAGCGCCCATGGCATGAGCGAGCTTCACGCCCATATGGCCGAGACCACCCATGCCGACGATGGCAACCTTCTTGCCGGGACCGGCCTTCCAGTGGCGCAGCGGCGAGTAGAGCGTGATGCCGGCGCACAGCAACGGAGCGCCCGAATCCAGCGGGATATTGTCGGGGAAGGACAGCACATAGCCTTCCTTGACGACAATCGAGTCGGAATAGCCGCCATAGGTCGGCGTTTCGCCGTCGGCTTCGACGTCGTTGTAGGTCTGGACCAGGCCCGGCATATAGTGTTCATACTCCAGGTCGCGCGTTGCGCAGGTCGTGCAGGAATTGACGAAGCAGCCGACCCCGACGCGGTCGCCGACCTTGAACTTCGCTACCTTGGAACCGACAGCCGTGACCAGGCCGGCGACTTCGTGGCCCGGGACCATCGGGTATTTTGAACCGCCCCATTCGTTGCGGGCCTGATGGATGTCGGAATGGCAGACGCCGCAATATTTGACGGCGATGACGACATCATCCTCGTTCGGCTCGCGGCGTTCGAAGGTGAAGGGGGTAAGCGGCTTGGACGCGTCGGTTGCGGCATAGCCCTTTGCAATAGCCATGGGAGACTTCCTTTTGTTCGGATAGGCTTTGGGAGGGATGGAAAGTTGGACGGCCGACTTATGCACCGGAACCGGACAAGGGCGTTAGAGCGATCCTGCAAGCTTTGTGTACAATCCTGCGAAACTGAATGACGAACGCCCTTTCACATGGATCGGCAGCCACCTAGATAAGCTTCGACAAGGCCCCCAAAACAGTTGGTTGCATATGACACTGCCCTTCAATCCCAATCAGGAACTCGCGTCGATCATTGCTCGTTTTGCCACGGGAGAGGGAGAACACCGCACGCCAATTGACGGTCTCAATCTGTACCGGCAGTCGACTGAGACCGTGTGGCAACATGGGGCTTATCGGCCCTCTTATGCCGTCGTGGTTCAAGGGCGAAAGAGCCTGACCGTTGGCGCCGAAACGTACCATTACGGTGCCGGCGAGTATATTTTGACAGCCCTGGACCTGCCTGTATCGACACAGGTAACCAATGTCCGCAATGACACTCCCTATCTTTGCTTTGCCATGGTGCTCGACAGTGAACGACTGAATGAGCTGTTAGCGCGCGTCAATATTCCGCGCCAGGCGGTTACGGCGGAACCTATGCGCGGGCTCGCGGTCAACACCGCATCGCCGGAGTTGCTCGATGCCTCGCTACGGCTTCTCAGATTGCTAGATCGGCCTGAGGATATCCTCGCCATGGCGCCGTTGATCGAGCAGGAGATCCTTTATCGCCTGCTGACCGGTCCGAACGGTCCTCGGCTGCTACAGGTCGTAATGGCAGAGAGCCAGAGCAACCGAGTGGCCCGGGCAGTGGCTTGGATTCGCGGCAATTACGTCCAGCCGCTACGCATAGAGGAGCTGGCGGAGCGCGTCGGCATGAGCGCCTCCTCGCTACATCATCATTTCAAGGCGGTGACGGCAATGACGCCGATGCAATATCAGAAGCAGCTCCGTCTGCACGAGGCGCGGCGCTTGATGATCATCGAGCAGTTGGACGTCGGCACAGCCGGCCATCGCGTCGGCTATCAGAGCCCGTCGCAGTTCAGCCGCGAATATAGCCGTCTCTACGGCCTGCCGCCGGCGAAGGACGTCGACGGGATCCGCAGACCGGTCGCTGCAAAATAATCCGTTCATCTTATTGACGCGGTGCAGCAACGAATTCCGCTTGACGCCTGCTTCGCCCTCAGTCATAACCCATCGCGAACCGTACCGTACGGTACGCATTTGGGAGTGGCCATCGTGCCCAGCGAAGCAGGACAGTCGAGCGAGTTCTCGCCCCGCCAGAACGCCGTTCTGGAACAGGCGCTGCGTCTACTCGTCGATGGCGGCGAAAAGGCGCTGACGACGTCGGGCGTCGCGCGTGCCGCCAATTGCTCCAAGGAAAGTCTCTACAAATGGTTTGGCGATCGCGACGGTCTGCTGTCGGCGATGATTGCCTACCAGGCGAGCAAGGTGCGCACATTCGAGCGCAACGGTGAGCGTCTGACGGCGGCGAGCCTGCATGACCATCTCGTCATTTTCGCCCGCGACCTTCTGGAGGTCCTGGCCGGCGACGTGTCGCTGGCGCTGAACCGTCTGGCGATCGGCCAATCGAACCGCGACGGCTCTAAGCTCGGCAAGCTTCTGCTCGAGCGTGGCCGCCGGCAGATCGACCGTCGTGCCATGGCGCTGATCGACGCCGGCAAGCGGGCAGGGCTGCTGCGCTTCATGAATGCCGACGAGGCCTATCATACGCTTTATGGGCTCATTGTTTCCGATCTGCATGTGCGCATGCTGCTCGGCGAGCCTGGTTTGAAGGATACCAGCCGCCAGGCGGAGAAGGCGGTCAGCGCCTTCCTCCGGCTTTACGGCACGGATAAGGTTTTGGCGGAAGCAGTAGCAACCGTTTGAAGAATTTACCCAACATCAGACAAGCAAAGGGAAGGACAAACAATGCGCGTCTATTACGATCGTGATGCCGATCTCAACCTCATCAAGTCGAAGAAGGTCGCCGTTATCGGTTATGGTTCGCAGGGCCGCGCCCATGCACTGAACCTGAAAGACAGCGGTGCGCAGAATGTAGCGATTGCGCTGAAGGCCGGTTCGCCGACCGTCAAGAAGGCCGAAGCCGATGGCTTCAAGGTCATGACCGTTGCAGAAGCTGCCGCCTGGGCCGACCTGATGATGATGGCGACCCCGGACGAGCTGCAGGCCGACATCTACAAGGCCGACATCGCTCCGAACATCCGCGACGGCGCTGCGATCGCTTTCGCGCACGGCCTCAACGTTCACTTCGGCCTCATCGAGCCGAAGGCTTCGGTCGACGTCGTCATGATCGCTCCGAAGGGCCCGGGCCACACAGTTCGCGGCGAATACCAGAAGGGCGGCGGCGTTCCCTGCCTCGTTGCCGTTCACCAGAACGCTTCCGGCAATGCCCTTGAACTCGCTCTGTCCTACGCCTGCGGCGTCGGCGGCGGCCGTTCCGGCATCATCGAAACCAATTTCCGCGAAGAATGCGAAACCGACCTCTTCGGTGAACAGGTCGTTCTCTGCGGCGGTCTCGTCGAGCTCATCCGCGCTGGCTTCGAAACGCTGGTCGAGGCAGGCTACGCTCCGGAAATGGCCTATTTCGAGTGCCTGCACGAAGTGAAGCTGATCGTCGACCTGATCTATGAAGGCGGCATCGCCAACATGAACTACTCGATCTCGAACACCGCTGAATGGGGCGAATACGTCTCCGGTCCGCGCATCATCACCGCCGAAACCAAGGCTGAGATGAAGCGTGTCCTAAAGGACATCCAGACCGGCAAGTTCACCTCGGAATGGATGCAGGAATACCGTTCGGGCGCCGCCCGCTTCAAGGGCATCCGCCGCAACAATGACAGCCACCAGATCGAAGAAGTCGGCGCGAAGCTCCGCGGCATGATGCCTTGGATCGGCAAGAACAAGCTGGTCGACAAGGCTGTCAACTAAACGCGTCCGTTAGTGTGATTGAGAGAGGCCGGGGTGAAAGCTCCGGCGCTTGATGCCTCATTGGAGGAATGACCGCAGCTCGTTTCAAAGAGAGGCGAACCTAAAGCTGTGCCTGTTTCCGTGTCTGAGTGGGAAGCGCTGAACAAGCGGGCCAAGCCATCCGCCAAGGACGTGCTGCTCGCGCCGGAGCCGAGATTCGAACTCGACATCCCGTCTGGCAAGGAATGGGGTCTGGCGGGACGTCAATCTCCGTGAGGATTGACACTTGTACCTGCTTGATACGAGTGTGGTATCGGAATTGCGCAGGGCAAAGCCCCATGGCGCGGTACTGGCCTGGATAGATAGCGTTCGGAGTGACGATCTTGCGATTTCGTCCATCACCATCGGCGAGATCCGGCGCGGTATTTTGTTGGCTGGAGAAACCGATCCGCGAAAGGCAAAAGAACTCACGAGCTGGCTGGACAGTTTGCAGCTCGGGATCCGGGTCATTCCCCTGGATGCGGCGTGCATGGTTTTATGGGCGCGGTTCATTCATCGCAAATCGCCGACGCTGATTGCCGATGCAATGATAGCGGCGACTGCATCAGTTCATAATCTCACGATCGTTACGCGCGACATCGTCGATTTTTCGGCCTTTCCCGCCATTGTTCTCAACCCCTTTGACTACAAATCTCCTTGAGAATGTCACCGCTACAAACAAAATAGGTCAGCATTATTGACTTATCGTTTGTTGCGTGATCTTGTGGCGCAAAGACTAAAAATTACGAGGAAGCCCCATGTTGAATTGGGAAAATATCTTTGCGACGCGCTCGAGCCGTATGCGCGCCTCCGAAATCCGCGAGTTGCTGAAACTGCTGGAGCGTCCGGACATCATCTCGTTTGCCGGCGGCATTCCCGATCCGGCGCTGTTTCCGGACCCGGAATTCAAGCAGGCCTATGCGGACATCTTTTCCGGCCCCGCGGTCAATGCGGCGCTGCAATATTCGGTCAGCGAAGGCTACAAGCCGCTGCGCGAATGGCTGGTCGGCCAGATGGCCGCACTTGGCATTCCCTGCGAGCTTGAGAACGTCTTCATCGTCTCCGGTTCGCAACAGGGTCTCGATTATCTGGGCAAGCTATTCTTGTCGCCTAAGGATACGGCACTGGTCACCGCGCCGACCTATCTCGGCGCGCTGCAGGCCTTCAATGCCTATGAGCCGACTTATGATCAGCTCACCCCGAACGGCAACCGCACGCCGGCCTCCTACCGCGCGAGCGCCGAGCAGGCCGGTGGCAAGGTGAAGTTCGCCTATCTCTCCGCCGATTTTGCCAATCCGACCGGTGAAACCGTCGATCTCACCTCACGCGAAAAGCTGATCGATCTCGCCGATGAGCTGGATATCGCCATCATCGAAGACGCCGCCTATCAATCGCTGCGTTATGACGGCGAGGCGATCCCGCCGATCCTGGCGCTGGAAATTGCGCGCAAGGGCAACATCAACGACACGCGGACGATCTATTGCGGCAGCTTTTCCAAGACCCTCGCGCCGGGTCTTCGTGTCGGCTTCGTCGTTGCCAATGCGCAGGTCATTCGCAAATTGGTGCTGATGAAGCAGGCGGCCGACCTGCATTCCTCGACCATCAACCAGATTGCTATCCATCAGGTCGCCGAACGCGGCTTCGACGCGCAGGTCGCCAAGATCCGCAAGACCTACAGCCATCGCCGCGACTGCATGCTGGCGGCGCTTGCGAAATACATGCCCGCGGGGACGAGCTGGACGAAGCCCGAGGGCGGCATGTTCGTCTGGATCACCCTGCCGAAGGGCATGGACGGGGCAAAGCTGCTGGCAAAATCGCTGGAGACGGCGAAGGTTGCCTTCGTGCCTGGCCAGGCCTTCTTCGCCGACGGCTCCGGCCCGAACACCTTCCGCGTCAGTTTCTCCTGCGCCAACGACCAGATGATCGATGAGGGGATCTCGCGGCTCGGCAAGCTGATTGCCGGCGAGATCGGGGCGATGGCGGCTTAGCTTTTACCTTCTCCCCGTCGGGGAGAAGGTCGAGAGCGAAGCTCGGTTGAGGGGCGTTGCACCGTAAGCGATGTCTTTCGCTTGCCGCTCAAGGCTGAGAAGCAGTTTCTTACTTCGCCAAATGCGGCGCAATCAGCGAGAGGTCGGCATCGCTGAGCCGGTCGCTCGCGGTATTGCGCTGGTGCCAGTAGGGGTACAGTAAAGGCTGCAGGCTGACGTCGTCGAGGCGCTTGCGCTCTGCTTCCGTCAGCTTCAGTTCGGCGCTGGAGAGATTATCCCTGAATTGCGCCTCCGTGCGGCCGCCGATGATGACGGAGGTTACGCCCCTGCGGCCGATAAGCCAGGCGAGCGCCACTTGCGCGGCCGAAACGCCACGGCCATCTGCGATTTCCACCAGCGTATCGACGATGTTCCATAGGCGGTTTTCGTCACGGATCGGCGGTTCCGTCCAGCCCGCGAACTGGCGGGTGCCTTCAGGCGTCGCCTGATTGCGGCGATGCTTGCCGGAGAGGAGGCCGCCGGCGATCGGGCTCCAGACGAGGACGCCGAGGCCCTGGTCGAGGCTGATCGGCAGCAGTTCGTATTCGGCGTCACGCGCTTCCAGCGTATAGTGGATCTGCTGGCTGACGAAGCGTTCGCGCTTCTCGCGCTCGCTGACGCCGAGCGCCTTCATGATGTGCCAGCCGGAAAAATTCGAGCAGCCGATATAACGCACCTTGCCCTGACGGATGAGCGTGTCGAGCGCCTCCATCGTTTCTTCGAGCGGTGTCTGGCCGTCCCATTCATGCAGCTGATAGAGATCGATGACATCGGTCTTCATGCGCTTCAGGCTGGCTTCGCAAGCCTGGATCAGATGCTGGCGAGATGAGCCGGCATCATTGACGCCCTGGCCCATCGGGAAGCGGGCCTTGGTGGCGATTAGCACGCCATTCTTGCGCGGGCCGCCGATGATCTCGCCGAGGATTTCTTCGGAAGCGCCTTGCGAGTAGACATCCGCGGTGTCGATCAGGTTGACGCCGGCATCGAGGCAGATGTCGACGAACCGTTTCGCCTCGCTGACGCCGAGATCGCCGACGGTCTTCGCCCAGCCGACGCCGCCGAAAGTCATCGTGCCCATGGTGATGGTTGAAACCTTGAGGCCGGAGCGGCCAAGCAGACGATATTCCATAGATTTACCCTCCAAAATCAGGTCTGAAATTCGTCCGCTAAGAGATAGAGCGGGGCGTCGGCCGTCAAGGTCGAATGATAGTATGAACGGTTCGGTCCATGATTGCGGATTGTCACAATCATGTTAACCGCCACGGCTAAGGAACCCTTCTATTCACCCAGCCGAGGACGCTTTATGAAGACGTTTGTTTCCGCTCTCGCCGGCCTGCTGGCCGTCGTCCTTTTCTCCGGCTCCGCCCTTGCCGCCGATCTCGTCCTCTACACCAGCCAGCCGAACGAGGATGCACAGGCGACCGTCGATGGTTTCATGGCCGCCAATCCCGGCATCAAAGTCGATTGGGTTCGCGACGGCACCCCGCAGATCATTGCCAAGCTGCAGGCTGAAATCCAGGCCGGCGCTCCGGTGGCCGACGTCCTCCTGATCGCCGACACCGTGACGCTGGAGCGCCTCAAGGAAGCCGGCAAACTGATGGCCTACAAATCGCCGGAAGCTGTGAACTACGATCCGGCTCTCTATGACGCCGACGGCTATTACTATTCCACCAAGCTGATCACCACCGGCATCGTCTACAACACGGCCGCCTCGATGAAGCCGACGAGCTGGAAGGATCTTACCAAGCCGGAAGCCAAGGGTCTCGTTGCCATGCCGAGCCCGCTCGCTTCGGGTGCGGCTCTCATTCACGCGCAGACGCTTGCAGGCGCTGGCAGCCTCGGCTGGGACTTCTACAAGAACCTCGCCGCCAACGGCGCAACTGCCTCCGGCGGCAATGGCGCAGTGCTGAAGGCCGTCGCCTCTGGTGAAAAGGCCTACGGCATGATCGTCGACTACATGCCGATCCGCGAAAAGGCCAAGGGCGCGCCGCTGGAATTCGTTTTCCCGACCGAAGGTGTTTCGGCCGTGACCGAGCCCGTTGGCATACTCGTCAGCGCCAAGCATGTCGACGCCGCCAAGAAGTTCGTCGACTACGCTCTGTCCGAAAAAGGCCAGCAGGGCTTCCTGAAGCTCGGCTATATCCCGGCCCGCAACGGCATGCAGTTGCCCGCCGGTTTCCCGGCGCGTGACAGCATCAAGGTTTTGCCGTTGAATGCGGCCGAAGCTCTGAAGAATACCGACCAGGATCTGAAGACCTTCTCTTCCTATTACGGATCGAAGTGATCCAATCTGGACGGTCGATGTACGGATATGTGCGTAAGGCAAACAGCCAGCCAGCCTGGCTGTTTCCTTTTGTCGTAATTGTCGTGATGCTGCTCAGCGTGCTGCCACTGGCGCGATTGGCAATGGCTGGCATCGAGGCACTGCTGCGGGGCGGTGCCTGGGAACTGATTACCGATCCTGCCCTCTGGCGCGCGGCCTGGTATACGATCGAGACGGCCCTACTCGGTACGGTCATTTCCGTGCTGCTCGGCTGCCTCTTCGCCTTCCTGCTGACTTTGACCGACATTCCGGGCCGGGGACCGCTTGGCTTTCTCTTCGTCCTGCCGATGATGATCCCGCCGCAGGTGACCGCGCTCGCCTGGGTGCAGATGTCCGGTCCGTCCAGCCCCCTGTTGAAGGCGCTGCACATTGCCCCGCCGCTCGGCTCGCCACAGCCGCTTTATTCCATTTTCGGCATTGCGCTTCTCTATGGCGTGCAGCACGCGCCGCTGGTCTATCTGGCGCTACGAGCCGGCCTGATGGCCTTGCCGCGCGATGGTGTCGAAGCGGCCAGGCTTTCGGGCGCCTCGGGATTTCGTGTGTTTCGAGACATTACCCTGCCGCTGTCACTGCCTGGTGTCATTGCCGGCGCGGCCATTGCCTTCGTCTCTTCGATCGGCAATTTCGGCATACCGGCTATCCTCGGCATTCCTGCCTCGATCTTCACGCTGTCGACCCTGATCTTCACTAAATTCTCCAGTTTTGGCCCACGTACCTTCGGGGATATCGCCGTGCTGTCGGCGATGATCGCAGTGATTTCGGTCGCAGGCCTCGCGGTGCAGGGCAAGGCGCTGAAGGGGCGGGATTATCGCGTCATCGGCCTTTCCGGCGCCTCTGCCGCATTCGCGCTCGGCCGCTGGCGTCTTGCCGCCATGCCACTGCTTTGGGCGATCCTGTTCCTCATGCTGGTCGCGCCCTTTTTCGCGCTGGTCGCCGGCGCGCTGGTGCCTGCCTATGGTGTGCCGCTGACCTTCAAGACGGCATCGATGCATGCCTTCACCGAAATCCTGTTTCGGCAGGCAGTGACGCGCGTCGCTTTTTCCAATTCCTTGTTCCTTGCCGGGATGACGGCACTTGGTCTGCTCGCGCTGACCGTCCTTTCCGCTTACGCGCTGACGCGGCGCAAGGACATGCTGAGCCGGATCGTCGGCGGATTGATCGAGATACCCTATTCGCTGCCGGGGATCATCGTTGCCGTCTGTTTCATCCTGGTTTTCGCCGCACCATTGCCCGTCCTCAACATCACGCTCTACGGTACGATCTGGATCATTCTGCTCGCCTATTTCTCGGCCTATTTTGCCGTCAGCCTCAAGCCGGTGATGAGCGCCTTCCTGCAGCTCGATCCGGCGCTGGAGGAGGCCGCGCGTCTGTCGGGCGCCGGTTTCTTCCGTCGCCTTGCCGATATCATCGTGCCGCTGATCGCGCCGGCGGCGGGGGCCTCGGTCATCCTGGTCTTCCTCATCGCCTGCAATGAGCTGACCGTTTCCGCTTTGTTGTGGTCGGCGGGCACGCAGACGCTCGGCGTCGTCATCTATAACCTCGATGATGGCGGCAGCGCCGATCTTGCCTCTGCGATGTCGGTCATCGTCATCGCGATGGTCGTCACCATGATGCTGCTTTTGGAAATCCTGGCCAAGCGTCTGCCGAAAGGAGTGGTGCCGTGGCGAAGCTGATTCTCAATCACGTCAGCAAGGATTTCGGCACGGGCGGCCGGCTGGCTGTCAAGGCGCTGTCGCTGGAAGTCCGCGAAGGCGGGTTCCTGGCGTTGCTCGGACCATCCGGTTGCGGCAAGACGACCGTACTTAGAATGATCGCCGGATTCGAGCAGCCGACGGATGGCTCGATCCATCTTGGCGAACGCTTGCTTGCCGATGCCGCGAATATGTTGCCGCCGGAGCGGCGCAACATGGCGATGGTATTCCAGTCCTACGCGCTCTGGCCGCATATGAACGTTGCCGACAATGTGGGTTATCCCCTCAAGGTGCGCGGCATCTCCGGCGAGCGCTATCGCCAGAAGGTGCACGAGGCGCTGTCGACCGTACGGCTGGAAGACTACGCCGAACGGCGGCCCGCCGATCTTTCCGGTGGGCAGCGTCAGCGTGTGGCACTGGCGCGCTGCCTGGTGACATCGCCCGATGTCGTCCTGCTGGACGAGCCTCTCGCCAATCTCGACCGCCACCTGAAGAAGGAGATGGAGGAGACCTTTCGCGAATTCCACCAGCGCTCTGGCGCCACCATGGTCTATGTCACCCATGATCAGAGCGAGGCGATGGCTCTGGCGAGCGACGTCGCCGTGATGTCCGAGGGACGGTTGCTGCAGGTCGCGGCGCCGGCGGACATCTATGCGCGGCCGGAGGGCCGGCTGGTCGGCGGATTGGTGGGGCAGGGCGCGATCCTGTCGCTTGCCATACCGGACGGTAAGCCGCGGCTTATCGATTGGTCTGCGCTGAAGACGATTTGGAGAGAGCAGGGGAGCAAGACCGCGTATGCGGACATCCTCGTGCGGCCAGAGGACGTTGTTGCCGATGCCGATGGCATTTCCTGCAGGGTGGACTCGGTCCTCTATGAAGGCGAACGCTACGCGCTTAAGCTGTCGCTGCCGGACGGTCAGATATTGAGGGCATATAGCCGCGAGACGGTGAAACCGGGCGATGTCTATCCGGTCGCCGTTCGGACGGCATGGCGGCTGTGATCGGCGCGGTTGGGACAAGACAATACGGTTGTTCGCAGCCCCCACCTGTGCTTGATTTGCCCCATATCACGAATGGGAGTCGCGCCATGTCCGATCAAAACTTCCCGATTTTCGATCTCGCCGCTTTCGAGGCAGCCGACGATGAGGGAAAGAGGCGGCTTGGTGCTGAAGTCGATGAAATCTGCCGTTCGACCGGCTTTCTGGCGATTGCCAATCATGGTGTCGACGAGGCTGTGATTGCAGCCGTGTGGGCCAAGACGCACGCTTTTTTTGATCGACCCGCCGATGTCAAGCAACGGGCAAAAGCGCCTTATCCCGGCTATCCCTACGGCTACCTCGGCCCGGGTACCGAGGCGCTGGCGAAATCGCGCAACGTCGACACGCCGCCAGACCTCAAGGAGAGTTTCAACGGCGGGCCGCTTGCTGTACCGGCCGGGATGACCGATCCGGAAGCGCTCGGCTTCTGCTATGCCGCCACGATCTGGCCGGATGGTCCGGAAGGCTTTGCCGACGCTTGGAAGGCTTATTACCGTTCAATGGAGGATCTGGCGGCGCGGATCATGCGCGTCTTTGCCACAGCCCTTGGGCTCGATGAGCATTTCTTCGACAGTTATGTCGATGCACCGATCAGTGCGCTGCGGGCGCTGAACTATCCGGAGCAGCGTGTTGCGCCACAGCCAGGCCAATTACGCGCCGGCGCTCATACCGATTATGGCAGCCTGACGATCCTTTTGCCGCAACCCGGGTCCAAGGGGCTGGAGATCATGGCGCCGGACGGCCAATGGACGCCGGTGCCGCCGGTACCGGGTGCTTTTGTCATCAATATCGGTGATTTGATGGCGCTTTGGACCAATGATCGTTGGGTCTCCACCGTGCATCGTGTCGTCAATCCGCCACCGGAAGAGGGCGGCATGCAACGACGACAGTCGCTGGCGTTTTTCCATCAGCCGAACTGGCTGGCCGAGATCGCCTGCCTGCCGTCGTGCCTTTTGCCGGGGGAGGAACCGAAATACGGCCCCGTTCTTTCCGGCCCCTATCTCATGGGCAAGTTCAAATCGACCGTCACCGCCAAGACCAATTGATTCGGACAGCCGGCTCATATCTCAATAAACCGGAACGCTAGATGTCGCTGCGCCTTGCTACCTTCAATGTCGAAAACTTGTTGACGCGTTTTGACTACACCGGTTTTCGCAATCAGTTGCGCCAGGACCGCGTGCTGAAACTGTTCGATGTTCAAAACGAAGCCATCTACCAGCAGCTCGAAGCGGCGCGTGTGGTCGCCGCAACCGACGACACGAGGCAGATGACGGCGCTTGCGATCGCCGATGCGGATGCCGACATCATTTGCCTGCAGGAAGTCGATAACATGGCGGCGCTGCAGGCCTTCGAATACGGCTATCTCTACCGCATGGTCGGCAATGGTTACCGGCAGAAATTCCTGATCGAAGGCAATGACGCCAGGGGTATCGATGTCGCGGTGATGATGCGCGAGGAGACACGCGACGGTCAGCCGATCGTCTTGAAGGACATCAGAAGTCACGCCATGGTGACATATCGCGATTTCGATCTTTTCAACGATGAGCTCGGCGCGCTTGGGTTGCACCAGGACGACAAGATCTTCAAGCGCGATTGCCTCGAGCTTGATTTGGCCATCGGCGGCGTGCCGTTTTCCTTGTATGTCTTGCATCTGAAGTCGATGGGGCCGATGCGAGAGGGCCTAGATGGGCGCCAATCGACCATGCCCGTTCGCCGCGCCGAGACCCTTGCTGTACGCCGCATCATCGAGAACCGTTTTGGCGCCGGTCAGACCGCGAGGAAGAATTTCGCCATTTGCGGCGATATGAACGATTATCAGGAGCGCGTCGACGTCATCGGCACGCGCCGCACGGGCTATCGCTTCAAACATCAGGATGAAGAGACCAGTGCTCTCGACGTTTTTAGTGAAGACGGCTTCGTCGAAAACATCATGCGCCGGCGCGATGTGTTGGACCGCTGGACGCTTTATCACGCCCGCGGGCCGCAGGAGCAGTGGCTCTGCCAGCTCGACTATATCTGGCTGTCTCCGGCCCTGGCGCAGGCCAATGCGACGCGCACGCCTGACATCGTTCGCGCCGGCCAGCCCTTTCGCACCATATTTCCGCCCGGCCAAGAGGTAGAACGTTATCCGCGCACCGGTTGGGACAGGCCGAAGGCTTCCGATCATTGCCCCGTCGTCATGACATTGGATCTATTATGACCCCCGCTTTCAAACTGCAAAACGACAAGGCCGATTGGCCGCCGGAAAATACCGTATTTCCGGTCGCCCGAATCGATCTCACGGTGATTGCCGGCGATCATCCCTTTCATCTCAGCGAGGCCAAGGCGGCGCAGGAGAATTGGAAGAAGGAGATCGCCGCCAATCCCGCACTTTACGATGGCCGGATGATCTTTCAGCATCGTCTTTCGGTGAGCGAGCAGGCCGTGGAAGGCGAGGCCTATATTACGCCGTTCTCGACATTCCTCTGGTGGCGCAAACAAAGGCAGAGACAAGGCGGTTTCCATGTCTTCGCCTTCCCGGTTGCCGTTTCCTCCGACGGCGCGGTCATCGCCATCCGCATGGCTCAGCACACGGCCAATCCCGGCCAGGTCTATTGCGCCGCGGGGTCGATGGATGAAAACGACATCGTTGACGGACGCTGCGATATCGAGGGCAACATGCGGCGCGAAGTCATGGAGGAAACCGGGCTCGACCTTCACGACGCGGCCGCGGAGCCGGGCTATCATGCCACGCATGCAAACCTCTCCCTCACCTTGTTTCGTGTCTTCCGCTTTCCCTGGACAGCCGACGAAATGCTCGAGCGGATCAAGGCCCATATGCTGGTGGACGAGGAGAAGGAGATCGACGGCGCGGTTGCCATCCGCTCGGCCGATCCTGCTGCGCATCACTATAGTTCGGCCATGCCGCCCATTCTTGCATGGTTCTTCGATCGCCACGAATAGCTTTAGCTTGCGCTCAAATGTGTTGCCGTTATGTATGATTGAGCCTGGTTGTACGGTCCAGAGTGATGTGATGGAGGCAGGGGTGGCCCGCAGCTTCAGTGTCTATGATGTATTCACCGACAGAAAGCTCGCGGGCAATCCGCTGGCCGTTATTTTCGACGCAGAAGGCCTGAGCGACCAGGCGATGCAAGACATCGCCAAGGAGATGAACCTCCCCGAAACGGTGTTCGTGCTGCCGCCGCAGAATCCGACCTATACGGCGAGCCTGCGCATCTTCACGCCCGGTCGCGAGTTGCCCTTCGCCGGCCACCCGACCGTCGGCACGGCGATCGCGCTGGCGGAACGGGCGCATGCCACCCATGGCGGCGATGTCGACCTGGTTTCGGTGCTGGACGAGCGCGTAGGACCGGTGCGTTGTGCTGTCCGGCTCCGCCAGGAAAAGGCGAGCTTTGCCGAGTTCGACCTGCCGCGGAAATCGCAGCAAATCATGCTGCCGCTCGACCGTGGCGATATCGCCAACGCGCTCAGTTTGAAGATCACCGACATCGGCTTCGAGAATCACATACCGTCGATCTGGAGCGCCGGCGTCCCGTTCCTGCTGGTGCCGGTTCATGATGTCGGGGCGGCCGAACGAATGGAGTTCGATCCGCAGCTCTGGGAAAAGACCGTGCCTTTCGTCGACGGCGCGCTTGCCTCCGCATTTATTTATTGCCGCGGTGCGGTCAACCATACAGCCAAGTTCCACGCCCGGATGTTCCCGGTGGGGATGGGCATTGTTGAGGACCCGGCAACCGGCTCGGCCGTGGCCGCACTTTCCGGCGCCATCAACCACTTCGACCGGCTGCCGGATGGCCATCATCCGGTCATCGTCGAGCAGGGAGTGGAGATGGGGCGCCCGTCCTTTATCCATCTCCATATCGACATCGATGGCGGCGATATCGCCAACGCCCGCATTGGCGGCCAGGCTGTGTGCGTTGCGAAAGGAATTCTTGAGCTTTGATTTTGTGGGTTTTTGTCGCTCTTCAAAATTTTTTTGATGAATAGCCAAAGAAAATTCATTTGGCCGCTAGACAATCAAACCGATCCTATTTATATGCCCGGTCACACCGCCAGCGAGCGGTTACGGGTGATTAGCTCAGTTGGTAGAGCAGCTGACTCTTAATCAGCGGGTCGTAGGTTCGAGCCCTACATCACCCACCATTTATCTTTCCCATGTTAGTTCATGAATTGCCGGAAAGCCCCTTGAAACTCAGGGCTTCTTGCCTTCCTTTGTTTTCATGCGTTGCCATCTTCGTTCACCCAATCCCACGAGTTTGGGGGTGACGGTGGGGGTAGGTGGTGCGGCAGTGGGGGTATGATAAATGCTGACTGACACAGCGATGGTTATGTGCGTCAAGTTCAGCAAATTGGGCGGTCATGCGGCTTGGCGCATAGCGAGCTTCTTGTGCTCTCGTAGATCGTCCATGTTGATGTATCGATTGGCCTCCATCCAGTTTTCGTGGGTTTCAACTGCGAGGGCACGATCATTCATGCGCTGCAGCGGGCCGCGGGCAGGGGTGTGGAAGTCCTTCGCGATAAGACCAATGAGCGGAAATACTGAAATACTCAGGCACCACCAGAGAACGCCGGCGAGTTCCTGGCGAATTGGGATAGTAGGTTGAGAGTGGCCAGGGCGTTTGAAGCTTCCGGCAAAAATCGTTGACCGCGCAGAGTGCCGGCAAGGTCGCAAAAGAATAAATCAGTATGCCAGAGCTCGCGCGAATGTCGATGGCTGGATTTCGCCGAATGGCAGCGGATGATTACTTTCAGTTGAGGCGGGCGATCGCATCGTCGAGGTTATCGATTGCAAGCTGTTCGTGGGCGATCATACCGTCAATGTCGATATCACTGTTGCCCCTTTTTTCGCTCGCGGCTCGGATCTTCATTTCCAATAGTTCATCGCGATGGGCGATCTTTTCGTCCCTGATTTTGATAAGCCTTACGCGAAAATCATCATTCATCTCAAATCCCTCCGTTTGAGGTTTGCGACCTGCCGTTTACGAAACCACGTTCGTTTTCCAGGCTCGTCTCCGTCGAAATCAGTCGTGCCCACGACAACGATATGTAGTCGGGACACAGCGGCCTCGTGGCACAGCGCGAGTGTTTCCGGCCACGCCGCCAATCCAGCCGGTATTTCGGCATTCACGGCCTCCAGCGCTTCTACCCATGACAAGTCGCAGGGCGCTGGCCAGATTGATCGGCGTCCGTCAGTCTGCGAAGAAGACATTCGGAAAAGCATTCGGGGGTCATAGATCCGCCAATTCTTAAAGACACCCCACGGTGCCAGAGGCCGGCGCGAAGTCAAGTGAACATGCAAATCCGGCAGATCCCGATAACCAGGACATACGGTTCGGACGCCGGCTCGGTTTAAAAGCGCGTGCGGCTCGCCAAGCCACCGTGAAGCCGCACGACAAGTGGTGGCAGGCTCATCTGGCACCAAACCATCCCTGCTAGGCCGTACCATCCACCTCGCCATCCTCGTCCAGCTCCCGCACCGGCAGATAGGCGTTTGTCTCCAGCCAGTCTTTGATGATGTACCGGATCATGTCGTTTCGCTTCATCCCGAACCATCGGAACGAGTCCTCAACATTTCAGTTATCGCCATGGGAGGAAACGAACATGGGACAGCAACGGTGGGATCATTCTGTGACGATAGAAGGCGCCAAGCCTCCTCGATTGGTCACGATCACCAGCACGGAACGGGCAGCAGAATTTATGCTTTTCGAATGGTCGGGGAAGCGAGGAGGGAAAGCATTTAAGGCCGCCAAGCAATCGCTAATCAATGCTCGCGATGGAAAAGTTTCAATCGACGCGGCGCGAACGGCGTTCCTGGCTGCGGCGGAAGAGGCGGGTATTTTCTTCAGGCAGTGATGTCACGGTGGCGCGACGGCCGGCGCGCGACATCGCCGCCATGAACGTGGTTGGCGTCTGCGCCATGTGGACCGCTGACATCATTCCCGACGTTAGTGACTGGGGAGCTGCGCAACTGAGCGGAACAGATCATAAATCACACCACCTAGGCGCGCATTACATGGTCTCCTTGTCATAGACTCGTCACATTCACTCTACCTATTTCGGGCACTTTAAGCCGCAGCCGGGCAGAAATTGTACAATTTACCCGAGCAGCCCCTTGTCTGCTTTATAGGTCTGGTCTATCGCTATTACATTAGCATCTCAAGAAATAATCAATCGGAACACGCCGCCTCAGATACACTGAGCGCGGTTATTCATAACTTGAGGGACGCCAATGCCTTTAAATTTAATATACTCCCCTGCCGCAGAAGCTAATATCGCGGTGATTGCGCCACAGTTGCCCGTCAAGCGCTCTAAACTTGCGTACAACCTGGGTGTCGCGATCTGCAATGCGCTGCAACTCCAGACTTGGCAAGCCGGCACGAGCCCACCTTTGCCGACCAATTTCTATTTGATTGTCCCGTACACAGAGCGCGGAACGTTCGGTGCATACATGGTTGTGAACGGCGCGGTTTCTGCAGACGGCAACAGCTATATTGTGGGCCAGGTGGGGCTGATTGAGAAGCAAAAGATTCTGCTCGCGAGCCCGAACCAAGCTTACATGATCCGCCGCAGCGCCGTCGCGTTGGCGCCGCCGCCTCCTGTCCAACCTTCGCTTCCTGCCCCACCAACGGTCTTGTTCCAAGGCTACAGCTCGTTCTCCGGAGCAGGCCTGCAGACCGCGGTCGGCGGCGACGAGCCAAGTCCGACCTTCACGGACTCGATCGACAGATGCACAGTGCTGACGGATTTTACCTCCCTCGCGACCTTCTTCGAAGTGTCGGCCACGGCCTCGGTCAATGAATTCCTCGTCGACTCCGCCGACGCCAAGGCATCGTTCCTCAACAGCCTGCACATTACCCAGTTCAGCGTCGTCATCGCGATCTATCGCAAAGAGACTGCGAGCTTGTCCGTGACATCGCAGGTCAATCTCCTTCCGTCCGTGAGTATGCCAACGACGAAGGGCGAGCTGCTAAGCTTTGTGACCAGCAATGGAGATAGCTGGGTCAACTCCATCACTAGCGCCTCGGAATATGTCGCGTGCTACGTCTTCTATTCGATGAGCCTCGATGAACAGGAGGCGGTCAAGGCGCAGATCAGCGGCAAGATCATCGAGGAGGACGGTAGCGCGTCGGCCGGCTTCACAACAGCCCAGCAGAGCAAGCTCGAGCAGATCAGCACGCGCAGCCTGTTCGTTGGGCAATCATTCGGCCTTGACATCTCCTCGTCCGGCCTCGACGCAAGCAACCTTTTAGATGTGGGCCAGATTGCTACTATGGTAACGCGGACCACCGCGCAAAATTCCGGTTGGATCATCGCCTATGGCGGCCTCCCCTACGAGAACATCAACGGATTTCTGCCCCTCATCAAAGAGACCGAGCTTCCGGCCAATCGCATAACGTACGCACAACTCGCGCCATGGGCTGACAAGCTCCAGGCGCGCATCGATCAGGTCAATGCAGTTGTCGCGATCTATGACGCATACGGATATGCTGGCGACACGAAAATCGGGACAATTAGCACGATTGGCACATGGGCTCAGGCGATGTCCACGGACTGGCAAGAACTTGTCAATCAGATCCAGGAACTGACCCTGAATCCTCTTGATCCGCCGAGCAACCCGGGTGCCATCCCGCCTGGCTCCCTCAGCTACGGTGTGCCGATGCTCAATTATTTCATGAGCCCCCAGACCCCGCCGCTGTGGGGAGGCTCAAGCGGACCCGGCGATGCCGCCACCTATGTGGATTCGTCCATCATCTTGGGCGGCAATGTTCTTGAGGCCCTGACAATCGACGGCGGCGCCGAGGTCAACTATGTGCAGATGAAGTACACCAATCTCTCCGACCCGATTCTGCTCGGACGGCAGGAAGGCGGATCCGCGAAATCCTGGCCGCTTCAACCCGAGGAGGGTGAACGGGTGGCAACGGTCTCCGTCACTGCCGGCGCTCTAATCAACCAGCTTACCGTCACGACGAACAAGGGGTTGATAGCCACTTGGCCGCGCACACCCCACAAGGCCGCTCCACAGAATCCATGGCCACCCACGCCCGGATTGGCTTTCGTCGGCTTTGCGGTCACGTTCAACGCCAGCGGTAGCGATCACTGCCTCAAAACGCTAACCCCGGTCTCCGTGACCTTCCAACCTGCAAATTGGACAGGCGCAGGCACCGATAAGACCTGATGTTCTGCTTTTGGGCCATCAGGCAACTATGATGACTATGGCTTACGCGGCAGTCCAGTCGTCGTGGGTCCATCGTCATCGCTCATAGCAAAGTTGGCTCCGATCATTTTCGAATGGCTTTCGTCCCATGCGGATCATGTCGTTGCGGGTCTTGCTGAGTTCGCTGGCGATCGAGAGTAAGCGCGCAAATCCCTGCACCTGTTCATTGGGAGCGCCTTGATTGATTCTGTGTCCACAACGGAGACTGTGGACATAATGACATTGACTGGCGTGGGCTCATCGGGGTCGCTTCGGGTGACGAAGGTTCTTCGCAACGGAAAGCGGCGGTTTGATCCTGTCGAAAAGGAGCGTTTGATCGATGCGGCCCTTGAGCCGGGGATATCGATTGCAGGCCTGGCGCTCGCATATGGGATCAATGCCAATCAGCTGCGCAACTGGGTCAAGCTTCGCCGGGAGCGGTCGGCGGAGAGAAAGTTGTCGGGTATGGCGAACAGCGCGCCTCTGGCCTTCGTTCCGGTGGTTGCGGCATCGCCGACTGGACGACCGCCGGCCCCGTCGGCTCCGACATCGCCACGAATGCGCTTGAAGGCATCGCTACCGAACGGCGTGCGGCTTGAGCTTGAAGATGCGGATGCGCAGGTTCTGTCGGCAATGATCGAAGCGTTGGGGCGTTGCGATGTTCCGGCTGGCTGATGATCTGCGCGTCTATCTTCACCGGGAACCGATCGACTTTAGGGCCGGGATCAACAGCCTGGCGATTTTGGTCGAGCAGTCGATGGGCCTCAACCCGTTCGAGCGGGCGGTGTTTGCCTTCTGCAATCGTCGCAGAACCCGGATGAAATTGCTTTTTTTTGATCGATCAGGCTTTGTGCTAATTTTGAAAGCGCTGACCGAAGACAAGTTCCGCTGGCCTCGGCGACAAGAGGCTGTGGTGGCGCTTGATGCCTCATCGAGGCTTACGAGGACAAGCACTATGCCATTGAAGCGCCGGAACCCATTGAACTGATCAAGGCTCATATGGAAATGTCGGGCCGCACGCAAAAGGATCTCGCCGAGCTTTTCGGATCGCGTTCACGAGCATCCGAGGTACTGAACAAGAAGCGTGCTCTCACAATCGAAATGATCCACAAACTGCATAAGGAATGGGATATCCCGGCTGATTGCCTCATACAACCTTATCATCTTGTTCCTAAAGCTGCCTAATCAGGAGCGCGGACCCGTTCCGGGCTTTTTCTTCATCAGCGCGGCCCACACTTTCCCGTGTCAAATGTGGCTGCAATAAAATGGGGCCGTCTGTTGCCCACGAAAATAGAGGTTCGCACCGCGGCGCAGAATTTCGCGCGATCCGTAGTGAAACATCCTTTTGAGGTGGTGCAAGACGCGGGCAGGGGCGTTAAAATTTGCTGGGAAAAAATGGCAGGAGTGGCGATGAATCGCACACGACTTTCAACTCATCATCGTTGCATTTCAGATGCATTGCGCCGAGTAAGTCGGCGCTTATCTAATGCCTTTTATGCCCGCCGCCTTCCATGACGCTGAAGACGAATATGGCTGCGAGAACCAGGATCAGCGTGTAGTCGAAGGGAGTTAGCAGATGCAGTAGTTCCATGTTGTTTCTCCTCCCAGAGAACATGAACCAGAACAATTTTCAGTATGTGCTTTTGTTTGGTGCATGCCAAGATTTTTACATCCTGCGGTGCAATAGCACCGTTGTGCGGGGCACAAACAAGTCTTTGTTTGCAAAGGCGATGTCGGCTTGAATTGCGGCCGCCTGTTTTTCGGGAACCGCTCGCTGTGAAGCGCTTTCTATTGTCAATAAAATTTATAGAGTATATTGCTGTGCCGTTAGGGCAGGCACGAACGACGGCTGGGAGCCACAGCGTAATCGATCGATCTGGAAGGAATTGGCGATGACCACTTATTCTCAAGATCAATCGCGTGATCGGCCAATCATCGCAATCATTGGCGGCGGCGTCTCGGGAACAGCGGTTGCCTTTCACCTTCTGCAATATCAGTCGCTGCAGCCCGGTCAGCTCTTCATTTTCGAGCCGCGCGCAAGCCTCGGAAAAGGGCTTGCCTACGATACCCAGGATCCAGCGCACCGCATCAACGTGCCGGCTGCGAAGATGAGCCTGCTGCCGGACGATGTCGAACATTTCCAGCGCTGGCTACAGGAAGACGATGTGTTGGCGGGTGATCAGACGGCCGTCGCGGAAAATGGCGGCCTGTTTCCGCGGCGCGCGGTTTTTGGTGACTATATCAACACCATGGTGCAGCCCTTCGTCGATAGCGGCGCCGTCACCCACATTGCCGAGAGAGTTGAAGATGTCCGGCGTCTGGATGGGCGCTGGGTCATTGCGGGCGAGGCGGGGCGGCGCCTTGAGGCGGACATCCTCGTCATTGCCACAAGCCATCCATCGCCCCAGCCGCCGCAACCGCTTCAAAATGCACTTGCGGGCCATCCGCGATTTGTCGCGGACCCAACGCGGCCAGATGCGCTCGATGCCATCCGCGCCGACGACAATGTGCTTGTGGTCGGAAATGGCCTGACCTCTGCCGACGTCATCGCCTCCCTCGCTCTGCGCGGTCACAAGGGACCGATCACCGCCATTTCCCGACACGGTCTGCGCTCGCGTGGGCATGCGCGGCTGAAGCAGGAATTGTTCGGCGATTTCGTCAGTCACCCGTCACGGAGAGCGCTCGACCTTCTGCGTCGCGTGCGTTGCGCCATTCGCGAAGCGGAAGGCGAGGGGTGGACCTGGCATGCGGTCATCGATCAGGTACGCATGCAGGGAGGGGATTTATGGCGGGCAATGCCGGTCGACGAGCGCCGGCGTGTCGTGCGGCATTTGCGGCCCTTCTGGGATGTACACCGTTTCCGCGTTGCGCCGCAGGTGGAAGCGATCAGTGAGGAGGCGATCAGCGCCGGCCGGCTGGAGGTGCTCGCGGCCTCTGTCGCCTCGGTAGAGGTCAAGGACGGGATGATCGGCTGCACCCTTCACCTCAGCCGTTCGGGCAAGAGCCTCGATCGTAAATTCGATGCGGTAGTGGTCACGACCGGGCCGGGTCACCGCGGTATCTTGAACTCGCAAAGCTGGATCGGGGCCCTTGCAGATGCCGGCTATCTTGCCATCGATGCCACCGGACTCGGCCTTGCCTGCAACACGGCGTCAATGGCACTTGGAGCCGACGGTAAGGTGGCGCCATCATTGTTCATTTCCGGGCCCTTGGCGCGTGGCACGTTCGGCGAACTTATGGGCCTGCCCGAGGTCGTCGAGCATGCGGTCTTCGTCGCCGAGCAGGTGGCATCTGCTTTAACCGACCACGCCAGGCGCAAACACGAAAGGCCGAAACTCGACAGCGATATGGGCGCAAAGCCATAGAAAACTGCAAAATCGTTGCTTGGGCGGTACAATTGCCTAAATTTACTCATATAAACTATACAATTTGTGAGTTATTGTCTTGTTCATACGGGGCGACGGCGTTACTTCCGTGGTCCGTGCCGAACAGGACCGGCCGGTCGTAGCTTGACCAAATCATGCCGGCCTCCCAACAACAGACCTTGCAGTAAAGCGGACAGCGATGCTCACGAAAAAAGGAAAATACGGGTTGAAAGCGCTGGTGGATTTGGCACGCCTCGGGCCGGGCCAGACTGCGTTCATCAACGACATTGCGTCCCGCAACAATATCCCTAAGAAATTCCTCGACACCATCCTCTTGGAACTGCGCAATGCCGGCGTTCTGCGCTCGAAGAAGGGACCGGGCGGCGGTTATTCACTGTCGCGTCCTGCCTCCGACATCCGAATCGGCCATGTCATCCGCACGCTCGATGGTCCGCTTGCGCCGATCCGCTGCGCCAGCCGCACGGCCTATGAAGCCTGCGACGATTGCGCCGATCCGGAGCACTGTCATGTGCGCCGCTCCATGACGGAAGTCCGCGACGCGATCGCGGCCATCCTCGACAATATGACGTTGGAACAGTTCGTCGCCGGAGGCGGACCGGGATTGGAGATCGAAGAACAGGAAGATGTTCGCGCTTCGAATATCGGCTGAGCTGTCTTTTTGAACGTTCTGGACGTTACCGCCGGTCTCGAGCCGGCGGTTTGCATTTTTAGAGCGTCCAGTTCTTCGGCGGCGCCACGCCGTTGAGATAATAGTTGCCGACGATATGATATTTCCAGCGTAGCGGGTCGTGAAGCGTATGGGTGCGGGCGTTGCGCCAGTGTCGGTCGAGATTGAGGCCGATGCGCGTGGAAGAGGTGCCGGCGAGCTCGAACAGCGTGTTTGCGGCTTCGATGGCTATTTCCGTCGTCAATGTCTTTAAGGCCGCCACGGCAATCGTGGCTTCGATCACGTGATCTTCCGTCGGATTGACCTGGGCGATATCGATCTTTTTGCCGGCGCGTTCGAGCATCGCGGCGGCGGCCTCGATGCGAACGGCGATCTGGCCGATCCTAGCGATGGTCAGAGGATCATCTGCCGCGTGCTCGACGCCGCTGTCCATCCAGGGGCGGGCACTGGTCTTCACAAATTCCACGGTCTGCGCGAAGGCAGCTCGAGCAATGCCGAGATCAATGGCGGCATGGATGATTTGACCGACCGAGCCGATGGTTGTCGCCCGCTCGAAGCCCTTGTGATGCGAGACAACAGCGTCGGCGTTGACGTAGACATTGTGCAGGATGGTCGTGCCGCTGCCAGATGTGCGCTGACCGAAACCGTCCCAGTCATCGATGACCTGGATGCCTTCTGCGTCGCGTGGGACCAGAGACATTGTGAGCTCGTCCCAAGCGTTGAGCGCAAAAATGGCGATCCAGTCGGCGAAAAGCACGCCGGTTGAATAGAATTTGCGGCCATTGATGCGATGGCCAAGTCCGTCCGGCGTCAAGCGGGTATTGTATTGACCGGCGGTTTTCGTGCCAACCTCGGAGAACGCATTGCCGAAACGGTCGCCGGCTAGTGCCCTGGTGAAGAAGAAATTCTTCTGCTCTTCGCTGCCATTGATGCGCAATGCTTCGAGTATGTAGAAATGGTTCTGCGGAATCTGGGCGATCGAAGGGTCCGCTTCGGCGAGGATTGCGACAATTTCGGCGAGAACGGAATTGGAGATGTCGAGGCCGTCATATTCGGCTGGAGCGGTGATGCCAAGCAATCCGGATTGCGACAGGGCCTCCAGCTCCTCGTAGGGCAGCACGCGGTTTATATCGCGATCGCTTGCCTGCTGGGCAAAACTGGCGGCCAGCGATCGCGCGATCTCCAGCGCTTCCTCGTCGCTTTGAATGCGATGTGCGAGCGGCCTAGTGCGCTCGTGCAACTGCGAAACCGTTCCCATCCATCACTCCATCAGCGGACGGCATATCAGTGACTTAGCTGTATGAAACCGATAAGCTCGTAAATTCTATAGATGTACTATACATTAGATTTTCTTTGCTTATCCCGATTTCGGTCCCGGCCATAATAGGCGTTGAATGGAAAAATTGTAAGCGTGCGGCTCGCTGCAGCCATCGCTTGCCATCCAGGAGAGCGCCATGGTCGCGACACTGATCCTTCCCGGTTTGAATGGCTCCGCTGAGGGTCATTGGCAGCGTCATTGGGCGCGCGAGACCGCCTTGGCGACGATCGTCCGTCAGGCTTCCTGGTCGCGACCGGTCCTCAAGAATTGGCTGACAACGCTGGAAATCGAGTTGGAACGGGCGGGAGAGGCCTGGCTTGTTGCTCATAGTCTTGGGTGCCTCCTTGCAGCCAATCTCGCCAATCGTCCTGCCGCGCGGCATGTGAAGGGCGCCTTTCTCGTCGCGCCCTGCGATCTCGTTGGAACGGAGAGATTGCATCCCGGCGCCATCGATTTCGGCGCTATGCCCACAAGAACCCTGCCATTTCCGAGCCTTGTCGTCGGCAGCCGCGACGATCCCTATATGGATTTCACAGAACTTCGCCAGCATGCGGCACGATGGGGCGGCGAATTTCATGATCTCGGCCTTGCCGGCCACATCAATATCGCCAGTGGTTTTGGCCGATGGGAGCAGGGCTACCAATTGTTTTCGGCCTTCGCCAAGAGGGTCGAAAATCAGCAAGCCGGGCCGGTGAGACCGCAATTGCAGAACATCTCGTGCGCGGCGTTGTCTTAAGCATCAACTGCCATCAAAACACCGGTCGCAAGAAAGCGCTTGCTACCGGCGCATTTTCGCGCTTTCATATACGACTAAATAAGTAGACAATAGCAGCAATTGGATCTTGCAGGCCTCATTTGGCCCAAGGCGATAAGTTGTCGAAGGGAACTGGGTTTCTCGCTTGAGGCGGAACCCGCCCGGAGCATCCGGCTTTCAGGTGGAATACCGAAACCGAAACGATGCTCCGGGTTCAAGAACCAGGGCGGCCCGTGTGCGTTTACGGACGGGCGGCGCTTTGGCGGCCAGGGTTTGATGGCCGCGACACGTGCGGTTCACAAGCAAAAGTATCTAGAAATGCATGATCGACCACCTCTTGCCTCAGGAGTTGATATGACGGTTCAGGGACTATTTTCGGGCAAGGCAAGTGCCTCGGCACAGGCCTATGCGATGCCGCGCATCGCCGTCATCGGCCGCGGCTTTTCGGGCATGATGATGGCGATCGCCTTGATGAAGACGGTGCGGACACCGTTTCATCTGCAGCTTTTCGATCCCAATTCTAGTGTCAGCGGTGGTCAGGCCTTGGCTTCCGGCCGCAGCAGCGAAATCCTGAACAGCCGTGTACGCGATCTCTCGGTTTCAGCTGGCGATCCTGACGATTTCAATGATTGGCTCTGCAGCAATGCAACGTTCCGCAGCGCGGTGCCGGCGGCAATTCCAGGTTTCCTGCAGATTTTCGTGCCGAAGAGCATTTTCAGCGATTATGTCTATCAGCGCTTTTCCGAGGCATTGTCCTTACGGCGCGACATTGCCGTGCAAGTCAGCGCCGAAACGGTTGTCGGCCTTCGCCGCAGCCACGGCGACCGCTTTCTGGTGGAAAGCGCCGGCGCTTCCAATCTGCTGTTCGATACGGTGATCCTGGCGACCGGTTACGGCATGTCCGATCGCGAGCCACAAAGTGGTGAATCCGTGGCGACGCCTTCGGCTGTCCGCGCCCGCCGCCTGGTGTCGCGTCCGCATAAGGTATTGCTCGGCAGCGGTCTGCGCGTCGTCGACCGGCTGCTGCAGATGCGCGACAATGGTTATGGCGGGCAGATCACCATCGTCTCAAAAAACGGCTTTCTGCCGCAAAGCCATACCCGCAGCAATGCCGATCCGGTCTTTCCGGCAGAGGCAATGCCTGGTCGTCTCAGCGAGATCGTGCGCTTTATCCGGCGAGCTTGCGAGAGTGCCGAGGCGAGTGGGCAAAGCTGGCAGTCCGTCATGAACGGCCTGCGTAAACATGCGCGCTCGCTCTGGCGCTCGCTGCCGGCGGGACAAAAGCAGCAATTCAACCGCCATCTGCGTGCGCTTTACGACAGCCACCGCAATCGCCTGCCGGAAGCGCTCCATGTCCGCCTGAAACAGGAGCTGGCGGAAGGCAATACGCTGCTGCGTCGCGGACAGTTCCTGCGGCGGACTCCGACCGGACTTGCACTGAAGCCGGCCGGTCAGCAGGGCGCGGAGCAGATCTATGCCGATGAAGTGATCGACTGTCGCTGCCAGGAGCCTGATCTCGACACGCCATTGATGCGGAGCCTGATCAGCGCAGGCCTCGCCACACCGGACGAACTCGGCCTCGGCCTGGCTGTCGAAGCAACGGGCGCGCTTTCCGTCGATGGCCGCACGACCGAAGGGCTTTTTGCCATCGGCCCACTCGGACTCGGAAGCTTGCCGGATATCGATCTCGTACCGGAGATCGTCACGCAGGCCTATGCTGCCGCCGAAGGTGTAGCGACGCGGTTTTATCCAGAGTGCAAAGCGGTCTGACAGGAGGTGTCGCGCTCGACATTCACCTTGGCTCTCGTAAACGCAGCTTGCTGTCCGCGGTAAATTCCGAATTTTTGGGTTGAAATATGTAATGTAATAACATAACGATCTTGCATTGGTTGTTGCAAGTTGGGACTAGGGGACAAGTGCAGACATTGATGACACCGGCATTGCCCGTTTCGATTTTCTGTGAGATGAACGATGCCGATGGTGCTGCCGCCGGAATCATCCGGTGGGCGGCTGAAAAGGGAACACGGTGCGGATTACCCATCAGGGGCCAAAACCGTGGCTGCCCCCGCAACTGTAAGCGGAGAGCGCGTTCGCGATATGCCACTGGCGTCATGCCGGGAAGGTGCGAACGGGTTGTGACCCGCGAGCCAGGAGACCTGCCATCGATAACGTCAACCGCAACGGACGGGGTGTTCCGATGGAAATTCAGTGGTTGGGCAAGGGCGCATTTGCGTCCGCAGGCCCTATATTGACTTTGCCTCCGGCGAGATCTCGGGGAGGCATTTCATGGACAACACAAACGACCAGACGCATCGGATCACCGTGTGCACGGATTGCCGCCACACCGGCGCGCCATGCCGTCCCGGTCTCGATCTGCTGAAGCATCTACAGGCCGCCATCGCAAAGGCGGGCGCGGCACTTTCAGACGACTTCAGCTTGCAAGGCAGCGTTTGCATGGCCGGCTGTGATCGACCCTGCACGGTCGCCTTCCAGGCAACGGCGAAGGCGACCTACCTCTTCGGCGACATCGGCGGAAAGGCCGATATCGGCGCGCTCGTCTCCTTCGCCGAGCTTTATCGTGATCGTCCCGATGGCATGACGCGCGAAGGCGAACGTCCAAGAGCGCTTGGCGGCAAGACTTTGGCGCGCATTCCGGCCGCCATCGTTTCGGCCGAACGCCAAGCAACACTTTTGCAATAGGGCGCGGATCATGCTGGAAAAATGCGTGCGACTGGAAGCTGACGGCGTCACCTGGGGGCCGCATAGGGGCAAGCCGATCGTCGAAGACATCAGCCTATCCGTCAAAGCTGGTGATCGGCTGGCGATTATCGGCCCGAATGGGGCGGGCAAATCGACCGTGCTGCGATGCCTCTATCGTGGTGTCCGGCCGCAACGCGGAATGGTGCGTCTCGACGGCATCGATCTCTGGTCGATCGGCCCGCGCGAGGCGGCACGACGTATCGCCGTCGTCCTGCAGGAGAGCCCGGGCGATTTCCCCTTCAGCGTCCGTGACGTGGTGATGATGGGCCGCATTCCCCATCGCAAGGGGATGGCGCGTTGGAGCGAAGAGGATCATGCGACAACTGCGGCAGCACTTGCCCGCCTGGAGCTCAAGGATCTGGCGCTCCGGCAATTTTCGTCACTTTCGGGCGGCGAGAAACAGCGGGTATTGATCGCCCGCGCCCTGGCACAGGAACCAGAGCTGATCATCCTCGACGAGCCCACCAATCACCTCGATATCCGCCATCAACTGGAGATATTGGAGTTGTTGAAAGGCCTCGGCCGGACGATCATTACTACCTTGCACGACATCAATCTCGCCGCCGATTTTGCGACGCATGTTGCGGTGCTTGCTTCCGGACGTCTGACCGGTCATGGCCTGCCAACCGAAATTTTAACCCCCGAGCGCATCTCGTCGGCTTTTCGCGTCGAAGCCAGCCGCCAGGAAATCGGCGACCACCGTTTTACTTTTTCTCTTCGATAATTTTGGAGCCCTTCATGTCTTTGCGCATGTCCTTGCCCGCTACCGCCTTTTTAACCGGCACGCTCTTTGCCGTCGCTGCTTTGGCCGAACCCGTCACCGTGCGTAGCTGCAATCGCGACGTCACCTTCGACAAGGCGCCGGAGCGCGCCGTTTCCAACGATGTAAACCTCACCGAAATGATGCTGGCACTGAAGCTGCAGGACCGCATGGTGGGATATACCGGCGTTTCCGGCTGGAAGACGCTGGATGAGACCCTGCGCAACGGTATCAAGGAAATGCCGGAACTGTCGCCGAAATATCCGACCAAGGAGGTGCTGCTCGGCGCCAATGCCGATTTTTATTTCGCCGGCTGGAACTACGGTATGAAAGTGGGCGGCGAAGTGACGCCGGAGACTTTGGCGCCATTTGGGATCAAGGTCTATGAGCTCACCGAATCCTGCGTCTTCGTCATGCAGAAGAACAAGCCGACCATGGACGATATGTTCGCCGACCTGCTGAACCTCGGCAGGATTTTCCGTGTCGAGGATAGGGCCGAGGCCTTGGTTGCCGGCTATCGCAAGCAGCTCGGCGACATCCAGTCGAAGATCAACCACGCCGAGCGTCCGACACGCGTCTTCGTCTATGATTCCGGCGAGGAGAAACCTTTTACCTCAGGCCGCTATGGCATCCCGACGGCAATGATCGAAGCGGCTGGCGGCACAAACATCATGGACGATGTCGAAAAGAGCTGGACAGAGGTCTCCTGGGAACCGGTCATCGAGAAGAACCCGGAAGTCATTGTCATTGTCGACTACGGGGAAGTCATCGCCGCCCAGAAGATCGCATTTCTGAAGGGCAATCCGGCCTTCAAGAGTATCGACGCCGTGAAGAACGACCGCTTCGTCGTGCTCCCCTATGTCGAGGCCACACCAGGACCGCGCAACATCGAGGCCGTCGCCACGCTGGCGAAGGCTTTTCATCCGGAAGCGATGTAACGAACGATGATGCCGATCCGTCCAGTCGATCACTGGACGGATCGGTTTGTCTCTTGGATTTTCGCATGCGCCTTGGCCTTCCGAACCTTATTCTTCTCCTTGCTGCCTTCTTCGCCATGTCGATCACCGCTGGCGTTTCGTTCGGCGCAGCACCCATTCCATTTGCGACCGTCTGGTCGATCGTCGCCAACAAGCTGCACGCCGGCTTGTTTCCGGTCACGTGGTCAGGCGGACTGGAGAGCATCGTTTGGGACGTGCGCTTCCCGCGTGTCATTCTGGCCGTGCTGGTGGGCGCCGGACTTGCGGTCAGCGGCGCGGTCCTTCAGGCGCTGACCAGAAATCCGCTGGCTGATCCACATCTTCTCGGCGTTTCTTCAGGCGCCGCTTTCGGTGCGATCCTGGCTCTCTTGCACACGGGGCTCGTCCTCGGGCAGTTGACCGTGCCGTTATTGTCTTTCGCCGGCGCGCTGCTCGCAACGGCCGCCGTGGCGCTGGTGACCAGGCTGACGCGCTCACGTTCAGCCGACCGGCTGGTGCTGTCAGGCGTCGCCGTCGCCTTTGTCTTTACCGCACTCGGGAATCTATTGATTTTCTTCGGCGACCCCAGGGCAGCAAATGCGGTCGTTTTCTGGATGCTCGGCGGTCTCGGGCTGGCGCAGTGGCAGCATCTGATCTATCCGACCGGCGTGCTCCTCGTCTGCCTTGTCGTGCTGATCATAAAATCACGGGAGCTGAATGCGCTTGTCATGGGTGACGAGACGGCAGCGACGCTGGGCATTGCCGTGTGGCAATTCCGTTTCCTGCTATTCGTTGTCACGGCGCTGCTGACGGGCGTCATGGTCGCCTTTTCGGGAGCGATCGGCTTTATCGGGCTGATGGTGCCGCATTTCGTCCGGCTGTTCGTCGGCGGCGACAACGTCCGCGTCGTGCCGCTCAGCGCCGCCTTTGGAGCGCTGACATTGATCTGGGCCGATATCGCCGCGCGATTGATCATGGCGCCGCAGGACATGCCAATCGGCATTGTCACCGGTCTGGTCGGGGGTGTCGCTTTCATTCTGATTCTGCGAAAAAGCTGAGCAACGAACGGTCTCGCCATTGTCGTTCGTCGCCGATGGACCTATTTCCCGACGGTGATACCGGGGGGAAGGAATGGCCGCAAGTCCGATTGTTTGCACACCTGAAGAGGTCTTGAGCTTCTGGTTCGAGGAGTGCACGAACGAGGATTGGTTCCGCTCGACCGCTGCTCTGGACGAAGAGATGTGCCGTCGGTTTCGCGACACGCATTTGGCATTGGCTGCGGGGGTGCCCGATCATTGGCGGACAACGCCCGAAAGGCGCCTGGCAGCGGTTATCGTGCTCGATCAGTTCGCCCGCAATATCTATCGCGGCACACCGCTTGCTTTTGCGACAGATGGTTTGGCGCTGCAGGAAGCGAAAGACGCTGTGGAGGTCGGCGCGGATCGCGGTTTACCGGCACAGTGGCGGATATTCTTCTACCTGCCGTTCGAGCATGCGGAGGACATTGCAGAACAGGATCGGGCCGTTTCTCTTTTCAGCGCGCTCGGTCTCGAAGAACAGATCGACTATGCGCTCCGGCATCATGCCGTTATTGCTGCCTATGGCCGCTTTCCGCATCGCAACTCCATCCTTGGACGCGCATCAACGAGGGCCGAGGAAGACTATCTTGCACAACCCGGAGCAGGATTCTGAAGGAATAAAGGTATAAATGCCTTTGTGTCGCCTTTCTTTGCCTTACAAGGCGTACGCGTAGGGAATGTGAAATTCGCTATTACAGTATGGGAAGACCCCGTTTTCCATTTTTTCGTGCGGCAAAACCGTTTAATCAGCCGCCGGCGAGTTTATCTGCGACGAGGAGCTTTGCTTGCGCCTGCTGAAACACCGTCTCCGATTTTTGTCCGCGCTCCTTTTGGGATTGAGCGCCGCCGTGGCGGCTGGTCCTTTGGCGGCTGGGCACGCCTTCGCGCAAAATCAGCAGCAAGCGCAGCCCGCTCAGCAAACGCAACAACAGCCTTCTGGTCAGGCGCCGCAGTCGCCACAGCTTGCCAATGGTCTGCTGGACGCCGCCGTTGCCGACCTCAGCAAGGCCAAGAAGGACTTTGCCTCGATCGAGGCGGAAGCCAAGGAAGACGGCGCTGATGACAGCGCATTGGTGGCGCTTTCCGGACGGGTGGATGAGCTCAGCCGTTCCGTAGCGGCAATTTCGACGCGGCTGAAGCCGCGCTCCACCGAGATCGATGCGCGCCTGACGCAGCTCGGCCCGCCACCCAAGGATGGTCAGCCGCCGGAAGCGGCGATCGTCACCCAGGAGCGCGACCGTCTCGCCGCGGAACGTTCGCAAATCAGCGCTGTGAGCGTCGATGCCGACAATCTGGTTGCTGCGGCCAACCGTGTCGCGATGCAGCTGATCGAAGTGCGTCGCAAACTGTTTGCCGAGACGCTGTTCAAGCGTACCGGAATCTCTGCCGGCACGTTCGAGGATGCGGGCGCTGCGCTGGGTAACGAGGGCATCGAATTCCGCGATGCCGTGACAAGTTGGATCGGCTTCGTTGTTAAGGCCAAGCTTGGTTCGCTCCTGACCGCTCTCCTCCTGTCGCTTGGTGCGGCGTTGATTTTCCTTTCCGGAGGCTACCGGCTGTTCCGCAGGTACTATGTGCGGGACGAGAACATCGAAAATCCGCCCTATATTAGCCGCCTCTCGGTCGCCTTCTGGTCGACGTTGATCCGCACGCTGTCGCTCGTCGCGTTCCTCGTGACGTCGTTTTTTTTCCTGTCCAATTTCAACGTGCTGCGGCCGGACATTGCGCCGATACTGGCTGCTCTCTTCGGCTTCATCGGACTGGTCTATTTCGTCGGGCGTCTAACCAATGCCGTTTTCGCGCCCTTCAGGCCGCATTGGCGCCTCGTTAAACTGTCCAACAAGGGAGCCCGCTCTCTGACTTGGTGCATGCAGGCCATGGCTGTGGTCAATGGTCTTGACTACGTTTTCGACCGTGTTAGCGAATCCATGGGCTCTCCGGTTGTCGTCACGGTGGCCAAGAGCTTCTTTGCGGCCCTGCTGATCGGGCTGATTCTGATTGCTGCTTCCTTCGGCTCGCCGATCCTCGCAAAGAACGGTGACCCCGATGCTCCCGGTCGTCACTGGCCGCATGGCATGGCGATCATCCTGCGGGTGCTCGGCATATTGCTGATCTTCACGGCTTTTATCGGCTATGTCGGCCTGGCCCGCTTCATCGCAACGCAGTTGATCGTCACCAGCGCGGTTCTGGTGACCATGTATCTCGGCTTCCAGCTCGGCAAGTCGGTATCGCGGCAAGGCGTTTTTGCCGAGACGGCCATCGGACGTTTCCTCGAAAACCGCTTCGAGCTCGGTGACGTCGCGCTCGATCAGGCCGGTCTTGGCGCAGGCCTTGCGACCTACGCGGTCGCGCTTCTGACGGGCATTCCGCTGATCCTGCTGTCCTGGGGGTTCCACATCCAGGATCTGGAGCTGCTTGCCTATCGGCTGTTCACCGAGATCCGCATCGGCAATATGTCGATTTCGCTGGTCGGAATTTTCGCGGGCGTGCTGCTCTTTGCGGGCGGCTATCTGGTGACGCGCTGGTTCCAGCGCTGGCTGGACAGCAACGTCATGGCGCGCGGTCAGGTGGACTTGGGCGTCCGCAACTCGGTCAAGACCGGCATCGGCTATCTCGGCGTCGCCGTAGCGGCGATCATCTCGATTTCAGCGGCCGGCATCGACCTGTCGAGCCTGGCGCTCGTCGCCAGTGCTCTCTCGGTCGGTATTGGTTTCGGCCTGCAGAATATCGTGTCGAACTTCGTCTCGGGCCTGATCCTTCTGGTCGAGCGGCCCTTCAAGGTCGGGGACTGGATCGTATCGGGTACCTCCGAAGGCATCGTCAAGCGCATTTCGGTGCGCGCGACCGAGATCGAAACCTTCCGCAAACAGTCGATCATCGTGCCGAATTCGGAGCTGATCAACGGCTCGGTCGGCAACTGGACCCACCGCAACCGGCTGGCGCGCTCGGAAATCCCGATTTCCGTCAGTTTCGATTCCGATCCGCGGAAGGTGATGGATATTCTGCTCGAGCTCGTACGCGCCATCCCGAAGGTGCTCAGAAATCCGGAGCCGCATGTCGAATTCCTGCGCATCGGTCCGTCCGCGCTCGATTTCGAGATGCGGTTCTATCTCTCCGATCTGTCCGACGGCATGGAGATCCGCAACAATCTGCGCATCGATATCCTGAAACGTTTTCGCGAGGAGGGGATTGCCATTCCCTATCCTCATCAGGAGTTGCACATCGTTCGCGACGGTAGGCGAGGCAGGCAGACCGATCTGCTGGCGAGCACCAATCTCGTCGATTCGGCGGATGGACCGGAAGTCGGAAGCGAAACTGTCGTGCCGGACATCGCTCCACCGGCAGAAGAAGAATTACCGCAGGAGACTAAGAGCATTGGCCGTCGTCGCGGCAGGGCGTCTGCCCAGTAAGGTGATCGCGACAAATCCATTGTCTGGCAACGGACGAGGATGGTGAACCATCCTCGTCCGAGCCGCATGAAAATACGAAAAAAGCGATTTCCCGCATGTCAATCCACAGAAAGGTCGGCGTCCTCGTTATGTCAGCCAAAGTATCGAGGAGGCGACCCGGTGGTCGCCTTTTCATGAATAGGAAACCAGTCCACTTAATAAAAATTCAAGCGCTTTGCTTTAGAAAATTGAGCTGGGGACGATTTTCTATTAGCAGGTTTTATCATGCCATTTTTGGGTATTTCGGGAATGCAATATTCCGGCGGCTCGCTTGCTGGAGCGCGCATTCTTCTCGCCGAGGATTCCAATGTCTTCACGTCGATGATCAGCACGAAGCTGAAAGAACTCTTCGATATCGACATCGAAATCTGCAGGAATTTCGATGAGTTGCAGCTTGCCTATGATAAATCGTCCGAGCCGATCCGGCTGGCGATCTCCAATATCAATCTGCCAGGCGCGGAAAAGGGCGAGGCACTGGAATATCTGGTCGATCTCAGCATTCCGACGATCGTCTTCACCGGCACGTTTCAGGAAGGCATGCGCGATGAACTGATCGCGAAGGACATTGTCGACTACATCTTAAAGGACAATATCTTTGCGGTCGATCTGCTGGCGGAATCGATCTGCCGCTTCCTTACCAATCATCAGCATCACGTACTGATCGTCGACGACAGCGCCACGGCACGTGCGCTGCTGTCCAGCCGCCTGAAGCGCTATAATTTCCGCGTCAGCGTGGCCGAGAACGGCACCAAGGCGCTGGAGATCTTGAAGGCCAATCGCGACATCGGCCTGATGGTCACCGATTACAACATGCCCGATATTGACGGTTTCGAATTGACGCGCCGTATCCGTGCAAGCGTAGGCTCGCATGAGTTGCGCATCATCGGTGTCTCGTCTTCCACGAACCGGCTGTTATCGGCGCGCTTTCTCAAGGCGGGCGGCAATGATTTCATTCTGCGGCCGTTCATTGACGAAGAATTCTATTGCCGCGTGAACCAAAATCTCGACACGCTGCTGCAGATACAGTCGATGCGGCAGCTAAAGCTGAGCGCCTGACGTGCCGGAAGAGGGATCGACCGATATTCAGAAATACAAAATATGAGGATAATTCATCTTTTGTGCAAGATTTCTGCAATCTATGGTTCCAATTTCTTCACGAATCCTGTTCACGATGGAACTGACGGGCGATGTTGTTTCGCTCACAACGTGCAGCGACGATCGGTGTGTACCGTGTGGTCTGGGAGGACTTAAGGGGAATGGTGTTTCGCGCGGATTTCCTCAGCGATGGCAATAGCCATCGCTGTGGCGGCCAGAATATACTTCTGGTTGAAGATTCGCGTATGTTCTCTTCCGTCCTGTCTCATCGCTTCCAAACCGAACTCGGTCTGAGCGTCACCCACTGCGCCTCGCTGAAGCAATTGAATCAAGAGCTGGCAGTCGGCGAGCATGGCTTCACCATGGCGGTGGTCGACCTCAATTTGCCGGATTCACCCCATGGCGAGGCGTTGGATGTTGCCATCGCCCACCATATTCCCACCATCGTCTTCACGGCGTCTTTCGACATGGACATGCGCAACCGCATCATGGAGCGCAGCATTGTCGACTATGTTCTGAAGGACAACGAGTTCGCCCTCGACACTCTCGTTTCCACCGTGCGGCGTGCCATCTCCAATCGCAGCACACGGGTGCTGGTGGTGGATGATCTGCCGTCGGCGCGACGCGTGCTGGTGGAACTCCTGGAGGCACAGCAGTTTAAGGTCGCCGAAGCGGGTACTGGCGTCGAAGCCCTGGCTGTCCTTGACGAATATGGCGACATTGAAGTGGTCGTGACCGACCATCATATGCCCGATATGGATGGCTATGAACTGACCCGGCGTATTCGCCATCGCTACGGCTCGGATCGGATGCGGGTCATCGGCATATCCTCTTCGACCGACCGGCTGCTGTCGGCGATGTTTCTAAAGGCCGGCGCCAGCGATTTCATCTATCGCCCGTTCGTGGCCGAAGAGCTGCAATGCCGTATCGCGATCAACGTCGAAACGTTGATGCAGATCAAGCAATTGCGCGCCGCTGCAGCAAGCGATTATCTGACCGGGCTCTATAACAGACGCTATTTCTACGATCATGGCCCGCGGATCGTGAACGAATGCCTGCGCCATCACCGGCCGACCTCCGTCGCGATCCTCGACATCGATCATTTCAAGCATCTGAACGACACCTATGGCCACGAGATCGGCGATCAGGTGTTGAAGGCCGTCGCCCGCCGGCTTCATTCCTTGTTCGAAGGCAGCGAAAACCTGCTGTCCCGGCTTGGCGGCGAGGAGTTCGCTATCCTTTTCACCGAGATGGATTCACGCGCCGCTACCGCGGTTTGCGACGAGGTACGCGTCAATCTTTCGAACCTGAAAGTGAACGCAGATGACGAGGAGCTGTCGGTGACCGTGTCGATCGGCGTCGCCGAAATTGAAGGCTATGAGGCGTTCGAAAACTACCTCAACGCCGCCGACCAATTTTTGTACATGGCCAAGCACAAGGGCCGTAATCAGGTCTATTCCGACATCAAGATGACGGATGAAGCGGCGGAATAGCCGCTTCATCGGCCAGTATCAGACGACGACGCCCGTACGGTTGGACGACATGGTGAGCTTGCGTTCGGCGCGCTCTTGCTGCGGCGAACGATTGTAGAGTTCGCGATAGCACTTGGAGAAATGCGACGCGGAAACGAAGCCGCAGGCAACAGCGACTTCCACGACCGGCATCGAGGACTGCACCAGCAGGTGACGGGCGCGGTCGAGGCGGATTTCAAGATAGTAGCGGGCAGGTGAGCGACCCATTTCCTGGCGGAACAGGCGCTCGATCTGGCGACGCGACAGGCCGGCATCGTCGGCAATCTCGAGCAGCGACAGCGGCTCGGCGAGATTGCTTTCCATCAGCTCGATGATCGACAGCACCTTGGCGTTCTGGACGCCGAGGCGGGCGCGTAGCGGCAGGCGCTGGCGGTCATGCGGGCTGCGGACACGGTCGGTCAGCTGCTGCTCGCAGACGCGGTTGACGAGGTTTTCGCCGAAATCCTGGCCGATCAGATTGAGCATCATGTCGAGCGAAGCGGTGCCACCGGCGCAAGTGTAGAGATTGCTGTCGACTTCGTAGAGATCGGCATAGACTTCAGCCTGTGGAAAGGTCTCGGAGAAGCCAGGCAGGTTTTCCCAGTGAATGGCGCAGCGCTTCCCGTTCAGGAGACCGGCTTGCGCCAGCACATGCGCCCCCGTACAGAGGCTGCCGACCGCGACGCCGCGATTATAGGTCTCGCGCAGCCATGCATTGACCGACTTGTTGTGGAACTCCTCGACATAGATGCCGGAACAGACGAGCACCATGTTCGGCCGGTTTTCACCGCCGAGATTTCGGCGCTCGTCGGCCAGTGACGTGTTGACCTCTAGGCCGATGCCGCTGGAGGAATAGACCTTCTGACCGTCGGTCGAGGCGAGCCGCCAGGTGTAGGCGGAATAACCAAGCATGCGGTTTGCGATACGCAGCGTTTCGACCGCAGCGGAAAACGGCAGCATGGTGAAATGGGGAACGAGGAAGAAAACCAGGGAACGCGTCTTAATCGGAGTCTTGCTCATATCAGGAAAATCCACCCTCCAGGACCATCCCGTAACCTTGCGTCAAATGCGCCGGACAGATGGTCTAATAGCGACACTGGCATAGATAATAGCGGCCGCAAAGGGATATTTGTGCAAGTTCACTAAAATTGTCGCTATAAAGAAAGCTGACGAGGCGGGTAAGCAATTTCCAGAAGCAACCAAATATATATATGGGTGGTAATCAAGATAAAACCAAATACGCGTTTAGATGCATAAATGTCCGAAAGGCGACACTCGTCATGATTGAGCGTCGCCTTCAGAATTTATGAGATATCGCAATCATCGGGTAGCCTTGGGATCATTGGTTTCGTCAGCGGCCGGCCAGCCCAGGTCCTTGCGCATATCGTCTGAAAGGGACTCGAGTTCGCGCTCGGTGCGCCACCGCTGCCAACGATCGGCAATCCGGGTGGCGAATTGCACAAAACCGCTGCTCGACGGAAGCGTGCTCCGCATCCTGCCGCTATCTCTGTAGGTAATCGTCGTCATTTCCAGGTTCCTTTCGGTTCTTTGACGCCCGAAAGGTCGCGACCTTTGCGAGCTAATATGGGAGTGGTTCACGCATCAATCAAGCGAATAGATCTTATAGCTGTCATTAGAATTCTTGAACGATCGAATGTTGGCGGGCTTTCGTTCGAGGACAGAAAGCATGTAGAAACCAACAAATTGCGATTTTGCAGCCAAGAGATTGCGCCGCAAATTGAAAGCTATTGCGATTTTCGAATCGCATGCCTTAGGGCTGCTATCGTTTTTCAATCATTTGACGCCGCTCGCACGCCGTTGCGACACTGCATTTGAAGGCGGCGCAATTCAAACAAAACGGGATTTTATCCAAGGGATAGGGATTTCGCTTAGAAGCGCGGCTTGCGGGCAAGACGTAAGGCGAGGGCTTGTGCAACGGCCGTTCGGTCAACGGTTGCGCTTGTTGCTCGGCGACAGGTCAATCAAATCTGAACCCGAAGAGGCCGCCGGATTCCGAGTCATCTAAAACGATCGGCAAGCACTTTGCACTTGCGTTGAATTCCGAAGGAAACGACAGCTTAGAGAAGGCATCGCTATTCATGGTAACGATATACTGGCCTTGAACTGCATCCGCGAGTGTGTGCCCAATCTTTAGGGCTGCGGCGACTTGTCGTGGATCAACCCCGTCAAAAAGATGGCTATAGTGCATGAGAAAGCCCGGTCCGCCCAAGCTGTTCGAGACGATTTTGAAAAGGGCGCAGTCGAGAGCGAAGATTTCCATGTTCGCAATGCCACCGCTGCGCTCGCCTGCGATAACCTTGCATTAGACGACGGACAAACGCGACCAGCACCAGGCGGCTCTGGCCTCGATCTATAAATCGGCACCCCACATACAGTTTCAATGATGGCGAAATCGACAAATTTCTGCCGCCAAACCTGAAGCGGGCCGGCGGCTCGACAAAGGTATAGATGTTTGTTTTTTAGCGTCTTCAGCGGCAGGGAAAGCCGAGTAGATGTCGACCATCGTGAACGAATTCGTGCACGTAGGAACCAGACACATGCGAGGTCGCTCCTTCTTCAGCGCCCGTGAAGTAGATCATGAGCAAGAGCATTAGCCTGGCGAAAACCGCCCACGTCGATTGATGGTGCCGGTTGGTAGGTCGCTCATTGTGGGTTCAGGCGTCTTGATTATCCGATATTTTCGCCATATTCGCACTCCTCGTCCTGGTCTGGTGGAAAGAGCAGCATCTCCTGCTCATATTCGAGCTTCGCGATCTGATCGAACAGCATCTGCTCGTAGTTTGACAGGACGCTACCAAGGTGCGCGAGCGAGTTGATTGGCAATTCGCTGCTATCATCCGCCATCACCGTGATTGTTCCCGCGTAAACGACGTCAATATAGGCTTGAACCGTCTGCAGTTCATTTTTTGCGAATTCGATATTGGACCCAATCGATGTGATGCGCCGCTCCTGGGCGGTGACGCCGAAGGGTGTGCCCTCCGGTTTCTGCCGGTCGCTTTCAATGTAAGCGGTTAGCCGATAGCGTCTGCGCTGAAGTTCCACGGCATGAGCTGCTCGATATCAGAGGCTGGCCAGCCATTTGCGATGCGGGTCAGTGTTT
>NZ_JARFYN010000048.1 GCF_030272695.1 Martinezella calliandrae
AAACGGGGCTTTGCAGAGGCTTGAGCCGTGTGCGGGGAAACTCGCACGCACGGTTCTTAGGGGGGAATGGTGCAGTAATGCACCGTTCCTACCCGACTTCACCGTCTCTGGTGACCACGAGCGCCAGGAACAGGTCTTCGAACGCCTGAAGGCCTCCTACTCCCCGAGACACGTCGCTTTGCATATCCTGGCCTTGCCGATAGGATACCACGCTTCGGGGCTGTAGGCCTGTCACGTTCCCCGAACGTCAAATGACGGAGATCACCATGAACGACAAGCCGTCCGTACTGCGGCAAACCGATGACGATGCACGCAGGCAGGCACGCATCCTGCTGCGCTCCGCCCGCTATGCTGCACTTGCCGTCATCGATCCCAAGACCGGCTTTCCATCGGTTAGCCGCGTCTTGACCGGCACGGATATCGACGGTGTGCCGGTCATTCTGGTCTCCGGCCTTTCAGCTCATACCGGGGCACTGTCGAAAGACCCGCGCGCTTCGGTCCTCTTCGGCGAGCCCGGCAGGGGCGATCCACTCGCCCATCCGCGCCTCAGCGTCCAATGCAGCGCCGAGCGAATCAATCGGCAAAACCGTCTGCACGGACGCATTCGGGCGCGTTTTCTCGCCCGCCATCCCAAAGCGAAGCTCTATGCCGACTTTCCGGATTTCTGCTTTTTCCGCCTCGTGCCCCTCACCGCCAGCCTGAATGGTGGCTTCGGAAAGGCCTATATTTTGCCAGGTGATGATCTCATGATTCTTTCAGCAGCCAACGAGGCGCTGGCCGAACAGTCAGATGCGACAGTGCAAGAATTACTAGCCCGCTACCCGGATATCATCACCTCCATAACAGGCGCGATGAAGGGTTCGAGTGGCAAAAATTGGCGGATTTGTGGCCTGGATATGGCAGGAATCGACCTAGTTTGGCGGGATCAGGCCCTGAGATGGGAATTCAACCCGCCCTTAGGGGAGCTATCGGACACTCATACATACATATCTAAAATAGCATACTCGATACCTTAAATTTAGGTATATACAATCTTTGGCCTATATTGGTATTGTTACTTATCGGATTAACTCCGCGATTAGAAATACCGCAATTTCTGATGTATGCTTCGCATTAGGAAGATTAGAAGATGAAGACAAGAAATTTGGCCGAACACTCGAATGTGGCGGCAGCATTATTATCTGCAATGGCGAACCCGAAGCGCCTCATGATTCTTTGCAGCCTGGTCAAGGGTGAAGTTCCGGTTGGCGTATTGGCCAACCAGGTGGGGCTCAGCCAATCTGCACTTTCCCAGCACCTTTCGAAGCTGCGCGCCCAGAAGCTGGTGAAGACCCGCCGTGATGCCCAAACGATTTACTACTCCAGCACTTCGGACTCGGTCATCCGCGTTCTGGAAACGCTGGAAGACATTTATTGCGAACCGGAAAAAAGTAGATCGGCTGCTTAATAGCCAAAACTGGCTCTAAGTATTCGAGGCAGTATCTTTAAGGAAAAACTAGTTTCACCTTAAGATCTTGCCGCTTTCATCACCACGGACATAACTGATTTGGCTGGCAAATTTTCGAATTTGCCAGCCTTTTCGCGTCCGGCGCCCGCTCTTGGATTAGCCCATATGGCGCAACGGCATCGCGGCGAAAGCCGCAGCAATCCAGATTAGACAGAACCAAAATGAAACCAGCCACCCTTCATCTTGGCGACCAGCTTTGTCTTGACGCCAAGAGGTCGGCTGATAATTTGACCGGACAGTAAATAAATCGCGTGGTTCCACGCCGCGATCGGGAAATGGCCCCCGAATGGCCTTGGAGAACAGCATGTCCGACCGTTTGAATGCCACCCCCAACGATCTGCGCGCATTTTGGATGCCGTTTACAGCCAACCGCCAGTTCAAGAAGGAGCCACGCCTCTTCGTCGGCGCCAAGGACATGTACTACACCACCCATGACGGGCGGCAGGTACTCGACGGAACGGCAGGCTTGTGGTGCGTGAACGCCGGCCATTGCCGGCCGAAGATCACCGAGGCCATTCGCGAGCAGGCAGGCGAACTCGACTATGCACCGGCCTTCCAGCTCGGTCACCCCAAGGCCTTCGAGCTGGCCAATCGGCTGGTGGATATCGCGCCCGAGGGCATGAACCACGTCCTCTATACCAATTCAGGTTCTGAATCGGTCGAGACCGCGCTAAAGGTGGCGCTTGCCTATCATCGTGTGAAGGGCAATGGCTCGCGTTTCCGCTTGATCGGCCGCGAGCGCGGCTATCACGGCGTCAATTTCGGCGGCATCTCCGTCGGCGGCATCGTCTCCAATCGCAAGATGTTCGGTACGCTGCTCACGGGCGTCGACCACATGCCCCACACCCATGTTCCCGGCAAGAATGCCTTCACCCGCGGCGAGCCAGAGCACGGCGGCGACATCGCCAGCGAGCTGGAGCGCATCGTGACATTGCATGACGCCTCGACAATCGCTGCGGTCATCGTCGAGCCGGTCGCCGGCTCCACCGGCGTGCTGATCCCGCCGAAGGGCTATTTGCAGAAGCTGCGCGAAATCTGCACCAAACACGGCATCTTGCTGATCTTCGACGAAGTCATCACCGGTTTCGGCCGCCTCGGCATGGCCTTCGCCGCGCAGTATTACGACGTGAAGCCGGACATGATCACGACCGCCAAGGGCCTGACCAACGGCGTCATCCCTATGGGCGCAGTCTTCGTGACCTCGGAAATTCACGATGCTTTCATGCAGGGACCCGAGCACATGATCGAGTTCTTTCATGGCTATACCTATTCCGGCAATCCGATAGCCTCTGCCGCAGCTCTCGCGACGCTCGATACTTATAAGGAAGAAGGCCTTTTGACACGCGCCGCCGAGCTTTCGGACTACTGGGCCGATGCCCTGCACTCTCTGAAGGACTGCCCGAACGTCATCGACATCAGAAACACCGGCCTGATCGGCGCCATCGAGCTCGACCCCATCGCCGGCGAACCCACCAAGCGCGCCTTCACCGCCTTCCTGAAAGCCTATGAAAAGGGCCTGCTAATCCGCACCACCGGCGACATCATCGCACTCTCCCCGCCGCTGATCATCGAAAAGCACCATATCGACGAACTCTTCGGCAAGCTGCGGGATATCTTGCAGAACAATATCTAGTTCGCTTTTCATGGGTCACGATAGGATCCTCGAATTCGAAAGAGACCCCTCTCCGCGCCTGCGGGGAGAGGTTGGGATGAGGGGCAAGACGCAATCTCAGCAAGCACGGGAAGAGCCATGACCACCGAACTCGAACGCTATATCGACCAGGGCGTTGGCCGGGAGCCTGCCGACATCGTGTTCAAGGGCGGGCGGTTTTTCGACTTGGTGACGGGCGACCTCGTCGCCTCGGACATTGCCATTTGCGGCGACCGCATCGTCGGTACCTGCGGCGACTACCAGGGCCGCGAGGAGATCGACATTTCCGGTCGGATTATTGTTCCCGGTTTCATCGACACCCATCTGCATATCGAATCCTCCCTGGTAACGCCGCATGAATTCGACCGCTGTGTCCTGCCCTTGGGCGTGACCACGGCGATTTGCGACCCGCATGAGATCGCCAATGTGCTTGGCACGGTAGGGATCCAGTATTTTCTGGATTCCGCGCTGGAAACCATCATGGACATCCGCGTCCAGCTCTCTTCCTGCGTGCCGGCGACGCATCTGGAAACATCGGGAGCCGATCTGCCGATCGAGCGGCTCCTGCCCTTCCGTGACCATCCGAAGGTCATCGGCCTCGCGGAATTTATGAATTTCCCGGGCGTCGTGCACAAGGACCCCGTCTGCATGGAAAAGCTCGACGCCTTCCAGGGCGGCCATATCGACGGCCATGCGCCGCTTTTGCGCGGCAACGACCTCAACGGCTATCTTGCAGCCGGCATTCGCACCGAACATGAATCGACCACAGCTGAAGAAGCTCTCGAAAAAATCCGCAAGGGTATGCACATCCTCGTTCGCGAAGGCTCGGTTTCCAAGGACCTGCACGCCTTGATGCCGATCCTGACCGAGCGGCTGTCGCCCTATCTGGCGCTTTGCACCGACGATCGTAATCCGCTCGACATCGCCGAACAGGGTCATCTCGACTATATGATCCGCACGGCCATTGCCCATGGTGTCGAGCCGCTTGCGATTTATCGCGCAGCCTCCATCTCGGCTGCCCGCGCCTTCGGCCTTAGTGACCGCGGCCTGGTGGCACCCGGCTGGCGCGCCGATCTCGTCATCATCGACAGCCTGGAGAACTGCAAAGCGCAAACCGTCTTCTCTGCGGGCCGGCGCGTCACCCCGGAACTTTTTGCGGGCCGTAAGCCGGTCGCTCCGGTCGGCCTCGATAGCGTCAAGGCGCGCCCGATCAACGCTGCCGATTTCGGTGTGCCGGTGACCGAGGGTGAGAGCTCTGTCATCGGCGTCACCCCTGGCAAGATCATCACGCAGCATCGCCGCTACAATCTGCCCGTCAAAGGCAACCATACGGACATCGACCTCGGCAACGACGTCATCAGGGTCGCCGTCATCGAGCGGCACGGCAAAAACGGCAACCATGCTAATGGTTTCGTCCAGGGTTTCGGCCTGAAGAAGGGCGCGATCGCCTCGACCGTCGGCCACGACAGCCACAATATCTGCGTCGTCGGCGTCAATGAGGACGACATGGCCCGCGCCGCCAACCGCCTCGGCGAGATCAACGGCGGTTTCGTCGTCGTCGAGAACGGCGTCGTCACCGGCGAAATCGCCCTGCCTGTCGCCGGACTGATGAGCCTCGAGCCCTACGAAAGCGTGCGCGATATCCTGCATCATCTGCGTCAGGCCGCTTACGCCCTTGGCGCGACACTGGAAGAACCCTTTCTGCAGCTCGCTTTTCTGCCGCTGCCTGTCATTCCGCATCTGAAGATCTCGGACCGGGGACTTGTCGACGTCGACAAATTTATGCTGATCGGGTGATCATGCGACCTGCCCGCAAAACACGTCCAATGCCTGAAGCGTGACCATCTCGCTCGCGTTGGCAGTCTCAAAGCCCGGCATCGGCACGGTTTTTACCACCTTGGTCCCCCTTGGCAGGGCAAGTTTTACGGGTTTGCGAGACAGGTTGAAGACAAAGAACAATGTTTCGCTGCCCTTCTTGCGCGTGAAGGCGAGAACGTTCTCCTTGGTATCGAGGAATGTCATGTCACCGTCGAGTAGCGCTGCGTGTTGCTTTCGGAAGGCGAGCGTCTCGCGATAGTGATGAAGAACAGAGTTTCGATCCGCCTCCTGCTTGTCGACGGCGAGTGCTGCATGCTGATAGGGCACAGGCAGCCACGATTTTTCCGCCGTGGTGAAGCCAGCATGGACGCGGCTCGCCTCCCAAGGCATTGGCGTGCGGCAACCGTCGCGGCCCTTGAAAGCCGGCCAGAAGCGGATGCCGTAGGGATCCCGCAAATCCTCGAAGGCGAGTTGCGCCTCAGGCAGGCCCAATTCTTCGCCCTGATAGAGGCAGATCGAACCACGCAAGGTGGAAAGCAAGGAGATCGCCAACTTGGCGACACGCGGCTGCTCGTCCTCCGTTTCAGCAAAACGGCTGACATGCCGGTTGACGTCGTGGTTGGAGAAGGCCCAACACACCCAGCCGTCGGTGACGTTCTCCTGGAAATCGCTGACGCAACGGCGGAAATGTTTCGGCGTGAAATCCGGCCCGAGGAGATCGAAGGTGTAGCACATATGCAGCTTGTCGCCGCCGCTCGTATAGGCGGCCACCGTCTGCAGCGAGCGAGCGCCGTCGCCGACCTCGCCGACGGTCGTGCGTGCCTCATACTGATCGAGCAGCGCGCGGAAACGCTTCAGAAAGCCGATATTTTCCGGTTGCGTCTTGTCGTGGAGATGGTTCTGCATGCCATAGGGATTGCTTTCCGGTGCATCCAATCCGCCGGTGGCAATCACGGCTGGCGGATTGTCCCTCAGCTTCTTGTCGCAGAAATAATAGTTCACGGTGTCCAGCCGGAAGCCGTCAACGCCGCGATCGAGCCAGAACTTGACCGCCGCAAGCACGGCGTCCTGGACTTCGCCATTGTGGAAATTCAGGTCCGGCTGCGAGGTCAGAAAATTGTGCTGGTAGTATTGCCGGCGTACGCCGTCCCATTCCCAACCTGGTCCGCCGAAGATCGACAGCCAGTTGTTCGGCGCCGTGCCGTCCGGTTTCGGATCGGCCCAGACATACCAGTCCGCCTTGGGATTGTCGCGGCTCGCCCGGCTCTCGACGAACCAGGGATGGCGATCCGAAGTATGCGAGATCACCTGATCAATGATGACCTTGAGGCCAAGCGCGTGCGCGGCCGTCATCATCTCGTCGAAATCGGCGAGCGTGCCGAAGATCGGATCGACATCGCAATAGTCGGCGACATCGTAGCCCATATCGGCCATGGGCGAGGTGAAAAATGGAGCCAGCCAAATGGCGTCGACCCCGAGCGCGGCAATATGCGGCAGGCGCCGGGTGATGCCCTTGATATCACCGAGCCCGTTGGCATCGGTATCCTGAAACGATCGCGGATAGACCTGATAGATCACCGCACCACGCCACCAATCGGCTCCCGCCACTTTGCCCGTTGATTTCATGAGACAATCCGCCTTGATTTCCTATCGCTTTTCAGATCGCACACTAAGCCTTGGGCGGCAAGCTGCAAACCGAGCCAAGCATGAAGCCTAGGATTGCGTAAGCAAAAAATTGTGAAGTGGTTTCGAAAAAGTGCCAAGGTGGATATTCACAACCATGAGCCACGGCTCGCTTTGGGACTTGAAAGCGACGTCGCTTCGGATAACTTGCGACATTGACCTGCACGTACAGGTCACCTGCGGGATCAAAAACAGCCTTGAAAAACAAGGCCTATAACACCAGAAAGGTGGGGAAAGACATGACTCATTTCACCAAAAAATTCATCGCATCGGCCTTCTTGGGCACCCTATTGAGCGTTTCTGCGCATGCCGCGACCCTCAATATCCACAATGGCGGCGACCCGACGTCGCTCGACCCGCAAAAAATCTCCGGCGATTGGGAAAACCGTATCGACGGCGATATTTTCGAAGGCCTGGTGACGGAAGATCCCAAAGACAACCCGATCCCCGGCCAGGCGGCGAGCTGGACCATTTCTCCCGATCAGAAGGTCTATACCTTCAAGCTGCGTGATGGCATCAAATGGTCCGACGGCCAGCCGGTGACGGCGCAGGACTTCGTCTTCGCCTTCCAGCGCCTGATGGACCCGAAGACCGCCGCCCAATACGCTTATCTGCAATATACGATCCTGAACGCGGAAAAGATCAACAAGGGCGAAATCAAGGATCTCAGCCAGCTCGGCGTCAAGGCGATCGATGACAAGACGTTGGAGATCACGCTTGAGAACCCGACCCCCTACTTCCTCAACGCGTTGATGCACTACACGGCCTATCCGCTGCCCAAGCACGTCGTTGAAGCCAAGGGCGACGATTGGGTCAAGATCGGCAACATCGTCACCAACGGCCCCTACAAGCCCGTCGAATGGGTGCCGGGCTCGCATGTCAGCAACGTCAGGAACGATCAGTACTATGACGCCAAGGACGTCAAGATCGACAACGTCAACTTCTACACGCTGGAAGACCAGGCTGCCGCGCTGAAGCGTTTCCGCGCCGGTGAATTCGATATCCTGACCTCTTTCCCCGCTGACCAGATTGAATGGATTCATAAGAACCTTCCTGGCCAGGCGCATGTGGTTCCGTTCCTCGGTACCTATTATTACGTCCTGAACGCCACCAAGCCGCCGTTCAACGACAAGCGCGTGCGCCAGGCCCTCTCCATGGCCGTCAATCGCGAAGTCATCGGGCCGAAGATCCTCGGCACCGGCGAACTGCCGATGTATTCCTGGGTGCCGCCGGGCACGGCCAATTATGGCGAACCGGCTTTCGTAAGCTGGAAGGACGAGCCCTATAGCCAAAAGGTCGAAGAGGCCAAGAAACTGCTCAAGGAAGCCGGCTTCGGCCCCGATCACCCGCTGAAGGCGCAGCTGCGCTACAACACCAATGACAACCACAAGCGTATCGCCGTTGCGATCGCCGCCATGTGGAAGCCGCTCGGCGTCGATATCGAGCTCTACAACACCGAAACCAAGGTGCATTACGATGAAATGCAGCGCGGCCAGGTGGAAATCGGCCGTGCCGGCTGGCTCGCCGACTATAACGATCCCATCAACTTCCTGAACCTCCTGTCGACCGGCGTCGAGATGAACTATGGCCGCTGGAGCAACCCGCAATATGATGCGCTGATCAAAGAAGGTAACGAGCAAACCGACCTGAAGAAGCGGGCCGAGGCCTTCAAGAAGGCCGAGCAGCTTGCGCTCGACGACAGCGCCGCGATCCCGATCTACTACTACGTTTCCCAGAATATCGTAGCTCCAAAGGTCCAGGGCTTCGTGGATAATATTCAGGACATTCACCGCACCCGCTGGCTGTCCATCAAAGAATAATAGGAAAAGGCCCCGCTCGCTCTTGCCGGGCGGGGCCCCAACGCACCCATGTTTCGCTACGCTCTCCGTCGCCTGCTGTCGACAATCCCTGTCCTGTGGATTGCCGTGACAGTGTGTTTTTTCATCCTGCGCCTCGCTCCGGGCGGCCCGTTCGACGGCGAACGGCCATTGCCGCCGGAAGTCAAAGCCAACCTCGCGGCCCACTACAACCTCGATAAGCCGCTTGTCGAACAATATCTGATCTATGTCGGCGATGTGCTGAAGGGCGACCTCGGCCCCTCCTTCGCCAACCAGGATTTCACCGTCACCCAACAGATCATGTCGGGCTTTCCCTACACGCTGACCATTGGTGGCGCCGCCTTCGTTCTTGCAACGATCATCGGCGTATTCATCGGCTGTCTTGGGGCGCTCTACCAGAACCGGAGCGCCGACTATTGGCTGGGCGGGGGCCTCCTCATCGGCCTGGTGATGCCAAGCTTTCTGATCGCCCCTATCCTGCAGCTCGTCTTCGGCAATACACTTGGGTGGCTGCCGGTCGGCGGCTGGGGTAACGGCTCGATCAGGTTCCTGATCCTTCCGGTCGTCGTTCTGACATTGCCGCATGCCGCGCGCATCTCGCGTCTGATGCGCGGCTCCATGATCGAGGTGATGAACCAAAACTTCATCCGCACCGCCAAGGCCAAAGGCATCGGACCGCGCCTGACCGTCATGCGCCATGCGCTGAAGCCGGCAATGATGCCCGTCGTCTCCTATCTCGGACCGGCGGCAAGTTACCTGCTCACCGGTTCGCTCGTGGTCGAAAGCATCTTCGGCCTTCCCGGCGTCGGACGCTATTTCGTCGGTGCTGCGCTCAACCGTGACTACGGCATGGTGCTCGGCACGGTCATCTTCTACATGGTGCTGATCGTGTTCCTGAACCTGCTCGTCGACATCACCTATGCATGGCTCGACCCGAAAGTGAGAATGCGATGATCCTCAACCCTGCAAAGCGAGAATTGCTGGAAGCGGAGTTGCTGTCCGCCGAGGGACTTGCGCCGAAGGGCCGTTCCCTGACAGGCGACGCGATGCGACGCCTCCTGCGCAACAAGGCAGCCGCGCTGTCCCTCATTGTGCTGGCGTTGCTGATCCTCATCGCCATCTTTGGCCCGAACTTCCTTCCTTTCAACTATGAGGATCCGGATTGGGCCTCTTTCCGTGGCCCGCCAGATTTCGCCGCCGGCCATTATTTTGGCACCGACGGCAATGGCCGTGACCTCCTAGCGCGCACGCTCTACGGCACACGCGTTTCTTTGACCGTCGCGCTCGTCGCCACCTTAGTCTCGGTTATCATCGGCGTGCTTTACGGCGCTGTCTCGGGCTATTTCGGAGGCCGTGTGGACGCCATCATGATGCGTTTCGTCGACATCATGTACGCGCTCCCTTATGTGCTCTTCGTCATCCTGCTGATGGTGATCTTCGGCCGCAACGTCTATCTGCTGTTTGCGGCAATCGGCGCGCTGGAATGGCTGACCATGGCGCGCATCGTGCGTGGCCAGACGCTCTCCATCAAGCAGCGGGAATTCATCGAAGCGGCGCGGGCCTCCGGCCAGCGTTCGTTCAAGATCATCCTGAAGCATATCGTTCCGAACCTCGTCGGGCCGGTCGTCATCTATGCGACGCTCACCATTCCCGAGATCATCGCCACGGAAAGCTTCCTTTCCTACCTGGGCTTCGGCGTGCAGGAACCGCTGACCTCGCTTGGAACCCTTATCGCTGATGGCGCAGCCGGTATGGAGACCACGCCCTGGCTGCTGTTCTTCCCCGCCGGCTTCCTTGTCGCCCTGCTGATGAGCCTACTCTTCATCGGCGACGGCCTGCGCGACGCTTTCGATCCGAAGGATCGCTGACATGACAGAAACGCTTCTCGAACTCAAAGACTATTCCATCACGTTCCGCACACCGGAAGGCGAAGTCGCCGCTGTCTCGAAGATGAACCTGAAGATCGGCCGTGGCGAACGTGTCGCCATCGTCGGCGAGTCCGGTTCCGGCAAGAGCCAGACCTTCCTCGGACTGATGGGCCTGCTCGCCAAGAACGGCCGCACCAGCGGCCAGGCGCTTTTGGATGGCAAAGACCTGCTGACTTTGAAGCCGCGCGAGCTCGACAACGTGCGCGGCAAGGACATGGCCATGGTCTTCCAGGACCCCATGACCGCCCTCAATCCCTCGCTGAGGATCTCCCGGCAGTTGACCGAGCAGCTCGAAGTCCATGGCGGGCTTTCGGCGCGCGCGGCCTCGGCGGCAGCCCTCGATATGCTGAAGCGCGTCGGCATCCCTGACCCGACCCGGCGCTTCAATCTCTATCCGCACGAACTCTCCGGCGGCATGCGTCAGCGCGTCGTCATCGCCATGGCGTTGCTCACCAAGCCGAAGCTCCTGATCGCCGACGAGCCGACGACTGCGCTGGACGTCACGATCCAGGCGCAGATCCTCGATCTCTTCAACGAGCTGACGGCGGAAATGAATACCGCGTTGGTGATGATCACCCATGATCTCGGCGTCGTCGCCGGCCTCGCCGATCGCGTCGCCGTCATGTATGCCGGCCGCATCGTCGAGGAAGCGCCGGTCGAAGAGTTGTTCGAAAATCCGGCCCATCCCTACACTGCGGCACTCCACGCCTCCATCCCGCGACCAGACCAGGATGTCGACGATCTCGCCGTCATTCCTGGCCGGCCGCCGAACCTGATGCATCTGCCGCGCGGCTGCGCTTTTTCGCCGCGCTGCGCCCATGTGCAGGATGACTGTCTGGACGCGCCGCCGCCGCTCGACCAGCTTGCGCCGCGACGCTGCGCCGCCTGCTTCCATCCCCTTTCGGCTAATCAGGAACGGAGCCTCGTCCATGGCTGAGCAAACGCTTCTGAAGGTCGAACACCTAACCACGCAATTCGAACTGCCGTCGAAATCCTTCTTCAAGGCGCCGTTGACCCTGACGGCGGTCAATGATGTCAGTTTTGAGCTGAAGACGGGGCGCACGCTCGGCATCGTCGGCGAATCAGGCTGCGGCAAGTCGACGCTTGGCCGTTCCATCCTCAGACTGATCAAAGCGCAGAAGGGCCGCGTCATGTGGCAGGGCGGCAACCTGCTGGATCTTTCCGAAGAGGAGATGCGTGCCGCCCGCCGCGACATGCAGATCATCTTCCAGGATCCGATCGCCTCGCTCGACCCGCGTATGACCGTCGGCGACATCATCGCCGAGCCGCTTTCGGTGTTCGAGCCGAAACTGACAAAGGCGCAGCGACAGGAACGCGTGCGTGAAATCATGGCGGCGGTCGGCCTGGTGCCGGAAATGATTAATCGCTATCCGCACGAATTTTCGGGCGGCCAGGCGCAGCGCATCGGCATCGCCCGCGCCGTTGTGACGCGGCCGAAGCTCGTCGTCTGCGACGAGCCGGTCTCGGCCCTCGACGTCTCGATCCAGGGTCAGGTAATCACGCTGTTGCGCAAGTTGCGCAAGGAGTTCGGCCTGACGCTGATCTTCATCAGCCACGACCTCTCCGTCGTGCGCCTGATTTCGGACGACGTGCTGGTGCTTTACCTCGGTAAGGTGGTGGAAGCGGGCGATGCCGCCACGGTCTTCGACCATCCGGCGCACCCCTATACGCAGGCTTTGTTCTCTGCCGCGCCTATCCCCGACCCGAAGCGGGCGCGCGGCCGCGAGCGTATCCGCCTGCAAGGCGATCCGCCCTCACCGCTTAATCCGCCGGCCGGCTGCGTCTTCTCGCCGCGCTGCTGGAAGGCAACGGACATCTGCAAGACCAAGATGCCGCCGACCGAGCATGTTCGTCCCGGCCAGGCCGCGGCGTGCTATCATATGGACAGGCCATAAGGTTCAAGAGGTGGACGGCGCACCCCGCCGTCCACCTTGCTCAAGCAGCCGCATGCGCGTATGCAGCAGCAAAGCGAAACGCAGGAGGACGTCTTGGGCGGACATTTTCTATCGATCGGCGAATGCATGGTGGAGCTGTCGCAGGCCGAAGACGGACACCTGCGCAAGGGTTTTGCCGGCGATACCTTCAACACGGCTTGGTATGCCCGCGCGTGTTTGCCTGACGACTGGTCCGTCCACTATTTCACTGCGCTCGGTGACGACGCCATGTCCGACGAGATGCTGGATTTTATGAGGGCACATGACATCGGCACTTCGAACATTGGCCGTCTCCGCGGCAAGACGCCCGGCCTCTACATGATCAACCTGAAGGACGGCGAGCGCTCCTTCAGCTATTGGCGCGACAATTCTGCCGCCCGTCAGCTCGCAGCCGACGGCGACAGGCTGCGCACCGCGATCGAAGCTTCCAACGTCGTCTATTTCTCCGGCATCACGCTGGCGATCCTGACGCATGAAGACGCCGAGACGCTGCTCGCCGAACTGCGCCGCGCCAAAGCCGTCGGCAAGCTGGTGGTGTTTGACCCCAACCTGCGCCCGCGCCTCTGGTCGAGCTTCGACGCCATGCACACCATGATCGGTGAAGGCGCCCGCGCCTCGACGCTGGTCATGCCGAGCTTCGACGACGAGGCCTCCCATTTTGGTGACGACTCGATTGCCAGCACCATCCGCCGCTACCGGCAGCACGGCGCCAATATGGTCGTCGTTAAGAATGGTGCCGAAGGTGCGACTGTTGGCACCGATGCCGGCGAAACGCTCGTTCCCGCGGCCAAGGTCGAAAGTGTCGTCGACACGACCAGCGCCGGCGACAGCTTCAATGGCGCGTTCCTTGCGCATTATCTGGAACATGACGATCCCGTCGCAGCCGCCCGTTTCGCCGCCAAGATCGCCGCCAAGGTCATCCAGGAACACGGCGCTCTGGTGGCGCCGGAAAAGCTCCAGACCACGAAATAGACGCTGTAATATTTCCATCATGGACACCCCGCACAATAGATCAGGCGCGGGAATCATCTTTGCTGCACCGTATTTGGTTGTGCCGACACTATGATAGTGCGGTGCGGATGGAACTTTTTTGGATATGTTGCAGCGCTTGTCGGACATCGATCACAGAGCATGGGCTGAAGCGGCACCCCCGATCGCAACGCCGGAGCGCCTGCTCATCGTTAGCGACGCATGGCATCCGCAGGTGAACGGCGTTGTCCGCTCCATCGAAAACACCAACCGCGAACTGGCGCGCATCGGTGTTGATGTCGTCATGATCACGCCGGAAGGCTTTCGCAGCGTCCCCTGCCCGACCTATCCGGAAATCCGCCTGTCGATCGCAAGCTACCGCAAAGTTGCCGCCAGGATCGAAGCAGCCCGGCCAACCTATGTGCATATCGCCACAGAAGGACCGCTCGGATTGACGGCCCGGCGCTGGTGCCTGAAAAACGGCATGCCGTTTTCGACCAGCTATCACACCCGCTTCCCCGAATATGTCGCGGCCAGGCTGCCGATCCCGCAAAGCTGGCTCTACGCCTTCGTCAGATGGTTTCACAATGCCGGTTCCGGCTGCATGGTGGCAACCCCGAGCCTTGCCAATGAGCTCAAGCAGAAGGGCATCCACAATCTGCTGCCCTGGAGCCGTGGTATCGACGCGACGCTTTTTCATCCGCGCCCGCTTGAGGACAATCCTTTCGGCCTGCCCCGCCCGATTTTCATGACCGTTGGACGGGTGGCGCTCGAAAAGAACCTGCCGGCCTTCCTCGATCTGGATTTGCCCGGCTCAAAGGTCGTCGTCGGCGACGGACCGGCACGCGCCGAACTGCAGAAACTTTATCCGAGCGTGCACTTCCTCGGCTCGAAGTTTGGCGAAGCGCTGGCGCATGCCTATTCGCAAGCCGACGTTTTCGTCTTCCCGTCAAAGACCGACACTTTCGGTAATGCCATTTTAGAGGCATTGGCGAGCGGTGTTCCCGTCGCTGCTTATCCTGTCACCGGCCCCGCTGACATTCTTGGCGGCAACGATGCGGCCGGTGTCGTCGACGTAGATCTGGCCAAAGCCTGCAGAGCAGCGCTTTCCTCTTCACGCCAAGCGGCCCGCGCCCTCGCGCTCAACTATTCCTGGGAAGCTGCCACGAACCAATTTATCGGCAATGTCCGCCTCGCCAATCATCGCGGCCGGATGCTGGTAGGAGACCCCTGAACGCAGGCTTGCCTTGTCCGTCGGCCATTGCCGCGCACCCTGCAGGCGCGTAGGAATTCAATATTGCCTTCAACCTCATAGGTGGCGAGGAACGCAGTGCCGGCGGCTGCGTTAGTTATGAGCATGTGATGGCCACCACCTTATGCAATCTTCAACGTCGTCACCCGCCACGGGCTGGGGACGGCTAAGGTCGACATTGAATTCCGCTGCCCATCCCGCCACATAATGAAAAGCGGCATATGCTGGCGGGCCATGGGTTAGCCCCCAGAGCAGGGTCGGCGCAGTTCTTGCACCACCACGCAGGACTGCTTTTCGACAAAATTGCGAATGTGCATAGCTGTCATGCATTTTTATGTATACGATTATTTATCGCACGACTTAAGTGCAGTGGCTTACGGAGTGTTAGAGATGACAGACGACCCTTTGAAACTGGACACTTTCATATGCTTCGCCCTTTATTCGGCGAACCACGCGATGAACCGGCTATACAAGCCCATGCTCGATGAGTTGAACCTCACCTATCCGCAATATCTCGTGATGGTGACATTGTGGGAAGAGGACGACCAGACCGTCGGCAATATCGGTGAAAAGCTCTTCCTGGAATCGAGCACGCTGACGCCGCTATTGAAGCGCCTGGAAGCGGCCGGTTTCATTCAACGTACCCGCAGCAAGGAAGATGAGCGACAAGTGTTGATTCGCCTGACGAGCCAAGGCGTGGCCCTGAAAAAGAAAGCCGCTTTCATTCCCGCTTGCATCCTCGACGCATCGGACAGCACGGTAGACCACTTGACACGACTGAAGGCAGAAATCATCGCGCTGCGCGAAGCGCTGATGAAGAACGCGGCCTGAACCCCTATGGCAATTCCAGTAAAAGTGCGAGAGGGTTTTCTGTCCGGAATGCGTAAAACAACGGGATAGAGCGGGAAAGCGATTCCGTGAAAGGCGTTCGGCCTGACCGTTACCGCTTCTTTTTAGTCTCGTAAGGGTTTTCCGACGAGCGGAAATGAATGCGGATCGGCACGCCCGGCATGGTGAAATCTTCACGCAGGCCGTTGATGAGATAGCGCACATAGGATTCCGGCAGCGCATCCGAGCGGGTGCAGGAAATCATGAAAGCCGGCGGCCGCGCCTTCACCTGTGTCATATATTTCAGCTTGATACGCCGGCCGGAAACCGCCGGCGGCGGATGCTGAACCTGCTGCGTCTCCAGCCAACGGTTGAGCTTGGCGGTGGACACACGCTTGTTCCAGACTCTATCGGTATCGACGATCGCCTGCATCAGGCGATCCAATCCCTCGCCTGTCTGGCCGGAAATCGGTACGGCGCGGATACCGCGCGCCTGCGGCAGCAGCCGATCCGTCTTTTCTCGCAGGTCGGCAAGCACAGCCTGGCGATCCTCGATCATGTCCCACTTATTGAAGGCAAGCACGGCGGCGCGGCCCTCGCGGACGACGAGATCGACGATCTGCAGATCCTGCTTCTCGAAGGGAATGGTGGCGTCGAAGACAATGACCACGGTTTCGGCGAAACGAATGGCGCGCAGCGCATCGGCGACGGAAAGCTTTTCCAGCTTTTCGATGACCTTGGCCTTGCGGCGCATGCCGGCGGTATCGAACATCTTGATGGTGCGGCCGCGCCAGGTCCAGTCGACAGAAATCGAGTCGCGGGTAATCCCGGCTTCCGGACCGGTCAGCAGCCGGTCCTCACCGAGGAAGCGATTGATCAGCGTCGACTTGCCGGCATTCGGGCGGCCGACAATGGCGACGCGAAGAGGCCGCGTCTCGTCATAGGCCGGCTCTTCGTCGATTTCTTCACCGTCTCCGCCGACCGCAGGGCGTGGAATGCTGACATTCGTCTCCGCCTCGTCATCCCTAGGCGGAAAGGCGCGCTCATGCCCAAGCGCCTCGACGATGGCATCGCGCAGATCCATCATGCCTTGGCCATGTTCGGCAGAGATCGGGCAAGGTTCGCCAAGGCCGAGTGTGAAGGCATCATAGAAACCGCTGTCGGAACCGCGCGCTTCCGACTTGTTGGCGACGAGCACTACCGGGCGGCCGCGCTTGCGCAGCATTTCGGCCAGCGCCTTGTCGACATGCGTCAGGCCCATCTTGGCGTCGACGACGAACAGCGTCAAATCGGCCTCGTCGATCGCTGCTTCCGTCTGGGCGCGCATGCGGCCTTCCAGCGTCTCCTCGTCGGCTTCTTCGAGACCGGCGGTATCGACAATGCGAAATCGAAGATCGACCAGTCGTGCGTCGCCGGGTCGGCGGTCGCGCGTCACACCCGGCGTATCGTCGACAAGCGCCAGCTTCTTGCCAACCAGACGGTTGAAAAGAGTGGACTTACCGACATTCGGGCGACCGACGATCGCAACCGTGAAACTCATTGAATGATCTACCCTTTAGCCTTTTGCAACCGGAGCCTTGCCGGACGCAGTAATGAGGTCGAGCAGCATCTGGGCGCGGTTGCCGACATTGCGCGGGCTTTGAGGATCGTCGACGATCGCCTGGAACCATTGCCGTGCCTTGGCGAAATCGCCGGCTTTGTAGGCGGCAAGACCCAGCACGTCACGTGCGGAATGCCGGAAAGCATTGGCCGGCACGGCCAATTCCTGAGCCTCGGCCGCAACTTGGTCGTAAGTGCCGGTGTCGACGAGCAGATAAGCCGCGCGCAGGCGAGCCGCATCGCGGATAACGGTCGGAACGCTGGTCTCCTTGCCGATGGCCGAGAAGGCCGCAATCGCGCCGGCCGTATCGCCCTTCTGCGCCTGCAGCGTGGCGGCACGCATCCGTGCGAGCAGCGGATAGGAACCGCTGCCGCTCTTCTCGATCGCCGCCAGCGCGGCCAGCGCTTCGTCCGTCTTGTTCTGGTCCGCCAGCGTCAAGGCGGAGATGAACTGATCGCCGCTGCTGCCGGCCTGGCGACCTGACCAATAGTGATAGGCGCTATAGGCAGCCGTGCCGAGGACGATGAGCACGGCACCGCCGATGATGAACCGGCCAAAACGGCGCCATACGAACCGCAACTGGTCCGAACGCAGTTCCTCGTTCACCTCGCGGATGAAGCTATCGTCGTTGAATGCCATTCTCGTCTCCGGCTCAGGCCAAATTATTCCAAAGAGCTTATGGGTAGTGGGGCCTTCTACTCCATTTTGCGGCCGTTGTAAGGGGGAATGGCAGAAATCGTCACATAACGAGCGGTGAAACCCCGATAATCCACTCGTGCAGCTTCCAAATGATCAATCCCCAGACGACGATGCCGATGATGATGGCATAAAGATCGTATTTCGCCGAAACGAAAGGTCGCAGCGAAATTTCACCGGCGCGCTCACGTCGCTTGAACGAAATGCGGAGAATGACGCCCCAGGCCAAGAAGGCGGCAAAGAGCAAAATGGCAGCGCCGTCGCCATTGGAAAGCAGATGCGCAAGGGCCCAGATTTTTACAGAGAGCACCATGGGATGCTTGGCTCTGACCGCGATATGCCCCGCCGGCAGCAGCGAGGCGACAAGACAGATCAGCGCAAAAAGCATCAGCAGGATGGTGATATGGCTCATCCAGATCGGCGGAGACCAGATGGGCGTTTGATCCCTCGCCCGCCCGAAACCGTATATTAGCAAAATCAGCGTTACGATGCTGGCGATCGAATAACCGATCTTCCAGCCAGGCTCGCCGATCTTCGAAACCATCGAGCTGCGGAAACCAGGTACCAGGACGCGGATCAGGTGGATGCCGAGGAAAAGAACAATGCCGAGAATGAGCAATGACATGAGTGAAATCCCGTTGGTGTCTTGTGAACACATCAGTACTGACTATGGCGCGAAATTGCCAGCGAGACCGCAGCTTTGCCGCATTTCAACGGCAGGGAAGAGCCAAACCTAAGGCATGATCCCGAATCGAAGATCCGCAGAAAAAAACTGTAACTCGGTTTTCGGATCAGGGCATGCTCAATCAAATAATCTAGGTGTCCATGTTTCGTTTAGTCTCTTTTGCCTCCCTCGCCCTTTCCCTAGCGCTTCCCGTTGCGGGTAAGGCCGATGAAAAACCGAAGCAGCTTGTGATGATCTCCTTCGACGGGGCGCATGACAATGCACTATGGACGAAGAGCCGCGAGATCGCTTCACGCAACGGCGCACACTTCACCTACTTCCTCTCATGCACCTTCCTGATGAACCACGATCAGGCCAGGGCTTATCAGGCGCCGGGACAGAAGGCCGGCAAATCGAATGTCGGTTTTGCCAAGAGCGAGGACGACGTGCGCACCCGCATAGCCAATATCTGGGGCGCGCATCTGGAAGGCCATGATATTTCCAGCCATGCCTGCGGCCATTTCGACGGCAAGGCTTGGACAGCAGCCGACTGGCAGCAGGAATTCATGAATGCCCGCGTGGCGCTGCGCGACGCCTGGAAGAATGTCGGCGAAGGGGAAAAGGAACCGGCAGGCTGGCAAGAGTTTGCAAACAAAGACGTCAAAGGCTTCCGCGCACCATATCTCTCGACCAGCGACGGCCTGGTGCCGGCCGAAAAAGCCATGGGATTCCAGTACGACGCGAGCTTGGTGACCCGAGGTCCGATGTTGCCGCAAGTGGTCAACGGCATCTATCGCTTCGGGCTGCCGTTGATCCCCGAGGGCCCCGACCATCATCTGGTGATCGGCATGGACTATAATTTCTATATCCACCATTCCAAGGGCGTCGAAGACAAGGCGGATTCCAAGTCCTTCGAAGACCGTACCTTCGACGCGTTCGAAGCCGCCTTCGACAAGCAATATAACGGCGAACGCATCCCGCTGCAGCTCGGCTTCCATTTCGTCGAAATGAACGACGGCGCCTATTGGCGGGCGCTGGACCGCTTCGTCAGCGACGTCTGCCACAAGGACGGCGTCGCCTGCGTCAGCTATTCCGAAGCGCTCCCGCTGATTGCGATGCGGGCAAAGCCGCAGCAGGGCTGAGCCACCTCTATCGATCCAGGCCAGGCACCTGCACCTGAAGCTGATGGCGTTGAGCCCGACCGCATCGCCGATAAATGACTAGGCCCCTAATTGAAAAGGCCCCGTCTCCGGAGCCTTTCCTCATGCATCGACATTCTCGTTGACTGCCAATTTCTCAAGATAGTGCTGCTCGATCGACGGCAACGGGGCGTCGCCAATGGCAGCTTCGAAGGCACGCAGACGTTTATAGATCGACAGCAGCTCGATGATCGTCGTCCACGAGCTGACCAGATATTGGAACGAGCCGCGTACCTGGTCGAAGACGTTGGTAATCTGCGTCATCAGGCCGAGCGTCAGCCGGCCGGCGACGATGGACGGAACGAGGACGATGAAGCTGAAGATATTGTCCGCCTGCGAATAGAAAATGCGCGCGACGTTGAAATAGGTGTAGTGGAAATAGATGCGGAAATAATTCTTGCGCACATTGGCGAACAGTTCCGCGACCGTCGGCGGCGCTGCACGGTCTTCATTGTCTTCGCCGTAGACGAGCTCCTTGCGGTAGGACGCTTCCACCCGCTGATTGATGAATTGAAGACCCGGCAACTTGATACCCACGATCGCCAGGAAAAAAGTTCCGAAGAGCGACCAGAAGATCGCCGCCCAGACGAGCGCATGTGGAATATTGCCGACAAGCGGCAACTCGGTGATGTTCGCGCCCAGGCGGAAGAGTACCGGCAGGAAGGCGACCAGGGTCATGATTGAACCCACGAAGCTCACACCGAGGGACTCAACCGTCGAGGAGAAACGCATGGTGTCTTCCTGCACGCGCTGTGCCGCACCTTCGACATGTCGCAGCTTCGTCCAGTTGGCCATGTAATAGTCGTTCATCGCCGTGCGCCAGCGAAAGACCCAATGGCTGACGAAAAACAGGTTGAACACGCCGACGGTGACCGCAACGAAGGCGATGGCGGCGAAGACCAGCATGTCGAGATAGAATTGCGAAGCCGGCACGGAGCCGACGGTTTGCAGCGCTTGCTGGACGAGATTGTAGAACGGTCCGTACCAAGCGTTTACGGCAACGCTGACTTGCACCTGGAAATAGGTGTTGAAGATGATTAGCGCCGTCCCGAGCACAGACCAATATTGCCAAGGATGCGGACTATAGTTGAACCAGAAGGCCGCAAACAATGCGACGGTGACAACGTAGTAGATGTAGAACCACAGGAATGGCGCCGACCAGAATACCGAAACGCCGACGGTGGCCTCCTGCCCTTCCGCCAACGGCGGCAGGCCGATATAGGCGCCGGCCAGTTCGCCGCCGAAGTACCAAAGAAGTACCGCAGCAAGCGACCAGAGGGCTGCCGAGATGAAAAAAGGTTTCGGCTTGGGGAAGAAAGATAAGAACACGGGTAGCGCAGCTTTCTTGATTGGGTTCTCGGACCGCAATGACGTTTATTCGCGGCGAACCTAAGGCAGTTCTAACGGCGCGGCAACCGGAACGGCGCATTCTTACAGAGATGTAATCGCTTATCCCTAGATCGTGATGCGATTATTCAGCCGCGATTTCCAGTTTTAGAAGGCGAAACTGTCGCCGCTGTGGGATCTGACAACCCCTTTTCAGCAAAAATTCAATGCTCCCTTGCAACGACATATCTTACGATATATATCTTACGACATGACCAACGATATAAATCCTCATCATCAAAGGAGATTTACCCATGAGAGGCTTTAGAGATCGCATCTGCGGCGATAGCTTTGACACCGTCGAGGCATATATCCTACGACACGGCGAACGCCGTGATTCATACGGACAGCATAGGAGAGACTTCATGAGGGGCTTCAAGGGCGGCATGTTCGGCGGCGGGTTTCGCACCGGCCGGAAATTCGATGCCGCCGATCTGCAGCTCATCATTCTCGCCCTGCTTTCCGAGCAGCCGCGGCATGGCTATGAGCTGATCAAGACGCTGGAAGAACGTTCCGGCGGTTTCTATGTGCCGAGCCCCGGCGTCATCTACCCAGCCCTGACCTACTTGGAGGAAACCGGCCTCGCCGAAGTCGAAGCAAGCGGCACCAAGAAGCTCTACCGCATCACCGAAAGCGGACAGAAGCGGGTCGAGGAAAACCAGGCGCTGGTCGAGACGACACTGGCCAAGCTTAGCGCGATCGGTGAAAAGATGGCGCATGTCAGGCGAGTCTTCGGCGGCGAGGATGCCGGCGACGACGAAGGGCGCGACAGCCCCTTCGGTCGCGATGCCGGCGACGTGCACCGCGCCCGCCACCTTCTGCGCTCCGCACTTCGCTCGAAGTTCCCATGGACCAAGGACGAAGGCGCACGCATCGCGGCAATACTCGAGCGTGCCGCTGCAGACATCATACGTGGCGAAGTAAAGGCCGAAAAAACCCCGAAGGCCGACGACGAAGGCTGAGCCTCAATTATCAGGCAATGTCAGGATCATCGGCCCATTGCGGGTGGCGACGACCGTATGCTCGAACTGGACCGTTGCCGCGCGTGGCTCGGCATAGAGCGTCCATGCGTCGTCGCCGCCTTCGGCCCAAGTGGCGCCAAGCGACAGAAACGGCTCGACGGTGAAAACGAGACCGTCCTGCATGATGCGGGTCTCGTCGGGATCCGCCCAAGTGGACACCTCCGCCGGCTCCTCATGCAACGAACGGCCGATGCCGTGGCTGGCAAGATTGGCGATCAGCGTATAGCGGTTCTTCTGAGCGAAGGCACCGACGGCGTGACCAATCTTCGAGAAAGGCGCGCCGCTGCGTACCTGGTTCAGACCGACCCAGAGCGCCCTCTTGCCGTCACGGCAGAGACGTTCGACCTTGGGCTTGACCGGCGGGACCGCAAATGACGACCCGGTATCGGAGAAGAAACCATCCTTCTCTGCGGAAACATCTAGATTGACAAGGTCGCCTGCCCGGATCACCCGCGGACCAGGGATACCATGGGCCACTTCCTCATTGACGCTGATGCAGGTGGCGCCGGGAAATTTGTAAACAAGTTCCGGCGCCGAGCGGGCGCCGGCATCGTCCAGCACCTTGCGACCAATATTGTCGAGTTCCAGCGTGGTAATGCCCGGCTCAAGCGCCGCAGCCATCGCTTGTATGGCGTTGGCGCAGATGCGGCCGATCTCTTTCAGCTTGGTCAATTCGTCGTCGTTCGAGATGATCATTCAAGGCTTCCAGCTGGCGTGCGCACGCCCCGCAGACTGTTGAGGCGGAGGCTCAAGCAGTCGCTTTCGCCTCTCCTTTTTGTTCAGTCAATGCCTTTCTGACAATCGGCGCGACTTTCGTTCCGTAAAGCCTAGGAACCTTCGACCCAGGGATTGATGATATGAATATCCAGTCCCAGAAAATCGCGGACATTACGAGTGACGAGCGTAAACGGTGAGCGGCAGCGATAGATCCGATAAATGCGTGGCGCCAATGCCTGGGATGCGTGGCCACGGCCTCATCAACTGACAATATGCCCGTGCCGGATAGCCTTCACCTTATCGAACCAGTCTCGCAGGATTTTGGCTTGCAGGGATCTCGCCGCTCAAGTGCAATATCCCGTTTTCAATTTCAATAAGCGAGATGACGGACGCATAAAAAATGTCCGGTGCGATGGCAGCGAGCCACCGGGCAAATACCGGATTGGCTTTTCCGTTGGCGAGCTTTCTAAGCTCCGAAATCAATATCTTGCTCGCTGCTTCGGAATCGATCTCAGAAGCCTTTGATGTTGAACATCAAAGACGTGGATCATCGGCCAGCAGTGCAAAGCGTTCATGATCGCACCAGACGCCGCCGATCCTCAGATATTTCGGCGAGAAGCCTTCTTTTCGGAAACCGAGCCTTTGCACCAAGGCGATGGAGGCATGGTTCGCAGGCTGGATATTGGCCTCCAACCGGTGCAGGCCGATATCGTCGAAACCATGGGCGATCGCCAGACGCAGTGCCTCGGTCATGAACCCTTGACCGGCAAAGGCCACCATGCCGTGGTAGCCGAGGAAGGCGCTGCGGAAGCCGCCCCAGACGATCTGGCTGATATTGACCACCCCGACAATGCCGCCTTGCTCGGCGTCGCGCGCGACCAGACCGACATTGGATCCCGTCACTGTCTGCCCGAACCAGAGATCGAAGCCATCCCGGTCCACGAAGGGATGGGCCCATGGCGCATGGTAAGAGCGGCTTGCGACATTCGCCGCAATCAGTTCGCCGGCGTCCGATTGCCGGACCGGTGCAATAGTGACTTGCGGCATGGCTCGCTCCACGAACAGACGAGGGAGCCGAGCCATATCAAATCTTATCCAAAATCAATAGCCTTAGCGCAAGAACGGAATCATTTTACGAACACCTTCATAGCGTAGGTAAAGTCCGCCCCAGGCGATCACGCCGAGATAGAGCCCGAAGAACTCATGCGAGAACACCGGGCTGCCAACCCGGAGATGTGTCGCAATCCCCCCGCCGAAAAGGCCGGTGAGGAGGATCGCCCCGAGAACCGAAGTCTGCGGAATGGCGTAGAGGACGGCGCAGCCGAGCGTAATGACGCCGAGCAGCCGCGCGAAAGCCGGATCGCCGGAATAGCCGAGCCCTGCCATTGTCTCTGTAACCACAGGCAGAGGAATAAGCTTGATCACGCCGTCGAAAACAAGAAAGGCGACAATCAGGCCGCTAAGGATCGTGCCAGCCACACGCTGAACCCGTGAGCTGGACGATGAACCCGTCACATAGGACATTGTTGTATCCCCCGGAATTTAAACAGAAATTCAGATCTTCTGCGCCAGCGCCATGAGAATGATGCAGGGTGAAAGCTCGTGGCGCGCATTCTGTCTGGTCATGGTCGTATTCCTCGCTTTCGTCTAAAACGGCCGGATCGGCCTCAATCTCAAGGACGGTGACCGCAGCCTCTTCCCGACATGCAAGAACGGATTTTTCGATTATTTTGCAATTGCCGGTCGATCCACGCTCAGGCGGTCGAGTTGATGGCGGATATGAGCAGCTTCGGCGGGCGAATGGGCAAGCGCGATTGCACGGTCGAAAGCTACGTGCGCCTCGCGCGGCCGGCCCAGCTGCGCAAGCAGGCCGCCCCGAAGCCCGTGAAAGTAAAAATAGCAATCGAGTTTATCCGCCAGCGGATCGACCAATGCCAGCGCCTCTTCCGGCCCCTTGAGCTTGGCTACAGCAACCGCGCGGTTCAAAGTGACGACAGGGGATGGATGCAGCCGCTCCAGCGTCTGATAGAGCAAATCGATCTCCGACCAATCCGTATCCTCGGCCCGCTTGGCCCTGGAATGCAGCGCAGCGATCGCCGCCTGAAGCTGATAGGGTCCGGGGCGGCGGTGGCGGATTGCCTTGTCGAGCAGAGCAAGCGCTTCATCGATCAATTTGCGGCACCAGAGCGACCGGTCTTGGTCCTCCAACAGGATGATCTGGCCGTCTGCATCGAAACGGGCCGCATTTCGCGAGTGCTGCAAAAGCATCAGCGCCAACAGGCCCATGATCTCCGGTTCCGCCGGAAAGAGGCGCAGCAGCAGACGAGCGAGCCTGATCGCCTCATCGGCAAAGGCAGATGACTCGCGCCCGGGGCCGCCTGCGGAATAACCCTCGTTGTAGATGAGATAGACCATCGCACTGACGAGCGCCACGCGTTCTGCCCGCTCGGCCGCACCCGGCGTCTCGAAAGGCACACCGGCGGCGGCAACACGCGCCTTGGCGCGGGTGATGCGCTGCTCCATCGCGCTTTCGCTGACGAGAAACGCGCGAGCGATCTGCGCCACCGAAAGGCCCGAGACGACACGTAGCGCCAGCGCGATCTGTTGCGTCGCCGGCAGCTCGGGGTGACAGCAAATGAACAGCAGCCGCAGAATGTCGTCACGATAGTTGGAACCGTCGAGCCGCTCGGCAAGATCGCTTTCGGCGTCGCCGGTATCGGAGATCGCCTCCTCTTCCGGCAAGCCCTGCGTCTTCGACTGTTTGCGCACAGCGTCGATGCCGCTGTTGCGGCCGACAAAGATTAGCCAGGCGACGGGATCGCGCGGCGGCCCCTTGTCTGGCCATGTTTTCAATGCCCTGAGGCAAGCCTCCTGAAATGCCTCCTCGGCAATATCCAGATTGCGGAAATACCGCAACAGAGCACCGAGCACCTGCGGCCGGGCATTGGTGAATGCGATATCGATCCAGGCGAGATCGGTCATGTTGCCATCGTCCCCGGTCTAAAGGCATGAAGCGGGCGGATTTCGTAAGAGCCGGCGCCGGGATTGGCGACAGCCAGTTTCTTTGAGAATTCAATCGCTTCGTCAAGCGTCTCGAAGTCGATGACGTAGAAGCCCAGCAATTGTTCCTTCGTCTCTGCGAAGGGTCCGTCCAGGATGAGCGGCTCGTTCTTGCCCTTGCGTAGCGTCGTTGCGGCCGTCGTCGGCATCAGTCTGGCGACGGGGCCGAGCTTGCCGGCCGCGCCGAGCGGCGCCTGCACCGCGAGCAATCGGTCCATTGTCGCCTGCTCCTCTTCCTTGGACCAGGAAAACACCGTGTCTTCGTCGTTATAGCACAGGATCGCATAGAGCATGAGAATGTCCTTCTTTTCTAAAGACGAGGAGATATCGCCTGTACCGACAGGCCGCGTCAAAAAATTATCGATGCCGGACGCCGTGCACCGCCGCGCCGGACGATCAGCGTCCCCGCCTTCGCATCCATGACAGCGACCGCGCCGACCGGCACGCTCAGCGGGCTATGCCCGTGCCCCAGCGGCAAGCCGCCGAGCACCGGCACGTCGAGCGCATCGAGATGTTCGCGCAGGATATCGATGACCGAGAAGCGGCGATCGAATTCGAAGCGGGTGAACTGGCCGACCGCAACGCCCGCCAGGCCGCTCAAATGCCCCGCCTTGCGCAACATCGTCAATTGCCGATCCACCTGCCCGCGAGACATGTTGACGGCTTCAAGCAACAGGATGGCGCCGTGCATATCCGGCAAGGCCCAGCCGGCTGCCGTCGCGATCATATCGAGATTGCCGCCGATCAGGCGGCCGTTGGCCGTGCCCTCGGTGGTCAGGCAGGACGTCGGTTCGTTCAGGCGCGAGCCGATGACGATATCCTCTGACGTCATCAACGCCCCACGAAGGGAAGCGCTGGTTTCCATGCTGACATCCTGTTCGCCCTCACAGACAAAAAGCGCGCCGTGGATACCGACCTGCCGGCAGTGCTTCCACAGACTGAGATGCAGCATGGTAATATCGCTGAAACCGACGAGAAACTTCGGATCGCGCCGCGCTGCCCCGAAATCCAGCCCGTCGGCGATACGATAAGACCCCTTGCCGCCGCGTGTGGTAAAGATTGCCCGAACCTTGGGATCACGGAGCGCGGCGTTGAAATCGGCCAATCGTTCCTCATCCGTCCCGGCAAGATAATCGTGTTTGCAAAAAGCATGCTCGCCGAAATCGACGTTCAGTCCCCAGCCCTTCAAAATCTCAGCCTGGCGCAAAACGAGATCCTTGTCAGGCGAACTTGCGGGCGAAACAAAAAGGACTTTATCGCCGGGCCGGAGCAACGGCGGCAGAACGCAATCGGCGTCGGATTGGTCTGATGATTCCATGTCCGGATTTTGGCACGGAAAGACGATGGGCGTTAGCCTCCCGTTGCACGCCTAGGCGACCGCCTCGACAGTGACCGGAACTCCCCTCCTCAGCGAATTGTGGACCATGCATCGCGCCCTGGCCTCGGCGATCACCGGCTGCGGATCGGAGCCGTCCGATGTTTCGCATGACACCGTCAGCATCGCAGCTTTGGTAAATGACAGATCGCCTTCCAAATCGACACGCACGGAGATCGAGATTTTTACGAGCTCGACACCCATCTCGGCGGCGACATAATAAAGATCGTTGCAGAAACACCCGCCGATCGCCAATCCCAGTAGCTGCGCGCCATTGAAACCAAGCCCCTGCCCGCCGGCCCGGCCTTGCGGACGATCGACGACGATGGTGTGGCCGCCGGCCCAGCCCAACGCCGCTTGTGTATCTTCGACATTGCGCAATTCAACCGTTACAGACACCATGGCCGATCTCCTCATTCGACCGTAAGACGAAGAATGATCGGATGATCAACGCAGCGACGCAGTCAAGAGACCCACGCCTTTTGAAGCCGATCCCGCTACCTTTTCAGGAGTTTGAGATCCCTGCCGGGCAGGTGCCTTGCCCTCCCACAGCGGCAATCCGAGGGATTGCGATACGGCCGGATCGGCCGTAAAGATCGGATAGTCGCGTTCCACCAACCGAAGTAGAATTTCCCTGTCCCGTTGAATGTGCAGCCGGGCCAGATTGATCTGATTATAGACATGTCCACCGGAATCCGGGTTGATGCCGGTAATGATCACCGCAGTCGCGCCGTTATAGAGCGCGAAGAGCACGGCATTGATCCCGTTCGAACATTTGTCGTCGGCACCCAGTTCGCTGCATTTAACACCGCCGACCCGATCCAGAAGCGCCATGCGCTTATAGCGATCGACGATTTCAAGATGGTCGTATCGGTAGTCGAAGGCTTTCAGCCCGTTCTCCAGCCGCTCTCGGCTTTTTCGCCAGAGCAGCACATAAAGCTTCTTCGTCCGCTCGCCGTTGAGCACGCGGCGCACTTCGACGGCATTCGTATTGGTCCCCTCAATCTGATTGAACTGAACGAACGTGACATCCGGCGCCTCGACACCCCAGGTCTTCGTCACGACCTGAGAGCCATTGATGGTGATGACCTTGAAGGTCTCGTCGAAATCAACAGGTTTGTGCGAAACCGGCGCCGAGCCGACCACGATAACAGGGCCGGAAAACCTCTCGTCGAGCGTCGGAGGCTTCGGCCTGGAAAGCCAATACTTTACGCTTCGATAGACGTGTCTTTTAAGATCGATGTACGTAGCAGCCATGTTTCGCCTTAGATTTCTTGAAGGCGTCTTCCCCAACATAGTTGAGCCAACAACATACGATTCAGCGATATCTGTCGTTGAATCGCTCCTCGGCTGACTATCGCTGTTAGATGTTATATTAGGAAAATAAAGAAATCTTACGCACTCTAATCTTTGGTGAGCTGCATCTCATCCCGCCTGCTCGGTGCTCAACGTCCGTCTTACTGCGTCGCGCCATCCCTTCAACTTCATCGTTCGCGTCTTCTCGTCCATGTCCGGCTCGAAACGTCGGTCGCGCGCCCAGGCCTTGGCAAATTTCTTGCGGTCCGGCCAGACGCCGGCGCGGCTGCCGGCAAGCCAGGCGGCACCGAGCGCGGTGGTTTCCAGGATGATGGGACGGTCGACCGGCGCATCGAGCAGGTCGGCGAGCCGCTGCATCGTCCAGTCGGAAGCAACCATGCCGCCATCGACGCGTAGCACCGTCTCCCGGCCGCTGCCATTGCGCCAATCCTTATGCATGGCATCCAGCAGGTCGCGTGACTGGTAGCAGACCGCCTCCAGCGCGGCGCGGACGATTTCCGCCGGACCGGTATTGCGCGTCAGCCCGAAGATTGCGCCGCGCGCATCCGGATCCCAATGCGGCGCACCCAGGCCGGTGAAGGCCGGCACGAGATAGATCTCCTGCATCGGATCGGCCTTTTGCGCCATCCCGTCGGAATCGGTAGCCCGCTTGATCGCCTTCAGTCCGTCGCGCAGCCATTGCACGGCGGCCCCGGCGATGAAGATCGAGCCTTCCAGCGCATAGGTTGTCTCGCCGTTCAGCCGGTAGGCGATTGTGGTCAGCAGGCGGTTTTTCGAGCGCACCATGTCCGTGCCGGTGTTCAGCAGCGCGAAGCAGCCGGTACCGTAGGTGGATTTCATCATGCCGCGCTCGAAGCAGGCCTGGCCGATGGTGGCCGCCTGCTGGTCGCCGGCGACGCCGAGGATAGGGATTGCCGCTCCGAAGATCGATTGGTCGGCAATCCCGAAATCAGCGGCGCAGTCCTTCACGTCCGGCAGCATCGCGGCAGGAACGCGCAGGATATCGAGCAGCTCCTCGTCCCACGCATTGGTGCTGATATTGTACATCAGCGTGCGCGAAGCGTTGGTCGCGTCGGTGACGAAACTCTTGCCGCCGGTCAAACGCCAGATCAGAAATGTGTCGACGGTGCCGAAGCACAGTTCGCCCTTGGCGGCCCGCGCACGAGCGCCCTTCACATTGGCGAGCATCCAGGAAAGCTTCGTGCCGGAGAAATAGGGATCGAGCAAAAGGCCGGTGCGGCGGGTGAAGAGCTTTTCCAGATCCTGCCGCTTCAGCTTCTCGCAATAGCTCGCGGTGCGGCGGTCTTGCCAGACAATGGCATTGTGGAGCGGCTTGCCGGTCATGCGATCCCAGACCACCACGGTTTCACGCTGGTTGGTGATGCCAAGAGCGGCAATGTCCTTGGCGGTGATGCTAGCGGCCTTGATCGCCTTTTTGACGGTCGAAACGACGGAAGCCCAAATTTCCTCCGGATCGTGCTCGACCCAGCCGGGTTTCGGATAGTGCTGCGCGAACTCCTGCTGCTCGACGCCGGCGACCTTCATGTTGCCGTCGAAAACGATCGCCCGCGTCGACGTCGTACCCTGGTCGATCGCCAAGACATAACCGCTCATGCATCCCTCCCGAATGTTCTGGTTCCAAATCAACAGATACGGCAGCAAAACGAATGTGAAAAGAAAGCGAAACGAAATTTTTTGCCGAGAGCGCCTTATTCCAGCTCGCGCATATATGAAGCGAACTGTCGCAAAACAGTCTTGCTGCGATGCGATTGCCATATCCGCCGGTTTGGGACTAACCTCAATCCGCTATTGCGCTGCAACAAGACGCGCTGTCCAGGGAGAAGAGCATGGCAAGAACAGTCGTTGTCACAGGTTCAACAAGCGGTATCGGCCTCGCCATCGCGACCGCCTTCGCCGCCAAGGGTGATAACATCGTCCTCAACGGCTTCGGCAAGCCTGAAGAGATCGATACCATCAAAAACACGCTCGAATCGTCGGGCGGCGGCAAGGTGATCTACCATCCAGCCGACATGACCAAACCCGCAGAAATCGCCGACCTGATCGCGACCGCCAATTCGACCTTCGGTAGCGTCGACGTCCTCGTCAACAACGCCGGCATCCAGCACGTCGAGAAGATCGAGGACTTTCCGATCGAGAAGTGGGACCAGATCATCGCCATCAATCTCTCTAGCTCCTTTCACACGATCCGCGCCGCCATTCCGCTGATGAAGGCCAAGAAATACGGCCGCATCATCAACATCGCCTCGGCTCACGGCCTCGTCGCCTCGCCCTTCAAATCCGCCTATGTCGCGGCAAAACATGGTATAATGGGTTTGACCAAGACGGCAGCGCTCGAACTTGCCGAATTCGGCGTGACGGTAAACGCCATTTGCCCCGGCTACGTCTTGACGCCGCTTGTCGAAAAACAGATCCCGGATACCGCCAAGGCGCGCGGCATGACCGAAGAGCAGGTCAAGAATGAAGTCATTCTCAAGGCCCAGCCCACGCACGAGTTCGTCAAGGCCGAGGAAATCGCAGCATTGTCGATCTATCTTGCCAGCGACGATGCTCGTCAGGTTACCGGCACACACGTCTCGATTGACGGTGGCTGGACTGCGGAATAACCATAGACGGTCGAGCATGATCCCAGAAGCTGCGAAGCATTTTTCGGACGGGACTATGCTTCAATCGAACAAACGCAATGAGATGACAATTCGACAAGAAGTTATCTCGTTCCAAGGCCGGATGCGTTGGGCGCGTCCGGCCTTGAAAGAACAAAATAATTGGGAACGACATGAACGATAGCATCCGCTTTATCCTCAACGGCGAGGATATTTCACTTTCCAGCTTGCGCCCGACCGAGACGCTCCTCGATTTCCTGCGGCTCAACCGGCACCTAACGGGCACGAAGGAAGGATGCGCGGAAGGCGATTGCGGCGCCTGCACCGTTCTGGTCGGCCGGCTGATCGATGGCGGATTGCACTACGAAACGGTCAATGCCTGCATCCGTTTTGTCGGCTCGCTGCATGCCACCCATGTCGTCACCGTCGAACATCTGGCCGCCAAGGATGGGACGCTGCATCCGGTACAGCAGGCGATCGTCGACGCTCACGGCTCGCAATGCGGCTTCTGTACGCCGGGTTTCGTCATGTCGCTCTACGGCCTGTGGCTTACAAGCGAAAAGCCGAGCCGGGCGCAGATCGAAAAATCCCTGCAGGGCAATCTCTGTCGCTGCACCGGCTATGAGCCGATCGTCAAGGCGGCCGAACAGGTAAGCCAGACGCGCCCAAGTGCTTTGTTCGATCCTCTTGAAAAGACCAGAGCCGATATCATCGCCCGCCTCTGGGCCATCCAGGGTGGCGATACCATCACCATTACCTCGGGCGTTGATCGCCTGATCGTGCCGGGCACGGTCGCAGCCCTCGCGAAAGTTTTGGCCGACGAACCGACGGCGACGGTCGTTGCCGGCTCCACCGACGTCGGCCTCTGGGTGACCAAGCAGATGCGCAAGCTCGATCCGGTCGTCTTCATCAACCATCTGACCGATTTGCAGAAGGTCACCATCGAAGACACCGGTCTGACCATAGGTGCCGGCGTCACCTACAGCCAGGCCTTTGCAGCCATGGCGGAAAAGATCCCGGCGATTGCAAGCCTCATTGACCGCATCGGCGGCGAGCAGGTTCGCAATATGGGCACGATCGGCGGCAATATCGCCAACGGATCGCCCATCGGTGACACGCCGCCGCCGCTGATCGCGCTTGGCGCCACCATCAAACTGCGCTCCGTTAACGGCGCCCGCACCTTGCCGCTTGAAGACTTCTTCATCGACTACGGCAAGCAGGACCGCAATCCCGGCGAATTCGTCGAAAGCGTCTTCGTTCCCTACCCCGCCGCAGGCACTCATTTTGCCGTCTACAAGATCTCCAAACGCCGCGACGAAGATATTTCGGCGCTCTGCGGCGCTTTCCATCTGATGTTGGACGCGGCCGACAACGTCGCCGATATCCGCATTTCCTTCGGCGGCATGGCCGCCACGCCGAAGCGCGCGCGCACGGTCGAAGCCGAATTGATCGGCAAGTCCTGGACAGAGGAAACGGTCACAGACGCCCGCGCTGCCTTCGATGCCGACTACACGCCGCTCACCGACTGGCGCGCCACCGCCGAATACCGGCAGCTGACCGCCAAGAACCTGCTCCTGCGCTTCTATCTGGAGACGGCCGGCGCGCCGCAGGAATTGAAGCGATTTGCAACGGTGGAGGCTTGAACCATGGATAAATCCACCTTCGAAGAACGCAAGGTCATTAACGGCTCGATGCATGGCGCGCTGAAACACGACTCGGCGCACAAGCACGTGACGGGAGCCGCCGACTATATCGACGATCTGCCAGAGCCGGCGGGCCTGCTGCACGGCGCACTCGGCCTTTCCGACCGCGCCCATGCCGAAATCGCCGGCATCGATCTCTCCGCCGTGAAAGCCTATCCGGGCGTCGTCTGGGTGTTCACCGCCAAAGACATTCCCGGCGTCAACGACACCAGCTCCAACGGCATGCATGATGAGCCGCTGCTCGCCGAAACCAAGGTCGAGTTCCACGGTCAGCCGATCTTCGCCGTTATCGCCGAAACCCGCGATGCGGCTCGCCAGGCAGCAAGGCTCGCCAAGATCGACTATCGCGACCTGCCGCATTGGAGCGATATCGACGGGGCGCTCGAAAATGGCGCGCCGTTGGTTTACGAGCCGATGACGCTGAAGCGCGGTGAACCGGAAACCGAAATGGCCAATGCCAAGCACCGTATAAAGGCGCAAATGCGCATCGGCGGCCAGGAGCATTTCTATCTCGAAAGCCACATCGCCATGGCGATCCCTGGTGAAGACGACGAAGTCGCCGTCTGGTCGTCCACCCAGCATCCGAGCGAAATCCAGCACATCGTCGGCCATGTGCTCAACATCCCGTCCAATGCCGTCACCGTCAATGTACGTCGCATGGGCGGCGGCTTCGGTGGCAAGGAGACCCAGGGCAACCAATTTGCGGCGCTCGCGGCTGTTGCCGCCAAGAAGCTCGGCAGCGCCATCAAATTCCGCCCCGACCGCGACGAGGACATGGTCGCCACCGGCAAGCGCCACGACTTCCTGGTCGATTACGAGATCGGCTTCGACGATGATGGCCGCATCCATGCCGTCGATGCGACCTATGCCGCCCGCTGCGGCTTCTCCTCCGACCTTTCCGGTCCAGTCACCGACCGCGCCTTATTCCACGCGGATTCGAGCTATTACTACCCGCATGTCCACCTCGTCTCGAAACCGCTGAAGACGCATACAGTGTCCAACACCGCCTTCCGCGGCTTCGGCGGCCCGCAGGGCATGGTCGGCGGCGAGCGGTTCATCGAGGAGATCGCCTATGCCCTCGGCAAAGATCCGCTAGAGGTTCGCCGTCGGAATTTCTACGGCCAGCCGGGTTCCGGCCGGACGCTAACCCCCTATCATCAGGAGGTGGAGGACAACATCATCCACCGTATCGTCGACGAGTTGGAAGAGACCTGCGACTACCAGGCGCGGCGCAATGCCATCATCGAGTTCAACCGCTCCAGCCGTTTCATCCGCAAGGGTATTGCGCTGACACCGGTGAAATTCGGCATTTCCTTCACCATGACCGCCTTCAACCAGGCCGGCGCGCTGGTTCACATCTATCAGGACGGATCGATCCACCTGAACCATGGTGGCACCGAGATGGGCCAGGGCCTCTACACCAAGGTGGCGCAGGTCTTGGCCGACAGTTTCCAGGTCGATATCGACCGTGTGAAGATCACCGCGACGACGACCGGCAAGGTGCCGAACACATCGGCGACCGCGGCCTCCTCGGGCTCCGACCTCAACGGCATGGCAGCCTTCGATGCCGCCCGCCAGATCAAGGAGCGGCTCGTTGGCTTCGCGATCGAGAAATGGGGCGTTGCTGCCGAAGACGTACAATTCCTGCCGAACCGGGTGCGGGTCGGCGATATGGAAATTCCCTTCCCTGATTTCATCAGGCAGGCTTATTTTGCCCGCGTGCAGCTTTCCGCCGCCGGCTTCTATAAAACGCCGAAAATCCATTGGGACCGCAAGGCCGGCCGCGGGACGCCCTTCTACTATTTCTCCTATGGCGCCGCCTGCTCCGAAGTGTCGATTGACACGCTGACCGGCGAATATCTGATCGACCGCACCGATATCCTCCACGATGTCGGCCGTTCACTGAACCCGGCGATCGATATGGGCCAGGTCGAAGGCGCCTTCGTGCAGGGGATGGGCTGGCTGACGACCGAAGAGCTTTGGTGGGACAACAAGGGACGGCTGCGCACGCATGCGCCCTCGACCTACAAGATCCCGCTCGCCTCCGATCGGCCGAAGATTTTCAACGTCCGCCTCGCCGAATGGTCCGAAAATGCCGAAGCCACGATCGGCCGATCCAAAGCAGTCGGCGAACCGCCGTTCATGCTCAGCATCTCCGTACTCGAGGCCTTATCCATGGCCGTCGCGAGCGTCGCGGACTACCGCATCTGCCCGCGGCTCGATGCGCCGGCAACACCTGAACGGGTGCTGATGGCTGTCGAGCGGCTGAAGGGGATGTGACCATGGCCATCCGCGAAGTGCTTTCCGGTGTGATACCCAGGAGCGACTTCCGCGCATTTCTCGCCACGCACCCCTCCTCCATCCTTATCGAGATCATCGCAACGCAGGGCTCGACGCCACGCGAAGCTGGAACTTTCATGTTCGTTTCCGAACATGCCATCTGGGGCACGATCGGCGGCGGGCAGTTCGAATTCCTGGCAATCCAGAACGCCCGGGAATTGCTTTCGGGTCATGGCGTGGAAGCTATGGACATACCGCTTGGCCCGGAAATCGGCCAATGCTGCGGTGGTCGCTCCCAACTGCGCTTCCAAAAAATGACGACGCAACTGCGCGAAGAACTCGAAGCCAAACGGGCGAGTAAAGCAGAACATCGACCGGAGACCTATCTCTTCGGCGCGGGACATGTCGGGCATGCATTGGCCGGCGCACTCGCGCCCCTGCCGCTTTGCGTGACGGTGGTCGAGACCCGCAAGGAGGAGTTGGCAAACCTGCCGGCGGAGATGAAGACGGTGCTGTCGCCCATGCCAGAAGCGCTGGTGCGGGATATGCCGGCAGGCTCGGCAGTCGTCATCCTGACGCATGATCACGCCCTGGATTTCCTGATTGCCAAGGAAGCGCTCTGTCGCACCGATCTTGCCTATGTCGGCATGATCGGCTCGGCGACCAAGCGCGCCACGTTTTCCCGCTGGCTTGTGCGGGAGGGCGGCGACAAGGCCTCGCTTGACCGGCTCACCTTGCCGATCGGAGGCAATTCGGTGAAGGATAAACGTCCCGAGGTCATTGCCGCCATGACGGCCGCCGAGCTGCTGACGGCATTCGCGGCCTACCGCATTCGATCATCCTCGTAATGCGGCTCGCGCCCATCGAGAAAGCCAAGATCGCGCTTGAACCGGTCCGGCATCTCATCGAGATCAAGGCGGGGCGAAGGCGCGGTGCGTCCTTTGAAGACCTGCGCAAATGTCTCCAACATACGGGCTAAGACAGACGGCCTTGCAGCATTCATTTGCTGCTCGACGGCACAATAATTCATGACGGCACCTCAATTCAATCGATGATATTGATTGCAGTGTGCCGCCAAAAATGCTGAAATTCCAATCGAACAACCGTCTGTATGCATAAAGAGAACTTATCCATGAAGCTCTCGAAACAGTTCCCGCTGAATGCGTTGCGGGTCTTTGAGGCCGCCGCCCGGCACGGCAGCTTTACGCGCGCCGGTGAGGAGCTCGGCATGACGCAGACGGCCGTCAGCTATCAGATCAAGCTTCTGGAGGAGAATGTCGGCGAGCCGCTCTTCCTGCGCCGCCCGCGTCAGATTGCATTGTCCGAGGTCGGTGAGCGGCTGGCGCCGAAGGTAAGCGAAGCCTTCGCCATGCTGCACGAGGCGATGGCTTCGGTCAGCGGCGGCGCCGAAACCACGCTCCTCATTCATTCAACGCCGACCTTTGCATCGCAATGGCTTGCGCGCCATCTCGGCTCGTTCCAGTTGGAGCATCCGAATGTCGCCGTGCGGCTCGCCACCTCAGACGCGCTCATCGACTTCTCGCGCGAGCCGTTCGACATCGCCATTCGCAATGGGCGCGGAACTTGGCCGGGATTGCGCGCGCATCTGCTGATGAAAATGAACTTCACGCCGATGCTCAGCCCGGCGCTGGCCACCAGCATCGGCGGCGTCCATACGCCGGCCGATCTCCTCAAACTTCGGATCATCGATGCCGGTGACCCGTGGTGGGCGCAATGGTTCGAGGCGGCTGGAATTCCAGATCCCGGCCTGCAGGGCCGGCCGAGAAGCAGGCTTGGGGCGCAATCCTTCGAGGCGAGCGCCGCCATCGCCGGACAGGGCGTCGCCGTCCTGACGCCTGAATTTTATGCGGACGACTTAGCTGCTGGCAGGCTTATCCAACCCTTCGATATCCTCTGTAACGACGGCACGAACTATTGGCTCGCCTATCCCGAAAACAGACGTCACACGCCGAGAATCCGTGCCTTCAGGAACTGGATTCTGGGCGAGTTCGGCATGCCCCTGGAGTGAGCACCGCTCAATAGGACATATCCGGCGCATAGAAGCAGCGCGGCGTGTTCTCGTCCGGGAACAGACAGAGGTGATAGGCTCCGTCGGGCGAGCGCATCGTCTTGCGCTGCGGCAGCGTGAAGATATGAGCATGCGTCACATAGCGATGATCGCCGGGATAGAGCGTAATCCGATAGCCGCCCGGGATAACGGTAACCGTGCGCGAGGGGATCATCTCGCAATCGCCCGTCTTGCTGTCGCCGTTGCAACAATATGGATCGTAGGTCCAGCCGGAGGGCGCATCGTGCGCCATGGCAGAGGATGCAAGAAGGAATAGTGCAAACGCCAGTATACCACGCATGGGCAAATCTCCGACGGTACGGCACGCATGTGGGGGGCTTCCCAGCCCGCCTATCACCGACGACACTGAAAAAAAGCGTCGAAATTTTGATCTATGTCGAAGTTGGCGCTCGACAAGAGCGGCGGCATATCGGTCACGGAACTGTGTGATCCCACCACGAAAAGCACTTCCCCGATCAAACTCCCCTTCCCTCTGCGCCCAACATTTTGCAAGGTGTCGAGTCGGAGAAAGAAAAGGGGAACTGAATGTATGAATATGCCATTGCGTGGGAGTGGCTGGCTTTCGCTGCCCGCTGGTTCCATGTCGTAACCGCAATTGCGTGGATCGGTTCGTCCTTCTACTTCATTGCACTCGATCTCGGGCTGGTGAAGCGTCCGCATCTTCCGCCCGGCGCCTATGGCGAGGAATGGCAGGTGCATGGCGGCGGTTTCTATCACATCCAGAAATATCTGGTGGCCCCAGCCACGATGCCGGAACATCTGACCTGGTTCAAATATGAGAGCTATTTCACCTGGCTCTCCGGCTTCCTGATGCTCTGCATCGTCTATTACGGCGGTGCCAATCTCTTCCTCATCGACCGGCACGTGCTCGACGTCAGCGTTCCCGTCGCCATCCTGATATCGCTTGCCTCCCTGGCCGGCGGCTGGATCGTCTACGACCTGCTCTGCAAGTCGCCGCTCGGCAGCAATACCTGGGGACTGATGGCAGTACTTTATGTCGTCCTCGTCTTCATGGCCTGGGGTTACACGCATCTGTTCACCGGGCGCGCTGCCTTTCTGCATCTCGGCGCCTTCACCGCGACGATCATGTCGGCCAATGTCTTCATGATCATCATTCCCAACCAGAAAATCGTTGTCGCCGATCTGATCGCCGGACGCACACCGGACCCGGAATATGGGCGCATCGCCAAGCAGCGCTCGTTGCACAACAACTATCTGACGCTGCCCGTCATCTTCTTCATGCTGTCGAACCACTATCCGCTGGCCTTCGGCACTGCTTTTAACTGGATCATCGCGGCGTTGGTGTTCCTGATGGGCGTCACCATCCGCCATTGGTTCAACACGACCCATGCCCGCAAGGGCCGCCCCACTTGGACTTGGATCGTCACCTTCGTCCTCTTCATTCTCGTCATATGGCTTTCGACCGTGCCGAAGATGCTCACCGGCGAGAAGGAGGCCAACGCCGTCGCACCCGCCTTCCAGCAGTTCGCATCGGACGCCCACTTCCCGGCGGTGAAGCAGATGATCTCGACACGCTGTTCGATGTGCCATGCCGCCGAGCCGGCTTTTGAAGGCATTGCGCGTCCACCAAAGGATGTGATGCTGGAAAACGACGCAGAAATCGCTATGCATGCCCGCGAGATCTATATTCAGGCAGGCCGCAGCCACGCCATGCCTCCCGGCAATGTCACCGAGGTAACGCCGGAGGAGCGCAAGCTGCTGGTCGCCTGGTTCGAAAGCTCCGTCGGAGAAAAAGACCAATGACAACCCTTTTGCGCGGCCGCCTGCTCTCCTTCAAGCGCGCGCCGCAGAGCCTGAGTGATACGGACTGCTATTTTTATGAGCACGACGGCGGCCTTTTGATCGAAAATGGTATCATCGCTGCTGCCGGTCCCTATACCGACGTCAAGGCAAGAGCGCCCGCACACGTCGCCGAGATCGACCACCGGCCACATCTGATCTTGCCGGGCTTCATCGACATGCATCTACATTTCCCGCAAATGCAGGTCATCGCCTCCTATGCCGCGGACCTTCTCGAATGGCTGAACACCTATACCTTCCCCGAGGAATGCCGCTTCGTCGAAAGCGCCCATGCTGAGCGCATCGCCACCCACTTTTACGACGAGCTCATCCGCCACGGCACGACGACGGCGGTTGCCTATTGCTCCGTGCACAAGACCTCCGCCGACGCCTTCTTTTCGGAAGCCATGCGTCGCAACATGCGCATGGTCGGCGGTAAGGTGATGATGGATCGAAACGCCCCGCAGGGCCTGCTCGACACACCGCAGATGGGCTATGACGAGACGCGCCAGGTGATCGCGGATTGGCACGGCAAAGGCCGCAACCATGTCGCCATCACCCCACGCTTCGCCATCACCTCGACACCGGAGCAGATGGAGACTGCGGCCGCCCTTGCTCGCGAATTCCCGGATCTTCACATCCAGACGCACCTCTCCGAAAACCACGACGAGATTAAATTCACCGGCGAACTCTATCCGGATGCGATCGACTACACCGATATATACGCCCGTTACGGCTTGCTCGGCCGCAAGAGCCTGTTCGGCCACGCGATCCATCTTTCCGACCGTGAAGCCGACGCCATGAGCGAAGCTGGAGCCGTCGCCGTTCACTGTCCGACCTCCAACCTTTTCCTCGGCTCCGGCCTCTTTCCGCTAAAAGCGCTCGCTCGCCGCCAAAAGCCTGTGCGCATCGGCGTCGCTACCGATATCGGCGGCGGCTCCAGCTATTCGATGCTGCGCACGATGGACGAGGCCTACAAGATCCAGCAGCTGCTCGGCGAACGCCTGAATCCGCTGGAAAGCTATTACTACATGACGCTCGGTAACGCCGAGGCTCTATCGCTCGCCGACAAAATCGGTACCCTCGATCCTGGCACGGAGGCCGACCTTGTGATCCTCGACCCCGCCGCGACGCCAGCCATGGCACTGAAGATGGAGGTGGTGAACAACTTGGCCGAGGAGTTGTTCCTGCTGCAAACCATGGGGGACGATCGGGCGATCGTCGAGACCTATGTGGCCGGGAAGGCCATGAAATCGATCCTTCAGTAAGGCCAACCGAACCCGCCCTAACATAATCATCGAAAAGGCACAGAGCCATGACCGCGCCGCTTACCATTGCCGAACTGAAGAAGCTCGCCAAGCGGCGCGTCCCGAAGATGTTCTTCGAATATGCCGATTCCGGTTCGTGGACCGAATCCACGTACAACGCGAATGAAGCGGATTTCAAAAAGATCAAACTGCGCCAACGCGTCCTCGTCGACATGGCCAACCGCTCTTTGGAAACGCGCATGGTCGGCCAAAAAGTGTCGATGCCGGTGGCACTGGCTCCGACCGGGCTGACGGGCATGCAGCATGCCGACGGTGAAATGCTGGCCGCGCGCGCGGCGGAGGAATTCGGCATTCCCTTCACGCTGTCGACCATGAGCATCTGCTCGATCGAGGACGTTGCGTCGGTGACGAAAAAACCCTTCTGGTTCCAGCTTTACGTCATGAAAGATCGCGACTTCGTCATAGACCTGATCAATCGCGCAAAAGCCGCGAAGTGTTCGGCCTTGGTGCTGACCGCCGACCTGCAGATCCTTGGCCAGCGGCACAACGATTTGCGCAATGGCCTGACGGCACCGCCGAAACTCATCCCGAAACACATGTGGCAGGTGGCGATGCGGCCGCGTTGGTGCCTGGACATGATGCGGACCAAGCGGCGCTCCTTCGGCAATGTCATCGGCCATGCCAGAAACGTTACCAGCCTGGCGTCACTGGCGGGCTGGACCCATGAGCAATTCGATCCCAAGCTTTCCTGGAGCGATGTCGGCTGGATCAAGGAACGCTGGGGCGGGCCGCTGATCATCAAGGGCATTCTCGATGTCGAAGACGCCAAGGCCGCCGTCGATACCGGCGCGGACGCGATCATCGTTTCCAATCACGGCGGCCGCCAGCTCGACGGCGCCCCCTCTTCCATCAGCGTGCTGGCGAAGATCGTCGACGCCGTCGGCGACAAGATCGAAGTGCACGTCGACGGCGGTATCCGCTCCGGCCAAGATGTGTTGAAGGCCGTAGCGCTTGGCGCCAAAGGCACCTTCATCGGCCGTCCCTTCCTCTATGGCCTTGGCGCCATGGGCAAGGACGGTGTAACGCGGGCGCTGGAAATCATCCGCAACGAACTGGACATCTCCATGGCGCTCTGCGGAAAGCGGGATATCAAGACGGTGAACCGGGAGATCATCGCCGAGGTTTAGCGCAGCCATCCCGTCGCCAGCCCGCTCGCCCAATCGGCGCGGCCGGCACGCTGAGCTAATCCCGCCATTGCTCGATGATCGTAGGACACCTGTCGGAATTGCGGCAGCCATATGCCATCCACCTTTTCCAGAACGGCATAGGAGGCGAAGGGATGGCCGGCCTCGACCTTGTGATAATGGGGCCGATCGTCATCATAGGCGGGGCAGCCGACACTGCCGGGGTTGACGATCAGCCGCCCATCATTGAGGCGGACCATGCGCGGGACATGGCTATGGCCGCATAGCATGAGCGGAAAACCGATACCGACGGCCAGCGCCTCTATCTCCTCGATCGGCTTCAGGTAAATGTGGCCTTGCGGTGAAACGGCCTCGAGCCAATAGGTGTGATCGTCCTTGGGCGTCGCGTGGCAAAGGTAGGCTTCGCCCCTATAGACGGTGCTGAAGGGCAAGGTCCGCAGCCAATCGATGTGGTGTGGGGACAATTCTTTATGCGCGGCGCGGTCCGAGGCATGCATGTCTCCTGGCGCTTGTTCGATCAGGTGGCGATCGTGGTTGCCGCGAACCGTTACGGCATCGAGCGCGACCAGGATTTCGGCCGTCTCCTGCGCTGTCAGCGGCCCGCTAAAGCAATCGCCGAGATTGACAATGTCGATGATGCCCTGGGCTTTTATATCCGCAAGCACCGCCTCCAGCGCCAAGTGATTGCCATGCACATCCGCAATTGCCGCTAGGCGCAATTCTCAACTCCCGCGATAGGTGGAATAGCCATAGGGCGACAACAGCAGCGGCACGTGGTAGTGCGCCGTCGTGTCGGCGATGCCGAAACGGATCGGCACGAGATCGAGGAACGGCGGCTCCGGCAGCTTGGCCCCGGTTCTACTGAGATAATCGCCGGCCCGGAACAGCAATTCATAGGTGCCGGCGACAAAACTGTCGCCGACCAGTATCGGCCCACTGTCGATGCGTCCGTCCGAATTGGTCGTGACCGTCTTCAGATGCTTACGCGTCTCGCCCTCGATCTTGAAGACATCGATCGCCAGGCCTTCGGCCGGTTTGCCGAGGGCAGTGTCGAGCACATGGGTGGTCAATCCGGTCATAGGGCAGGCGCTCCGATGATGAAGGGGGTGTCGAAGAAGAATTCCACCAGGTTGTTGCCCGGCCCGTCACGATCGACAACGAGAAAGTCGCTCGGCTGATCGAGGGTCATCAACGGGTAGTGCCAGACACTGCGGTGGTAGTTCACACCTTGGTCACCGCGCGCCAGAAAAACCCGCGGCGTGCCTGGCTTACCGTCCTCATCCTTCGAAACGATGACAAGATACTGCCGATCGTTCAGCGGCACGAAACACTGGCTGCCGAGGGGATGGCGCTCCATCATCTCGACCGCGTATGGAAAGGCCCGCGGCTGGCCGCGAAACAGGTTGATGATCACGCGCGCTTCGTCCCCCGCCGCCTCGGCACTGGCAAGAGCATGAAACCGCTCCGTCGTACCGCCATTGATCAGCTTCACCGTCGCCGGGTCCGCTTCGATGACATCGCCAAAAGGCGCAAACGCGGCCTTTGTAAGAGGGAAGATATCGAGAGTCTGGGTCATGGTCGTCACTCCCCCTCCGCCCGCCAGCGGCGAATGGATTCGAGCTGCGTGAGCAATTCGGGGATCGCATGCCCGACAGTCGTCCAGACGTCCTCGACGTTTGCCGCGATCCCGTCGGATAGCAGGCGCTTGCTCATTGTTTGCATCTCATTCCAATCTAGATCCGGATGGTCCGGCCCGAATTCCGGATAGTCATGCAGCAATTGGGCAGCCGCCGCACCAATGACACAGAGGCTGTATGCGACGGCATATTGAGTACGATCATCGGCCAGGAACGATGCCCTTTCGATCCCTCGAACAAAATGACACGCTTCGGTCGCCGCCCTCTGCATCTGATCCAGGTAATGGATGGGGCCTCTACCGGTCATGTCTTAGGCCTTGTTCCCGAAAAGCCTCAGTCGCATGACGCCGCCCTCCGGATCCATGGCAAAACGCACATGCTCGAGACGGGCGGACGCAAGACTGATGGCACCGAGGGCGAAGGATGGGAGGCTAGTATCGGCGTTGTCGGTCATTCAAGACTCCGCAAGCATGGATTGCAGGCGCAGCAGGGCGATCCTCTCCACCTGTGCCGTTGCCGTCGCAAATTCCGCGTCCCGGTCATTGCCGATCCGCGTTTCGAAGGCGGTGAGGATGTCGTCTTTGCCGAGCCCCTTGACCGCAAAAATAAAAGGAAAGCCGAATTTCGTCACGTAAGCCGTGTTGAGCTCGGTGAAGCGAGAGTGCTCAGAAGGTGTCAGCCGGTCAAGTCCTGCACCCGCCTGCTCCTTTCGGCTGTCCTCGGTGAGCTTGCCCGCAATTGCCAGCCGGCCGGCGAGGTCGGGATGCGCCCGCAAAACGCCAAGCCGCTCGTCAACGCTGGCCGCGCGGAAAATAGCAACCAAAGCGCCATGTACGCCGCCTGACGTCAACGGTTCGACAATGTCGCCGGCATCATAGGCGCGTTCGGCAATGAACGCAGAGTGCTCGAAGACGCCGCCGAAGCGGGTCACAAAATCGTCGCGCGATATCATTCAGGGCGTACCTGCAGGAAGGTGATGTTGGTACCAGTGATTGGCGATTTCGATGCGCCTGGGTATCCAGACCTTGTCGTGCTTCAGCACATAGTCGATGAAGCGCCTCAGCGCTGCCGCGCGGCCCGGCCGGCCGACCAGACGGCAATGCAGGCCGACAGACATCATCTTCGGGCTACCCTCCTTGCCCTCTTCATAGAGCGTGTCGAAGGCATCCTTCAGATAGGTGAAGAACTGATCGCCGGAATTGAAGCCTTGCGGCGTGGCGAACCGCATATCATTGGTCTCGAGCGTATAGGGAATGATGAGGAAGGGTTTGCCCTCGGGACCATCGACCCAATAGGGCAGATCGTCAGCATAGGAATCCGACGAATAGAGGAAACCGCCCTCCTCCATCACCAAGCGCAACGTATTATCGGAAGGTTTTCCCTGATACATGCCGTAGGGACGTTCACCGGTCAGCTCTTTATGCAGGCGGACGGCTTCGAGGATATGCTTGCGCTCCAGATCCTCGGAGAAGTCCTTATATTCCAGCCAACGATAGCCGTGGCTCGCGATCTCCCAACCTGCTTCCTTCATGGCGGCGACCGCTTCCTGATTGCGTGCCATGGCAAGCGTCACGCCATAGACGGTCGCCTGCACCTTGAGCTCGGTGAACATGCGCCACAACCGCCAGAAACCGGCGCGCGAACCATATTCATAGATCGATTCCATGTTGAGATTGCGCTGATTTGGCCAGGCTGCCGCACCTACGATTTCCGACAGCAGATTCTCGGATGCGGGATCGCCGTCAAGAATACTGCTTTCCCCGCCCTCTTCGTAATTGATCACGAACTGCACCGCGACACGGGCATCGCCAGGCCATTTCGGATCGGGCGTATGGCGGCCATAGCCGACGAGATTGCGAGGATAAGTATCGGACATCAGAGCACCTTCTCAACTACGTGACGACGGTAGCATCCATGGCCGGAAAGTCGAGACGGAAAGTGCGATACCCGCTTTCCTTTCACCTGCAAGCAATTAGGCGATCTTGCGAGCGCTGACTTTGCCCATCGGATGGAGGGAGTGAACTCGGAACGGCCCGCCGGTACCTTCTTCCGTCATCAGCGCGATGTTGGACACCGGCACTGGCTCGGCAAGCGCCGGCTCGAAGATATCGCGCAATACCCGCTCCATGCGCGTCAGATCGGCGGGACTGACCGTGCCCGTCAGCATCATCTGGAAGCGGAACTCATCCATGACGTGCGGATGGCCCCAGCGGTGCAGATTGGCAAACTGCGCCGCCGACAGGTTATCCGGATCGCTGCGCTCGATTTCGGCCTCCGTCAGCGGTGCCCGATAGTGGTCGAAGGCCTGAACCAGCGACGCCGCGAGGAAATGCATTTGCTGACAAGGGTTCGACGGCACCAGGCCGAATGTCCCACCAAGGCGCGCGACTTCCAGCCGCGGAATCTCAAATGGCGTCACCGTACCGGAAAAGCGCATGAGATCGCGCAGCAGCGACGCCTCGGACATATCCTCGGCCAGTCGAAATGGAGCTTTCAAAATGCCGTTGAAGCCATAGCGGCGCGGCACCGCGGTATGGAAGGCGATTTCATGGATACCAAGTCCGCGAATGGCGGGCGGATCGAGCATTTCGCCGGAATAGACATTGCGTCCAAGCCAGTTTGCGGCCACGAGCGTCAGCGGATCGCTCGCAGACGGCGTGAAGCAAATGGCGTAGCGCATAAAATCTCCTCCAGAGCGCGATAAACCGGCTGATCCAACCGGCTGCTGACAGGCAAGGAGATAGGTGATTTGCGTGACAGATTGACGACCTGAGCGGTGTTTATATTCACGTTTTATGTGATGCTACCGCAATGTGGTTCGAAAGCGCGAAACCTTGGGGCAGCTTGAAAGAACAGGGATTTTCGAGCGCCTCCCGAACCGCTACTTCGGCCAGGCGATGGGCCAGACCGAAACTGACTTTGAATCCCCCCGTCAGCGCGATGAGCCGTGGATGGTCCGGATGCGCTCCCACCATGGGGTCCCGATCGATTGCCTTCGGCCGCAAACCAGCCCAACGTTCGACCACTTCGGCATTGGCCAACGCCGGCGCCATGGCCCGCGCAGCGGTGACGAGGTCATTCAGTTTATCATCCGTCGACTGGGGGTCCGCGAAACGGTTCTCGCTCGTGCTGCCGACCGCTACCAACCCACCCTCATGCGGCACGATATAGAGCCCGTCGCGGAAAATCACCGGCAGTGCGGCATCGACGTCGGCTTTCAATAGGGCAGCCTGCCCCTTGACCGGCACGCCGAGGGGCGACCCATGACCGGGCGTCAATCCATCCAGTATCGGAAAGGAGCGATGGCCGGCCGACAGGATACAGCGTCGGAAACCAATTGTGCGCTCCGGGGTCGCCGCGGTGGCGCGATCCGGATCGATGCTCTGGATTTCCACGCCTTCGGAAAGCCGAACATATTTCGCCTTATCGAGAAAGCCAACCAGAAGCCTCAGCAAGGCCCGAGGTGCAACGCGAGCGGCGAGCGTGTCGAAAACAATGCCGCTTTCGCCGGCGGCCGGATCGATCCAGTCGCTTGTCGGGGCAGCGTCGAGCACATGCCAATGAAATCGCCGCTCGCCGTGATGCCAATGCGTTTCGGCATCCTGCGAGTGGCCCAGCGCAATCTTGCGCAGATGCGGCTTCGGCAATGGGATCAGCCGACCGGAACGTCGGTATCCGGCGGAAAGACCAGTGGCCGCTTCCAGAGCCGCGATCTCATGCTCCAGGGATACGAGCGCATCGAATTGAAACTGCTTCTTGTCTGACCATTTGTCCGGCATATGCGGCATCAGCGCGCCAAGCAGGCCACCGCTTGCCCCCTGCCCCATCCGACCGGCATCGATCAGCAACGCCTCGACTCCCAGGCGCTCCGCGTGCACCGCCGCCCAAAGGCCCATAATGCCGCCGCCGACGATCAGCAGTTCGACGGACGATTGACCGGCAAGCCCCGGAGGATTATCGGCTCTTCCCATGATAGATCCAGTTTCCGATCAAACGCCCGCGGCGAAGACCAATGCGGCAAGCCAAGCGCTGGAATGGCGCGAGGGCGATATGCCCTATTCGACCGCATTTGGCGACCATTTTTATTGCCAGACCGACGGCCGGCTGGAATGCGGCCATGTCTTCCTCGCTGGCAACCGCCTGCCCGAGCGATGGAATGAACAACAGAGCTTCCTTTTGGGCGAGCTCGGCTTCGGCACCGGCCTGAATTTTTGCGAAACCTGGCGGCAATGGCGCCAGCATCGCAAGCGGAATTCACAACTCCATTTCATGTCCTTCGAGCTTTACCCGATGCGCGCCGAGGAGATCGATCGCGCACTGTCGCACTGGCCTGAAATCGACGGCGAACGTCAGTCGCTTGTCGCTGTATGGCCCAAAGAACCGCGAGGCATCATCACGCTCGCGCTCGACGCCCAAACGCGCCTCAGTGTCGTCTGCGGCCCGGCGCTTGAGGGCGTGAGCCAAGCAGCAGCGGGCTTCGACGCCTGGTATCTCGACGGCTTCGCCCCTTCCCGAAACGCCGATATGTGGTCGCCGGAACTCATGCAGCGTCTCCACGACAAGACAGTCGCCGGCGGCACTTTCGCCACCTACGCCGCCGCCGGCTTCGTGCGCCGCAACCTGCAGGCGGCGGGCTTCACCGTCGAACGACGCAAGGGGTTTGCGGGAAAACGTGAAATGCTGTGCGGCGTTAGGCAGGCTTAGTTTGTGGAACGCTCTTTCCCGAGCGCCGCATCGCCGAGCCAGCGGCGGGCCTTGGCTTCTAGAAGCTCCGGGCTGATCGGCTTGGACATATAGTCATCCATGCCCGCTTCCAAGCACATGTCGCGATCGACATCGAGGGCATGCGCGGTGACCCCGACGATCGGTACGTGCCAGCCCTGCCCGGCGTCTGCTTCCAATTGCCGGATCATACGCGTCGCCTGATGGCCGTTCATGATCGGCATGGAGACATCCATCATGATCAGCGACGGCCGAAGCTTCTGCCAGGCCTCCACTGCCTCCTGGCCGTTCTGAACCACGAGAAAGCGCAGGCCCGTGACCTGCAAAATCTGCGTGAAGACGATTTGATTGACCTCGTTGTCTTCGGCGACGAGGATATCGATAGCACTGACCGGTTTCGCCACCCCGCGTTCGACGGCCTCGATAGCGGCCACTGCTTCGGCAGCAACCGGCAACTGCGGTGAGGCTGTGGGCTCGTCGCTGCTCATCGCCTGGCGCCGCGCCTTACGCACGATATCGATGATGGTGCTGCGCAGCACATTGGCACGCGTGGGTTTCATCAGATGCGCCTGGCCATTCAACGCCGCGAATTCCTTGTCGTTGGAGGCGACGTCCATGGATGTCAGGAAGATCAGCGACACGCCGTTGAAGCGGGGTTCTGCGCGGATGGCGCGCGCGACGTCATCGCCGTTCATCTCCGGCATGTGATAGTCCAGGATCACGGCATCGACCGGCACGCCCATATCGAAAGCGGCATTCAGGATCGCGAGCCCCGTCTTGCCGTCCTCGGCGGCGTAGCCGTCAAAACCCCATTGCTCCAATTGCTCGGTCAATATCCGCCTGTTGATCTCGTTGTCATCGACGACCAGGATACCGGCGCCCTTGACATTGACCGGCACCACACGGGGTTCGCTGCGCGTGGCCGCCTGCGACACGGGCAGATGCACGGTGAAGACCGAGCCCTTGCCCCATACGCTTTCGACTTCGAGATAGCCGCCGAAGAGATCGACCAGTCCGGCAGTGATGGCGAGGCCGAGACCGGTGCCTTCATGGCGGCGCGTCGAAGAAGCGTCGACCTGCGAAAACTTCTCGAAAATGGAATCGAGCTTCTCGTCCGCAATACCGATGCCGGTGTCCTCGATACGGAGCGACAGCATGATTTCACCATTGTCGATCGGCTGGCTGTTCAAATCGACCAGCACGTGGCCGCGCTCGGTGAATTTGACCGCATTGCCGACAAGGTTCGTGACGATTTGGCGGAAGCGGCCGGCGTCTGCGAGCACCATGGCCGGCACATCGGGCGCCGTGCGCACCAACAACTCGATATCCTTTTCCGCCGCCGGCGACGACAGGAGCGTCGCGACATCCTCCACCGCCTCCGCGGGATCGAAGGCTGCCTTGCGCAGACGCATCTTCCCGGCGTCGATTTTCGAGAAATCCAGGATGTCGTTGATGATCGTCAACAGCGCATTGCCCGACTTGACGATGATATCGATGAAAGTCTTCTGCCGGGCGTCGAGATCGGTCTTGGCCAGAAGTTCCGCCATTCCGAGAACGCCATTCATAGGCGTACGGATTTCATGGCTCATATTGGCGAGGAATTCGGACTTGGCGCGATCGGCGGTTTCGCTGCGCGAAAGCAGCAGTTGCAACTCGGCCTCGCGCTCCTTCATCTCGGTCACGTCGGTCAGCACTACGGTCCAACGGCGGCTCTCGCTGATCGTCGCTTCGAGCTGCATCCAGCGCTCGCCGGCGACCTGGAACACCGCCGAGACCGGCTTGTTGGCCGCCATGCTTTCGCGCCAGGAGAGCCGGAGCGCCTCCGGCTCGTCACCAAAGTCGCCACGCGCGGCGCAATGATCAAAGGCGATGGACCAATGCTTGCCGACCTCGAGATAATCTGGGGGAACGCGCAGCATATCCGTCAATGCATCGCTTGCCAGCATGATGATGCCGTCCTGGACGATGAGCAGTCCCTGCGACATGGCATGCGTGGCGTCCGTCATCAGCTCGCCAAGATGCTCGAGCGCCAGGCGCGCCTCGCTGATCTCGCGAGCTTGTTGGCGCACGGAAGAGATGTCGGCATAGGCGACCAGGGTGCGGCCGTTCGAAATTCGGCGAGCATCCATGATGACAGATTTGCCGTCGGCAAAATTCATCTCGGTCTGGAAATGCGGCCCGGCATGGCGCAACGCCTCCACGCGCGCCTGATAGATATCGTCGATACTGCCGGCGTCGGCGTCGTAGCGGCCGAGCTCGAAATGCTTGGCGACGAGATCGCGATAAGTCAGGCCTTCAAAGTGTTCGTGCTTCGGGAAATCCCAGATGTCGTAAAAGGCATCGTTGGTGTATTCCACCACGTAATTGCTGTCATGGATCATGACGCCGATCGGCATCGAGCGCAGGATGTTCTCCAGATCCTGATGCAAGGCCTCGGCGCGCGCCTGGGCCTCGATCAGCTCGGTCTCGCGCAGCTTCAGCACGGAAATATCAGTCATGGACCCGACGATGTAGCGCGTGCCGTCCGAGGCTACGACGCGGTTGACGCGCGTCATGATCGGATGCGTCATATGCAACCGATCGACCACCTCGCCTTCAAATTCGAGCCCGCGCCCTTCATTCAGCACCTGCTCGTTTTGGGTAAAGAAATCGTCGGCACCGGTTTCGAACATCTCATGTTCGGTCTTGCCCAGCACCTCGGCGCGGCTCAGCCCGGTGATGGCTGCATAGGCTTCATTGGAATAGATCAGCCGATGGCTGGCATCGCGCACGAAGGTGGCAACCGGCAAGTCCTCGAGAATGGTGCGGTAAACGCCGATCTCATCGACGTGACTGCCCAAAATATCGTCCTCTTTTGGAGCTGAGGAAGGCATGACCGGCGCATCGAGAAACATTCCGAAGACGTAGAGCCGGTCTTGCGAGGGCGAAAAACTTTCAATCTGCACTCGCGAACGGCTACGGCCCGTCGGGTCAAAGCAAAGCGCCATCTCCTCGGAGCCGAAAACCAACGCTCGGCGCTCCTTGTCTTCGCGGTCGACCTCTTCGCCGCTGTCGAAAAGATCGCGGCTGCGACTGCCGATGAAATCGGAGATATCGCGCCCAAAAAAGCGCGCATAGGCTTCGTTGACGGCGACATAGCGCAGATCGCTATTCTTGACATAGGCCGGCTGGTCCAGATCGGCGATCCGGCGGCAAGCCATCTCCAACAGTTCACCGTCCGAGTTCAACAGGACCCCACTTCTCACCGCCCCATGAAAGATTACTGAACCCAAGCTTATCACGAATCGCTTTAACAAGGCGTTAACCATATTGCCAGCGCATTGAACGTCGCGTTCAGGCTACTGACTATCCCAGAACAGTCACTCCTAGGTCGCAAACGACGGCAGCATGCGATGCGGAACTCTGCCAAGAATCCTATCAAGACAATGGTGGAGCGAGAGCATGAGCGACGATAGAAACATGGCCCAGCACGAGGCCGACACTGCTACCATCCCGGTCGAGCGCCGCCGCCGGGTCGGAGGCCGCGGGGCCGAGCGAAGCCGCAAGCCGAGTGGCGCGAAATATCTCAATCTCGTCAACAACCTCGCCCGCACCGAGCTTCTGTCGCCAGAGGCACTCGACGACATTCATGAGGCGTCGCTGACCATTCTCGAAGAAATCGGCATGGACATCATCCTGCCGGAAGCGCGCGAGCGCATGAAGGCTGCCGGCGCCGTCGTCACGCCCGGCACAGAGCGTGTCCGCTTTGACCGAGGCATGATCACGGAACTGATCGCCTCCGTCCCTTCGACCTTCACACTGCATGCCCGCAATCCGCTGAGAAACGTTCAGATCGGCGGCAGGAATCTCGTCTTTGCCCAGGTTGCCTCGGCGCCATTCGTCGCGGATCGCGAGGGTGGCAGGCGGGCCGGCAATCAGGAGGACTTCCGCAAGCTGATCAAGCTTGCCCAATCCTACGACATCATACACATGACCGGCGGCTACCCCGTCGAACCTGTCGACATCCACGCCTCGGTGCGACATCTCGATTGCCTCTCCGACATCGTCAAGCTTACCGACAAGGCGTTTCATTGCTACTCGCTCGGCAAGCAGCGCAATCTCGACGCTATCGAGATCGCCCGCATCGGCCGCGGCATCAGCATGGAAGAGATGGAGCGCGAGCCGTCGCTTTTCACCATCATCAACTCCTCCTCCCCGCTGCGCCTCGACGGGCCGATGCTGCAGGGCATCATCGAGATGTCGTCACGGGGTCAGGTGGTGATCGTCACGCCCTTCACCTTGGCGGGCGCCATGGCGCCGGTGACTATCGCCGGAGCGCTGGTGCAGCAGAATGCCGAGGCGCTGTGCGGCATCGCCTTTACACAAATGGTTCGCAAGGGCGCGCCGGTCATGTATGGCGGCTTCACTTCAAATGTCGACATGAAGACGGGAGCGCCCGCCTTCGGCACACCGGAATATATGAAGGCCGTGATTGCGGGCGGCCAGCTCGCCCGCCGCTATGGCATCCCCTACCGCACCTCCAACACCAATGCCTCCAATACACTGGATGCCCAGGCAGCCTATGAATCGGCGCTATCGCTCTGGGCGCTGACCCAAGGCGGCGGCAATTTCGTGCTGCATGCCGCCGGCTGGAGCGAGGGCGGGCTGACTGCGTCGTTCGAAAAATTCATCCTAGATGTCGACATGCTGCAAATGGTCGCCGAGTTCCTGACACCATTGGATGTCAGCCAGGACGCGCTGGCGCTCGACGCCGTGCGCGATGTTGGCCCCGGCGGCCACTATTTCGGCACGGCGCACACTCTCGCCCGTTACGAGACCGCCTTCTATTCGCCGATCCTGTCGGACTGGCGCAACCACGAGACCTGGACCGAAGCCGGCCGGCCGACGACCTATGATCACGCCAACCGCATCTTCAAGGAAACGCTCGTCCATTACGAGCGTCCTCCGCTTGATCCGGCAATCGAGGAAGAGCTCGACGCCTTCGTCGCCAAGCGCAAGAAGGAAGGCGGCGTTCCGACGGATTTCTAGAGTGAAATCAACCAGTTTTTGCTATTTACTATGAACAAAATTTAATGTAGCGGCCCTGTTTTTGGCCGCGACTTCGCCCCCTTTTCCAAGGAACTTCAAACCCGGCTTCGGCTGGGAGGCCTCTGCTCTTTTTGGGAAAGGGATGTCAATGTCTGTGCTTCGCACTTTAACGACGGCCGGTTTGATCGCGCTGACGCTTGGCGGCGCCGCCGCGGTAACCACCACCACTGCCGGCGCCTCCGAGCGCGGCGCCTTCTTCGGCGGGCTTGCCGCCGGTGTCGTCGGCGGCGCTTTGGCGGCTGAGGCGGTACGACCGGCCTATCCGGTCTATCCGGCTTATTATCCGGCCTACCGAAGCTATTACGCTCCGGCCTATGTACGCGCCTATCCCAGCTGCTTTTGGGCATGGCGCCATGACGGTTGGGGCCGGCCCTACCGCGTCGAGGTCTGCCGCTAAATCCTGATAACACCGCAAGGTGCCGAAAGTTTGCGAATGCCGCCGGCTTTCCGGCGGCGTTTTTGTTGCACGTGCGAATAAGCTTTCGCCAGGGGAATCGCATTTGAAAAAAGGTGTGGCGGTTTGATGTGATATGGATTCTTTAGGGAGCTCTGTTTTGGAGCTTTCTGATGGTTTCGCTTATTACG
>NZ_JARFYN010000049.1 GCF_030272695.1 Martinezella calliandrae
CAAGAGCCGCCTGGTCGGGGACGTCGCTTTTGCTGAGGCTGCGGAAGTTGCCGCCGCCATAACCCCGGTGCCTGGCGGCGTCGGCCCGATGACCATCGCCATGCTGATGGCCAATACATCCATTGCCGCCCATCGTGCAGCCGGCAGAAAGGTGCCAAAGTTCTGAGAGAATACCGTTGGGCGAGGCCGATAAAATCGTTGCTATCCGCTTGCCACGGCGCAAAAGACGATTATAGTCAAGAAATAAATATTCCATACAGGAAAAAAGAGGGAACGAAATGACGTTATCTTGGCGTTTCTCCGCCTTGGCGGACCGGCATCGCGCTCTGGGGTCGAAGCTTGAGGACTGGAGCGGAATGGGCACCGCCTGGACCTACGATAAGGACATGTCTGAAGAGCATATCGCCATCCGGACAAAAGCCGGCATCATGGACGTCTCAGGCTTGAAGAAGGTTCACCTTGTCGGCCCGCATGCCATCGCCGTCCTCGATTACATCACCACCCGTGACATGACGAAGATCTATCCCGGTCGCTCGGTTTATGCCGCGATGCTGAACGACCGCGGCCATTTCACGGAGGATTGCATCGTTTATCGCACCGGTCCGAATTCCTGGATGCTGGTCCACGGCTCGGGCTCCGGCCAGGAGGAAATCGTCAAGCAGGCGACGGGCCGCAATTGCGCGGTTCTGTTCGACGACGATCTGCACGATCTTTCGCTGCAGGGGCCGATCGCGGTCGATTATCTCGCCAAATATGTGCCTGGCATCCGCGATCTCAAATATTTCCACCATTTGCAGACCACGCTTTTCGGCGCGCCGGTGATGATCTCGCGCACCGGCTATACCGGCGAGCGTGGCTACGAGATCTTCGTGCGCAGTCAGGATGCCGTCATGGTTTGGGATCGGATCGTCGCCGAAGGCGAAGATATGGGAATTATTCCCTGCTGCTTCAGCGTCCTCGATATGTTACGCGTCGAAAGTTATCTGCTCTTCTATCCCTACGACAATTCTCAGATGTATCCCTTTGCCGATCAGCCGCCTGGAGACAGTCTTTGGGAACTCGGCCTCGACTTCACCGTCAGCCCCGGCAAGACCGGCTTTCGCGGCGCTGAGGAACATGCGCGCCTGAAGGGGAAGGAACGCTTCAAGATTTTCGGCATGCTGATCGATGCCGACGGTCCGGTGGACCTTGGCGACGAGGTCTTTGCGGACGGAAGGAAGGTCGGTGTCATTACCTGCCCGAGCTATTCCCGGCTGACCAATAGGTCCATGGCGATCGCCCGCCTCGACGTTGATAAGGCCGTGCAGGGCACGAAGCTCGAGGTTCGTGGCAAGAATGTCAAAGCCGGTGCAATCGCGCACACTCTGCCATTCGACGATCCGGAGAAAAAGAAGCGGACCGCTATCGGTTAAGGGAGCGCGCCATGCTTGTTGAAGGCATCAAGAGCCGTCCCGTCTACAAGGGCCTGATCATCCAGCCGAAGGCACGCAAGCATATTTTCGCTTTGGAAGGCGAGGGCGCGCTGGCCCTCATCGAGCAGCAGGCAGCACTTGACGAAGCGGCGCTCGCTCGAAGCGAAGTCCTTTATGTGGCGCGCGGATCGCGGGGCAAGGGTCACGATGAGACACTGCGTGGGCTCGGCGCCGATATGTTCTTTGCGGCGCCGACCATCGCGACGCTGCTCTTCCGCCTCAAAGGTTCACTCGCCACCGCCCATATGGGCACGCGGCTTTATATTGCCGGCACCGAGGGCTTTATCGGCCAGGCGATGATGGTGGCGCTCGATTACGGCATGGACCACGCCTCGGTCATGACTGAGCACCGTGGTTCTCTCGCGCGTCGTGTGCAATGTGTCCACTGCAAAGGCATTAGCGAGGACGTCACCCATAGCCCCTTTGCCTGCAGCCATTGCGGCCTTTCACTGCTGGTACGCGATCATTATTCGCGCCGCCTCGGCGCCTTCCAGGGCGTCAATATCGATGCGGAAGAGCCCGGAAATGCACCCAATCCAGAGGAGCTGTTCCTGTGAGTGGTGGTACTGAAATTCCCGTTCGGGTGACGAAGGTGACGTCGGTCGCCCATCGCATCAAACGTTTCCGTTTCGAGCGTCTGGACGGCATGCCGATGCCCTATTTCTCCGGTGGCGCCCATGTCATCGTCTCGATGAACGATGACGGCCACATCAGGCGCAACGCCTATTCACTGATGTCACCGCCACATGATTGCGCAGCCTATGAGGTCAGCGTACTGCATGTTGAGGATTCGCGCGGTGGCTCCGCCTTCATGCATGAGAAGGTGAGCGAAGGCGATGAGCTGAAAGTCAGCTTTCCGGTCAATCTATTCCAGCCGGATTGGCGCGGCCGCAAGCATCTACTGATTGCCGGCGGCATCGGTATCACGCCCTTCATCGCGATGATGGAACAGTTTTCCCGCGAGAGCGCCAATTTCGAGCTGCACTACGCGGTGCGCAGCCGCGACCGGGGCGCCTATTGCGAGGAACTGGCCGCGCGCTATGGCTCGCATCGGGTGAAGATCTATTGCGACGCCGAGGAGAATTATATTCCAATCACCCGCCTGCTCGACAGCCAGCCGCTCGGCACGCATCTTTATGTGTGCGGCCCCTCCGGCATGATCAACGGAGTGCTGAAGGCGGGATTGGAGGCCGGCTGGCCGGAGCAGAACCTGCATTGCGAGCGCTTTCTCTCCTCACAGCCCGGCAAGCCTTTCTCGATTAAGCTCACGCGTTCCGGCAAGACAGTTCATGTCGGCCATCACGAGAGCATGCTGGAGGCGATCGAGGCGGCAGGTGTCGACGCGCCTTTCCTCTGTCGCGGCGGGGCCTGCGGACAGTGCGAGACCGCGGTCGCCGCCTGCGAGGGCAAGCTTTTACACCACGACGTCTATCTGACCGACGAAGAAAAGACTTCCGGCCGCAAGGTGATGATCTGCGTCTCTCGCTTCGAGGGAAATACGTTGCATCTCGACCTCTAGGCATCGGGCCGAACCAGGAGAACGGACATGGCAATCGCCTTCAAGCAGGAAACCTTCCGGGACGACTTCAGCTATCGAAACAGTCCGGAAAATATCCGGCGTTTTCCCTTTCCCTTCGATCGCGACGAGTACATGTATTCCGTCAATATGGAACCGCATGTGAAGGGGCAAAAGGGAACCGTTTACGAAAGCCTCATCGATGTCGATGAGCACTATGTTGCCGAAATGCGTGACCGGGCCCTGGTGCTGAAGGAGGATCCGCTACGCTACCAGGCGCTGCCGCACATGATGACGGCACAATGGGACACGTTGGAACTGTTGATGGAAGAACAGGCGGCCGGCTATCCCGAACACTTCTCCCTGATCAAAAACGGCGACCAGTGGCGCTGGATCAACCGCCCGCTCGGCATCGACGACAGTTTCACCTTCGGCGACCGTTCGACGCTGCCCTATGAGCCGTTCGAATATATCACCCGTCAGGCCCAGGGCGACTTCTGCATCGTCGACCAGCGGGATGGCAATCTCTGGATGGATGCCGGCATGGTCACGACCCAGGCCGACTGGTCGCTCGATTTCGACATCGGCATGAATTTCATGGAATGGCACGGGCCGGTGCCGCTCGCCCATCAGATCGGTGTTTTCGACCGCGCGCTGAAGTTCCTTCTAAACTTGCAGCAGGGCAAGCCGACGCGACGCTTCAACTGGACGATGACCATCAATCCGCGCCTGGACACCAGCCCGGAAAACTATCCCAAATGGGGTCCAGACCGCACGACGGTGACGCCCGACAATGTCGGCGAGAAGGTGCATCTGCGCGTCGAGCTGCAAAGCCTCTGGCGCCTGCCGCGTTCGAACGCAATCCTGTTCGTCATCCGCTGCTATCTGATGAACATGAGCGAGCTCATCACTGTCCCGAAATGGGCACGACGGTTTCCGCGGGTGCTGCGCACGCTGCCGCCTGAACTCATCGATTACAAGGGGCTGACACGCTTCCGCGAGACCACGATCGACTGGCTTTCAAAATACGACGACGGGGCCTCGACCAGCCCCGGCTTCTTCCCGGATTGACGCGCAACGACGCGTCAGAACGACCGCAATGCGACAAGAATTTCGATTATAATCGAGAGGGGAATGCTTCATGACAAGAGTTGCCGTTATCGGCGCGGGTCCCTCGGGGCTGGCACAGTTGCGCGCCTTCCAGTCGGCTGCCAAGAAGGGTGCCGACATACCGGAAGTCGTCTGCTTCGAAAAGCAATCGGACTGGGGAGGGCTTTGGAATTACACCTGGCGGACCGGCCTCGACGAACATGGCGAGCCGGTTCATGGCAGCATGTATCGTTATCTCTGGTCGAACGGCCCGAAGGAGTGCCTGGAATTTGCCGATTATTCGTTCGAGGAACATTTCGGCAAGCCGATCGCCTCCTATCCGCCGCGCGCCGTGCTCTGGGACTATATCAAGGGCCGCGTCGAGAAAGCGGATGTGCGCAAATGGGTTCGCTTTAGCACGCCGGTACGCATGGTGCGCTTCGATGAGGAGACGAAGAAATTCTCGGTCACGGCGCACGACCGCGTCGAAGATCGCATGTATGACGAGGAATTCGATTATGTCGTCGTCGCCACGGGGCACTTCTCGACGCCGAACGTTCCCTATTTCGATGGTGTAAAGACCTTCAACGGCCGCGTCCTGCATGCCCACGACTTCCGTGATGCGCTGGAATTCAAGGGCAAGGACATTCTCATCGTCGGCCGCAGCTATTCGGCCGAAGACATTGGCTCACAATGCTGGAAATATGGCGCCAGATCGGTGACGACGAGCTACCGCTCGAAGCCAATGGGCTTCAAATGGCCGGAGAATTTCGAGGAGCGGCCGCTACTGACCAGGCTCGAAAACAAAACAGCCTATTTCCTCGATGGCTCGAGCAAGGCAGTCGACGCGCTGATTCTCTGCACCGGATACCAGCACCATTTCCCCTTCATGCCGGACGAGTTGCGCCTGAAGACCGCCAACCGGTTATGGGCCGACGGCCTATATAAGGGCGTGATCTTCCACAAGAACCCGCAGCTCTTCTACATCGGCATGCAGGACCAGTTTTACACCTTCAACATGTTCGACGTGCAGGCCTGGTGGGCGCGCGACGTCATGATGGGCCGCATCAAGCTGCCGCCGGAAGAGGAGCTGAAGGCGAATTTCGATATGTGGCGTGCCCGCGAGGAAACGCTCGAAGATGCTGAGCAGATGATCTGGTATCAGGGTGACTACGTGAAGGAGCTGCTTGCCGAAACCGACTATCCGAGCTTCGACATCGAAGGCACGAACAAAACTTTTATGGAGTGGGAGCACCACAAGGCGGAAAACATCATGGGTTTCCGCGACCATGCCTATCGTTCGCTGATGACCGGCAACATGTCGCCGAAGCATCACACGCCTTGGGTCGAGGCGCTCGACGACTCGATGGAGGAATATCTGCGCAATTGAGATTTCCCAAGACTGCGTAACCGTGAGGGCCGCTCGTAGCGGCCCTTCTCGGTGCGTTTGAAATGAGACGACGCAACTTGATCTGCAACTCCTCTTCTTTCTACGGGCGTGGCCTTCATGGATTTTCAGACGAGCATTCTCGGCCGCATGAGCGGGTTTCTCTATCGCTGCCGTGCAGATGAAAACTATACGATGCTGGAGATGACGGATGGCATCGAGCGCATTTTTGGCTATCCGGCCGATGAGATCATTGGCAATCGGGCACGAAGCTTTACTTCGATCATGTGCGAGGACGATGTGCCGCTGATGGACAAGATCGTTGGTACGGCGCTCGAAAAGCGCGCCGACTGGACGATGGAATACCGCATCCGTCACAATAACGGGCATCACATCTGGGTGACGGAAACCGGTGGCGGCATTTGGGACGAGAACGGCGAACTGCTCTATCTGGAAGGCAGCATCATCAACATCGAGTCGCTCTATCAGCGCATCGACGAGCAGACCGCCGGCATGCGCGTTACCGCCTCCAAGACCAACGAGATCTTGCAATCGCTGCGTTCCCTGAAGCTGCTCGCCGTCAATGCCGGAATCGAGGCAGCAAGGGCGGGCACAGCAGGATCGGGCTTTGCGGTACTGGCGGCCGAGATGCGCACGCTCGCTAACTCTTCAGAAGAGGCGGCGCGAGCGATTTCCAACGCCCAGCACAAGGCGGGTTGAAGCTCAGGACCGCGGCCGCGTCTTCTGCGGGTCGTAGTGTGAGATTGGCACGACGATGGCCGGCAAGCGCTTCTGCTGGCCATCGAGCTTGCCGATTTCGACCGTCGTACCGACGGCGGCATGGGTCACGTCGATGCGGGCAAGCGCGATCGTCTTGCCGAGGATCGGCGAGCGTGTGGCGCTGGTAACAACACCGATTTGTGCTCGGCCGATATGAACACAATCGCCATGGCTGACGGCTTCATTGGCCTGGATATCCAGCCCGACCAGCAGGTGGCGCGGGTTCTCCTTGCGGCGGATCAGCGCCTCGCGACCGATGAAATCGTCCGCTTTGGATTTCAAGGGCACGGTGAAGCCGATGCCAGCCTCGAAAGGGTCGGTCTGATCAGTGAATTCGTGATGGGCGAAAATCAGTCCCGCCTCAATGCGCACCATGTCGAGGGCTTCGAGACCCATCGGCTTCAGACCGTGCGGCTGGCCCGCCTGCCAGACGGCGTCGAAGACTGTCAAAGCATCCTTGGGGTGGCAAAAGATTTCGTAACCGAGTTCGCCGGTATAGCCGGTGCGCGAGACGACGACAGGAGCGCCCTCGAAGCCGCCGATGCGGCCGACAGCGAAGCGGAACCATTCGAGTTCGCCGATCGTCGGCTGGCGCGGCGCCGTCCAGATGATCTCCTTCAAAATGTCGCGGCTCTTCGGTCCTTGTACGGCGATATTGTGCATCTGGTCAGTCGATGAGCGCACCCAGGCCCTGAAGCCTTTCTTCTCGGCCTGCTCGCGCAGCCAGATGCCGCTATAGTCATCGCCGCCGATCCAACGAAAATTCTTGTCACCGAGCCGGAAGAGCGTGCCATCGTCGATCATGCCGCCGTTTTCGTAGCACATGGCGGAGTAGACGACCTGGCCGGTCGAAAGTTTGCGGACATCGCGCGTCAGGCAATATTGCAGCAGTTCCTCGGCATCCGGTCCCGTCACCTCGAACTTGCGAAGCGGCGAGAGATCGATAATCGCCGCTCGTTCCCGGCAGGCCCAATATTCCTCGACCGGGCCTTCAGCGGCAAAACGGTTCGGCAGCCAATAGCCGCGATATTCGGTGTAATCCCGCGTCAGGACGGAGAGGCGGGGGTGGAAGGCGGTTTCCCGCGTTAGTTCGGGGTCTGAATCAGGGGTCATGCGATAGGCTACCGCTCGTGAGAATTTCTCTGTTCCGGAAAATGTGCGGACATGGATATCCGTCGGATCCCAGCCGTTCGCCGCATCGATATCGTCAGGGCAGGAGGAGGAGACGCAGACAAGATCGGTCAGCGCCCGCATCAGCACATAATCGCCCGGTCGCGACCAGGGCTCGTCGAGGTAGAGCTGATTGTTGTGATCGATATTGGTGTTATAGAAATAGTTGAGCGCTTCCCAGCCCTTACGGCCAGCGATGCCGTAGGGTGCCAGCGCTCTATTGAAGTTGTCGGTGCAGTTTGCATGCCCCGGATAGCCCATATCGTCATAATAGCGGGAGTTGCAGGCGGTCGCGAAGGCGTCGTGACGGCCGACCGTGTCCTGTACGATCTCTACCAGCGGTTCGAAATCGCGGTCGAAGGCTTTGGACGGCAGGCCCGGCGCAGGATAACTGCGGCCGAGCAAGGTGCGCGTGACGGTGGAATCGAGCGCCAGATCCAGGCCCTTGTCCACCTTGCGCGCGGCAAAGGCCTGGAAATCGGTGCATTGCCGGCCATAGACATCGATAATCTGAATGAACTCTCCCGCGCGGACGAAATAAGCGGAAGCGGTTGCGGCCCTGATGCGGATATCTTCGATCGGATCGGCCATCGGCTCGGGCAGGGCGGAGAGATAGTCGCGGATGCGCTGGCTGCGCCGGATCCGAATTTCGATCGGCGTTGCCGTATCCTGCAACTGCGGCGACATGGCTTCCCCCGGCGCCGCGATGATCAGCAAGCCTTCCAGGGCAATGGTAAATTCGGCCTTGCTGCCGGGAGATGAGGCTTGTCCGAAGACTAGAACGGCACCAGTCGAAGAAAGATCGGCGCCACGCCGCTCAAGAGTGGTGCGGGTACGGATCGCACCTTCCGCGTCCGACGACAGGATGGCCTTCAGCCCTTCGGCGGCGTTGGTAAAGCCGGTGCCGAGGCCCTCAGACTGGAAACGCCCGTTCTTATCGAGGAAGGAAAGCTCGCAGGCCTGACCGCCCTCGCTGTCGATCGCCGTGACATGATCACCCGGCTCGACGCGCACGACGAGCGATCCACCGCCCTTGCAACGGTAGCGCTCGGTATCGCGCGGCAACGCCGGAATGCCCGGATAGCGGACGATGCTTGCCGAAACGGGCCGAACGCCGACCATCGTCGGATGGAGATTTCGCATGAGACCCTCTCGGGGGAGTGATGTGCATCGTGGCACGCAAGTCATGCTGACAAAATGCCATTCGAAAGTAAAGAGATATTGACTAAAAAGAAAAAATCTTCACTATCTATAAAGGGTCGAGACTCGGAAATCCGTGTGGGAATACGGACGTTAAAACCACCGGCAGACCTGCGATGCCATGGGAGGCACGTTCAGGGAGACGTACGAGCGATACGTCCGGAACAACAGAATGGGGAACTTCATCGATGACGGATTTAGTCGACGCCGGCGTTGCAGCCGGCACCGAAGGTAAGCTTATACGCGCGCTCGACTGGAAGGGCGCATTCTGGGTTGCTGCGGGCGTGCCGCCGCTCGTTCTCTTTTCCATCGGCGGCATCGCGGGTGCGACCGGCAAACTCGCCGTCGCCGTGTGGATCATCTCGATGATCATGGGATTCTTGCAATCCTTCACCTACGCGGAAATCGCCGGCATGTTCGGCAACAAATCCGGCGGCGCTTCGGTCTATGGCGCGACCGCGTGGCTGCGCTATTCGAAGTTCATCGCGCCGCTCTCGGTCTGGTGCAATTGGTTCGCCTGGTCGCCGGTGTTGTCGCTCGGTTGCGCCATCGCAGCCGGCTATATTCTCAATGCTTTTTTCCCGATCCCGGCGGCCGATTCGCAGGCGGTTATCGCCTGGATCAGCGCGCATGCCGCTTCCGTTACGGCCGATAGCCCCCGCGTCGCTGAATATATTGCAGCCCATGCCGGTACGTCGCCAGAAGACGCCGTCAAGGCCTTGCTCAGTGCTGACGGCGTCGCCGCCTTTACACCGGCGATCCGGAACTGGTCGCTGATCAGCTTCGGTATCCCTTTCCTCGCAACCGCCAACATCAATGCCACCTTCTTCATCGGCGGCATTCTGATGCTAGTCATCTTCGCGATCCAGCATCGCGGCATTTCGGAAACGGCAAGTGTCCAGAAATGGCTGGCGATCATCGTTCTCGTGCCACTGCTCGTCATCGGTCTTTATCCGATCATCAGCGGCCAGATCGTTGCCGCGAACGTCACCGGCCTCGTGCCGCCGACGGCAGCCTATGCCGGCACGGATGGGACCTGGAGCAATGGTGGTTGGACGCTTTTCCTCGGCGGCCTGTATATCGCAGCCTGGTCGACCTACGGTTTTGAGACGGCCGTGTGCTATACCCGCGAGCTGAAAAACCCGAAGACTGACACCTTCAAGGCGATCTTCTATTCCGGTCTGGTCTGCTGCTTGTTCTTCTTCCTCGTGCCCTTCGCCTTTCAGGGCGTGCTCGGCCATGCCGGCATGCTGGCACCGGGCATCGTCGACGGCACCGGCGTCGCCGAAGCGCTCGGCGGCCTCATCGGCGCCGGCCGCATCGTCACCCAGCTCCTCGTTATCTTGATGATCCTGGCGCTCTTCCTTGCGATCATGACGGCGATGGCCGGTTCGTCGCGCACGCTCTATCAGGGCTCCAAGGACGGCTGGCTGCCGAAATATCTCGATCATGTCAACGAGAACGGCGCGCCGACCAGGGCGATGTGGACGGACTTCGCTTTCAATCTCAGCCTTCTGGCGATCGCGTCGGATGCAAGCGGTTATTTCTTCGTGCTCGCCGTCTCCAACGTCGGCTACATCATCTTTAACTTCCTGAACCTCAATTCGGGTTGGATCCATCGCATCGACTCCGGCCACATCGAACGCCCCTGGAAGGCACCGACCTGGCTGATCGGTCTCAACACAGTTCTCGCCTTCGTCAACGCGCTCTTCCTCGGTGCCGGCGCCAAAGTGTGGGGCTACGCCAACGCTCTCTGGGTCGGCTTTGCCTTCGCCGCGCTGATCTTACCGGTCTTCGCGTATCGACACTATGTGCGCGATGGCGGCAAGTTCCCACCCGGGGCGATGGAGGATCTCGGTCTGGTCGGACAGGATTTGGGTGTAAAGAAGGCGGGCACTTTGCCGTATGTAGCGCTCGCCGGCGGCCTTGCCATCGTGTTGATCGCCAATTGGATTTTCCAACTGCCGGGGTAGGCCGAAGCACCATCGCCATTTCCCGTCGACACCTCCATTTATCGTCGGCAGTGGCGAAGCTTGCAAATGATCGGATGGCGTCGAAGGGGTGCCTGCGCGAACCGCAAACACCCCTTCGGCGCTCCATCCTTCAAAGGCCGGTGCGCCGGCGCCGCCAGTGAGCTGGGCGGAAACCTCGTCGGCACGCTTGGTGAGGGCGCGCGATTGGTCCGTTCAAGGCGGAAGTTGCGTCAGCACTGAGATTGGCTTGCCAGTCGGGGTGGGTGATTACGTTGGCCAATCAAGCAGGCGGCTCAGATGCCTAGTTCAATCTGGCGAATACGCCGTCGGGGCTGGAACTTTCGACGGTCGCAGGCAGAAAATTCATCTTTGGCGAGCCGAGGAAGCCGGCCACGAAGATATTTGCGGGGCGATTGTAAAGCTCGAGCGGCGAACCGACCTGCTCGATACAGCCGCCGTTTAGAACGACGATCTTGTCGGCCATGGTCATCGCCTCGATCTGATAGTGCGTGACGAAGATAATCGTCGCAGCCAGTCTTTCGTGCAGGCCCATGAGTTCCAGCCGCATGTTGACGCGCAGCGCTACATCGAGGTTGGAAAGCGGTTCATCGAACAGAAAGATTTTTGGATTTCGCACGATTGCGCGGCCGATGGCCACGCGCTGGCGTTGACCGCCCGACAGATCCTTCGGCCGGCGGTCCAGCAAATGCGACAGCTCCAGAACCTTTGCCGCTTCCTTGACCTTGTGGTCGCGCTCACTCGATGAAACACCGGCAGTTCTGAGCGCGAAACCTATGTTTTCAGTAACAGTCATGTGTGGGTAGAGCGCATGGGATTGAAACACCATTGCCAGGCCGCGTCGCGATGGATCGATATTGTTGGCACGAGTACCGTCGATCACAAGATCGCCGCCGGTGATCTTCTTTAGGCCGGCGATCATGCGCAGAAGTGTGGATTTGCCGCATCCGGAAGGACCAAAGAGAGAGTGTCCGCATCTTCAGGGCTCAAAGACCCGGGGCGATTTATTCATTACTCCTCAGGACGAGACTGGCTGCGCCGATCAGACCTGCATGACCTCCGAGTTGCGCGGGAACGATCGGCACGTCGCGATAGGCCGGCATGGCGCGATCGCGTATGGTCGCGGTCATGGCTTCCTGCAGGAGGTCGAAGCCGTGCGATATGCCGCCACCCATCACCAGTATGTCCGGGGAGTAGAGGTGGAGCAGATTGGTAAAGCCGATCCCCAGCCATCGCGCCTCGCCATGAAGCAGCTCGAGGGCTTGCGCGTCGCCTTTTCGCGCCGCTTCAACGACGTGCCGTCCGGTCACGTCCGCATCCCCCGACAGTTGGCGCAGCTGCGAACCATCGAACTGTCGGGTGCGTGCCGTTGCCCGTCTGCCAAGAGCCGTCCCTGAGGCGACCGCTTCGAAACAACCGATCGCACCGCAAAAACACCGCTCCCCCTCGTTTGTGATCGTCATGTGGCCGATTTCCGCCGCCAGACCACGTCTGCCATGCAAGATCCTCCCATCAACAATCACGCCGCCGCCGATACCGGTCGATACGGTGACGAAAACCATCGACCGCGCACCGCGCCCGGCGCCGTATCGCCATTCGCCAAGCGCGGCCGCATTCGCATCGTTTTCGAGCCGAACTGGCAGTTGGAAACGGCTGGAGAGAATGTCAGCCAGCGGAACCTCGTACCATCCGGCCAAGGTCGGCGGCGCAATAACGATGCCGGCCTCGGGATCGAGGGGGCCGGGCGCGCCGATCCCGATTCCGACAGGAGAAAGATCGGGCGTTTGCGCCAGCACTGCACCGGCCAACAACTCGATCTGCTGGATCACGGCAGCCGGACCTTCGGCCGCATGCGTCGGAACGACCGAGAACGACAGAAGGTTTCCCTTGTCGCTCACGAGAGCGGCGCGAAGCTCCGTTCCGCCAAGATCAAATGCAAGGGCAACCTTTTTCACCAAACGCGGCTCTCCAATCCATGCAGCCAGGCGATCCGATCACCGAGGTTCTTGTCGCCGAACGCGAGCGATCCGAGGACGACGGTTTGCGCTCCGGCTTGTCGCAGAAGCGGCACGGTCTGTTCGCGAATGCCGCCATCGGCAGCCAAGATGACTTGATTTTCCCGGCCGGTCTGCTTCAGCAGCGAGCGCGCCTCGATCAGCCGGTCGCAGGCATTTTCGGAAAGGCTTTGCCCTTTGACGCCGATCGAGGTGCCAAGCAGGGTCACGAAGGCGACATGGTCGATGAATGGCCGGACCACCGAGACCGGCGTTTCGAGCCGCAGCACGACGCCAGCCGCCGCGCCGAGTTTCTTGGCAAGCGCGATCGCACGCAAGCCCGCCTCACCATTCTCGGCATGAACGCTGATAAGATCGGCACCCGCCTCGATGAATTGGCGCGTCTGTTCCTCGACGATTTCAGCTTCGACCATCAGATGAACGTGGATCGGCCTTTCGGTTGCCTTGGCGATACGCGCAACGAAATCCGGAAAGAACAGGAAGCCCGGGGTAAAGCGCGCATCGGCGACATCGATATGATGCAGGTCGGCATAGGGCTCTATGCGCCGAAGATCAGCCTCCATGTTGGCGAGGTCGGCCGACCACAGCGAGAATTCGCCGAGCAGCCGATTGCGAGGAAGTGCTGCGATGGCCGCCGGGCCTGAAAGAGTCTTGAGTGTCATGATGAAAAGAGGCTCCGGATGGACTTCGTTGCAAGGAAAGTGGCGATCGCGTCTTGAACTTCGGCGAAATGCCGTGCCCTATCGGCCGCCTTGGGAGCGACTTCGACAAAGCTTGCGCCGGGAATGGTATCTGCGAGAGCACGTGCACAAGCGAGCGGATGGATAGCATCCTGTTCGCTCCCGATGACAAGGGCAGGGACGGTGAGCGCGGCGGTTGCCGCTTGCGACACACCCGGGCCGTCAGCCGCGATATCGCCCAGCACCGATGCGAACGCGACGGCATTCGGCCGGTCGAAATAGCTGATGAGGGAGGCGAAGTTGTCGGGCGCGTTCACGCGCACCTCCATGCCGATCTGCGAACCGGCGAAGCGCTCCTTGGCTTGGGCAATCGGATGGGAGCGGAGCAAGGCCGCGACAGCGCGAACCGGCTCCAGATTGGCTGGTGCGGCGGTAAAGCTCCAGGCCGGACGGACAAGAACGAGGGCCGCGACACGGTGCGGGTGGAGATGAGCGAGATAGAGCGCAACTGCCGCCCCCATGGAAATGCCGCCGGCGACAAAGCGATCAAATCCGCGATCCGTTGCCGCGGCCAGCGCGTCCTCGGCAAACATCCGAAGCGAAAAGGGCCTGACGTCGCCAAGCGATGATGCGCCATGTCCGCGGCATTCGACCGTGATGCGCCGCACCGCTCCATCGGATGGAAAGGTCTGCGCAACCTGCGCCTCATCGCCGCCCAGGCCGTGCTGGAAGAGGACGGGCAGCCCTTGCCCGCTGTCGAAAACAGCAAGGCTGACATTGCCGCGCATGAAGCCCGTTGCAGCCCCCATCAGACTAGTTCCTTGAGAAAGGCCCCCACCTGCGGAGCCTCCGCTGCCGAAAGGCCGTGCGTGACGAGCGGACCGTCGAAACCTACCGAGCGCAGCCGCGCGATAAAGCCGGGGAAATCCACCACGCCCGTCCCCGCAGTCGCAAAGCGCCCGTCGGCGTGGCGATCTTTGGCATGCGCCATGGCGATATGCCCGGCTGCTGTCTCCACAGCGCGCCCGACAATGGCGCGCGCTTCCCCTGGCGTCGCGCTTTCAAAGAGGTTGGCAGGGTCGAGGACGATGCGCAGCCTTTCCGATCTCATCTCGGCAATCAACCGCGTGGCGTCCGCAGCCGATGTCACGATATTCGCTTGCTCGGGCTCGATGCCGAGATCGACGCCATGGGCCTCCGCCAGCGCCAGCGCTTTCGACATTTCCGTTGCCATGTCCATCCAGGCGGCCGGGTCGGTGTTGTCAGGGTGGTGCGCCCACTGATCGCTGGGATGGCGCGTGCCGGTGCAAAGTGTGACGAGTGGGATCGAAAGTGCCGCCGCCGTCTCGATGACGACGGCGAGCTGAACGAGGCCTTTTTGACGTACCGACGGGTCGGGATGGGCCATGTTGTAGGTACCGGACAAGGCGGCGAGCGTAACGCCCGTCGCTTGCGCTGCCGCCCGGGTTGCCGTCACCAAAGATGCTGGCACGGCGTCTGGCATCGAGGCCAGCCCGCAGCAGGCGAGGTTGAACTGCGTGCCGGCATATCCGCTGTCGTGCACCGCAGATAGCACGTTCAGGGGATCGGTCCCGGGAAAAGTCTTGGCGAAGATCCCGACCTGCATCAAACGGCTCCCGTCACGGCCGCGAGCTCGACACGCTCGCCGCTCTCAACCGACCGCGCGATCGCCACCATCGCCCGGATCGAGGCGATACCGTCTTCGACATTGGCGCCCTGCATGGGAGCGCCTTTCAGCGCGGTATCGGCGAGGCCTTCGAGCTGCCGGCGGAAGAAATGCCCGTCCGCGCCGAGCGGCTTCCTGGTCGTTGCATCCTTCTCATGAAAGATCTCGACTTCGCTGGAGCGGAAATACCAGGGATTGAAGGTCTTTGCGAGCACGGAGCCATTTTCGCCATAAAGCTGGAAACCCTCGTGCCAATCCATGCGGACTGCGACGGTGAGATCGAGATGGCCGAGGGCGCCATTGGCGAATTCGGTTTCCGCAAACCAGCAATAGGCTCCGGCACGCTCTAGCAGGCGGGCGCGCACGGCGACGATATCGCCGCAGAAGAAGCGGGCGGTGTCGACCAGATGGGAGCCATGCGCCAGCATGAAATATTGCCTGAGATCGGCTTTTAGATTGCCGGCCGGCTTGCGCGCAAGCTTGCTGGTGATGGGAAGCGGCTGCACCGCATCGGTGTTAGTATAGCGGTGGGTGGAGTCGCAATACCATGCCTTCAGCGCCAGGATCTGACCGATGTCATCGCGGACGAAGTCACGGGCGGCCTGAAGAGCGGGATCAAAGCGCTTCATGTGCCCGACCTGCAGGATCTTGCCGGAGCGTTTGACGGCTTCGGCAAGCTGCTCGCCTTCCTCGACCGAAACGCCGATCGGCTTTTCGCAGAGCACGTGCTTGCCGGCTTCGAGCGCCTTGATGGACATCGGCACATGATAGGCGTCCGAGGTGGCGACGATGACCGCCTCCAAGTTAGGGTCGGCCAGCATAGCGTCGTAGTCGCTGAACATTTTCTGCGGCTCATAGGTCGCGCCCATGCGCGCGAGCAGATCGGGTGCTGCATCGCAGATTGCGTAGAGATCGGCATTCCTAGCCTTCACGCAGGATTCCAGATGCGCAAACTGGGCAATCGGCCCACAGCCGAGGACACCAACGCGAAGCCGGCGATTTTCCTTCTCGATCATGATCCTCTTCCTCAAGCGCCGTAGTCGCGCATCGTTTCGCGGTTGGCCTTTATGGCTGCGGCAGGGTCGGTAGCGGCCGTCCCGGATTCTTCTTCCAGCACCAACCATCCGTTAAAGCGTGGCGCCTGTGCGACGAGATCGAGCACTGCCGGCGTATCGAGAACGCCTTTGCCGAGCATTGCCCATCGGTCGTTCGCATCGACGTCCTTGAGGTGCAGATAGCGAATGCGATCCTGGTAGGTTCGCATCGTATCGAGGATATCATCGTGTCCGCGCAGGATGTGACCGGTATCGGGAACCCAGCCGACCAATGCGGGATCGAGCAGCGCGAAGATCCGATCGTAGTCCGTGCGATCGAAGAGCAGGGTGTTGTGATGCGAACTCGGATGGACGGCGACCTCGACGCCGGATGCTTTACCAAGCGCGCCGGCGCGATTGTAGAACTCGGCAGCGACAGCGAACTTGTCATTACGTGACCCGTCCGAGACGATCGTTGCCGAGCCGATCGAGACAAACGCGCCAGGAAACTGTGCCGCGTGGTCGATCCAGCGTTGGGCTGTCGCCAGATCCTTTTCCATCGCGTCGGCGACCGTGAAGCCGCTTTTGGAGCCGAAAGCCAGGGATACGAGCTGCAACCCAACATCTCTCAGAGCCCTGGCGAATTCGCTGGGCTTTGCAGCATAATGACCGATCATCGTGTCTGTGATTTCGATACCCGAATAACCGCCGGCGGAAATGGCCGCGAGCAGGTCGTCGGGCGTTCCAGTCCAGGCGTTGCCAAGCATTTCCCATGTGAATGTCTGGCAGCCGACCTTAAAATCCTTGGTCATATCACTATTCCTTGATTCCGCCCTGTGTCAGGCCTTCGATGATGTGCCGTTGGAAAAAGAGGACCAACACAATCAGCGGCACAGTCACGACCGCCGAGGCGGCAGCGATGTCTCCCCAGGGCACGTAATACTGGTTGGTGAAATTGGCGATGCCCACCGGAATGGTCTGGCTGTCGCTGTCGGATGTGAATGCGAGCGCGAACAGAAACTCGTTCCAGGCGGTGATGAAGGCAAGCAGACCGGTCGTTACGAGGCTCGGAAGCGACATCGGCAGGATGATATGCCAGAGCAGCCCGATCACGCCCACGCCGTCCATGCGCGCGGCTTCGTCGATTTCTCGCGGGAGCGTTTCAAAATAGCCGAACAGAACCCAGGTCACGAGCGGCAGCCCTAGCGCCAGATAGGTGATGATCAATGCTCTGTAGGTATCCAAAAGTCCGAGGTCGGAGGCGATCAAATAGAGCGGTCCGACAAGCGCGATCTGCGGAAACATCGAGACCGACAGGATCACCATGAGGATACCAAATCGTCCCTTCACGTCGAGACGCGAAAGCGCAAACGCGGCTAGAGAACCGACGATCAGGCAGAGAGCCGTGGTGGCGAGCGATACGACCAGCGAGTTCAGCACGTAGTGGTGCAGGCCCTTTTCGACGAAGGCATTGTAATAATGCTCCAGCGTGAACGGATGCGGGATGAGCGAAGGCGTTCCTTCCGTCAGCGCCTTGTCGAGCTGTAACGAGGTTGAAAACTGCCAAAGGAACGGGCCGGCGGACCAAACGAGAATGAGGAGCGCGCCGGCGTAGATCATGACGCTTTGAAGAGGGGAGCGGGTGCCGTTCATGTGGTCTTCCTTATCTGCCTGATGAGGAAGAGGCAGAACGCCACGGCGATCAGCCCTTCAGTGATGAACATTGCGGTCGAAACGGCTGAGCCGTAACCGAACTGCAACGTCGAAAAGAGAATCTTATAGGACAGCGTCGAAAGGGTTTCCGTGGAATCGGCCGGACCGCCGCCGGTCAGGACATAGACCAGGTCGAAGACGCGAAACGCGTCGAGCGCCCGGAAAAGACCGGCGATAAGCAAGGTCGGAAGCAATAGGGGCAGGCGAATATTCCAGAAGATCGTCCACGCCTTGGCGCCGTCCATGCGCGCAGCCTCGATCAATGATTTCGGAACGGTCTGAAGACCCGTCAGCAACAGCAGCGCCATGAACGGCGTCGTTTTCCAGACATCGGCGAAAATGATCGTCGTCAGCGCGGTTTCGGGCGCGCCGTACCAGTTGACATTCTGATCGATCAGTCCCGCATGAAGCAGGATGAAATTGATGATCCCATGTTGTCCGTCGAACAGCCACCCGAACATTTTCGACGTGACGACCGTTGGCATTGCCCAGGGAACGAGCATTGCCGCACGGATCACGCCGCGGCCGCCGAAAGCTTCGCAAAGGATCAGTGCCATGCCCAGACCGATCAGGGTCTCGAGCCCGGTCGATGCGACGGTGAACCAGATCGTGTGCCACCACGCATTCCAGAATGACGGATCCGCCGACAGTTGCAGATAATTGGCGATGCCGATGAAATCGTTGTCCTGCGTAATTAGGGAACGGTTGGTAAAGGAGAGGTAGACGCCATTGACAATCGGATAGAAGGAAACCGATCCTAGCGACATGAAGGCCGGCAACAGCAAGAGCCAGGGCCAGAGGGCGCCTGGAAGCGCCCTCGACGATTTTTGTGTTCGGCCGGCGGCGGGGGCCGTCACTGCGGTAGCCATGTCAGGCAACGATCTTGTTGATCTGTTCGGCAGCAGCCTTCAGTTCAGCTTGGACGTTGCCGCTGACCAACGCCTTGGAAATGCCGGACTGCAGAGCCAGCGTTACCTTGGCATATTGCGGCGTGATCGGTCGGGGTGTGGCACCCGTAAAGACGTTTTGAAGACTTGCCATGAACGGCTGCTCGGCTTTTAGTTTCGCATCCTGGAAGATCGCGGGCCGCGAAGGTGCGAGGCCGAAATTCAAGGCGAGACGAGTTTGCGTTTCCGGAGACGACATCCAGGTCAGGAACTCGATCGCCGCTTCCCGCTTCTTGGAATTGGCGTTGACGCCAAGCTGATAGCCGCCGAGGCACGCAGCGCTTTTCCCGCCGGCAAAATGCGGTAGCGGCGCAACAGCGACCTTGTCGACGACGTGCGAGGCTTTCGGGTCCTGCGCGATCGGATAGACATAGGACCAGTTGCGCATGAACATCGCTTCGCCCGAGGTAAAGGGCTGACGCGAAGGCTCCTCATCCCAGGAGAGAGCGTTCTGCGGGCTGATCTTCGTCTTGTTGATCGTATCGTACAGGAACTGTATCGCCTCGACCGCCGCCTTCTCGCCGATGATCGAGGATTTGCCGTCATGCGCCAGAATGGAACCGCCATTCGAGGTGATGACTTCCACGGCATCGCAGATCAGGACCTCGGCCTGCTTGCCTTGCCAGAGATAGCCGAACTTGGCATCGCCGGCCTTCTGGGCAGCGGCGGCCATGGTCGCCATGTCTTCCCAGGTGTCTGGGACCTTGCCGCCGTGCTTCTCAACGAGGTCCTTGCGGTAGTAGAACATGCCGGAGTCGACAAACCACGGGAGTGCGGTCAGCTTTTCATTGTAAGTGCAGGCAGCAAGGGTTCCGGGAAAATAGTCGCCGCGCTTCTCTTTCGGGAAATATTCATCAAGCGGTAGTGCCCATCCTGCTGCCGCAAAGCCGGCGATCCAGATCACGTCTTGGCTGAAGACGTCGGGCGTTCCGGTGCGGCGCGCCAATTGCTGGATAAGGCCCTGATAGACCTCGGTCGACGAACTCGGCGGCGGAAGCTCGATAAATTTGACCATGATGCGGTCTTGCGACTCGTTATAAGCCTTGACGAGATCACCAAGGCCCTCCTTGCCGAAGAAACTCGCACTGGCAAAGCTGATCTCCGTGCGATCGGCAGCGCGTGCGGTGCGCATGCCAAGTTCTGACGCGACACCGAGAGCAGCAGCGCCTGCGGCACCAAGCAGCAATTGGCGACGGTCGAGCATTGCGGAAAATCCGGTCGCGTTCGAACCGGGTGACGCTTTTTTGGAATCAGGCATGGTTTCCCTCCCAGGAAAGACTGGCGACCTCCACAATCTCCGCGCCAGTATTCTCATATGTTTCATAAAAAGTTATCGCGCGTCAAGAAATAAGATGCTTTAAGTCATGTTGGGACGCATCGGTCAGTTTTGTCCGTTGCGCACGCAGCAGTCATCGAATCCAGGGAGGGATAAGAAATATGCTAGAGAAAACAGAGGGAAAATTTGGTGTCGGCATCATAGGGTGCGGCAACATATCGATGACTTACCTGCGTAACGCCGCACTGTTCGCCGGTATCGAATTGCGCGCATGCGCCGACATTTCCGCTGACATCGCAGCCCTTCGCGCCCGCGAAAACGGCATTCGCGCCGTGAGCGTCGACCAACTGCTTGCCGATCCCGAGGTTGACCTCATTCTCAACTTGACCGTTCCCGCAGTGCATTTCAACGTTACCATGTCCGCCTTGTCCGCGGGCAAGCATGTGTTCACGGAAAAGCCGCTTGCACATCGGCTAGAGAGGGGCGGGCGCTGGTGGCGGAGGCGAAGGGTCGCGGTTTGCTGCTCGGCTCGGCACCTGATACTTTCCTTGGCGCCGCTGGCCGGCGTGCTCGGCGTCTCATGGAGGAGGGCGCAATCGGCCGTCCGGTAAGCGGGACGGCATTCATGATGGGGCGCGGCATGGAGCATTGGCATCCCAACCCGCAATTCTACTATCAACCAGGCGGCGGTCCGATTTTCGATATGGGACCTTACTACCTGACGATGCTGGTCAATCTGCTCGGCCCAGTGGCGCGCGTCATGGCGATGGCGACGAAAGGCCAGGACGAACGCCTTATCACCGCCGACGGACCGTTCAAGAATACGAGGTTCAAGGTTGATACGCCGACCAACGTCCTGTCATTGCTGGAATTTCGGTCCGGTGCGACGGTTAACTTCGGCGCGTCCTGGGATGTCTTCCGCCATTCCAACCATCCGATTGAGTTGCATGGCACCGAAGGCTCGCTACGCCTGCCGGATCCGGATGCATTCGGCGGGACGGTCTCCCTGTCCGAACGGGGTGCGGATTGGCGTCATTTTGAAAGCGATGGCGAACTTTACGGTGAAAGAAACTGGCCGTTCGCGGCGCCTGATCGGGCGAATTATCGTATGCTGGGCGTGGCTGACCTCGTGCGGTCGCTTGAGGAGAACAGGCGGCCACGCGCGTCCGGGGAGCTGGCCCTTCATGTGCTCGAGATCATGGAGGCCATTCTTCTATCTGGCGAAACCGGGCAGTCGGTTGGCGTTCGCGAAAGTCTGACGCCGCCGCCGCTCCTTGGTGAAGATGAAGCGCGCAGTTTTTTGGCCTGATCGCGGAAGGAAGAAGCCGATATGACAGACCAGCTTGATGAGAGCGTTCGATCACTTCTCGATATAAGCAATCGGTCGAATACTCGGTCGCTTGAGACCGGCACAGCTCAGCAAGCCCGTGTCGATTACAATGCGGGCTTCCCGGCACTCCAGGGTGCCAAGGAGGCAGTCGCTTCGGTAGAAGATCGCCAGATCAGCGGCCCTGACGGTTCTATTACTGTGCGCATCTATCGCGGCTTCGGAGCACCCTCCAAGGATGGCCCGGGTCTTCTCTATTTTCACGGCGGCGGCTGGGTGATCGGCAATCTCGACTCCCATGACGAGATCTGCCGATGGTTCGCAAATCTCGGCAAATGTACCGTGATCTGCCCGGACTATCGCTTGGCGCCGGAACATAAATTTCCCGCGGGATTGATGGATTGTGCCGCCGCGCTGGGGTTCATGGCAAAGTCTGCCACCGATTTCGGCATCGATCTCAGACGGATCGCGGTGGCTGGCGACAGTGCCGGCGGCAATCTTGCGGCCGTGTTGGCGGTGATGTCGCGTTCAGGCGCCGCCCCACGGCTTGCGGCACAATTGCTCATCTATCCCAACACGGACGCCACGCAGACGGCCGACAGTTATCGCCGCTATGCCACAGGCTTCGGTTTGACCGCGACGACAATGAAATGGTTTCGCGATTACTATGTTCGCACTGCCGCCGATATTGTCGATTGGAGGGTCTCGCCATTGCGGGCCGAAAGCGTTGCGGGGGCGGCTCCGGCATTCATCGCCACGGCCGGCTACGACATTCTCGTGGACGAAGGTACGGCCTATGCCGAGCGGCTGCGGCAGGAGGGGGTTCGCGTCGTCCTACGCCATTGGCCCGGCCAAATTCACGGCTTTGTGTCGATGGGGAGATATGTGCCCCAGGCACGGCAGGCGGTGCAGGAAGCGGTGGCGGCATGGCGCAGCTTTGAAGAGGCTCCGGATTGATGGGATCGGCGACGCCGCTTCATGCTGATTGCCGCATAACCAGTGTCCCGTCCAGGCTGACTTTGAGTGCGATCGTTGGAACCGGCGCCTCCTTGTCGCCGAGAAGCGCCAGTAATGTATCGACGCTTTTTGCCGACATGGAAGCAAAGTCTTGCGCCATTGTCGTCAGCGGCGGGCAGGTGTAGCGGCTCAAGGGGTGATCGTCATGGGCCGCAACCCGAAGGTCGTCGTCCTTCTTGCGCCCGACCCTCAGCCCGTGTGCGAACGCCGCAGCCATAACGCCAAATGCGAGACGATCATTGGCGCAGAGGATGGTTTTACTGGGGAGCCTCTTTGCATCGAGGATGGCGTCCATCTGTTCGTATCCGACGCGCTCGAAATCCCATGTGTAGGCGGCATTGGTCTTGATCACCACCGGCTCGTAGCCCGAGGCTTTCATCGTGGCCACATAGCTCGCCAGTCTCTCCGGTGAGTTGTGGTTGACATGCGGTATGTCGAAATAGGCTGGCGGCTCTCCGGACCTGCGGAGGTATTCGACAATCGTTGCGACGCTTTGGTAGTTATTGTTGCCAATGAACGGCGTGTTGCCTTCGATATAGGTGTCGAAATAGACGATCGGCAGATTTTGCGCCAGTTTTTCGAAGGCGCGCGGATCGGATTTCTGCCCGAGCGGTGCCGCGAGCGCACCCGCCACCTTCAAAGACAGCATCGTGCTGACGGCCTCGGCTTCGAGTTCCGGCAGGCCGTGCGAGGAAAACACGATCGGCCAGTATCCCTCGTTCCGCAACCGCAATTCGAGGCGGTTGACCATCTCGGCATAAAATGGGTCGGTGAGAGCGGGAACCAGAATGCCGATATTGCGCGTTCTTTTCCGATTGAGGTTTCGCGCGTAAAGATTAGGCTGATAGTCCGACGAGCGGAGTGCGGCTTCAATCAGCGCGCGCGTCGTCGGCTTTACGCTCGTCGGATCATCAAAATACTTGGAAAGGGTCGGGCGCGAGACGCCGCAGGACTTCGCGAAATCCTCCATTGTCCTATGCGTCAGTTTTTCCATCGCAAGTCGACCATTCTTCAAACCACTGTTTCTGTCAGCGATCGTTATGCGTCTGTGCGGAAAGAGGCGCAACTGGCAAGTAAGTTTCAGGCAACTTTTTTCGGGTCCTGCGTCACGCTAAAACATTACGTGCGCAAATTTATTAATTGACGCATAAAATTACAAGCCGTAGAAATTCCACTTGACCGATCGGCCACCTCAACCAAAAAAGAGATTTCTCTGGAAGCGAGTTCGTCCCTCATGAAGAAGATCGTTAGCGCCGGGGAGATCGTTGTCGAAATCATGGCAGATCAGCTCGATCAGAGCTTAGCCAAGCCTGGGTTGCTTCACGGGCCATTCCCGTCGGGTGCACCGGCAATCTTTATCGGTCAAGCTGCGCGACTGGGTCAGCCGGCTGGCTTGATCAGCGCCGTTGGTGAAGACGATTTCGGTCAGATGAACATCGACAGGCTGCGCGATTGGGGCGCCGACGTCTCCGCTGTCACGGTTCACAAGGGGCGAGCGACCGGCACGGCCTTTGTGGCCTATCGGGCAGATGGCTCGCGCCACTTCGTCTTCAACATCAGGAATAGTGCGGCCGGATTGATGGAGATCGGGCATAGAGCGCAAGCCTTGTTAGCCGGCGCCGATCACTTTCATGTCATGGGCTCTTCCCTGTTTTCCGAAACGGCGATCGCCGTCATTCTTGCAGGCATCGAGGCGGTCAAGGGCCACGGCGGCACCGTTTCCTTCGACCCGAATATACGAAAAGAGATGATCGAATTGCCTGGCATGCGCGAGGCGCTGGACCAGGTGCTGGCTCGAACCGACCTCTTCCTGCCCAGCGGTGCGGAACTTTTCATCTTCACCAAGGCTGAAGACGAGGCGTCCGCAGTCGCCGAGATGCTTCAGCGCGGCATATCGGCAGTCATCGTCAAAAAAGGATCAGAGGGTGCGGTTTACCACGACCAGCACCGCCAGGTCACCGCGGCCGGTTTCTCCGTCCAGGAGGTCGATCCGACGGGGGCGGGCGATTGTTTTGGCGCGGGCTTCGTCTCGCTTTGGCTAAGGGGCGCGCAGCCTGAGGAAGCATTGAGGTTCGCCTGCGCCTGCGGCGCGCTCGCCGTGACACGCAAGGGACCGATGGAGGGAATTGCCAGCTTTGTCGAAGTCCAGGCCTTTATGTCCGATGCGACCGAGGGTTCAGCGTCTTGAGGCCCGCGACAGAACGATTGGCCAGCATGCCGCGTAACCGTGGTTTCGGCAGGCCATCTGGCATTACCTCCGTCTGCTCTGCCCATCCGGTGGTGATCGAAGCGGCGCTCATCCACGGCAGGGGCCGCAGTAGTGATGTGCTGATCGAAGCGACATGTAATCAGGTCAATCAGGATGGCGGCTATACCGGCATGACGCCCGCTGCTTTTCGCGCCTTCGTCGAAAAGATTGCGCTAAAAGTCGACTTTCCCCAGGACCAACTCATTCTCGGTGGGGATCACCTGGGGCCAAATCCCTGGAAACATTTGGCCGCCGACGAGGCGATGCGCAAAGCCAGCGAAATGATCGACGCCTATGCCGCCGCAGGCTTCACCAAACTCCATCTCGATACAAGCATGGCTTGCGCGGACGATCCTCAGGCGGTCCCCAATGAGACGATTGCATCCCGGGCAGCCCAATTGGCCGCGGTGTCTGAAGCAGGAGTACACCGATCGGGCGCGCAGGCTCCAAGCTACATCATTGGGACTGAGGTTCCTGTTCCGGGCGGTGCGGTGGAAGCGCTCGACCATATGCATATCACGACCCCAGCGGATGTCAGAGAAACCGTGGAGCTTCACCGCGCTGCATTCTCCCGTCTCGGGCTGGACGAGGCTTTCGCACGCGCGATCGGCATTGTTGTCCAGCCGGGCGTTGAGTTCGGGAATGCGGAGGTTATTGCCTATGGACGCGAAGCAGCGGCCGAACTCGTCGCTACATTAAACGACATACCGCAGTTTGTTTTCGAGGCCCATTCGACGGACTATCAGAGCTCGCAGGCACTTAGTGACCTTGTCGGCGACGGATTTGGGATTTTGAAAGTCGGCCCTTGGCTGACCTTTGCTCTGCGCGAGGCGCTGTATGGACTAAGCGCTATTGCCGAGATCCTGGTGCCGAACACGGTCCGAGAAACCCTGCCCGTCGCCATGGAGCGGGTCATGCTTTCATCTCCGGATCATTGGCAGAAATATTATCCAGGGGATGCGCATCAACAATATGTCCAACGACATTACTCCTTCAGCGACCGAATCCGTTATTATTGGACAGCACCCGCCGCGCAAAATGCAGTGAACGAGCTTATGTCGGCCCTCCGGGGACTGACAATTCCGCGACCGCTGATCAGTCAGCATCTCGGCCATCTTGAGCCGGTAGTCGCATCCGGATCTCTAACGCCTGAGGCAGACGCAATCGTCCTTGGCAGTGTTGTTCGCGTGCTCGATATCTATGCGGACGCTATCAATTCAGCTCGGCAAAGGTAGCGGCACGGAGCGAACCTAACGCCGCCTCTCCGAGATCCGAAGGGATCCGGCGTGCGTGATATCTGCGACGAGATCATCGTAATTTACAACGCTCGGATGCGGTGTTTGCAGCAAGCTCCGATGGGTCGCGCTGATCACCATCACCGCAGCACCAGCCGCCTCAGCGGCTTCTATCCCTGCAGGAGCATCCTCGAAGACAAGGCATTCCTCTATAGGCTGGGCTAATGTCTCGGCGGCCAATAAAAAGCAGTCCGGCGCCGGTTTGCCGTTCTGAACATCCTCGCCGGCAATCAGGAGCGGCGGCCAGGGAAGGCCTGCGGCTTTGAGGCGGACAACCGCCAAGTCTCGCGGCGCCGATGTTACGATCGCCCAACGATCCCTGGGTAAAGCCTCCAGGAAACGGCTGGCTCCTGCGATTGGCTCGATGCCTACCACGTCGGCGATTTCGGCCAATGTCAGAAGCCTCATTTCTTCGACCGGATCGACTTGAGGCAGGCCAAGCCGCGAGATTGTTTCGACTGCCTTTCTTCCGTGAACCGTTGCCAGCAAACCCGCGGCATCGACATTGTGCCGCAAAGCCCATGCCGTCCAAACCCGCTCGGCCACTGCGATGGAATTCAAGACCGTACCATCCATGTCGAACAGGAAGGCGCCGAAGGATCGCTCGGGGTAGAAATTAACGCGTAACCGATCGAAACCGTCTGACAGTGAGGTATTCAAGATGTTTACTCGCTCTTGTGGGCGGCGGATAAGCGATTGAGAATGGCCTGCGCTGTGTTGGCGTCCGTCACAAGCGCATTGATCATGCCCGATCGGGCAGCACCAATGATGCCGGCCGCCTTGGCCGGCGTTGCGGCAACCGCGATGCACAGGGGCACCTGCCGCAATTGCTGCGGTGAGGCGGCAATCATGCGCTCCTCACCATCCCAATGAAGAATTTCGCCGGCCTCCGTTATGTAGTGGCGCAGAACGTCGCCCGCGGCATGGCTTAGAGCTTTCTCTCCCGGAAGCGCTGCTGTCGCTTCGGACGGATTTGCCGCATGTCTTAAACCTACACCGACGATCGCGGCATCCAGCTTGTCCCAGAGCGACGTCACCTGCTGGACCGTGGGGTCGGCGAGGAAAGCGTCGCGCAGTTCCGATGATGAAATGTAGGGGGCGTGCAGGAAATGTGGAATTCCACCCATTTGTTCTGCTGCCAGGCGCACGAATTCGTTGATTTGGAAATGCGCCGCTGCCTGCTGCATTCCGCCGTTAAGAGCAGTGGTCACGATGCCGGGCAACCGCGGCAAGCCCGCAAGCGTAACTTCCCGGACAGCACGTCCCCAGCCGATGCCAAGTGTCGAACCCGATCGCAGGCCCGCTTGTTGCAGCATGGAGCCGACCGGCGGAGCAAGCGCGGCAAGGACATTGGACGACGGCGTGTCGATCACAGCGGCCGTACGCAATTTCAGGCCGTCAAGGAGCGCCGCACTCAAATCTTCCGACGGGGAGAGATCAATCACCTCAATCCGAACGATCCCGGCCGAGCGAGCTTTTTGGAGCAATCGCGAAACCGTAGCCGTTGATAATCCGAGCTTTTTTGCGATGTCGACCTGCGACATGTCGGACTGATAATGCAGCTTTGCAACCATATGCAGCAACGCACGGTTTGTTGCAGCCTCTTGCGACTGAGACGGATTCAGGTTGAAATTCCTTTCTGCAATGTGTTACACATGCGGCACATGAAGGAGTTATCGCTCAAAACAGCCGATTTCGCAACGATTATGCGGGGCATGAGGGATCTCTAGGTTCATTGGCCATCCCTTGCGAATCCTGGGAGCGGGATGGGCTTTCAGCGTCTTGTTTCGAGCGCCCTAAAGGGAGGATTAGATGTCCAGATTGACGACAGCCGAAATGCGAGGGTACCAGCAGATTTGCGGTAATGACGGCGCCATGATGGTGATCGCCTGCGATCAACGTGGTGGCATGCGCAGTCTGCTTGCAAATGATCCGCAAGCGCAAGCAGCCATCTCCGACAAGACCCTCGGCGACACGAAGGCCGACATCGCCAGGTTTCTTGCAAGCAAGGCATCCTGTGTGCTGGTCGATCCGATCTGTGCCGTTCCGGCTTTGGTCGACGACCGCATCATCGAACGCGATACAGCACTGCTGATTGGCCTCGATGCGTCGGGATGGGATACGTCGCCTGAAGGATATCGCCTTTCAAAGCTGGTTCCTGGCATCTCGGCCCGCAGCGTCCGCCAACTCGGCGCCACTGGCGGTAAGATCATGGTCTATCTCCGCTCGGACCGGGAAGAAGCCAACACGCACAACATCAATATCCTGCGTCAGTGCATCGACGATTTCGCACGCGAGGACCTGCTGCTTGTTGTCGAGTTTCTGACCTACAGGTTTAATGACGAAGACGAGGCCGAGTATAAATCGAAACTGCCGTCGCTGGTCGTCGGAGGAAGCAGGATTTGCCTGGATAGCGGCGCCAAGGTGCTAAAGATTCCCTATCCTGGAACCGCCGAAGCCTGCGCGGAAGTCACGAGACTTGCAGGGGACGTGCCGTGGGCAGTGTTGTCGGCCGGCGTCGACCACTCGACGTTTCTGAAACAAGTTGAAGATGCCATGCGAAATGGGGCTTCCGGCGTCATCGCAGGACGCTCATTATGGAAAGACTGCATTTCGCTCGACCGTTCCGTCACGAGGGATAGATTGCAGTCGGTGGCGGTACCGCGGCTTCGCGAAATTCAAGCGGTGATATCAGCCCACTTTAAAGGCGTTAAGTCCGAGGGTATCGACCAGGGACAGAAAGCAGATGCCTGAAATAGCCATTGGCGTAGATATTGGCGGCACGAACATCCGGGCCGCCCTCGTCTCCAGTCGAGGCGAGCTTCTCAGAAAGCTGTCGGAGCAAACTCCGACGGATCCCTTGCAGGTTGTCGAGCGTGTCAAGGCAATGGTGACACAACTCGACGTGACTGGAGTTGCCGTGATTGGAGTTGGCATCCCCGGCCGCGTCGACATCGCAAATCGCGCGGTTTTATCCGGCGGCATTGTGAACCTGGCCGGGATCGATTTCGCCGATCGGCTGGAGACTGGTCTCGGCAAGAAGATCGTCCTCGAAAACGACTGCAGCATGGCGCTCATGGCCGAAATGAGCATCGGTGCCGCCAGGGGCTACCAGAGCGTCGCGATGCTGACGATAGGAACGGGCATTGGCGGCGCGGTTGCCAATAATGGCAGGATTTATCACGGCCATATGGCGGCCGGGCAGCTCGGCCATATTTCCGTCCTTGAGGATGGCCCGCTTTGTGCGTGTGGGAGACGTGGCTGCGTGGAAACCTTCAGCTCGGGAACGGCATTGCGTCGGCACATCAAGGCAGCCGGTCTCCCGGCCATGTCCGTTTGCGAGGTGTTTGAAATGGCCTCCAGCGGAAATGCGGCGGCCAGGGCGGTGTTGCATGCCTGGGCGTCCCCTCTGCGTATGGCGCTCGATAACATTGCAGCAACGATGGATCCGGAAATCATCATATTGGGAGGCGGCCTCGGCTCAGACGCCGCGCGCGCCCTTGGCGATCTTCCGGCGATGGCACCGTGGTTTCGGCCAACGATAGTGCCGGCGATACTCGGCGATGACGCCGGGGTGATTGGGGCGGGCCTATCGACCTTCTCGGATGCCGACACCTCTGCCGAAAAACGCGTCGTGCTCGTTAACGGCGTGCCGGCGTCGGGGAAAAGCCGCCTGGCAAAAATGTTGTCGCAAAGGACCGGATGGCCTGTCCTTTCGCTTGATGGCATCAAGAACCCGTTTCTGGAGCACATCGGCGGCGTGGACCGGGATTTCAATCGGACCTTGGGGAAAGCAAGCTATCAAGCGATCTGGTCGTTTATTCGTGAGGCGCCGGCCGGATCTACATTCATCGTCGACGCATGGTTTGGGTTTCAGCCAAAAGCCGTGCTCGACACCTATCTCAAAGACGCCGGCGTCGATCGCGTCGCGGAGCTTTGGTGCAAGGTCCCCGGCGTCGTGGCGGGGGAACGGTATGCCAGCCGTCTGAAGAACAGGCTGCCAGGCCATCCGGGGGCCGAATATGTTCCAGAACTGGTGGCGCTCGCCGATCGGGCAGAACCGATGGGATGTGGTGCGGTGATGACAGTCGATCAGACAAAGGAACCAGACATGGCGGATGTGACAGGCTGGATTTCAAAAGTGTTTGAGCGGGCATGAAAGTGGCCGCCTTCCGGCGGCCGACAAAGCACGACGTGATTTCAAACGGCCGCGCAGCACTCCATTGGCGTGCAGGGCGCGGAGCGTTGTCGTTTGCGCTAATTGGCGAGTTATTTCAAATAGATATAGGAAATTCGTTACAGAAAAAAATTACTTGACGGCCCGCTATAAGCCGCTGATTATCCGTTCTGCCGGACAGGGGAGGTTCGGCTTCAAGAGGAGGAAACTATGGAGCGTCGCTCATTTCTAAAGGCCACCGCTGTGGCAACGCTTGCCACTGGCGTGTCGGCTGTTGCCGGAAGCGTCAAGGCACAAGACAAGAAATTCACCATTGCCTTGATTCCAGGCCTGACCACGGACGCCTTCTACATCACCATGCGCAAGGGTGCCGAAGCGGCTGCCAAGGCCGTGGGTGCCGAGCTTGTGTTCCAAGGGGCACCTGACTTCAATCCGGTCACGCAGGTTCCGGTTCTCGACGCCATCATTGCGAAGAAGCCTGATGCGATCCTGATCGCGCCGACCGACAAGGATCAGCTTATCCAGCCGCTGAAGAAGGCTGCCGATGCAGGCATTCCGGTCATCACCGTCGATACGTTCATCGGCACCGGTGTCTACCAAACGGGCAAGGGAGATGCTGATTTCCCGCTTTCCTACATCGCCTCGGACAACCTCCTCGGAGGAGCGATCGCCGCCCGTGCGCTTGCAAAGGCCATCGGCGAAAAGGGCAAGGTTTACGTTTCCAACGTGAAGCCCGGCATCTCGACGACGGACCAGCGCGAGCAGGGTTTCAAGGACGAGATGAAGAAATATCCGAACATCACCGTTCTTGAAACACAGTACAATGACGACGACGCAAACAAGGCGGCATCCCAGATGCAGGCAGTCTATGCCCGCAATTCGGATCTCGATGGCGTTTTCGGTGCCAATCTGTTTTCGGCTCTCGGCGCTGCGAACGGCGTGCAGCAGGCAGGTCAGACGGGCAAGATCCGCGTCGTCGCCTTCGATGCGCCGACAACGATCGTCGACAACATCAATTCCGGTCTTGTCGATCTCGCGATTGCCCAGCATCCGGCCGAGATCGGCTACTTCGGCGTCATGGCAGCCTATGCCCATCTGACCGGCAATTCTATTCCGACTTCAATCGGCACGGGCTTCACGGTCATCGACAAGTCGAATGTCACCGACAAGAACGTCGCGAAATTCATCTACTCCGATTGATCGGAGGGAGTCTGGCGCCCCGCTCGGTGAGCGAGGCGCATCTTTGACCACAGTAGAGAGAATGAGCGTGGCGACGTCTGTCGTCCTCGCTCGAGTTCGGGTTGATACATGACAATCGACAATATCGAGGCCCCGAAAACGGACCAGCAACATGTGGCGCCACAGGCAGACCATGGCGATCAGGCAAAGACCATCGTCAACCGCATCGCGCAACTGCGTGCGTGGCTCTTCCTTGCCGCACTGATCGTGATTTTCGAAATCTGGGCGCGCATCGATTTCGGCGGCACCTTCATCGGCTCATCGTTCAACTGGCAATCGGTTGCGGTTTTTGCCGTGGCGCCGCTGCTGCTTGCCATCGGCCAGACCTTCGTCATCATCTCGGGCGGCATCGACCTTTCGACGGGCTTCATCATGGGTTTCGCGGCGGTCATTGCCGCGCACGTCACCAATATAGCCGGTCTCTATATGCCACTGCCGGTGGCGATGCTTCTCGGAATTGTCGTTGCAATGCTTGCGGCCACCTTGCCCGGTCTCATCAACGGCCTGCTGATTTCCCGTCTGAAGGTTCCGCCCTTCATCGGCACGCTCGGCATGTTCGGCGTCGCTCGCGGTACTGCATTTCTTCTCGCCGGCGGCACGACCGTGCCTGTCAAGAATTCCTATTTCGCCGAGCTTGGCAACGGCCGCTTTTACGGCGTGCCTTATCTCGTCATCGTCACCATCGTCTTTGTCATCGTCATGCATTACCTGCTGAGCCAAACACGCTTTGGCCAGCATAATTATGCGATCGGCGCCAACGCACAGGCCGCACGCCGGGCCGGCATCGATATCAGAACCCACCTGCTGAGGCTCTACATACTTTCGGCGGTCTGCGCGGGCCTTGGTGGCGCGCTCTATGCCGCCCGCTTCACGGCCGGTGCCGCCCAGGCCGGTGAACCGCTGCTGCTCGATAGCGTGGCCGCGGTCGTCATCGGCGGTGCCAGCCTGTTTGGCGGTTCGGGCACGATCATCGGCACCATCGCCGGCGCTCTGGTCATCGCCGTCATTCAGTACGGTCTGGTTTTCATGAATGTCGAGCCGTTCTGGCAGTTCATCGCCGTCGGTATCGTCATCATCATTTCGGTACTCATAGATCAGGCGCAGCGCCGGTTCAGCGGAGCAAAACAGGATGAATAGCGATATACCCCTCCTCGAAGTCCGGAATCTGTCGCGGTATTTCGGTGCTGTTCGCGCGCTCGACAATTGCTCCATGATCGTCCACCCCGGCGAGGTTGTCGCCTTGGCAGGAGACAACGGCGCGGGCAAGACGACGATGATCAAGGCGATCTCGGGCGTTTATCCTCCGACGGCGGGCGAAATCCTCATCGAAGGACAGCCTGTCACCTTCTCCTCGCCCCAGGACGCGCGGGAAAAGGGGATAGAGACGATCTACCAGGATCTTGCCCTGGCGGACAATCTGACGATCGGCGCCAATATCTTCCTTGGCCGCGAACCGATGAAGAAGCTCTTCGGCTTTCTGCCGGTCCTCGACCGGAAGGCGATGGCAGAAGCGGCCCGCGAAACGATGGCGCGCCTTGACTTCCACGTGAAAAGGCTCGACGCGCCGGTCAGCAACTTTTCCGGCGGCCAACGTCAAGCGGTGGCCATCGGGCGCGCAGTCTATTGGAACGCCAGGATCCTGATCATGGATGAGCCGACGGCAGCTCTCGGCGTGCCGGAACAGCGCAAGGTGGTGGCGTTGATCAAGTCGCTCAAGGCGCAAGGTCGTGGTGTGATCTTCATCTCCCACAATCTCCAGGACATTTTCGCGGTGTCCGACCGCATCATCGTCCTTCGCCGCGGCATCGTTGCCGGAGAGCGCAAGATCAGCGAAACGACACACGAGGAAATCGTCAAGCTGATGATCGGCGGCTAAACGCGCCGTCGCATAGGGCCCATTTTGTTCCGGACGCCGGCGGGACGAGCGGCGATGCCAGTCGTCCCGCGTGACGTTACGTCATTGCGCCGCTTCCGTTACGCCCGTAGCGTCGGGCTGTGTCGGATAGTCCGTGTAGCCCTTCGCAGTGCCGCCGAAGAACGTACTCCGATCGGCCTCGTTCATCGGGGCATCTGCCTTGAGGCGGTCGATGAAATCCGGGTTTGCGAGGATCATTTGGCCGTAGGCCTCCAGATCGGCGAGGCCCGACGCTATATCGCTGCCGATTTCTTCGCGTCCGCGACCGGGCCTGTTTACAATGAGTGCCTGGTGCCACCGCTTGCGAATGTCGGCCAGCAGCGCTTCGTTGCCGGTGTGCATGACATGGACATAGGCCAGACCCAGCTTGTCCAATTCCCCGACGAGATAACGGTAGAGATCGGGACCTTCTGCACCCTCGTCAATGCCGCCAATGGTGGTGCCGGGCGAAAGGCGTATGGCGGTGCGGTCCGCACCGATTTCTTCGGCGACCGCGCTCGCCACCTCGATAGCGAAGCGCGCGCGGTTCTCAATCGAGCCGCCATATTCGTCCGTCCGGAGATTGGCGCTGGGCGCGAAGAACTGCTGAACGAGATAGCCGTTTGCCCCGTGGATTTCGACGCCGTCTGCTCTGGCCTCGATTGCGCGGCGCGCTGCGAAGCGGAAGTCCTGGACGGTCTGGCGGACCTCCTCGGTGGTCAGCGCGCGAGGCGTTGGGATATCCTTCATGCCCGTGGCGGTGAACATCGGAGCGCCTGGCGCGATGGCGGAGGGCGCAACACCCTGGCGGTGATGCGCCGTGTTGTCGGGGTGAGACATGCGTCCAGCATGCATCAGTTGGATGTAGATGCGCCCACCCATGGTGTGGACGGCGGAGGTGACCGCTTTCCAGCCCGCAACATGAGCGTCCGTGTAAATCCCCGGCGTCGTGAGGTAACCCTGCCCATCATCGGACGGTTGCGTGCCTTCGGTAACGATAAGGCCGACGGCAGCGCGCTGCGAATAGTAGTCGGCGGCCAGTTCGCCCGGCGATCCGTCCTGCTCGGCTCGCGAGCGGGTCATAGGTGCCATGACAAGGCGGTTTGAAAGCTGGGCTTGACCGAGACGTATAGGACTGAAGATGTCGCTCATTTCGAAAATCCTTCTGTGTGTCAGTGGAAACATAATCTTGTCCATCCGATGGGATAACCTGACGCCAATGGAAATAATTATTCCACTGATGGAGCAATCAATTGGACTATCTGAACGACATGGCTCTGTTCGTAGAAGTGGTGAAGACCCGCAGCTTCCGCCGCGCGGCCGATGCGCTCGACATGCCAAACTCGACATTGTCGCGGCGGATCAGTCTGCTCGAAGAGAAAATTGGATTGCGGCTCCTGCACCGGACGACCCGCAAGATCGAACTGACGGAAGCAGGGCAGCTCTACTATGAGCGATGCAAGCGCATCGTAGAGGAGGCCCGGCTCGCGCATCAAGAACTGGGCGATATGGTTGCCCAGCCGAGTGGCGTGCTGCGGGTGTCGCTTCCGGTGGATTTCGCGACGACCTACCTCGCTCCGTTGCTTCCGGAATTCGTTGCGCTCTATCCAGGCATTCGCTTCGACCTAGATTTGACACCCCGCAACGTCGATCTCGTGGCGGAGCCGTTCGATCTAGCCATCCGGATGGGGGCGCCGGAGACATCCAACCTCATTGTGCGTGTCATCGCGCGCGTGTCCCCGAGGCTATACGCGTCGCGCAACTATATCGAGGCAAACGGAGACCCTGTTCACCCTTCGGAACTTGAGGGGCATGAGTGTCTTACGATGAGCAACATGCCCGTCTGGAAAATGTATGCGGACACGAAGACCTTCGAAGCCAAGGCGGCAAGTCGTTTTAGGGTCAACAGCGTCGCCATGATACGGCGGCTGGCGGGGTTTGGCATGGGCATCGCCTTTCTTCCCGAGCGGGTCGTCGCAGAGGAGGTGGCTAGTGGACAATTGCGAAACATTCTTCCGGATTGGCAGGGATCACCAAGCTCGGTGTATGCGGTGACTGAGACGCGCTTGCTTCCCGCGAAGACACAGAGGTTTATCGAGTTCCTGCGTGAGAAGCTGAAAGAGAACTAAACCGCTAAACACCCGAGAAACTTTCAGCCAGGCGCCGCAACTGGCGATCACTGCGCCAGGGGGCGCCAAGATGCGGCCACGGCGAAGAGTCGGGGAGACGCCGTCAGGCCCGCGACTGCGAGCTCGGGACAACGACGCTGATCACTTCCTCGGCAGCGCGGACGCCGCTCTCATAGCCACCATGCGCAGTCGAAAAGTCGGTGGTGTGCGTTGCTTCGCCTGCAAAGAACAGCCGGTCGTCGAGCGGCCGGGCCAAAGCAACTCGCGCGTCCGCCTGGCCTGGCAAAGCGTGGCTGTAGCCACCGCCGATCGATGGTGTACGCGCCCAGTCGGATGCAACGAGTGGTCGTAAGCAGTCGCGTACGGAAGAGCCGAAGAGCGATGCAAGTTGCCCTATCGCTCGGTCGAATGCCGCACGGTGTCCTTCGGCGGCGGCGATCCGTGCGCCGGCTCCTCCCAGAAAGCATTCGATCAGTAGTGATCCGAAGGGGCGAATATAGTAGGTGCCGGTCGTCGGATCACGGGGATCGCCGAGAAGGTGGCTCTCAGGGGCGAAGGGGCTGTCACCGACAATCTCTAGAAACAGCTTTTCGTTATTGCCAAGCGGCAGGCGGGCTGCCGCGTCGCGCCAAGGGTCGAGCGCCGATGGTAGGGAGATAGCGCCGCCGGCAAGAACATTTGTCGAGACCGTGAGAATGACTGCGCGGGCTCGTACGGCGCCGCCAGCGGTCTGGAGCACGACGTGGCGCTCGTCGAGCGTCAGAGCTTCCACGGGAGTGGCGAGATGCAGCTCGACACCGGCCGGCAGGCTTGCCGCAATCAGGGCACCGTAACCCGTGGGTACGCGCCAGTTGCAATCGGTGGACGCTTCGTCATAGGCCGAATAATCCTTCACCGAGATGCGCTCAAGCTCATCGCCGCTGATATAGCCGCTCAAGGCCTGCAGATAGGCTGTCCAAGACCCGCCGGGATCCAGCGCGTCCGACGCCCTGTCGCTGGCAGGCTGGGCCGTCGCAACGCGGTGGCTCCATCGCGCGAAGGCACGCCGCGCCTCCTCCCGCTCTGCTTTGGCAAACCCAAGGCTGCGATATTGTTCGCCCCAGGCGGTCAAGCCACGGTCGACCTTGAATCCCGATTCTTCAGCGATGCGTGTCCATGGGTTGCGATCGGCGGAATGCAGCCAGCCGCAGCCGAGATCGACAGGCCCCGCCGATGTCTTGCACGTCCAGGCGCGGCCCCCAAGGCGCGGCAGGGCATCGAAGATCGATATGGAAAGCCCGGTTTGGGCAAGGCGCCTTGCGGCGCCGATGCCGGCTGCGCCGGCGCCAATGATTGCGATGTCTGGTTCTGAATTCATTGCGCGACTAGGACTCGATGTGGTCACGCATCATGCGTTAATCTTGGCATGCTGCGCAAGCGAGGCAGCCTCATATTGGCGCCCACGATAGATCACCGTGCGATGATGCATCACAGTCCCGTCGCTCGGGCTACTCAAGCCGGCGGCGGAACAGCCATGATGCGGTGCCGAGGGTTACCGCCGCGATCACTAAGAGCGGCCATGTCTGATTGAGGACCTCGGCAGGCGGAACGTCCTTGAGAAAGACGCCTTTGACGATCACCAGGAAATAGCGCAGCGGATCGACGACGGTCAGCGGCTGCAACCAGCTCGGCATATTCTCGATCGGCGTAGCGAAGCCTGAAAGCAGCATCGCGGGGACCAGAAAAAGGAAGGCTCCGAGGATTGCCTGCTGCTGCGTTGCCGAGAGCGCCGAAATGAAGAGGCCGAGACCGGCGACGGCAGCGAGATAGAAGAGCGAACTGCCGTAGAGCAGGAGCAGCGAGCCTCGCAGCGGCACGCCGAAGATGAAGATCGCCGCGAGAATATAGATCGTCATGTGAAAGAGGCCGATCATCATCGGCGGGATGAACTTGCCGATCAGGATTTCGTGGGTGCGCAAAGGCGACACCATGAGCTGGTCGAATGTGCCGAGTTCGCGCTCGCGCGCAATGGAAAGCGCGGTGACGATGAGGCCGATGAGCAGGGCAATGCTGGCAATCAGGTTCGGCACCATGAACCATTGAAAGATTAGGTTGGGATTGAACCAGTTGCGCGCCACGACGACGACGGATTTGGCGGCGGCGCGCGTGCCCGCCGGTGTTTCGGCGGCAAGGCTTGCCACAATCTGGTTGAGATAGCCGGCGACGATCTGCGAGGCGTTCGACCGTCGGCCGTCGAGAATGATCTGCAGGTTGGCTGGCCTGCCTGCCTCGATATTGCGCGAGAAATCCGGGCCGACAACGACGGCGGCGGTGACGCGCTGCCGGTCGACCGCATCGCGCATTTCTGTAAGATTTTGCACCGGCGAGATGCTTCGGAACGTCGGGGCGCCTTCGATGCGCTGGACGAGTTCTTGTCCCCAGTGGCCGCTGTCGCGGTTCAGTAACGCAATATCGACGTTGCGCACCTCCAGGGTTGCAGCATAGGAAAAGACCAAAAGCTGCACGATCGGTGGCCCGATCAAGATCAGGCGGCTCTTCGGATCGCGCAGCACCGCCAGCAGTTCCTTGATGATGAGCGCCTTTAGCCTCGACCACCACATCTTACCCGATCCTCTTTTTTGTGCTGCGCGCGGCAAGCAGGAAGAAGATGCAGCCGATGGCAAACATGATGGCGATCGCCTGCAGGAACATCGGCCAGATGTCACCGGCAAGAAAAACCGTTTGCAGACTGGGAATGAAATACCGAGCCGGCACGATAAAGGTGATCCAGCGGATGACAGTCGGCATTGAGTTGATTTCAAAAAGAAAACCCGAAAGCAGGAAGGCCGGCAGGAATGCCGAAATCAAAGCAAGCTGCGAAGCGAGAAACTGGTTCTTGGTCGCGGCCGAGATCAACAGACCCTGGCCCAGCGCCGGCATCAGGAAAACCGCTGATAAGGCGTAAAGCGCCAGGACCGAGCCGCGGAACGGAACGCCGAAGAGGAAGACGGCGAGCAGGACGCAGAGCGTCATCGAGGTCAGGCCAAGCACGAAATAGGGAAGCAGCTTGCCGGCAAGCAGTTCTGCCGCCGTCACCGGTGTCGCCATCATCGCCTCCATGGTGCCGCGTTCCCATTCGCGCGCGACCACCAGCGATGTCAGCAACGTCCCGACCAGCGTCATGACAATCGCAATCGAGCCCGGCACGAGGAAGGAACGGCTGGTAAGTTCTGGGTTAAACCAGAAGCGTTGCTCGACGGTGATGGCCGGATCGCCTCCCATCATTTCCGCTTGTCGCTGTCGCTGCCAGTTGGTGACCGCGCCTTGGGCATAGTTCTGAACGAAATTGGCGGTGTTGGGGTCGGAGCCGTCGACGATGACCTGAAGCTGCGGGCGATTGCCCGCCATATAGTTCGCCGTAAAGTTAGCCGGTATGACGATGATGCCGCGGACACGGGAAAGGACGAGATCCCCTTCGAACTGCCGGCGGTCGCGGCCGCTCACGACCGAAAAATAGCGCGATGCACTGAAGCTGGCGGCGAGGTCAGCGGTGAGCGGCGTCGTTTCCTCCATGACCAAGCCGACGCGCGTCAATTGGGTATCGAGCGAAACGCCATAGCCGAACAGGAACAGCAGGATTATCGGAAGCACGAAGGCGATCAGGATGCTGCTCGGATCACGCATGATCTGGAAGCTCTCCTTGCGCACCAACGCAACGAAGCGGCGGGCGCGCTCGCGCCGCAAGGAAGCGGTGGCAGAGGGGGAAGGGGACGTCATGCAGCCATCCTCTTCTCCGATGCCTGGATGAGGGCGACGAAAGCATCTTCCATCGTCGGATCGGGGTTTTCCGCATTGGCGACCCCGGCCTTCAATTCGTCAGGCGAGCCTAGCGCGATCGAGCGCCCTCGGTAAATCAGGGATATGCGATCGCAGTATTCGGCCTCGTCCATAAAATGTGTGGTGACGAGGACCGTGACGCCCTTTTCGACGAGCCCATTGATATGGGTCCAGAATTCTCGCCGTGTGATCGGATCCACACCGGACGTCGGCTCGTCGAGGAAGAGTACCTCCGGCTCGTGCATCACCGCACAGGCAAGCGCCAGCCTCTGCTTTACGCCGAGCGGAAGATCCTTCGCCGACATGGATAGCCGAGACCGAAAATCGAAGATCGACGTCATCAGGTCGACCCGCTCTCGCTTGTGAGCACCGCGCAGGCCGTAGACGCCTGCGAAAAATTGCAGGTTCTGGGAAACGCTGAGATCGCCGTAGAGCGAGAATTTCTGAGCCATGTAGCCAAGACGATTGCGTGCCTCGGCGGTGTCGCGACGTAGATCGAAACCCGCAATGCGACCTTCGCCGTTCGTAGGCTTCAGCAGGCCGCAGAGCATCTTGAACGTCGTGGACTTGCCGGCCCCGTTAGGGCCGAGCAGTCCAAAGATCTGTCCGCGCGGGATGTCGAAGGTAATGTTGTCGGCCGCCGTGAAATCGCCGAAGCGCTTGGTCAAAGCACGCGCCTCGATCACCGGTTTCTCGCCTTCGACGGTAAAGCTGCGCTGCGTCTCTGCCAGTTGCGAGCGTCCGCCCGGTCCTCCGCCCAGCATGTCGATGAATGCGTCCTCGAAACGTGGCTCGGCAACCGTCACTTCGGCATTGCCGGCTGCCGAAAACCGGCTTTGCCTGTCCTTGACCGTGACCAGTCTTATTGCCTCTCCTTGAATGACACCGTCGACCACGCCGTCTTCACCGAGAAGTTTCGTAAGTATCTGGCGAGGCCTGCCGGTAATGCCGCTGACCCGATAGACGCGGCCGGCTACTCGCGCGGTCAGATCCTTCGGCTCGCCGGCAAAGAGTAGCTTGCCGTCGCTCAGCAGGAAGACACGGTCGCAGGCCTCGGCTTCTTCGAGATAGGCAGTCGACCAGACCACGCCGATGCCTTCCTCCGTCAAGTTTTCCACCATCTTCCAGAGATCGCGCCGCGAAATGGGATCGACACCGACACCAGGCTCGTCAAGCAGCAGCAATCTCGGCTTCTTGAGAAGTGCGCAAGCAAGGCCGAGCTTCTGCTTCATGCCGCCGGAGAGCTTGCCGGCAAGGCGGCTGGTGAAACGCTTGAGGTCGGTAAAGGTAAGCAGCTCGTCGAAGGCGGCCGCTCTTTCATGCCCGGGTAGCCCGCGCAGATCAGCATAGAGATCGAGATTTTCCTGAACCGACAGATCCTCATAGAGCCCGAAGCGCTGCGGCATGTAGCCGATCCCCGCTTGAATCGCGGCGGCATTCTTGCGCGTGTCGAAGCCGAGAACCTCCACGGTTCCGCTCTCCGGCAACATCAGCCCCGTCAGCAAGCGGATAAGCGTCGTCTTGCCGGCGCCATCTGGGCCGACGAGGCCGGTTATCTCGCCGCCACGCACCGCGCCGGTGATGGCGTCAAGCGCAGGCTTTGTTGCGTCGAACCGCTTTGTGACCCCTTCGAGCCGGACAAGATCGCCGCTAATGCCTCTGTCGAGCACGTCGATCATCGAACACCTCGCGAGAAACCCCGTCCTTCAGGGCGGTGCGGCAGGCGAGGGCGACCGGAGGTCGCTTGCCTCTGGGATTTGACGTATTCAGCGATGAGGGTCAGGGAAGCGCCGCCGCACGAAGCGACGAAGTAGGAAGGCGACCACAGAACGCCGTCCTTGTATCGACCCCGCACCTCTGGTCGCCATTGACGCAAGAGCCGGCTCGACACGCCTTTCAGGCTGTTGACCAGCTTCGACAGCGCCATCTTAGGCGGGTAGTGAACAAGCAGGTGGACGTGATCGTCTTGCCCGTTGCACTCGATCAGTTCGGCCTCAAAATCCTTGCAGACCTTGGCAAAGATGCGCGACAGATCGTGGATGGCGAGTTCGCAAAGGGCGTTGCGGCGATATTTGGTGACAAAGACCAAATGAGCATGAAGGGCACAGACGACATGCCGTCCTTTGCGAATATCTGCATTTTCGTCCATATTGTTCCTCGTTAGACCAACGGCTAGATGAGCAGGATGATCCTTCGTGGTTTTCGATACAAGCTGGCGCCGACGCCAGAGCAGGAAGCCCTGTTCCGGCAGTTTTCCGGCGTGTGCCGCCTGGTCTACAACCTGGCGCTGGAGCAGCGGCGGGACTGGTGGCGACAGTACGAGGCCAATGCGGCAAGCCGCCTGAATTACATCGCGCAGGCGCGGGAACTGACGATGCTCAGAGCCGGGTACGACTGGATCGCCGCCGTCTCGCAGACCTGCCAGCAGCAGGCATTGCGCGATCTCGACAAAGCCTTCGCCAATTTCTTCTCCGGCCGCGCCCGCTATCCGTCGCCGCGCAGAAAGGGCGTCAACGACAGCTTCCGCTTCCAGGGACGCGAGGTCGAGACGAAGCGCCTCAATGGCAAATGGTCCGCCGTGCGCCTGCCGAAGATCGGCTGGGTGAGGTTTTGCGACACTCGGCCGAGGCGCGGCACGATCAAAAACGTCACCGTAGCGCTCGATGCGCTCGGCTGGCATGTATCCTTTGCCTGCGAGATCGAGCATGTCGCCCCGGCCAATAGCTGCCCTTGCGTCGGCATCGACCGAGGCGTGGTGAACACGCTGACGCTTTCGACCGGCGAAACCCTGTCGCTGCCGTCTTGCCTCGACGCCATCGACCGGCGCAAACGCGGCGCGCAGCGGACGCTGGCTCGAAAGAAGCGAGGCTCGGCCCGACACGCCAAAGCGTTGCGGCGGGTCGCCCGTCTCTCCGCCCGCGCGGCACGCATCCGCCGCGACTGGCAGCACAAGACTGCGTTGAATATCGCCCGTTGCTTCGGCGTGGTCGCGTTGGAAGACCTGAGCATCAGGACCATGACGGCTTCCGCGCGCGGCACGATTGACGAGCCGGGGCGCCACGTTCGGCAGAAGGCCGGATTGAACAGGAGCATTCTCAGCCAGGGCTGGGGCGCATTTGAAACCATCCTCGCCTACAAGCTTGAAGAGCGCGGCGGGACGCTCGTCACCGTCGATCCCGCCTACACCTCGCAGACCTGTTCGGACTGCGCAACCGTGGACAAGCAAAGCCGCGAAAGCCAAGCGGCCTTTGCCTGTACTGGATGCGGTTTCTGCGCCCATGCCGATCACAACGCTGCGATCAACATATTGCGCCGGAACACGGCGTCTACGATCGTCGAGGAAGGGCATAAGCTCTCCGTTGAAGCGATAACTGGAAGGGGGTATCCGCCCCCGGAAAATCCCCCGGCTTCAGCCGGTGGAGGATGTTAATTTTCCGCCGCCTGTAATGCCGCCGGGAAGTGGAGCGTCACCGGCATGCCCTGGCGCAGATCGGGCCCGGGCTTGTCGATGGTGACTCGCAGCCGATAGACGAGATCCGTCCGCAATTCGGGCGTCTCCACGGATTTTGGCGTGAATTCTGCAACGGGCGAAATGAAGCCGATCGTGCCGTCATAAGCTTCGTCCGGCTTGGTGTCCGATGTCACCTTGACCTTCATGCCCGGATGGATCCGGCCGAGATCCGGCTCGGCGATATAGGCGCGCACCCAGACAGGCTCGGTCAACGACAGCACAAAGACCGGATCGGCCGGCGCCACGATCGATCCCGGCTCACGCACGCGCGAGAGGATTACACCGTCATTTGGGGCACGCAGCTCAGTATCGCCAAGCGAAGTGCGTGCCGTCGCGAGTGTCGCCTGGGCAGCCTTGAGCTGCGCTTGCGCCGCGGCGATATCTTCGGCGCGGCTGCCTTCTTCCAGCAACCGCAGCGCCTGATTGGCCGAATCCGCGCGCGCAGACGCCATGGCCCGCGTCGCCGACGCTTGTTCCAGACTGGCTTCGGAAATGTTGCCCTGTGGCCGCAACTGTTTGGCGCGATCATAGGCCAGATTGGCGTTTTGCAAATCGGCAAGCTGTTCTTCATAGAAGGCGCGCGCCTGCGCGATTTCCGTCTGGCGCGCCCCTGCCTTGAGCTTGTCGAGCGTGGCGCTCAGTGCTGCGACGTTGGCCTCGGCCGAGCGGACAGCATAGTCATAGGGCTCCGCGTCAAGCCGGGCGAGCACCGTGCCGCTTTTGACGACGTCGCCTTCGTCGACAAGAACCTCGCTGAGCTTGCCGTTGACGCGAAAGGCAAGCGAGACCTGGCGGATGTCGACGTTGCCGTAGAGCACGAGTTCGTGTTGCTGCTGCCATTTCCAGCCGAGTTTTGCCGGTGCGTCAGACCACCAGGCGGCTGCGCCGGCGGCAATGATGGTGACAACAGCAATCGGAATGATCCGGTTCACAATTTTTCTCCTCTCGCCGGCCCGAGGGCGGCGACAAGCCTGCGCGCATGCTGCTGCAACCTGACGATTTCCCTCTCGCCGATCGCATCCCATTCCATTTGAGCGAGGACTGCGGCATTGGCCATTCTGAAAACCATCAGGCTGCCGACGAAAGACAGGCAACGCAGGCGTACGTTTTCCGATGCTGGATCATCAGCAATAATCGCCCCGATGAGACGCCGCCCGAGGCCAATCATCGGTCCCATGATGCCCGAATAGACCCGCTCGAAGGCCGCAGTCGGCTCCATCTGTTCGCGAATGATAAAGCGCGCCCAGGCCTCGGATTTCTTGCTGACGAAAAGGACGACCATTGTTTCGACGATCTCGGTCAAGAAAAGCCGAGCCTGCGCTTCGTCGAGCGGCGTACCCGTTGCATCGAGCGTTGCGATCTGGTCGGCGATTCGCGCCCGCATGCCACTGACATACCGCCCGATCATGTCGGCGAGATATTCGGCGGTGGCGATGTAAAGCCCTTCCTTGCTGCCGAAATAATAGGTGATTGCCTGAAGGTTCACACCGGCCGCGTTTGCAATCTTGCGTGTCGAGGCGCCATCGAAGCCGTATCTTCCGAAAACGTCGAGGGCATTTTCGAGCAATTTTTCCCTCGTCATGTCGCTGCGCGCGGCCTCGGGCTTTGGATCACTATTTCTCTGTCTCATGCCCCTTAGAATGAACCTATTTTTGGATAAGTCAATCGATTGACTGAATTGCGCCTCGCAGGCTCGGGTGCGCGATGAGCAGCGATCCCGCTCACGCCCTGTGATGGCTCTGATCGGGCTCGATGCCGGGGTTGACGATGACGGCGGCTGCGGATTTGTCGATGTTATGAGCAGGGCGCGACAGGCGGAAAATTCCGATCTGCAATTGCAGAAATGGACGCTGCGGCAAATTTCAGGATGCGCGTCTAACGACACGTCGCGCGTAACCTTTTAGAAAAGAAGCATAATAGCGGTGCTGGCAAGACAGACCGAGTGCAAGCGAAAATGCAATGAATCAACCTTTAGGGGACGTATCAATGGAACCTACCCGCCCGACAATTCAAATCAGCGCCCCTCAGCATGCCGCGAACAACCCATATCGCGTTGTCGAGCGCGAAGAGGTCCTTGCTGAGGCATTTCGAGAATTCGTGCTCACGGCTGTTGCCGCAGGTTGGAAGGAAACCGAGGTCGCTTTGACCTTGGCCGATATCGCAGATGAATATGTGATGGCTCTCGCTCGAAGAGTTGCGGCGAATTAGTATTGAGTATCCGTCTGCGTTCGTTTGGGGCGAGCGCGACATGGCTGCCAACAACTCTTCATCGGGCCCCGGCAAGCCGCTTTGAAACCAAGCGGCTTGCCGGTGGCATTGATGATATGCCGAAGTGGGGCCCCTATCGCCCCAAAGTGCCTTAGGCCTGTCTCGTCCTAAATCGACGATCCAGGGCTGTCGTCTCAGATAAGTGCACGCAACAAACGCTGCATGTGCACTTCAAATTCACTTGGCCACATGCCAGACGCCGCCAACGCCGTCGCCAGTCATGTCACCGGCTTTTTTGTCCCCGGAATATGTGTAGAGCGGCTTGCCGCTATAGGCCCACATGTCCTTGCCGTCGGCGGCTTTGACAAGCGACCACTCACCTTCTGCCTTGGCTTTGGCATCGGCATGGAAGGCCGGCCACTTCTTCAAGCAAGCCGCATCGCAGTTTGATTTGCCTTTGCCATCCTTGTCGAACACGTAGAGGGTCATGCCCTTATCCGTGGCCAAAACCTTCCCCATTTTCGTATCGACCATCTTGGCGGGCTCGGCAGCAAAAACCGAAAGAGCGGTAACAGCCAAAAAGCCGATCGAGACTAGCAGCGTTTTCATCATTCTCTCCCATTCGGGCGTGTCGGCGGAATGCCGGTGATACCCGATACAAATTATCAAACGCCCAAGCGCGAAGCCGGTTCCCCGAGCCCGATCATAATGCGGTCGCCGTCAATCTTGATCGGATATGTGTTGAGATTGACGCACACAGGCGCGCCGCGGGCCTCGCCGGTTTTATAGCTGAACCGTCCGTTATGTTTCGGGCATTCGATGATGTCATCCATGACCAGTCCGTCGGAAAGATGAACCCTCTCGTGGGTGCAAAGCCCGTCCGTCGCAAAATATTGGTCCTCGGGGCTTCGATAGATAGCAAAGGTTCGACCTTCGTGGTCGAACCGAACGACGTTCTCCTGTTCAATGTCGTGAGCTCCACACGCGTCGATCCATGTCGTCATTGTCTTCTCCTGGCTATGGCTTTCCGGTGGCTCGCAGCCACCCCTTAAGATTTCGCTCTGCAGGAGAGGAGCAGGTTCTCACCAGGGAGCTTGTCCTGTGGAGCGATCGCACTCACTTTTCTCCTCCCAGAGCAGGACCGACCATGCGGGATGTGGCCCTTCACATTCCAGTTCGATTATGATCATTTTTCCTCAGGAGGAGCGGAATGAAGAAAACCCGTTTGGTCGACATCGCGCAGGCGGCAGGCGTTGGCCTTGCCACTGTCGAACGCGTTCTCAATGAACGCGGAAGCGTAAAGCCCAAGACAGCAGAGAAGGTGGTGCTTGCTGCAAAGAGGCTGGGATACAAGGGCCTAATTCCAAACCTCTATCGCGGGACTATTCGCATCGAAGTGATCATGGTGAGACCCGAGACGCCGTTCTTTGCAAAGCTCAACCGAGCCTTTGAACGCATCGCTGCATCGCTCGACAGCTCGATAACCCTGCACCGGACCTTCGTCGACGAGAATGATGCCGAGAAGTTCGCGGCCTATGTGGCCAATACCACCATTCGCCGCCACGGCCTGATCGTGGTCGCGGTCGATCATCCCAAAATCAGGGAGAGCTTACGCCAAGCCCGTGCTGCCGGGATCGAGGTCGTCCAAATCGTTTCTTACACGGCGGGAAAGGATAATGTTTTCGTCGGCATTGATAACTATGCGGCCGGGAGAACGGCCGGCTTTTACATGTCCAGGATGCTTGCGCATACGGCTGGAAGCATCGTGGCCGTCTGTCATAGCTGGGCCTATCAGATTCACAAGGAACGTATTCGCGGCTTCTCCGACTACCTTGCCGCCCATCACAATCCGGATCATCGGTTTTCAGAGGTCATATTTGGCCTCGACGAAGACGTCAGGTCTGCCGAGATGCTGACGGAAACGCTACGCCGGGAGGAAGGCGTCGTCGGAATTTATAATGCAGGGGGCGCAAATCTTGGCGTAGGATCGGCGCTGCAGCGCCACCGGGAAAGAAAGCGCAGTGAACTCGTCTGGATCGCACATGAGCTGAATGATGAAACGCGGAGCTTCATTTCGTCCGGCTTGATGACCCTGGTTCTCGACCAAGCGCCTGAAACGCAAGCCCGTCGCGCGCTGGATACCGTGCTTCACAGAATGGGTATCATCGACGTTCCCGTTAGTCAGGATCCGGTTCCATTCCTGACCTACACGGGCGAGAACATCGGACAATTTTCCGCGCCGGCCTGATCGAGAAAAGGCCGGAGCCTGCAATGGAGGGACAACAGGCTCCGGCAGTCTCGCCGCTTATTGCCTGCCGGCTAGCGGCGCGGGGAGATTGGTCTGGAATAACGGCTGGCGCTTTAGCCCGAGGCCTGAGAACGCCGTGCCCGCTTTTCGGCGTAATTTTTCGCCCGCTCCATGAAGCGCTTGTTCATGCGGTCCTCTGCCTCCCTTGAGCCGTCGTGGAAGGTCCCGAACCACTTGTCGAGCGGAATGACGCCATCGGCATAATTGCACTCGAAAAATTTGTGGTGAAGGTAATGATCATAGGCGTGAGTATCGATGGCGCTGTCTTCTCCGATCACGATCTTGTCGAAGCCGACATGCCCCGGTGCCGGCGCAAGGGCCAGATGCGTCAGATGGAAGACAGCGTGGATCGGATTGGACGGCACGATCCAATGGATGAGCACGCTGGAAAAATACAATAGATGCTCGACGGGATGCATTGCCAATCCTGACCACGGACCGGGGTTCACGTTATTGTGGTGCAGCTTGTGAACCCTGTGGTAGAGCGGCGGCCAGTGGATGAGGCGGTGGACCAGGTAGAAGTGCAGATCACGAAACGCCGGGATTAGCAGCATGATGACGGCGCAATAGATAGGGTGCTGACGGAAATCGAGATAGGGAATGATCCCGTTTGCAAATGCCGAAAGCGTCAGTACCTCGAATGCCGTCCACAGGGGCACGGCGCTTGCGAATGTCCAGATCACATTGTCGACGGTCTGATTGCCGAACAGGAACGCGGAATTGTTCGTCGACGGCCATTTGCCATTGTATTTGAAGCTCGTGCCCTGTTGCTTCTGCACATAGAGACGCAAATGGAACAGCCCGAAGAATAGAAATACGAGGATGGCGTTGCGCAGAAGAAGATATGCGACCCAGCCTGGCGCCAGGGTCTTCATCGTTTCCATCGATGGTGTCGCATAAAGCCATAGCAGCGTTGCGATGGCCGCATAGAGGACGTTCCACGGCAGCAGATAGCCGGGATAGCCAAAGAACCATTTGAGGAAGGCGATGGGCTTTGCGGGCCAGATGAAGACCGGAGGATATTTGAGCAGCTTGGTGGGCTTCCAGTCTCCGCGTTCATCGCGCGATCCGTAGAGCGTGTCGTCCATGGTGTCCTCTCCCAATTGGCGGAAATTATGCAACCAGTCTCAACGACACCGCCTGGCAACGACAGCATAGTTTTGATGAAAATTACTCACGGCCAAGAAATTCGCGGCAAGGAAAACGAGGTACATGTTCCGAGCCGATAGAAGCGGGCGTGCAGGACAATGTGAAAAAGGGGAGGCCGACGATGCCTCCCCCATTTCCCACGCTCGACCGATGCGCCCGGCGCGCAGAACCTTAATTGAGATGCTCGAACTGGCTCATGTTCTCGTTCGTCACCAGTTTGAACGGAATCCAAACTTCCTTGCCGATCGGCTCGCCCTTGATCGCCTTCTCGGCGGTATCGACGGCACCGCGCCCTTGTGCCTTCGCATCCTGGAACACGGTAATCTTGAGGTCACCCGCCTTCATCGCCTGAAGCGCGTCGGGCGTGGCGTCGATGCCCGCCACAAGCGTCTTGTTGGTTGAGCCGCCGGCATTCTTGATTGCAGCGATCGCCCCGAGGGCCATTTCGTCGTTGTTGGCGATGACGGCATCGATCTTCAAGCCTGCGGTCAGCCAATTCGAGACGAGATCAGCGCCATCAACGCGACTCCAGTTTCCGACCTGCTCGCGCGCGACCTTGATACCACCGCATTCCTTGGACTTCAGCACGTCATGCACGTCCTTTGTTCTTTGGCGCGCCGCCTGGCTGGAAAGATCGCCGATCATGATAACGACGTCACCCTTCCCGCCGAGCACGCGACAGACCTCCTTGGTCTGAAGCGTTCCGGATTCGGTCTCGTTCGATCCCACAAAAGCCTGCTTCTTGCCAAGCGTAGACAGATCGGTCGGCTGGATGTTGACATAGATCAGCGGGATGCCTGCCTGTTCGGCAATCTTGCTCATTGCTGGAGTGCCGTCCGAATCCACCGGATCGACGATGATGGCCGATACGCCACCTGCTGCGAAGTTTCGCACTTGATCGACCTGTTTGTTGACGTCATTGGAAGCGTCCTCCACCTGCAGCTCCAAGCCTCTGGTCTTGGCGTAGTCCTGCATGCCATTGGCGATCAGGGTCTGGAAATTGGTCGTCAGGTATCCCATCGAAACGCCGATGCGACCGGCGGCATGGGCTTGTGATGACAACACCAATGCCAAAGCACTTGCGCTCAGTAATTTCTGCATGTTCTCCTCCCAGGAACAGCGGCTCATGTGACCGCCTCCAGAAAGTTATCGACTGAGCCCATTGGCGTCTGAGAGTTTTTTGATGAAAAACCATCATGCCGACGGCTCCAGACACCGGAATACCTCCGTTTTGCAATGAAACACCGTGATGATCAAAACGCCTCAACGGACCGTCTGGCCAAGGTTTCGAATTCGTGATTTGTGAAAGCCACAGGTAGGGGGAGGCACCATGCAGAGCATGCTTATATTCCAGTCGCTCTGGGCCATGGAGCGGCGCAGCGCTAAATATCCGGAGCTCACTCTGGAAGAGAATATCGAAAAGATCGCGGCGGCTGGCTTTGATGGCATCAGCACTCATTGGTATGATCGCAGTGTCGTGCGTCGTGTTGCAGGGTTGCTCAAAGAGCACGGTCTGCAGGCGGAAGGTCAATGCTTTCCGAAGAGCGTAGACGATCTGAAGCCGGTTCTCGAGATCGCCGCCGAATACAACGTTCACCACATCTGCCTTCAGCCGGATGTGCGGTTGCGGCGGCTCAAGGATTGCATCCCATTGCTCGAAGGCTGGCAAAGGCTGGCGGAAGAAGCAGGTATTGACGTCTTAATCGAGACGCATCGAGACCGGATGACCACCGATCTCTTCTTTACGCTCGATCTGCTCGACCGGCTTCCGGATTTGAAGCTGTTGGGCGATATCTCGCATTTTCTTGTCGGACGGGAATTCGCCTGGCCGGTATCCGACGAAAACCACGCTCTAATCCACCGGATCCTCGATAGCTCATGGGCCTTCCATGGCCGGGTCGCTTCGCGCGAACAGGTTCAGATCGAAATCTCCTTTCCGCATCATCGGCCTTGGGTCGATCTCTTTCTCGGCTGGTGGGAATATGGTTTCGGCAGCTGGCGCAAGCGCGCCGGCGCAGACGATAGTCTCGCATTTACCTGCGAGCTCGGACCGAAGCCCTATGCGATAACGGGACGCGATGGGGAAGACTCCACGGACCGGTGGGAGGAATCCCTGCTCTTGATCCGAGAGGCCCGCGACGTGTGGGAAAGAACCGCTGACTGACGCCTCGAACCAACTCGAAACCAATATTGGGAGGAATGTCCATGGATGTACGCGCCGCCGTTGCCGTTGCCGCTGGAAAACCGCTGGAAGTCATGACTGTTAAGCTCGATGGCCCGAGGGCCGGCGAGGTGCTGGTCGAGGTCAAGGCGACGGGCATCTGCCACACCGACGATTTCACGCTCTCGGGCGCCGATCCGGAAGGGTTGTTTCCGGCGATCCTCGGCCATGAGGGTGCCGGCATCGTCGTCGATGTCGGCCCGGGTGTGACCTCGGTCAAGAAGGGCGATCACGTCATTCCGCTTTATACGCCCGAATGCCGCGAGTGCCCGTCGTGCCTTTCCCGCAAGACCAATCTGTGCACGGCGATCCGCTCGACCCAGGGCCAGGGGCTGATGCCGGACGGCACCTCGCGCTTTTCGATCGGCAAGGACAAGATCCATCACTATATGGGCTGCTCGACCTTCGCCAATTTCACCGTGCTGCCGGAGATCGCCGTTGCCAAGGTCAATCCGGACGCCCCCTTCGACAAGATCTGCTATATCGGCTGCGGTGTCACGACCGGCATCGGCGCGGTTATCAACACCGCCAAGGTGGAGATGGGGGCTACCGCGATCGTCTTCGGCCTCGGCGGCATCGGTTTGAACGTCATCCAGGGCTTGAAGCTTGCCGGCGCCGACATGATCATCGGCGTCGATCTCAACAACGACAAGAAGGCCTGGGGC
>NZ_JARFYN010000050.1 GCF_030272695.1 Martinezella calliandrae
TTCAGACATAGCAATTCATACCAAGCTCATTCCCTGAACTCACACGAATAAGCCCGATCCCCCGCTATCGCCAGATGGGGTCAATGCACCGCTTACGAACTTCAAGCCAGACGCCGTCGGCTAACCGCTTACGATGAAGCCAGGCACGAGGGCGATTACCGGCGAATCGAGGTGATTACCGGTAGGCGCCGGCGTCGGGATTGGAGTGACGAAGAAAAGGCGCTTATTCTGGCGGAGAGTTCGGTCTTTCATCGAACCGTTCGCCATGAATGGGCCTGATCGCTTGATCTTTATATTTATGACAGCATGACGGCTTATTCGGCGATTGCAAAAATTTTCTTTGCTATCGCCCTGCCCTCACGGATCGCGTAATTCGTCCCGCGGTCTTCTGGATAAATCTGAGCCATCGTTGATATCATCGCGTTTTCAAATGGCGTCTCGTTACCAGGCACATAATCGGAGTAGTTCCGCTCGGTGACCGGCTGCGCATATTCAGAACGCCACACTTTATAGTCGACGATCCAAGTTTCTTCCACTCCGGGAAACATTCTCTTCAGATGCTTCAAAGCGAATTGGAAATATTCCTCGTCACTAAAGGCCCAAACAGGATCCTCGACCGCAAGATATCTTGAAAGATAGGCGATGTGTGATCCCTCGTAGTTTTCCGGGCGATCAAAATTGGTGTGTTCGATGACGCCAACGAATGGGAAACCCGGATCATTTACATTCAGCCAATAGGTCTCCGAAAGGCTCTGCCTGAGGCGTAACACCAAGCACATGTTTCCAAGATATTTCACCTTTCGCAGACCAGCCAACCACATCGGATCGGCCGCATCCTCGAATATTTTTGCGATAAGCGGAAACGACGGCGTGAAAATAAATTTGTTACCGACCACATCACCCGCATCTGTTGCAAGGGCCTGGATACTCCTCTCGCTTGTCTTCACCGCTTTCACGGAGGTGCCAAACCTCACCTCGCCGCCATATTCGCGGATAGATTTCACCATGGCTTCAGCGAGCCTGCCGAAGCCACCCTTGAAATATGCAAGCTCCTCTCCACCCTTGCCGTTTCTAGTGCCGCCGCGCAAGACCAGCTTCTTCCACATCCAAACAGCATTGACCGCTTCCGCGAAAATCGAAAACTTAGCTTCGACGAGCGGCTCCCAGACAACCTTGTAAACGCTTCGGCCGCAAAGACTTTCGAGCCATTCGCGGATGCTCAGATGCTCAATGGACCTCCAATCGCGAATTCGACGCACCTGAAACACGAGGAGACCCAGCCGTACGCGATCAATGAATGAAAGTGCGTTGAATCGAAGCAAATCCAATGGAGAGGAAAGTCGCCATATGCGGCCATTGAAATACATTCCAGTCCGGGTAGGCAGAAGGAGGATGTCGCCTTCCATCCCAAGTTCCTTCACAAGATCGGGAACGTAGACGTCGTTGTTGAACCAATGATGATAGAATTTCTCGAGCTTTACGCCATCGTTGAACTCAAAGGTTCCCGCCAGCCCGCCGGGCGTGGAGTCCGACTCGAGAACAAGGACCCTCCTATTCTGTTTTGCCAGGACGTAAGCCGCTGTAAGCCCGGTGAATCCTGCTCCCACTATGACAACATCATACTGACTCATACGGCTTCACTTTTCCTTAAAACGGTTTCTTCGGAACGAGCCGCCCTGAACAAGGCCGGGCTCGTCCACATCGCAACTGCGCCAACAAGTGTAGTCGGTATCCACAGCGCGAGATGTACCAAGACGGCGTAGCTGCCAGCCAAAACTGTGCTCCCACCCGTCAGCGAGATCGCAAAGAAAGCAGCCAAATGAAATGGCCCTATATATCCCGGCGAAGAGGGCACCAGTGTCGACAGGGTTGCCAGCGCCATCACTAGAACAGCGGTTCCAATTCCTGCTTCCGCGCCAAAGCCGAGCAATACAAAATAAAACAGGCCTGCCTCCCCGACCCAGATAAGCATGGATATGAGCATCAGCTCAGCCAAAACGGCGGGACGAGACATTGCTTCAAAACTTCCAAACAGACCACCAAGGCCGGTTGAAATCTTGGAGAGCAGACCGGACCGTGCGCCTACCACTGGGCGCTGTCCGAGACGTTTGAAAAACTGCGCAAGGCTACCGCTGAAGAGAAAACCGAACGAAAGCACAAGTCCACCGGCGACGGCCAGGAGGACTGCCGTCTCGATGAGAGACGGCGGAATTGCTACGGCTGTTGCGGCAGTTAGGCCAAGCGTCAGACACAGGAGCAGTGTCATCAGATCAATGAGCCGCTCCATCACCAAGCTGCTGGCAGCCGTCGTCTTGTTCGCACCGATTGCCCTTGGAAAAACGAGTGCTCGAACAACATCGCCAAGCCGTAGAGGCAATATATTATTCAGGGTGATGGAACCAAGAAAAGGTGCGGCGCAGTTTTTAAACGATGCAGGAACAGCTGCCGCGCGAAGCATGATCGACCAGCGCAATATTCTAAGCGCATAGTCCGCTGTCAGGGAAGCGATGCCGAATATGAGATAGACCCATCGGAAATGCGCTATTGCATCCAGCACGTCCTTGGCGTTTATCTGCCGGACAATAGCAGCAATGCATATCAGCGTAATTCCGGCGCCGACGACATGGCGAACCCATGCCATTTTTTTTCCGTTCGCTGTTTTGTTCATCAATCAGTCCAGATGCGCCAAGGAGCTTTGTGCTGCGCCCAAAGGTTCTCGAGCTCTCTTTTGTCCCTCAGCGTATCGCATGGTTGCCAAAATCCGCCGTGGTGGAAAGCGCAAAGTTCACCGTCCCTCGCAAGCTTGGACAGGGGTTCGCGCTCCCAAGACATTGAGTCTCCGCTGATATAATCGATAGCGGACGGTTCGAGCACAAAGAAGCCACCATTGATCCAGCCGATTTCATCGCTTGGCTTTTCCTCGAAACTCGTAACGCGCTGAGCTTGATCAATATTGAGCACGCCGAACCTGCCGGGCGGCTGTACCGCGGCAACCGTCGCGATCTTACGGTGGTTGCGATGGAACTCAATTTCCGCACGGAGATCGATGTTGGCCACCCCATCTCCATAGGTCATACAGAAGGTCTCATCACCGAGATACGATGCAATGCGCTTCAGGCGTCCGCCCGTCATAGTTTCGGCACCCGTGTCGACCAGGGTGATATTCCAGTTTTCAGATTGGCTATTGAGTATCTTGTGATCGCCGACCCTGAGATCGATTATCATATCCGACATATGCCGGTGATAGTTGAAAAAGAACTCCTTGATCACATAGCCCTTGTAGCCGAGGCAAACAATGAAATCATTTATCCCGTGATGAGAATAAATCTTCATTATATGCCAAAGGAGCGGACGCCCACCGATCTCAACCATAGGCTTCGGCTTTGTATCCGACTCCTCGGCGATCCGAGTACCCAGACCCCCGGCCAGAATTACCGCTTTCATTGAACTTTCGCTCCTACAATTTGATTTCCGATGCCCGGAAATTCAGACTCCGCTCCACGATCGCAATCGGCTCCGCACGCAAGATGAGATATATTCTCAGAAGGTACTCGCCGATAATCCCCAACAGGAAGGCATTCAACCCAATGCCAAAAAGAACGAGGATATGGATACTAGCCAGGCCCTGCGGAAGTTCGGGATCAAGGATACGGAACACCAAATAGTAGATCGCGCCAAGCAAGCTTGCCGCCAGTATAACGCCACCAAGGAAAGAAGCGGCGCGCAAGGGTACCGTGGAATGGTTCAGAACCGCTGTCATGCCCAAGCGGATCAAGCGTGCCACGTTGAATTTGCTCTGGCCTGCGATCCGTGCGTCCCTGTCATAGGCAACACCCGTTTGGGCAAAACCAAGACCGGCGATCATTCCCCGCAGATAAGGGTTTGGCGACCTGATCTTCGCCAGTGAATCAATTACCTTCCTGTCGATCAGTCGAAAATCACCGACATCTCGAGGGATTGGATGCTCGCTCAATTTGTCAATGAACCAATAACCAAAACGCCGGAAGCTGGAGATAAAGACATTCTCCGGACGACTGCGTCGGATACCATAGACCACCTGATGGCCCTGTTGCCACATATCAAAAAAAGCTTCGAGCATCTCAGGAGGGTCCTGCAAGTCCGCGTCAATTTGCATGACTGCGTCGCCTCGAGTATGCAAGTAGTTGGCAAGTATGGAGCGCTGAAATCCGAAATTCTTAGAAAATCGTATCGCCTTGATCCGCCGGTCATCGCGAGCCAACTCGGAGAGTATCGCCCAAGTTTCGTCGCTGGAGTGGTTGTCCGAGAACACGAATTCCAGGTCGCATCTCTCCTGCATTTTAGCGGCAACAACAGCCAAGCGCGCATAGAGTGCCCGAAGATTCCCTTCTTCATTTAGAACGGGAATCGAGATCGAGACTAGCGGCTTCTCTTTTATAACTACATTTTCGGTCATCATACTTCCGGCGGACAACAGACCAGACAACTCTCTATGTATTTGACGATGGCCGGCAAAGCATCTCTAAATTTCGAATCGGCCAAGAAATCCGGTCGGCGGAACGAAGTATCATAGTTTTCCTCCGCCGGCTCCGGTCGAGCTCCGATCTTGAGCAAATTCTTTTCCCCGAAAGTGGAAAACAAGGTTGTGGCGATTTCTCGCAATGTTATCGGGCAACCATGATTTAAGTCCACGACGCCGGCGCGCCAATGTTCGACAAGGCGATATATGGCATCGGCGTCGTCGTCGAAATGATGATATTCGCGCAATTGCTTCCCGAGCGTCATCTCGAAGGGCGAGTGAGTGCGAAGTGAATGAAGTATCTGGCCCAGGAACATAAAGGAAGATGGCTGGCCCAATCCGTATAAGGTATGCAACCGAACGTGGGCAACGCTTTGGCAATTGTCGGCAATCTCCGACACATAGCGGCCCAGGGCAATTTTGCTCTGAACGTATGGATTACCTCGTGACAACAATCTTTCCATTATCGTGCCGAAAGTGACAACTCGGATTCCGAGCACGGCCGCGGCCTGAACAATGTTCTTGGGCAGGTAATAATTGACCTTTAAAATATCCTCCTCGCCTGCGTGAGGATCAAGCAACCCTGAAACCACGAATATGGTCGAATTGCCGCGCTCCCAGGGCTCGAAGTATTCGCGAATAGCGTCGGCGGCATTCGGCATCCACCAATCTTGATAGACCTCACGCCGAGGCGTGATCGTCTCGCCATCACTGTGCCGTGCGGCAATGGCGCGCGCCAGCCTTCCGGTCCCTCCAATGACGAAAATCATGATGCAATCTTTTCGCGCCAAGCGTTGATTTGCTTCAGCGTTATTTCCAAGGCATTGGCAGGATTGTCGTAATATTGCCGATACCAGGAAGCAGTCTCTTTGACGACCTGCTCTGTGCCCCAAGGTGGATTCCAGCCGAGTTGATTTCGAGCAAGCGTGCTATCCACGGCCAAGGCGCCAGCTTCCGGCAATGGATCACCCATGAAGGCGAGGTCAGGCCGCTGCCAGGCATCCGACATCAATGTCAGCACATCCCGAACGGAATACTGCTTGGCATCCTGTGGGCCCAGGTTCCAGGCCTTGGCAAAATTTGCAGGATTCGTCGAGATCAGACCCGCCATGATGAGCATATATCCATATGCTAGCGCCAGGACGTGCTGCCAGGGCCTCGTCGCTTCCGGATACCTGAGCGTGAGTCGATCATTGTTGACGACAGCGCGAACAAAGTCTGGAATAAGCCTGTCCTCAGACCAGTCGCCACCTCCGATTATGTTGCCTCCGCGGGCGGTAGCGATCGCGGGACCTTTGCCAAGACTACTCGGAAAAGATGCCGCGTAACTTTGGATTACCATTTCAGCCGCCGCCTTCGACGCGCTGTAGGGATCCTTCCCGCCAAGAGGGTCATTTTCGCGATATGGCCACGCCCATTCATTGTTTTTGTAGACTTTGTCCGTCGTGATGCAAAGAACACCTTGAACGCTCTTCACCGTCCGTGCGGCCTCGAGCACATTTGCTGTACCTTGCGCATTCACCAGAAACGTCCGAAGCGGCTCGGCATAGGAACGCCTGACCAAGGGTTGAGCAGCAAGATGAAGGATCAAATCTGGCTCAAAGCGCGAAACCGCTTCACGAAATAGACTTTGATCACAAATATCCCCGAAAGTAGTCTCTTCGGTGCTTCCGATCGCATCAAAAAGAGATGGCGACGTTTCTGGTGGCAATGAATAGCCTCTTACATCTACGCCGATTGCCTTCAGCCACAGACAAAGCCAGCCGCCTGTAAAGCCGGTATTGCCGGTGATCAGTATCCGTTTTCCGACCAACGCTTTTTCGAAAGGAGCCAGCTTGTCGGTCAGCATAGGAAATCAACCCCGAAAGTTTACTCCTCCTGGCCCTAACCCAGAACAGTCGGAGAGCAACGCCGTTTATCGCGGGTTTCTAGTGGACGACTAAGAGGATGTCGAGCGCTAAAGGGTGGAAGCCAAGCCAAACCCCACTATTTCACGCAATTCCAGGCGCGCGCCCACCGCAAGCAATGTATCTAAAAGGCGCCTTATGTCCGACGTCGACTTTGAGGTGCAAGCTGCCTGCCTCCGATGAGGTTCACCGCCTTTGATCATCCGATCGCTTCTCATCGGATCGATCCGCCGTCAAATAATCAAAGAATAGCAATATTTTGAAACGAGTCGGCCCCAGATCGGCCGTCGTCACCTCATTTTGTGGCTAACAATTCTCAACAAGCGTGAGGTGCGAATGACAGTCGAAACCTGGGCCGTCAGTATTCTGTTGTTCGCGGTTCTTGCCGGTTCCGTATTTGGGATACTTGCGGCAAGGGCCGATCGAGATCAGCAATAGCGTGCCTCTCACCCCGATCACGGCCAAGATTGTGCCTGTGGTGCGGACTGAGATAACCCAGCGAGTGCAGCCGTCTCCCAATGACGTAGGCTTCCTCATAATTCCGAACCCAACCAGGGATCAGTTGGCGTTGGGTATCGTAGCGCTTTGCTAGAACGTGAAGTGTCTCGCCTCCCAGGTATTCCGGCGCGACTTGGCGTTTGAACTCGATGCTGTAGGTGCGGTACCTCGCCATAATTCTCTTGTCGAAAACCCGATAGCTCTGGTCCATTCCCTGACGCGATCTGTCCAATCACGCGGTTGCACCCCTAGCCAGATCATTGCATCCCACACAGGTTCGAGAGGCGTATCTGCGCCCAGTTGCGCAGGAATTCTTGCGTTTGCGGGCCTGTCAATAATTCCCCCGCCTTGCCGCTGATATTAATATCCGAATCCGTTACCTTGCAGGCGCCGATATCCATTGTGACCGTCGCCACAACCTTGCCGTCCAGTGGCGATAGCTGCAGGAAGGATTCCGTGCTCGATCCGCATGTCAGAGATACGTTTGCGGTGATCGAAACGCCGTGTGGAGTCGTGCAGAAATCGACGGCGGTGACCTCAAGTCTCCTCGTGCGATTTGGTCCTGCAGGCATCTGTTCGCACAGCTTTGCAGTAGAAATTATTGAGGCTATTTGTCGCCATTCAGGGCTTTTCAAAGCTGACCAACAGCCAGCCGAAGCAGATTCAGATAAAAAAAGAAAAAAGCCTGCGGAAATACAGCATACTCCCGCAAACCTGCCAAACCGGTCTCTCATGTGACCGCTCTCTATATTTTTGTGGTGCCAAATTCTACATTGGTTTCTCGTCGCATTCAACCGTCAAAGCTTTGAAAACACTATCCTAGGTTTTCCCGCGCTATGGGGACAGATGCGGCAGCTTCCGTTAACTTTGGTCGGACGAAATCGGCCCTTCAAGCCCAAATGCTGAATCCTCCACCCATTAGATTCTGCAAACAGCCTCCTAACGTCGACTGCTATTCCGACACGGTCTTCGCTCGAGGACGCATCAGTCGAAGCATCGGACGTTCGATGACGGCGTAGCAAACCAGGGAAAGTCCCAGCGAGCCCGCAACGATGAGCAAGGGAAGCGCCAGGTGCGGTACCCCAATGCGTAACAGGATCGCGGTCACCACGACAGCGGTGAGCACATGCCAGATATAGATTGAGTAGGAGGCGTCCCCGAGGAAGCGCATGAACGCCAGCTCTGGCGAACCTCGCTCTCGTTCGGCAAAAACCGCGCCGATCACCAAAAGAGTTGCCGGCACGCCCCAGCGAAGGAGGCGCTCGAGGTCGGGCAGCAAGGCACTGATCACCAGCAAAACGACCCCGCCTATCACCAAAGCCATGGCGATATGAAAAGGAATTCTAAAATTCGATGTCCATAGGCGCCCGATTATGACGCCCGCCGCGAACTCCAGAATCATCGGCGCGGCAAAAACACGCGCATACATGAAGGGCAATTGGGAATGCACCGCAACGATAAGAACTAGAGCCATCAACAAAAAGCAAAACCGGCTGAACTCCGAAAGCAATAACGAAACCGAAAAGATGAGATAAAAGAACATCTCATAGGACAATGTCCAACCCTGCAGCACAACGGGATGCAATGCGTCGTCCTTGATAAGAGGCAGGAAAAACAGCGAGCCGATAAAATTCGTTGCACTCGGATCCGAGTCGAAAAAGAACTGTGGCTTCACCGCAACCAAGACAACCGTCACGATCGTCGCAACCCAGTAAACCGGCACTATTCTCGATATTCTCCGCGACATGAATTGCTGCGGGCTCATCAACTTTCCCTCTGTCGTAACCCACATGATGAAGCCGCTGATCACGAAAAATATGTCGACGCCGGAAGCTCCGATCTTGAATCCAAGGTCGTATGCCTCGCTGACGTGAAAGAAGACGACGGAAATCGCCGCCACAGCCCGCAGATACTGAATGCTCCTGATCTGGCCATAACTTTTCAACATTCCGCCTGAAATCCTCTTCGGTCGTCAGGCGGGACCAGAAACAACGCTCCTGTCTCGCCATAAATGAACAAACGTTCCTAAAGTGCTGACATCGAGTGGACGCCGCCAAATATGGCGGAGATCGAGCAACAGTAAGAGGGTCACTTTGGCATTTCGATGGACGCGGACAAAAATGAATAGACGAGGATACTCGAGCTGACCGACCGTGACGCCTTGAAACCAACGGCCCCAACGTCCGGACGTCGGCAATTCGTAGCGGGTGGCTATCGCCGCCGTAGTCTGCCGATTTTATGTGCGGATGCTGCGCCGCTCGATTCGACCGCGAAGCCAAGCTATGGACTAGGCGGAGCTAACCCTCTAGTCTAATATGATAATGTAATAATTCTCAGTTGCTCGAGTGGCGCCCTATTGCGGCCAGAGAGGGAGTTATAATGTTCGCGGTGAGGCGCAGGAGCGAGCCGACGCGGATTGATCCGGACTGCTGCTCCACAACAAAGGATCTAGCTGATGAGCGTTACCTGCCCCATCTGTGAGGCTGAAGCCGAAGAAAAGCTGCCGCGTGCAGGCGATCATGTCGAGATCATCTGCCCGATGTGCCTTCGTTTTGGCATGACCACGTCTGCGCTCGCCATCGTTTACCATCGGTTGCCAGAGGATCGACATGCGGCTCTTTATCAAGCCAGGGCAGTTGCCGCACAGGACAATAATACACCGCTCATCACTGCCGAAATGTTCTGAATTTTTCCCGCCGGTGGTCGAGACCAGCCCCTGCATCCGCGAGGCATGCCGGGGCCGTTGAACAGCCAGACAGGCTCGCCGACCGCTCGATGGAAGGCGCTACGCGCTTAGCGCCAATAGATCTGCGCTCACGGGCCTGCCCAGATGAAACCCTTGAACTCGGTCGATGCTGAGGCTCTGGAGGACTGACATCTGGGCCTCGGTCTCCACACCCTCTACCAGGATCCTGTTCCCGCGGTTGCGGATCAGGGCGACCATGTCCTGCAGCATGGTCAGCCCGCGCTCGTCCGAACAATCATGCAGGAAGGTCCGGTCAACCTTGACGGTGTCGAACTCGATCGCCCGGAGCCACGACAATCCGGCATAACCGGAGCCGAAATCATCCAGCCAAATTTCAACACCGAGCGCCTGGAGATCTGCGAGACACTGTAGCACCTCGGGTTGCATCTCCATATCCAAGCCTTCGGTGATTTCCAACGCGAGCCGAGACCCGCAGACGCGAGTCTCTTCAAGGATCGCTGCAACGCTCATGGCAAAACCGGGATATCTTAGCTGCATCGGAGAGACATTCACGCTGACCGTGGCCAAGCGGTCGGATGCCAAGATGTCCTGACACGCCGTCTTGATCGCCCAACGGCCCAATTCGATAATGGATCCAGTTCGCTCCGCGACCGGAATAAAGACGCCTGGCGGCACGGAGGTTCCATCGGGCATACGAAGCCGCATCAAAGCCTCGACGGCTTTCATCTGGCCGTCCCTGAGATCGAATATCGGCTGATAGACCAGCGATACCAGTCTCCGATCGATGGCGGCCGCCAGCAGCGGCACCAATTTTCCGGCATCCTCCTTCGGACGCCGCAGCGTCGGATCAAATGTTCGAACGCAGTTGCGGCCGGAGGCTTTTGCGTTATAGAGCGCAAGGTCGGCCTCACGCACGAGCCATTCCACCTTTGCCCCGGATCGTTCGCTGATGAAAGCAACGCCGACACTCACCGTTACGAACTGCGTGTCGTCTGGCCGCTCTTCGTGCCGAATTGCGAGCGCTTCAACTTGGTGCCGGATTTCCCCGGCTATGAAAGTTGCTTCATGCTGCGCTTTTAAAGGCATGACGGCGATGAATTCCTCGCCGCCATATCGGCCGATGATCCCTTGATGACGCTCCACAAGTTTCTGAAGCGTCGTGGCGATGACGGTCAGACATCGGTCACCTTCCTGATGGCCATAGCGGTCGTTGAAGCGCTTGAAGAAGTCGACGTCGATAAGGATGACAGAAAATTCGTGGCCCTCGCTTTTCCAAGCGGTCCAGCACTGATCCAGCCTTCGATCGATCGCACGTCTGTTCTCGATGCCTGTGAGGTAATCGGTGTGGGAAAGACGCAGCAAGGCCTTTCCGCGCTCCGCAGCCTCCCAATGCTGATGGCGAGCCTCCGCTGCATTCAGAAACACATTGTAACGCTCGACATTCAAACGCCAGTTCACGAATGAGGTGAATACAAAACAGGAGACGTAGAACAATCCAAAGGTGAGCTGGTAGACTGGTGTCGATGGAAAGAAACCGTAGAGCGCCACAAAAAACACGCCCAACACCGTGCCGGACGTCAGAACGGATAGGCGAAATGAGAAGCTAAAGAACAGGTTCGCGCCCATCATAAAGATCGCGCCGAAGATCATGTAGTACGACATACTCGCCGCATAGTTGGTTGTGACAGCCGGACAAAGCCAGGCGACGTAACCTAAGATCAGCGCCAAAGCGCAGGTGCCGTCCAGCCAAACGGTCTTCGCCTTCGCCAATCTCAAAATCTCAAAGGCCATCAGTACGACGGCCCCTGTAGCAAAGCGCATGGCGATCGTTAGCGGCGCGACGTCCGGAATGAGCCAAGCGTCAGGGGCGGCAAAGGCGATGTAAACGGCAACCGCCATCCACAAGCCGCGATGCGTGGCTTGCCGGCGGGCGACATCATTTTCCGCTGCATAGGCAGCCCTCATCTCCAAGAGGGAGCCACAGAGGTTTTCTATCGGGACAGCGCAGTCTGCATCCGCAAAAGAGGCCTTTGCGAGACTTCCAGATGCAATCTGTTCTGAAGACATTCCTTCATAGAACATGCGGCGACGCCCTCCGAGCATTGCTGCCGATGAACCCAGTTCACCGCTTCCAAACTTCCGTTCGTCTTATCCGCGAGTTTTTACCCGCGTTACTAGAAATACCCTCTTGACGCGCAAAATCCAATCGCGTTCTGTCATCCACATATTTGTGGTTAACGTTGCGTCAACGGAGTTCATAATGGCACAAGGCTTTAAGTTCGACGGCGAGAGTCTCATTGCACCCGGACAGATTTTTCGCCCAACCGCGCCAGACGACCTTCCATCATCAGATCAGATGGTCATCGCCAAGGCGGAACTTGCTCTGACGCTCGATTTGTCGCTTCAACAGTTCCGGTCTAACGGGGATCCCCATGCGATTGTCAGTCGACTGTCGCAGGCATTGCATCAGATCCGTCGTCGATTTCACTCAGACATTTGGACCGAAATAGCCTTCCTTGCGCAGCACCATCCCGTCACTCAATTCCTGCTTCAGGATCCGTTCACGCGATGGTCATTCGACAAGCCGCGCGGCTATTCGGGCGACGCGCATCTGCTCGACTTCATTTATGGCCATGCCGGCGTTGAGGCAGAAATCGCTGCATCCACCGAGCTTGGCAGAGCGATATACGAATACACCAAAAACGCGTCCTCATCCGTCGCGGTGAGAGAACGCCGCGATATCCTTGCTCGGCGGGTAGACGAGCACGGCAAGGATCGACCAGGCTCGGCCGAAATCCTTGCGGTGGCGTCGGGCCATCTTCGTGAAGCGGCGTTGTCGACTGCGCTCAAGGAAGAAAGGATCAAGCGCTGGATCGCGCTCGATCAAGACCCGTTGAGCGTCGGGACGGTTGCGCGCGACTTTGCGGGAACCTGCGTCGAAGCAGTCGACGGTTCGGTCAAAAGCTTGCTTTCCAACAAGCACGCTCTCGGCCGTTTCGACTACATTTATGCTGCAGGCCTCTATGACTATCTCACCTTTCCAGTTGCCGCCAGATTGACGCGCAAATGCATTGAAATGCTCAAGCCCGGCGGTTCCTTTTTGTTTGCGAACTTCTCGCAGGAAATCGAGGTAGACGCTTATATGGAAGCGTTCATGAGCTGGCCACTCCTCCTGCGCTCGGAAGGCGACATGCGCATGATTGCCGAAGCAGGCACCCGCAGCGCGGAGACAAAAACATCCGTCTGGTTTGGCGACAACCGCAACATCATTTATTGCGAAATTGCGAAGGCAGCCTAAGCATCAGATGTGACGACACGGGGCGCCAGGATTGCCGTTTGCGTCAGCGCGCTTCTCACGATCATGGGATCATTGCGGCCTCTCCCCCTCGTCCTCCGGATGTCGCGTTCATCAGGCGGCCGAGCGACGAGCTCATCTGAAAAGCTAGGTTTCGGTGTGCGGGATCAGTTGCTTGCGAAGACGGAAGACGACGCGCTGGTATGATGGTCGTCGGGAGCAGATGCTGAACCATCCCCCCCACAGCGAGCCGCCTGCGAAGCGCGCTTCTGATCGTACATCAGAATGTCCGCGCGCTTGACGACGCTTTCCATCGCCTCCCCCGGCTCGCTCGTCGCAACGCCGATCGAGACACTCAAAGGCGCGTTCGAATAAAACTGATTGTTGATCTTCAGCACTTCGTGGATGGTGTCCACCATTGCAATTGCCACTTGCCGATCCGCGCCTGGCAGCAAGATGGCAAATTCGTCGCCGCCGATGCGCGCGGCATGGTTCGGCTGCGAGACGACACCGTTCAGAACTTCGCCGAACCGGCGCAAAAGTGCGTCGCCGGCATCGTGGCCGAGTGTGTCATTTGCGTCCTTCAGGCCGTTAAGGTCCATGACGATGACCGAAACAGGCCGAAGCGTCTTTCGTTCCAGGCGATTGAGTTCATCCATGTAGAAGGCGCGATTATGAAGTTTTGTCAGCACATCGTGCTTGCCAAGATATTCAAGATACGCCTCCGCTTTCTTGCGCGCCGTAATATCGGTCAAGGCGACCTGCACACGCAACCAACTGCTCTCGTAGCCCGGGAAAACCGCGAAGTGGAGCAGGATGTGGCGAACCGTTCCATCTAGCGCGTAGTTGACCACCTCCCTGTGATGAAACAGGTTTCCGTTCCAAAGCTCCATCAGCTGCTCACGAAACGGCTTCTCCATGTCATCATGGAAAATGTCTCCGAGACGATGGAGGAGCGTTTGCCGATCAGGAGCGCAAAATAGATCCAGTGTCGCCTGGTTGACGTCAATGACCTTGATCTCGCTCATGCACTGTCGGACGAATTCGGGGTGCACATCCGTGAATGTGCGGAAGTCGGTGATCCCCTGCTCGCGCACGTCGTCGAGGAGCATCTTGACGCCACTAAAATCCTCTATCCAAAGAGAGACGGGCGAATGTTCGAAGATGCCTTCAGCATAACGTCGGTTGATTATTTCTCCACGTCGGGCGTTCTCGCGCGCCGTCACATCTTCGGTCGTCAGCAGCACTTTCCCGAGCGAATTCTCGAAACCAGGGAGCACGGAGCCGCGCAACTGGATGTCCAGCCGCTTGCCGGAAACTGTGTAGTTCACCGTGGCGCTGCTAAATTCGACCTTGCCATCCCATAGATCTGAAAGCTCGTTTACATGCGTTTCGAGCATGTCGTCGCGAAAAACATTCGAGAGGTTAGCGGTGAGATGCTCCAGGTTGTCGGCCTCGAAAAGCTCAAGGGTCTTGCGGTTGACGCTCAAAACCCTGATGCGCCGTGAACATTCGGCTACCCGGCTCAAATCGTCGCGCAAGAATGCGCCGATGTCATCGACGCCTTTAGCACGCCACTCATCGAACAGCACCTTTACATCGCTGAAATCCTCAATCCACATCGCGATGGGCGCGAGCTCAAAGATGTCGGATTCAAACGCGTCGCTCATGGGTATGTCCATCCTGTCCGTATCTGTCTTCGCGGCACGTCCGTTGCCGGTCGCCAAATACCCACGCAAATCCTGCTCGGTTCCAGCATGCCAGTTATCCTCGACCGACGAGCGAAACGCGAGTACGGAAAGGGCTTACTGTTCTTCGACGCGGCGTCAAGCCGAGTTTCCGCATTTTTTGATAGATGCGGATCACTTCCCCTATTTGCAGCACGCACAGCGGACAACGCCGCCGCTTAAGCCTTTCACATTCGTCACCGTGGCGGGCTCATGGGTCTTCGGACGTGCGACCACGATCTACGCTCTTTGACAAAAGTTTGAACATCTGACGGGGCAATGCGGAGCAAAGAATGTCGCCCAGTCGCGCCGTCCTTATGCGAGTCTATCGTTGATATTTCCGACTACGACAAACATCCTCGCCAGTAATATGCAGCCTTAGATGGCGGAACTTTAGGGCGATCCATGCGTAGACTGTCCAAGATCGCTACTATAGCTTTCTTCCGCCGCGCCCGATCAACGGAAGTATTATAGTCGGAATGTACGACCGAGTTTGGACCAAGCCCGTAAGTGTAGACCTACCCGAAATCGGCCGGGTCGCCATTTCCACCGCACGAGAGGCTGCGGACTGCTTGTTGGACCATTGGCCAGAGGATCACAGCCACGCATATGACGAGGCCTTGCGCATCTGCCTGGAGGTCTACGAAGGAAATGAGACGCCCGAGGCGGCGCGGGAGGCGTTTATCCGGGCTGCTAGGACGGTGGCCGTTCCCGTGATATTCATGGAACCGAGCCGAGGCAGCAAATAGACATTGCAGTCCGCCACCGTGCGCTCTGGGGACAGATCGGCCGAATGTGTCGAAAACCAGATTTGCGGGGGGATGACAATGACAACGGAAAGCTCTGATCTCACCATTTCCCGGTTCATCGGCGCGCCGCGCTCTGCAGTGTGGAAGGCATGGAGCGACCGCAGACATTTCGAACGATGGTGGATTCCCGCGCCTTTGCAATGCAAGGTGATCAAACTGGACCTGCACCCGGGCGGCGGCTTGGAGACACTGATGCGCGAAGGTGATAGTGAATTCGAGCCGCACGTAGAAGGCTGCTTCCTTGAGGTCGTGCCCGAGCAGCGCCTGATCTTCACGACGTCACTCACCGAAGGCTGGCGCCCCGCCGAACCGTGGCTTGCGCTTACGGCGATCATGACATTGATGCCCGAAGGCGACGGCACCCGCTACATGGCTCGCGTGCTGCACAAGAGTACGGCCGAAGGTAAGCGGCATGAAGAACTCGGTTTTTACAGCGGATGGGGCGCCACAATCGATCAATTGGCTGAGGTGGCGGAACGGATGGTCTGATTGCGGGCCGCACCCTCTGGGGCGCAGCCACCGAAAGGCCTGAGCGTCAGTACCGCGCGATTTTCCATGGGTTATTTCCTCACCAGCTCGGCATCCGTGAGCACCCATTTCTTGTCGAAGAGCGCCTTCGTTGGTGCGTAAAGACGAAACATCAGTTCGAAGTCGCGCTTGGCGTCGGTCGGTATCCAGTTCGCTTCCCTGCCCTTGGGTGCCTTAGGTCGGATGAAGATGTCGACCGAGCCGTCGGCGTTTTTCTGCAGATCGGCGATTTGTGACGAGCGGCTCGCGCGCGGCATGTTGCGGATTAGCGCATGTGTTTTACGGTCACAGGCGGTCAACGACCAATATTGTTCCACTGGGGCGTTGGGTGGCACTTTCAGGCGATATGTTTTCGAACCGTCAAACGGATGTCCGTCCTTGTCCTTGATGGCGATCAGATAGAACTGGCCCGCGCCAAGGCGTTTGATGCCGATATAGGCATAGCTGTAGGTGAGACCGCGAATGTCGACCGGATAGGCGTCCGGCTCTTCAAACGACGACTGCGCGGCCTTCACGAGCTCTGGGTCGGCGGCGAAGTTCCAGCGTCCATTCTCATAAAAGGGCTTCAGACTGGTGTCGTATTTTGCCTCCAGCCAATCGCGCGCCTCATGGATTCCGGTTTCAAGCTGCTTGCTTGTCGCCGCGTCGGGTTTGAAGGGCTCGCCTTTCTCGATGCCCAGCGACTTGAGTTGGTCGATCATGGCCCGATCGCGCGGCAGCCAGGGTTCGGTCTGGACAATCCGGTCCAGGGAGTCGAAGAAGCTTATGTCATGCTTGATCGTAGAGTCGAACAGGACGTCCTTGGCGTCGGTGAAGACAGTCTCCGGCGGGGAGGCCGCTTGTGACAGCGGATAGACCTTCAATCGCTTGCCGTAGGCGACCGACCTCTCGATGTCAGCATCGCTATGACTGGCAAGATTGGAGCGCAGGCGGCAGGACGAGATATTTTCCGCCCTTCCCCTGGTCGGCGCCCGATGGTCCGGCGTCCTCAAGCGGCATCTGCCAGACATCCACGATGTTGCCGTTGATCGACCCTCCGTCGGCCGGAGGCACCTCGATGACGACCGGCCCGACGTCCTTTGTATCGGTGAAGACCATCAGATAGATGGCATCCGGATTGGGTGCCAGGGTCTGATTATGCCAATCAAGAGGGCGCGACCAATAGACAATCTGGTTCATCTCACCGCTTGTCTTGGTGAGCATCTCCTGGAGCATCAGATCGTAGTTGACCGCCGGAATACTCCAGATGACCGCCTCCACCGCACGACGCTCGACCGTGCGCTGCTGGAGCTCGTCGGGCGAAAAGGCGACGGCAGCCGATGCCATCGCCAGCACTGTCACTATCGCCAAAATCGCTCTTCTCACACTGACCTCCCGCCGATCTCACACGGAGCTGCAGGATCGCCCAACACTGAAGGAGGCATAAGTACGTTACTGTAAATGTGTGTAAACACTTCTCGTTGTGACGCGCCGTACGAACACGTTTCGCGAGCGTCGAAAGCGGTGACACCAAGGCGATATCGGGGCTCCTCACCAACGTAATTTACCGTAAAGTACTTAACCACACGCCCATGCTGCTTATGGTGATTCGGAACGATCGACGGAGCCCCGATGCGGAAGACATTTGTTCTTGCAATTCTGCTGCTGCTATCCGGCTGCGGCCATCCGACTGGCGTGATGACGCCCGTGACGCTGACCGCAACGACGCCCAAAACCGCGCAAGTCGACATGCTCGTGGCAACGACCCGCCAGCCCTCCGGCGATCCCGCAACGCTGTTCAACGGTGAGCGCAGTCCCAAGCCCCACCTAACCGACATCGCGATCTCCATTCCGCCGAAGCGCCCGGCCGGAACGGTGCAGTGGCCGAAGAAGCTTCCTCCCAATCCCGCCACCGACTTCGCCGTCACGCACGTCAAAGAGATCGCCACGGTTCCGGAGGGCCGGGCGTGGTTCCATCAGCATACCGAAGGTGGGCACGCGATCGTCTTCATCCATGGTTACAACAACACCTATGAGGATTCGGTCTTCCGCTTCGCCCAGATCGTTCATGACAGCGACATGCATGCGACGCCGATCCTCTTTACCTGGCCTTCACGCGCCCGGGTCACCGCCTACGTGTACGACAAGGAGAGCACGAATTATTCCCGCACGGCTCTCGAACAGACGCTGCGCGTATTGGCCCAAGATCCCGAGGTGAAGGACATTACGATCCTCGCGCATTCGATGGGCACCTGGCTCGCCATGGAATCACTTAGGCAAATGGGTATTCGCGACGGGCATGTAGATCCGAAGATTCACAATGTTATCCTCGCTTCGCCGGACCTCGATATCGAAGTCTTCGCCAAGCAATTCATCGAGATGGGCGAGCCGAGGCCGAAGTTCACGCTCTTCGTTTCGCAGGACGACCGTGCACTTGCGGCGTCTAGGTTCATCTCGGGCGACGTTGGACGTCTCGGCGGGATCAATCCGACCGAAGAACCCTACCGCTCCCGTTTGGAGAAAGCCGGCATCACCGCGATCGACCTCACCAAGGTCAAGACCGGTGACAGTTCGAACCACGGCAAATTCGCCGAAAGCCCTGAGATCGTCCAGCTCATCGGCCAGCGGATTATAACGGGACAGCCGCTGACCGATTCCAACGTCACGGTCGGTGAAGGTGTAGCCGCCGTTGTCGGCGGCACCGCGAGGACAGTCGGGACCGTCGCAGGCACGGCCGTCGCCGCACCCCTGATGATTACCGAACAGCCGTCACGTCCAAAAGAGCGACCGTCAAGTCGGCAAACGGCTTCAGATGTGGATGAGACGCTGCGCTCAGATCCTCAATCAAAGCCCCTGACCCCGTGAGTACGGATTTACGTCCCCAATACATCTCGCAACCCCGCGTTTACAGCAGCATCCCTCCGCGCAGACACCGAAAATAGAAGTCTCTCCTGGTCGATGACAACGATCCAGTTCCGGCGGCGGCTAGGCCCCGCCCGATCACAAGGAGAGCGAAATGTTGAACGACCAGCGCAGGGAGAGCCGGTGATGGAAACACAGCCCTCCCGACGATTTTTCTGGGTAGCGACTGTCGCCGCCGTGACGCTGATTTCAGCACCGTTCATGTCGAGTGCGTGGGCCCAAGGCACGGCGGCCCCCTGCATCTTCAGCGCCCAGTTCTCCTGCGCCCAGTACGGATAGCGCAAGACCAAACATCCTAGTGATCTTTGGCGACGATATCGGCCAGAGCAATATCAGCGCCTATTCGTTAGGCCTAATGGGCTACAAGACGCCCATTCGACCGTATCGCCCATGAGGGCATGCTCTTCACCGACTATTATGCCGAGAATAGTTGTACGGCGGGTCGCTCGACCTTCATCACCGGTCAGGTATGCCTGCGCACCGGGCTCTGCAAGGTTGGCATTCCCGGTGCGACCGTCGGCCTGCAGCCGCGCGACATCACCATTGCCCAGGCGCTCAAGCCCCTTGGCTATGCAACGGGCCAATTCGGGAAGAACCATCTGGGTGACCGCGACGAATTCCTGCCGACCAAGCACGGCTTCGACGAATTTTTCGGCAATCTTTACCACCTGAATGCCGAGGAAGAGCCGGAGCGGCCCTATTACCCGAAGGACGATCAGGAATTCGTCAGACGAATTCGCCGCGTGGCGTCATCCATTCCTATGCGGACGGTAGGGTCGAGTACACTGGTGCCTTGACGGCGAAGCGGATGGAGACGATCGATGACGAGACGACTGCGGCGGCGATCGATTTCATGAACCGGCAGGTGAAACAGGGCAAGCCGTTTTTCACCTGGATGAACACAACCCGCATGCATCTCTTTACGCACGTCCGCGACTCGATGAAGGGCCAGAGCGGCATGCCGGGCAACGACTATGCCGACGGCATGATCGAGCACGACAATGATGTCGGCAAGCTACTGAAAGCGCTTGACGATCTGAACATCGCCAACAACACGATCGTCGTTTACACAACTGACAACGGTCCCAACCAATTCTCGTAGCCGGACGCAGCCACAACGCCGTTCCGCAGCGAGAAGGACACGAACTGGGAAGGTGCGTTCCGCGTGCCGGCGATGGTCCGCTGGCCGGGCTATGTCAAGGCAGGCGAAGTGTCAAACGAGATGATGTCGGGCCTGGATTGGTTTCCGACGCTGCTTGCCGCCGCCGGCGATACGGACGTCAAGGACCGCCTGCTGAAAGGAACATCGGTCGGTGGCAACCAATTCAAGGTCCATCTCGACGGCTACAACCAGCTCGGCTATCTGACCGGCAGGAGCCGAAGTCCGCGCGACACGACTTCTACTACTTCAATGACGACGGCCAACTCGTCGCCTACAGGTACGACAATTGGAAACTCGTGTTCTGCGAGCAACGCAAGCCCGGTGGCTTCGAAGGTTGGACGAATCCCTTCACATGCCTGCGCGTCCCGAAGGTTTTCAATCTGCGGATGGATCCTTTCGAACGGGCGGACGTCGTTTCCGATCAGTATTACGACTGGACGGCCAAGAACGCCTATCTCGTCCAATATGGCGTGTGGCGCGTCGCCCCCTTCCTGCAAACCTTCCGGGACTATCCACCGAGCCAGCGTTCGGCCAGCTTCAGCATTGACCAAATGATCGAAGCACTGATGTCGTCCCTCGAGCACAACCCCAGCGCTCAATAATTCATTGGAGAACTCGCCCGAGCTCTCGCGTCAGGTCGCCCTCCTTGCCGAAGGGCTGTTTGGAGGAAAGGCCGCTGTCGAAATCGACAGAAAGCGGCTCGCCAGCCTTGTCGGAATACTCGGTTCGTCCGCTACTTCCGCGACAAAGCTTGTCCTGCCGGACCTCAATCCGGTTTGACCCGAACGCACGCCTGCATGTGCCCTCCATTTCGTAGTTGACGCACGAATTTACAGTAACGTACTTCCCCTCGCACCTGTCAGGCGCGAAGCTACAGCCTTCGATAGTCGGAGGCTGTGATGTCATTGGCATTCGAGGACGAACCCGCGAAAGCACCGGAAGGCATGGTCTGGATTCCCGGTCGCACCTTCACGATGGGCTCGAACGACCACTACCCGGAAGAGGCTCCCGCCCATCCCGTGAAGGTCGACGGCTTCTGGATCGAGGAGACGCTCGTCACCAACCGGAAATTCATGGAATTCGTAAAGGCCACCGGATACGTCACGCTGGCCGAGAAAACCCCCGATCCGGAGGACTATCCGGGCGCATTGCCGCAGATGTTGAAGGCTGGATCCCTTCTCTTCACAATGCCAAAGACTGTCTCGGGCTCGGATATCACCCAATGGTGGTCCTTCAAATTCGGCGCTAGCTGGCGCCGGCCGCTCGGAGGTTTGAGCGATCTTCGAGGCAAGCTTGATCATCCCGTCGTCCACATTGCTTATGTCGATGCGAAAACCTACGCAAAATGGGCCGGGTTCGACCTGCCCACAGAGGCCGAATGGGAGCTGGCCGCGCGGGGTGGATTGGATGACGCCGAATTTGCATGGGGCGATGAGCTGATGCCTGGGGGCGTCGCCATGGCCAATACCTGGCAAGGTACCTTCCCGACACACTCCACCAAGCCGAAGGGCCACGAGCGCACTTCGCCCGTCCGGTCTTTCCCGCCGAACGGCTACGGCCTTTACGACATGATCGGCAATGTCTGGGAATGGACGACCGATTACTGGTCGACGCGGCATCCCGAGCCAGCAGCCAAATCTTGCTGCATCCCGACAAACCCGCGCGGCGGCGACATCGAGGCGAGCTACGATCGAACGCAGCCGCAAATACGGATACCGCGCCGTGTGCTCAAAGGTGGATCGCACCTCTGCGCGCCGAATTACTGCCGACGCTACCGACCTGCCGCCCGCCATGCCGAGCCCGAGGATACCTCGACGAGCCATGTTGGCTTCCGGTGCGTGAAGAGAGTTCTCGCTTAGGGGGAGAGTTCCGATGAGACACAGCTTGGAGGCGTCAGACGCGATCTTTGCATCGCTGCTCGTCGCACTGATCATGCTGGTCGCAGGCGCAATATCTCCGGCACTGGCGCAGGAAGCGCTGCCTTCTTGGAACGATACCGCGGCGAAAACCCGGATCATGGACTTCGTCAAAGCAACGACCACTCAGGGCGGTGAAAGTTATGTCGCGCCTGAGGACCGCATCGCCGTCTTCGACAATGACGGGACGCTCTGGGTGGAGCAGCCGTTCTACACTCAGCTCGGCTTTATGCTTGATCGGATCAAGGATTTGGCTCCGCAACACCCGGAGTGGAAAGAACAGGAGCCATTCAAATCCGTCCTAGCCGGAGATCTGAAGGGCGTCGCCAAAAGTGGCGAGAAAGGCATTGTCGAGTTAGGCATGGCGACGCATGCCGGCATGACCACCGAACAATTTTCCAAGATCGTCACCGATTGGTTCGCGGCAGCCAAGCATCCGAAGACTGGAAGACCCTATACGGAGATGACGTATCAGCCTATGCGAGAACTTCTCGACTATCTGCGCGCCAACGGCTTCAAGACCTACATCGTCTCTGGCGGCGGCGTTGAATTCATGCGTCCGATCACGGAAAAGATCTACGGCATTCCACCGGAACAGGTCGTGGGAAGCACGATCACCACGGAATTTGCCCTGGTTGACGACGTGCCCGTTCTCAGGCGGCTGCCGAAGATCAATTTCGTGGACGACGGCCCGGGCAAACCAGTCGGCATCAACCAGTTCATTGGCAGAAAACCGATTTTCGCGGCCGGCAATTCGGACGGCGACTACGAAATGCTACGCTGGGTGACAGCGGGCAAGAAACCTGGCTTCGCCATGCTGATCCACCACACCGACGCTGCGCGCGAATACGCCTACGACCGGCAATCGGCATTCGGCAAGCTGGACAAGGCGCTCGATGAAGCCGTGCGGCGGAACTGGCTGGTCGTCGACATGAAGGCTGATTGGCGCAAGATCTTCGGATGGGAATAAGCGACCGGTCAGCCGTTAAGGTTTCAGAATGCGCTCGCCAGACCTTCTGAGCTCAGGTGAGCGCCAGCCTTGCGCAGCCCCTCCTCCATGGAAGCGACCAATGTCTGCTGGTAGCGCCTGTCCGCGATCAGGTTGCGAAAGTTGGATTCGAAATCAGGATTCCGGCTGCGGAGCTGCACTAGTCGTTCTGCCGCCGCATCCGACCCGAGCTGGCCGAGCGACGCGGCTCGAAGCGCCCTGACAACGAAATCGCTGCAGTTGACCTGCTCGGCAATAAGTGAGGCTTCCGACCAATTCCCTCTTCGATAGGCGTCCAATGCAAGTACAAGCAGGGCATCGTGCGGAACGACGTCCACCGACTTTGCTGAGGCTTCCGCCATCCCGGCCGCCGCCTGCCAGTAACCGGCTGCGAACAGAACCATCGCGAGCTTGGCGGTGGCGTCGGGATTGTTGGGGTTGAGGGCCAAGGCACGGTTTCCGGCGCTTATCGCCGTCTGGATGCGTCCCGCGGCGAACTGCGCCATCATCAGGGCGATCTGCGCACGGTCCGAGGCCGGTGCAAGCGACACGGCGCGATTGGCGAGCATGAGCGAGCGAGTGACGGTCTCTTCCGGGACCACGCCCTCCACTTTCGCCAGGAGCACGCGCGACAGCGTTGCGGCAGCATCGGCATTGGACGGCTCTGCCGCCACCATCTGTTCGAGACAGCCGGACGTTCCAACGACGTCGTAGGGGCCACCGTCGTCGAGTTCGTATTCCGCTCTCAAAATGCAGGCATTTCCAAGCGCCCCGATCGCATTGTGGCGGATCTCGATGCTATTGATCACACCGCGGCTCGTGGCGAACCGTCGCGACAATTCCGCGACCAGCTCGCCGCTGACCGCCTGCGGGCTCTTCCCATCTCCGTCGACCTTTTCAAGCCCGGCTTTCAGGAGGTCGCCGGATCCGGAGTCGACGATTTGCCACCAGACGCTTCGGTCGCCATTATCGCCGTAATACTTCATGTCTATCCGGTAGGACCGCCCAGGCTGAACACGCAACGGGGGAGATGCCGATCCCGTGGCGCGGTCCTGCGATGTCACCGTCAAAGTCTGGAACTGGGTCAGCGCCGTGATCAGCATGTCATGCGTTAGGATCGCCTCCGCTTCCAGCCGGCGATCGGGCGCTGTGATGATGACCGAGACCGCCGGCCTCGTGGTAAACACCGGACGGGTATAGAGCCATCCAGCGATCGCGGCCGACAGAGCCGCGCAAAGCATCGCAGCCGATGACAGCGCAGTGATCCATTTCTTGGGTTGCGTGACCCGGCCCACTTGGGATGTCACCGTATTCACCGGCGTCGCGCAATATGCCTGCTCCGATTCCTGCTCGCCGCTTTCCACAACCTCCCCGCTCTGCGCAGGCTCATCCGCCGCCGTCTTCGAGAACACGACCACGTACTTTCCCTTTGGCAGGTCGATCGAAACGCAATCTGGTTGTCGGAAAGCTTCGTAATAATTGGCAACCGCAGACCGTAGGCGGCTGACTTCGATGCGCACGATAGGGTCGAGGGAAGGTTCAAAGCTGCTTGATCTGCCAAGCACGTCTATTGCGATCGAGTAGGCCTTGACGCCATCGTCATGTCCGCCAAAATGCCGCTCGGCGAGATAGCGCAATATGGCGCGCTGGCGCTCCGTTGCATGGAACCTGATGTCGGAAAGAAGCCGCTCGACTTCAGCGCGCGCCTCGCCCTCCGTGACTTCGCAGTCCCTTGTGCCATGTTCCTCAGCGTGCATTCGAGCCCCCGCTACGCTTGGTCCAAGTCCATGAGAACAGACGAATATATTGCGCAGATGAGGAATGGTTGCAAGGTAATACGCCAACAAAACCGAAACGTGATCTTTTTCGGGCGTTCCTGCCTATACCGTCGGGTCGGGGCTGTGCCCGCGGCAATATTCGATCACTTCGTTTTCGACCTCGCTGCAGATCGTCTCATATTCGCGGATCATTTGAGGGGCGGCGCCGTCCGGCTCCCTGAGCAGGCGCTCGAGGGTCACGCTTGCGTCCTCATAGGCTTCGAAGAGGTCCTGGAGCGCGGAAGACTTGGCGCCAAGAATTTGGAGGCGTCCGCGCATCGCCGGCAGCCTCAACATGAGCCTCCAAAGTCCCCGCCGGGCGACGCCCTCCTGCAGGTTCGTGCTGCCCATAGACCGCTCTGCCTCCCATCCGAGTTCAAGCAACACATCCTATGCAGTTTCGCGATTTCCGTAAGTACGTTACTGTAAACGCCCGTGTCGTGCCGGATCGGCCGAATGTTACGCACGCATTTACCGTTGCGTACTCGCGTCACGGAAGTATTCATGATCTCGTTTCCGCCAGAAACAGCGGAGAGGGGGACGGAACATGAGATGGGTGGCAGCGGTCCTTTTCGTTCTTCTTTGCTCGACAACGGTGCATGCGCAGACCGCACCCGCCGCTCAACCGAAAATCGATGATCTGGTGCGCCTCCTACAGGATCCGGATGTCAGGGCATGGCTGGAAAGCCAAAAGCCAAAGAGCGTAACAACGTCCGCGTCCCCGTCCGCGTCCGCCGCGCCGGCCTCGGATCTGGAGGACTGGGACAACCAGACGCGTAGCCGCATTCATACCGTCATATCGGCGATCCCGCGTATACCCACTGAAATTGCCGCCGCATCCGCCCGAACCAGGGCGGATGCCATATCCCACGGTTACGCGCCGGTGATGGCCATCTTCGCGGTTCTGGTCGCAATCGGTGCCGCGGCGGAGCAGCTATTCCTGCGGATCCGCGCTGTCCGGTTTGCCAAGGCGCCCGGCGCCTTCGCTGCCGCCGGAGCCAAACTCCTTCCGGTGGTTGTCTTTGCTTTTGTCATCGGGGTGATTTTCTTTGCCTTCGATTGGCCCCCGCAGGCACGCATCACGCTGCTCGCCTACCTGATCGCCTTCGTCGCCTATCGCTTTCTAGCCGTACTTGCGGTGTTCTGCGTCGACAGCGATCGACTGCTCCGACGTGTGCGTCTTTTCATGGGCATTCTCATACTCGAGCTCGCCACCAGGAGCCTAGGCGCGCCGCTGGGCGTCGATCCCACCGTTACGATCGCCATCTCCTACTGCGTTTCCATAGTGCTCCTGCTGATAGCGGTGGAAGCCATTTGGCGGACATCCGCCAAATCTCGCGTCGTCAAAGGCGCCCTCAGCCTCTTTGCCGTCGCCATCTGGGTGCTGTGGTGTCTTAACCTCAAAGGTCTGGTTTGGATTGGAATCTATGCACTCACTTTGCCCGGCATCTTGAAAGCCGTCGGGCGATCGATCGAAGGGGCGCTTTCATCTGAAGACGGCTCCCGAAAGAACCGCGTTCGAACCATTTTCCTCGTCCGCGGCAGTCGTGCGGTCGTCATCGCAATGGCAGTGGGATGGCTGGCGGTTGTCTGGCAGTTCAATCCTGACTCTTTTGCGCATCAGAACCCCACAATAACTGCCATCCTCTACGGCCTTCTGAAGAGCGTCGTCGTTCTCCTGGTCGCCGATCTCATTTGGCATATCACCAGGGCCTTCATAGACGATAAGCTCCAGACATTTTCCGCCGACCCCTCGGCTCATGGCGGCGAAGCTGCGAGCCAGCATCGTATTGCCACTCTCCTGCCGATCTTCAAAAATGCGCTTGCGGTTTTCGTGCTAGCGGCAACGGTACTGACGGTCCTTGCCCAATTGGGAGTTCAGATCGGACCGCTGATTGCCGGAGCGGGTATATTCGGCGTGGCCCTGGGTTTTGGATCACAGACGCTGGTCAAGGACGTCATAAGTGGCATCTTCTACATGTTGGACGACGCTTTCCGGGTCGGCGAATACATTCAGAGCGGTAGCTATAAAGGTACTGTCGAATCCTTCAGCCTGCGTTCGGTCAGATTGCGTCATCATCGCGGCCCGATCTTCACTGTCCCCTTCGGCTCTCTCGGCGCTGTCCAGAACATGAGCAGAGACTGGGTCATCGACAAGTTCATGCTCCGTGTCCCCTTCAACACGGATGTCGCCAAAGTAAAGAAGCTGGTGAAGGGGGTCGGCGCCGAATTGCTGGAGGACGAGGAACTCGGACCATTCATCATTGAGACGGTGAAGATGAAGGGGGTCGAACAGATCGGCGATTTCGGGATCGAGCTGAGCTTCGCATTCACCACGGTTCCCGGACAGCAGTCCATGATCCGCCGCCGCGCCTACACGATGATCCGCGACATATTCATGCAAAACGGTATCGAATTCGCGCAGCCGACCGTTCAGGTCGGTGGCGAAGAGAAGGCCGCTGCCGCTGCTGCGGCCTCAGCCACTGTCACCGCGGCCAAGGCCGAGCAGGCGAAGGCCGCCGCCTCGGAGGGCTGACATGGCGACCGGCGACACCGGCCCGGTTCTCGTTCCGGCGCCCCCTCCGACGCGGCTAGCGGTCGCGTCCAGTCCATCCTACTCACAGCTCGAGCCGATCTTTAAGTGGTTGCTGCTTCTCTAGCCTATGGAGGTCGCCATGTGGTTCCCCATTCTCGCCCGCCTGCCCTTTGCAATAGCTGGCGTTATTGCCGGCTGGTTCGTCGCCGAAGGCACGTTGCGCTACGACGTCGTGCAGCTCGGCATCGCGCTTGTGATGCTGGCGAGCTTTATCGCTGCGACGATCTACGGACCGACGGTGTGGCGGTGGTTCGGGAGCCGGCGCGGACCGGACCATCGTCCGTAGGTCTCGGTATGGGTCGCCGTAAGGGTCGAGGTGCCGGTCCGAACGGAAATCAAGGAGGCTGCGGGCGTCCGAATTTGATGGAGTGCCTCGGGCGACACGGTGCGCTCTCAGATTCAGGCGGGAGCCCGCCACTAGAAATATCGCGCTCACGGACAGAGAAATACTCAAATCGGTCCTGAAAAATTAGAGAAACTCCACTAATTACAGTAACCTCTCCCGTACCTAATGAATTAATCAAGCCTAGCCAAATATTTCTCTATTAAAATATTTGCTGAAACGGTAACATAATCATGCGTTAAGAAGCCCCCTAGCAATATAACGCACAATGGAGCCGATGCTCCCTGCCCTCCGTCTCACCCCGGACGGAGGGCAATTTTATGATGGCTGGAGATTGCAGATGCTGCCGAACGGCATGCAAAATCCGCCCGCCAGCGTCCAGCGTGTGCCAATGAGCTCAGTCAGCTTTCCATTAGGGCCGAGTCCACTTCCGTCAGCATATCTCACCCGCCTGTTGGCGATACCCGCTCGTAGCAATTCCAAAGACGGACTGGGCCACGCTATCCAATTAGGATATCCTTATATACACGGGAGATTCCAGCGGGGGCGAATCATGGCTATCTTCATGGATCGGCACGATCTTGCGGGAACCACGGCGGCCGACGTTGCCGAAGCACATCGCAAGGACCTCGACATTCAAGATCGCTACGGAGTGAAATTCCTTACATATTGGTTCGATCAGCGACGCGGAACTGCATTTTGTCTCATGGACGCGCCCGACATGGAAACGGCGCAATGCGTGCACCGCGAGGCGCATGGCTTCGTCGCTGGCGAAGTTGTCGAGGTTTCGTTGTCGGCTGTCGAGGCGTTTCTTGGCCGAATTCACGACCCCGAGACGCTGCCCGGGCAATCCTCGGCCGAAATGGATGCTGGCCACAGGGCGATCCTTTTCACCGACATTGTCGGCTCGACGGAAATGACATCGCGCCTCGGCGACCGCATGGCCATTGAGCTCGTCAGAGCACATGACGCCGTAGTGCGCAGATGCCTCAGCCAAGCTTCGGGCCGCGAGGTGAAGCACACTGGCGACGGCATAATGGCGACGTTTACCTCGATCACCGCTGCCGTCGATTGCGCCATCGCGATCCAGAAGGAGTTCGAGCGTTACAACCAAGGCAATCCCGAGCCCATTCATATACGCATCGGACTGGATTGCGGCGAGCCGGTCGAAGATAGCAACGACCTATTTGGCTCAACCGTTCAACTTGCAGCGCGCCTGTGCGCCGCGGCCTCTACCGATCAGGTCCTTGTATCAGAGAGTATTTTTCGGGAATACGGCGCTGCCGATCTCTTCACACGTGCGACCCGTCGGCGCCTGAAGGGTTTTGCGAAGCCCGTCCTGATCTTCCAATGTGACTGGACCAAAGCGGGAGCACAACAATCGAGTTCGCACACCGCATAATCATATGGTCGTGCCCATGGAGGCACGGATCTCCCGGATGGGGCGTCGCGTCATCGTTTGAGAAAGTTGTGATGGCAGCCGGCCGCTCTGGCATCGAGCCGGTTCGGTGCTGTATAGACCCTCCCGCCGAGGCCAAATTTGCGCCGGCATCCAAGGAGAAGAACGATGGACGACCTTTTTCCCGCGACCTCGATGCCGGACCGGAATTGGTGGGCCGCACTTTGGCCTCGACCGACGGACGTCCTTGAGCAGCTTGGCATCCGGCCTGGCATGACCGTGCTCGATCTCTGCTGTGGCGATGGCTATTTCACCGCGCCGCTCGCCAAGCTCGTCGATGGCCGCATCTATGCCCTCGATCTTGATCTTTCGATGATCGAACGGGCAAAAGTCGAGGTTGCGCGCCTCGCAGCGACTGTCCGCCAATGGATCAACGCCGATGCGCGCGAGATCGCATCGCTGCTTGACGAACCGATCGACTACGTGCTGATGGCCAACACCTTTCATGGAGTTCCCGACCAGCCTGGCCTCGCGCGGGCGGTTTGGCATGTTTTGCGGCCCGGTGGATTGTTCGCGATCGTCAACTGGCATCCCCTGCCCAGGGAAGAGACCGTCGTACTCGGCAAGCCTCGCGGGCCGAGGACGGATATGCGCATGTCGCACGACGCCGTAAGCAAGGTGGTCGAACCTGTAGGATTTCGGACTGTCCGTGTCGAGGAACTACCGCCCTATCATTACGGCGTCATACTGGAGCGCATGGGGTGAAACACGTCTGCCCCAAGATCGCCCTCTCTCAGTTGCTCAGCCGCAGCGACGCAGGCACCAGATCGTATTGCTCGCGCATGGCGTCGGCTGACTGACGAACGATTTCAGAAATCTCGAGGAACTGTTTGGCCAAGGGGCTTGTCCTGCGCCAGATCATGCCAATTGTTCGCGAGGGCTGGGGGGTGTTGAAGCGAGCGACAGACACCGACGCCGAGCGCGTTTCCACCGATACGGCCATTTCTGGAATCAACGTGACGCCAATACCGGCGCTGACCATCTGGACCAAAGTAGACAAAGAGCTGCCGTCCAAGAGCTCGCGCGGCAACATCGAACGCATGTTGCAAAAAGACAAAGCTTGATCGCGAAAACAATGTCCTTCTTCCAAAAGAAGCAGCCTCATCTCGCGGAGTGCTTCGCGATTGGGTACCGGCTTGCCCTCGTCCTCGCTCGGCCGGACCAACACGAAATTTTCTGAAAACAGCGCAACCTCTGTCAGCGAGGGCTCCGACACCGGCAACGCAACAATGGCCGCGTCAAGCCGGCCGTCTGCCAGCTCCTGCACTAGCTTGGAGGTCAGCGTCTCCCGTATGTGGATGTCGAGCCCATCATGCATGCGGGTGAGATCGCCGATGATCTGAGGCAGAAAATAGGGTGCGATCGTCGGGATGACGCCTAATCGCAGCCGCCCCACGAGCCGATCCTGCGAGGCACGCGCCAGATCTCCAAGTTCATCGACGGAGCGCAGGATGTCGCGCACGCGCAGTGCAAAGGCTTCTCCGAAACTGGTTAGCCGCACTTGGCGCGTGCCTCTTTCGAAGAGCTCCGTGCCCAGCGATTCTTCCAATTCCTTGATCTGCATCGACAAAGCGGGTTGAGAGATCGAACAGACATCCGCCGCGCGTCCGAAGTGACCATGCCGTGCTAAAGCCTCGAAATAGCGAAGCTGCTTGAGTGTCAAATTTGCCATAACCCCACCTTATCGCCGCGATCAGTAAATCCAACTTAAATTAATGAAGCAGCTTGGGTATGATACATTGGCTGAAATGAGGTCTTGTCACATTTGGTCCATACAATGGCCGCCGGCAATGTGCCGCTCATTGACGCCCACACTATCCGGAACGCCGGCACCCCAGGCTGCTTCAGGACAGCCAGCATCGACGAAGGCCCGAAACAACGAGGATATTCCATGTATCTGGCATTTCGTCATCGCGCTGGCCATGAAACCGGTCGTTTTCCAGAGGATACGCAATGACGTTCCTGTGGACGGCTCAATTCAAGTAACTACGAGGGAGAGAAATATGGATACGAAAGCCGAAACTGCCGGCAAATGTCCGGTCGCGCACACACATACGGCCCACGGCGGGAGATCGAATCGGGACTGGTGGCCAAACCAGTTGAACCTCAAGATCCTCCATCAGAACTCCTCCCTGTCCAGTCCGATGGGCAAGGCCTTCAATTATGCCGAGGAGTTCAAGAAGCTCGACCTGAACGCCCTCAAGCAGGACCTTCATGCGTTGATGACGGATTCGCAGGATTGGTGGCCGGCCGACTTCGGCCATTACGGTCCGCTTTTCATCCGCATGGCATGGCATAGCGCCGGCACCTACCGCACCGGCGATGGCCGCGGTGGCGCAGGAGCCGGTCAGCAGCGTTTTGCACCACTCAACAGTTGGCCGGATAACGTCAATCTCGACAAGGCGCGCCGGCTGCTCTGGCCGATCAAGCAGAAATACGGCAACAGAATTTCCTGGGCCGACCTGATGATCCTTACCGGTAACGTCGCTCTGGAATCCATGGGCTTCAAGACCTTCGGCTTTGCCGGCGGCCGCCCGGATGTGTGGGAACCGGAAGAAGACGTCTATTGGGGTGCCGAAGATACCTGGCTTGCCGACAAGCGTTATTCTGGTGAACGAGACCTCGAAAATCCCCTCGCCGCCGTGCAGATGGGTCTGATCTACGTCAACCCGGAAGGCCCGAACGGCAATCCTGATCCGCTTGCTGCCGCGATCGACATCCGTGAGACCTTCGCGCGCATGGCGATGAACGACGAAGAGACCGTGGCTCTCATTGCCGGCGGCCATACATTCGGCAAGACCCACGGCGCAGGCGACGCTGCCCATGTCGGTGTTGAACCCGAGGGCGCCGGCATCGAAGAGCAGGGCCTCGGCTGGAAAAGCAGCTTTGGCACCGGCAAAGGCGGCGACACGATCGGCAGCGGCCTGGAAGTCACCTGGACGACGACGCCGACCAAGTGGAGCAATAACTTCTTCTGGAACCTGTTCGGCTACGAATGGGAACTGACGAAGAGCCCGGCGGGCGCCCATCAGTGGACGCCGAAACATGGTGCCGGCGCCGGCACCGTGCCAGATGCACACGACAAGTCGAAGCGTCATGCGCCGTCCATGCTGACCACGGACCTCGCCTTGCGCTTTGACCCCGCCTACGAAAAGATCTCCCGGCGCTTCTTCGAAAATCCGGATCAGTTCGCGGATGCCTTTGCTCGGGCTTGGTTCAAGCTCACTCACCGCGACATGGGCCCGCGCGCGCGTTATCTCGGCCCGGAGGTTCCGGCAGAGGAACTGATCTGGCAGGATCCCCTTCCTGCCGTTGACCACCCGCTGATCGACGCCCATGACATCGCCGATCTCAAGGACAAGATCCTCGCATCGGGACTGCCCGTCTCCTTGCTGGTCTCGACCGCCTGGGCCTCGGCCGCAACCTTCCGCGGTTCCGACAAGCGCGGGGGGGCCAACGGCGCGCGCATCCGTCTTGCTCCGCAAAAGGATTGGGAGGTCAACCAGCCGGCTCAGCTTGCGAGTGTGCTCGAGACGCTTGAGGGCATCCGCAAGGCGTTCAACAACGCCCAGTCCGGCGGCAAGAAGGTGTCGCTGGCAGATCTGATCGTGCTCGCTGGCTCGGCTGCGGTCGAAAAGGCGGCCAAGAACGCCGGCCACGATATCGCGGTTCCGTTCGCGCCCGGCCGCACCGACGCGACGCAGGAACAGACCGATGTGGACTCCTTTGCCGTTCTGGAACCGATCGCCGACGGGTTCCGCAACTACCAGAAGGGCGAATATTCCATTTCGCCCGAAGAGTTGCTGATCGACAAAGCACAGCTTCTGACGCTGACGGCGCCGGAAATGACGGTCCTGGTCGGTGGCATGCGCGCCTTGAACGCCAATGTCGGACAGTCCCAGCACGGCGTTTTCACTAAGCGCCCCGAAACGCTTACCAACGACTTCTTCGTCAAACTGCTCGACATGGGAACGGTGTGGAAAGCCTCTTCGGACTCCAAGTACGTGTTCGAAGGACGCGACCGCAACACGGATGACGCCAAGTGGACAGCCACTCGCGTCGATCTCGTCTTCGGTTCGAACTCGCAGCTGCGGGCACTTGCCGAAGTCTACGGTCAGAGCGACTCGCAAGAGAAGTTCGTGCATGACTTCGTAGCGGCCTGGACCAAGGTGATGAACGCGGATCGCTTCGATCTCGTCTGATCCACATAGACAAAATACTCGGGCGCGGCTGGGCTCCAGCCGCGCCCGATTGTTATGTCAGAAAAGATTGTCAGCCCCTCAGCTGGCCGGCGTTGCCTGGACCGTGCCTGCGGCGAGTGCGTCCTGGAGCCTTTTCTCCTGTTCGGGCGACAGCGACGAGCGCAGGATGCGGGCATGCTCGCCCCTGAACTCCTCGAGCACCTTTTCCGGCTGGACCTTGCGCACCAAGAGGAAAAGCGCGGAGCTGTTGGCCGGGATAGTCTCCGCCAGCCGCTTGATCAGATCGTCGTTGATACCGTAGTCGGTGATCGATCCAGCGAGCGCTCCAGAGCCGGCTCCGAAGGCACCGCCAAGCACCATCCCGGCCAGCGGATTGAGAAATAATAAGCCCACCAGCGCCCCCCACAAGGCACCGGAAAGACCACCACGCGTCGCGCCCGCAGCGGCCAAGTTCACGCTCTGCTTGAGGCGAACCTTGCCTGCGCCGTCGCGTACGGCGACCACCGCATCCTCGAGGTCGATGAGGTATTCTTTTTCGAGCTGTGACAGTCTGTTGAGGATCGTATCGGCCTTGTTTGCGTCATCGAAGCCGAGCACTACAAGTTCTGACATGGAAATTCCTCCGTGTTGAGATCGCGATCTGAACCTTGCGCTGCAAACCGGTTCGTCCCAGGTTCGTCCCAGGTTCGTCGATGAAACGACCTGCAGCTACACCTGCTTCCTGCTGTTACCACAAGCATGTGAGAGGTCGATGAAATTGCCCGACCTGAAGAAATAACACTACACCTGCGGATGCTACACCCCTCGCCGTTACACCTCCAGATGTTTCATCGCATTGTTGGGTTGCCCTAGGAGAGATAGCAGCGCTATTCTTTCGGCAAGTACAGCCGCGGTAACCTTGGTGTCGAAAAATCGTGTCGCCGATGTCTTTTCGCTTCATAAGAGTGGTCGCTAATGCACACCCGCGACTTGGCCGGTTGGGATGGCCGCTGCTCCTTATCCAGACGGCGGCTGGCAGCTTCCCGGCTCAACCCTTGTGCCGCCAACAAAGGCCTTGCTCGTCAGATGCGGGCATGGATGATGACAGACCAACCGTTCGGAGATCGGCATGCCCAAAGGATCGGAACTTCTTGTCGCCGCATTGGAAAATGAAGGCGTCGAACGTATATTTGGCATTCCCGGAGAAGAAAACCTCGACGTCGTCGAGGCGATCCGGACGTCCTCGATCGAGCTTGTGCTGACCAGGCACGAGCAGGCTGCCGCCTTTATGGCCGCGACGTACGGCCGACTGACCGGAAAGCCTGGTGTGTGCATTTCGACCCTCGGCCCGGGCGCGCTCAATCTTTCGACAGGTGCAGCCTACGCTCTCTTGGGAGCAATGCCGATGATCATGATCACCGGGCAAAAGGGCGTTTTATCTTCACGCCAGGCGCGCTTCCAGGTCGTCGACGTTGTCGCCAGCATGAAGCCGCTGACCAAGCTTTCCCGCCAGATCGTTTCACTGTCAATCATACCGACGCTGGTACGCGAAGCGTTCAGGATTGCGCAGGAGGAACGGCCAGGCCCCGTCCATCTCGAGCTGCCAGAGGATATCGCCGCCGAGGAAAGCTCTGCGGTGCCAATGGTGCCGTCTCATCCCGTAGAACTGCCCGTTGCCAACGCTGAGGCGTTGGATAGGGCGGCCGAATTGATCCGGCATGCGAAACGGCCGCTCATCATGCTCGGCGCTGCCGCCTCCCGGCCGCGTTCGACATCGGATCTGGCCAATTTCGTCATCAGGACCGGGATCCCTTATTTCACCACACAAATGGGCAAGGGCACGGTCCCCGGCGGCACCGAACTCTATATTGGCACGGCAGCGCTCTCTGAACGCGACTACGTCCACGAAGCGATCGAGCGGGCGGATCTCATTGTGACGATCGGCCACGACACCATCGAAAAACCACCGTTCATCATGGGAAAAACCGGCCCCCGGGTCGTCCATGTTGGATATCAGCCGGCGACGGTCGAGCAGGTCTATTTCCCGCAGACAGAGGTCATCGGCGATATTGGTCCCTCGCTGAAGCTGCTTGCCGACAGGCTTGAAGGACAGCTTCCAGACGCGAAAGCTCTTCTGCCGCTGCGCGCAGGGATCTTAGCAAGGGTCGCCGCGCGCGCGGAGGAAGACCGTTTCACACCGCAGCGGATCGTCCATGATGTGCGCACCGTCATACCGCCCGACGGCATCGTCGCACTCGACAACGGCATGTATAAAATCTGGTTTGCCCGCAACTACAGGACGCAAGTGGCCAATACGCTGCTGCTCGACAATGCGCTCGCCACCATGGGTGCGGGCCTTCCGTCCGCAATGACCGCCTCACTCCTCTATCCTCATCGCCGGGTGCTGGCGGTCTGTGGGGATGGAGGCTTCATGATGAACAGCCAAGAACTCGAGACGGCCGTTCGCTTGAAGCTCAACCTTGTCATTCTGGTGCTGGAAGACAAGGCATACGGGATGATCCGCTGGAAGCAGGCCGTCGACGAGTTCCCTGATTACGGCATGACTTTCGGCAACCCCGACTTCGTAACCTATGCCGAAGCCTATGGGGCCAAGGGCCATCGCGTGGAACGCATCGACCACTTCGCTCCGACACTGGAGCAGGCATTCCAAGAAGGCGGGGTCCATCTCGTCGTGGTCCCAGTCGATTATTCCGAGAACAAGCGCGTCCTCGTTGACGAGCTTAGCAAGAGACTTCCCGTTTTGCCGGAGCAGACAGCATGAGCACTTTGACAGTATTCCAAGCATTCGACCGTTCGCCCGTGCGCGAGATACCGATGGACGATGGGCCGGCGCTAGCGACCAAGATTGCGGCCGCCGCCGCCGCGTTCAAGGATCGGGATGGCTGGCTCAAGACATATGAGCGTGTCGCCATCCTCCGGAAGGTCGCCGACCTTCTAAACACGCGGGCAGAAACCTTCGCCAAGCAGATCGCGCTCGAAGGAGGCAAACCCTATCCGGATGCAGCCGTCGAGGTTGCCAGAGCTGCCGACGGTCTGCGCAACGCCGCCGACGAGCTCAGGAACTTCGCCGGCAAGGAGATCCCGATGGGCCTGACGCCTGCAAGCGAAGGCAGATGGGCTTTTACGACGAAAGAGCCCATCGGCGTCGTGGCCGCTATTTCCGCATTCAACCATCCCCTGAATTTGATCGTCCATCAACTCGCTCCCGCCATAGCGGTCGGATGCCCTGTCATCATCAAACCGGCGGCTGCAACACCCTTGAGCTGCCTCGCTCTCGTCGCGCTATTTCGCGAGGCCGGACTGGAAGAACGCTGGTGCCAGACCCTCATCACCGACGACAACCTGTTGGCGGAGACACTAGCGACCGATCCGCGTGTGAGGTTCCTCAGTTTTATCGGATCGGCGAAAGTCGGATGGTATCTCCGGAGCAAGCTTCCTCCCGGCACGCGATGTGCATTGGAACACGGAGGGGCAGCTCCGGTGTTGATCCATGGCAGTGCGGATATCGGGACGATCATCGAGCCGATCACGAAGGGTGCGTACTATCACGCCGGCCAGGTGTGCGTTTCCACCCAACGCATTTTTGTCGACCGTGCGCGTTTCGATGACTTTGTCGACCTCCTCTCGGCGCGTGTGGCCACACTTCGGGTTGGCGATCCGCTGCTTGCCCATACCGAAGTCGGACCGCTGATCCATCCGCGTGAAGCCAATAGGGTCACCGAATGGATCGACGAGGCGATTTTTGCCGGGGCGGCCAGGATCGGCGGCGGACATCTCTCGGATACGACGCTGAAGCCGTCCATCCTGCTGAACCCGCCGCCCGAGGCGAAAGTCTCGCAGCTCGAGGTGTTCGGGCCGGTGGTCTGCGTCTATGCCTACGACGACTTCGGTGCCGCCATCGACACGGCGAACGGCGTGAGATGGTCCTTCCAGGCAAGCGTTTTTGCTCAGGATATTGGACCTGCCCTGACGGCCGCGCAAAGATTGGAAGCCTCCGCCGTTATGATCAACGACCATACGGCGTTCAGGACAGACTGGATGCCATTCGCCGGCCGCAAAGAGTCGGGGTATGGCGTGGGAGGTATTCCCTGGACCATGAAGGATATGTCCGAGGAAAAGATGATCGTTCTGAGGCGATAAATGCGCGGGGCGCGCGCGCGCTTGGCAACGATCCTCTGTGGCCGTGTTCAGTGCAATACCAAGCAGCAAGGTGCGCGCGGGCAAACCGTCACAAATCTCCGCGCCGGATGACGAATTGCACGCGTTCTCCGGCATACCGGGTCTCATGATAGACTATTGGATGTCCCTCCAGGTCAACGTCGACGCTCTCCACGAACGGGACCGGTAACGCCTCCGACTGCCTCAGATGCTTAACGTCCTCCGGCGAAGGCATCCTGGCGATACAACGCGTCACGTCGCGTTCGTAGTCGAACACACCGTAATACGCCGACGAGCCCGCCTTTGAGCAATTCATTCAGGAAGTGAGGCGGTTCGTTACCGAAACGGCGGAGCCGTAGGTTAGCGTCCCTTGACCTATCGGCTGCGCTCTTTCAACGATTGGATCGACATTTTCAACGACTGCTCCCACGCTCGTTCTCACGCGCGCAAAATAGCATGCCGACTGCATTATTGACGCCACAGGGAGGCACGACGATGAGGATTCACACTGTAACCGGCGGTGCGGGATTGCGACTGCACGTTCGAGAGTGGGGAAAAGAAGGCGCGGCAACGATCTTCTTCATCCACGGCTGGTCGCAGAACCATCTGTGCTGGAAAAACCAATATGAAAGTGCGCTCGGGGATAATTTTCGCCTGGTTGCAATGGACCTGCGTGGTCACGGCATGTCGGACGCCCCGCTTGACGCAGCGCATTATACTGAACGGCAGCTCTGGGCGGACGATATCGCCGCCGTCATAGATCAACTCAACCTTGCAAGTCCGGTTCTCGTGGGCTGGTCCTACGCCGGCTATATCATCTGCGACTATCTCCGCGCCCATGGATCTGGCCGTCTTGCGGGCATCACCTTCGTTGGCGCGGCGACCACCATGAACAAGGCAGCGCTCGGCACCCTGATTGGCCCGGGCTTTCTCGACCATGTCCGTGGTGCCACAAGCGATGACTTGCCGAGCAACATCGAAGCAATCCGCAATTTCATGCGCGCCTGCACTTATTCAAAGCTGCCTTCCGAGCTGTTCGAGACGGCAATTTGCTGGAACATGGCCGTACCGGCGAAGATCCGGGCCGCTCTGCTTGCCCGCGAGATCGATTCCGACGATGTGCTGGCCGAACTCGCAATACCTGTCCTCATGACCCAAGGCCAGGAGGATACGGTAATCCTGCCGGCAATGGGGCGACACATTCTGACATGCTGCCCCAAGGCGACGGCATCCTGGTATTCGGCAACAGGACATGCACCTTTTCTGGAGAACCCCAGTAGGTTCAACGAGGAGCTAAATCAGTTTGCTCGTGACGCCGTCTCTCTGTGCTCGGACGCCTAATGCCTTAAAAGAATAGCGCCGCAGGCTCGGGCCTTCTTGCAACATTTCTTTGCAAATCACCCCTGAGCCGCCATTTTTTGGCGAACAGCCCGCCGTATTTGAGGCGCATCAATGCCATCCGTGAGATGTAACGCCCTAGGGAGCGCTGGATGGAGACGAGGCGGATTGAATGGAGAAATGCTCGAGAAGGCTCCTATTTGCATGCGGTGTTAGCACTGTCTGCTTGCGCCGCCGTCGTTGGGCTGTTTTATGCGGCGACACCAATCGAGAGCCTCGGCCCCGTTGCTTTCGACAATAGCAAACTCGACGGGCCGCCTGCTATCAACAGCTTGCAGGCAGCTATCGATACAAGTCCGGCCACGCCGTTACTGGCGATCGCGAATGTGGCTGTCCCAATTCCGGCGGAAAGATCGACGAGCCCGGCGAAGCTCGCCATAGCCCGGATCCACGTGCAAAAGGCGAAGGCGCCCCTTCCCGCTTCGCCAGATGTGCGCCGGTTCGACGAGTGCCTGCCACAATGCGAGACCCGGGATCCCATGATCGCCGGATACCCTGTCGGCAACGGCTATGCCGAAAGTCGGCGATTACAGGCGAGCGACAATCGCAAGGACGAACCCGGCTTCTCACCATTGAAAGATGCGACCTATGTTGTCGCTCGGGTGGCGGACGCTTCCGGGGCAGCCCTCAAGGGCGGACGCAAGATGCTGGATCACGTCATTCCCACCGATTGGTGAGGTTAAGACCCATGTCCAGGCGGGCTGACATCAACGGATCGCGAGGAAATTCACAATCATACGAGAGCCCCGCCGCTGGCGCTCATCATGACAAGCCTCCAAACGATATCTCACTGTTTTACCTGCCTGCAGACAGCAAAGCTGTCGCGCCCACTCGCAACAAAATCGAACAATCCGAAAAAGCCGCGAGACGCGCAACGGCTATTCTTCTTTTTTATACTGGAGAATTGTCATGGTCTCGGACCTAACGAAGGGTGCCCAAAAGCGCATTTTGATATTTTTGCCGAAGGGCGCCGCTCATGTCATCGCGACGAAATTGGCCGAGAACGGGTATGAAGCGACAGTGGCGTTGTCGGTGCCGGAAGTATTCGATGCGCTGCGTTCGGATCGATACGGTCTTGCGGTAACCACACGGCCCGACATTGATATCGTCCGTAATATGCGCTCCATCCCGGTGGTGAATCTCGAGGTGTTTTTTCACGCTGTTCCGTCCGAGAGCGGGCTGGTCACCTCATCGAAGCAATTTGACGACACCGGTTTCCTGCAACGGATCAAGGCGCTCATCGAACCAAGGCCCGGCAGGACCGAACCTACCCAGCCTGAAACGGCGCCAATTGCGGCGACCGGTGCCAGCGCCGAATGGCCCTTTCGATGGCTGGCATCCGTAAGATCTCTAATTATTAGCTATCTCGCGACAAACCCAAAGAGCTGAGACATGGTTGCTCGTAGCTCAGTTCGAGGCGAATTCGGCTCGACGCGCGATCGAAATCCACGTCCCTTTGGATTTTCTGTCCGACATCTGCAAGCCGCCGTGCCCAAAAAGGAGCTGCTGTTTTACGTGGCAAGCATGACAGTGGCCTGGATAATAGGGGCGGCAGCGTCAAGCGGCTACATCTTATCAGCGCTGTTTGTGATCGTAGCCGTGTGGCGGTTCTTCAAAAACACCGCGAACAACTTCATAGAGGAGATGCCGAAGCGCTCAGCGCTCAGGCACTACACGCTCGGTGTAGTCTCGCTGGTGCTGTTTTTCCTGCTCACCGCTCGCGCCTGCTATATCGCGACGGTCGTCGTCGATACCGCATTTCGCAGCGATTTGTTCGAAAAGATCGCGTTCAAGAGCTTCACTTGAGATCCCTGATGACCGCCCCTCTGGTATCCCATCGCCAAAGGATGCGGCTTTGGCCAATAATCTTGTAATAAATATTTGCTGAAAGCGTCACAGCAAACTTCGTTCGCAACATTCCCGCGCGAAGAAATACTCGGAAATATAAAGACGCATCCGGTTTATATGCTTCGGATAGCTTCGCATCAATGAATTGAACCGAGTTCAAAGGCCTTGATCATGAAGCATCTGCGTTTCGCTGCCACTTTATTGTTAACAGCTGTTGGCGGCGTGAATATTCCGGCACTTGCTGAGGAGCCTTCAATCCCGGTCGCCGAGCAGAAACCTGTTGGTGCCGAGACAATGCAATTTGCGCCGGAATGGATGGGGCCGAAAAGAGGGCAATGCCCCGGCCTTTTCCGCGATCCTCGGTTGGATAGCCCTATTATGGCATTGAGGAACGACATGCCCGCCCCGCCGGCGCCCGAGCCGCCTGCCGGTTTGCTTCACGACCCGGATTGCAAGTTGGAGCTTGCAAGCAGACTATCGGCCATCGAGACGTTGATCGGTATCCGTGTCGCTCAGCTTGATGCCTGGCGGGGCTACACCGCCGCGTTGACGGACTTTCTCGATTTTCCGGGCCATATGCCGCCGAGCTCGTTTCCAGGAGCAGGAACAGCACCATCAGGTCCTGACATTGGAGACAAGAAACCGTCCGGACTGTTCGGGGAAAAGATCGCCGATCGCATGCTGGACCAGGCAATCAAGGCTCGTATGCTGAAAGATAGGGCAGCCGCACTTCGCGCCGTTCTGACGGCTGACCAGCTCGAGAAGCTCAAGGATGCCGAACGATCGCTCGACCCAGGGCCTCGCAGATTCCACTAGCCATCGGTCTGCACCTTGATGGGCAAGCTATTCATCTCCTTCTCCATCCGACGGGGATACCCCCGAACGCAAGTTGCCTGATCTCCGTCAGTTGGAAGGAGCGGCCCGTAAAAGGGCTGCGAGGTCCGGGGCTTGCCCCGCCCGGCATCCCCGGACCAATCACTAAGCGGATGCGCTGATCCGCACTTGACCATAGTTAGATAATTCCATGCTGTACTCCGAAGGCCGGCTAACGGCGCAAACCGAACTGAGACAAACTGACCGAGCCGTGCCACGTGCGCGACCATTGGGCACTTCCCGAAAGATCCGGCTCCGGCGGCCAGGATTGGCTTTTGCCGGGCTCGCTCTTCTTGTCGTCGCCGGCGCATTGCCGTTTCGCACAAACATCTTCCGAGAGGAAAGCTCATCCGCCATCACCGCGGCGGCGGGGCGGGGCGACGTCGAAGAAGCGGTGCTTGCCTCTGGCACTTTCAAACCGATCAAGCTTGTCGCCGTCGGCGCTCAGGTTTCGGGACGGATCACAGCGCTAAATGTCAAACTCGGCGAGGCGGTCAAGAAGGATGCGCTGATCGCCGAAATCGACTCCACGACGCAAAGCAATGATCTGAGGACTGCCGAGGCCTCCCTTGCCAATGTCAAAGCGCAGCGCGAAGAAAGCGAAGCCGACCTCGTCAATGCGCAACAGACACTGGCACGACAGCAGACCGTCTTTCGCAATCAAGCCGGCTCCAAGGCCGATCTGGACAGCGCGGAGGCCAGCGTCAAGAAGACCACCGCGCAAATCGCTGCGCTCGATGCACAGATCATTGCGGCGGAGGTTGCGGTGGAAACGGCGCAGGCCAATCTATCCTACACCCGCATTACCGCGCCGATGGACGGGACCGTGCTCGCCATCGTCAATCAGCAAGGCCAGACCGTCAATGCTGCCCAGTCGGCTCCGACGATCGTCATTCTCGGCCAACTCGACACGATGATCGTTCGCACCGAGATATCGGAGGCCGACGTCGTCAAGGTCAAGGTGGGCCAGCCGGTCTATTTCACCATCCTCGGCGATCCCGTCACCCGTTATGATGCGGTGCTGCAATCGATCGAGCCGGCTCCGGAATCGATCACCAGCGACAGCAGCGTCACATCTTCCAGCACCACCGCATCGAGCAGCGCGACGACCTCGTCGTCTTCGTCTTCGGCGATTTATTACAATGGCATCTTCGCCGTATCGAACCGGGACAACCGCTTTCGAACCTATATGTCGGCTGAAGTCCATATCGTGCTCGGCGCGGCCAAGGACGCACTGGTCATCCCATCTTCGGCGCTTGGAGTGAAAGCTGCTGACGGATCCTACAATGTGCACGTCGTCGCGGCCGACGGACAACTGACCTCCAGAAAAGTCGCCATCGGCCTCAACAACAATGTCATCGCCGAGGTGCGATCGGGCCTTTTGGAAGGCGAGCGCGTTGTCATCGGTCAAGCAAGTACGAGCACGACGACCAGCAGCAGCGCCGGCGGGCCGCCGCCGCCGATGGGATTTTGAGCAATGGCTGCCGCGCTTGTAGAACTCAAAGGCATCAGCCGGGAATACCAGTCCGGCGAGCGAACCATTGCGGTGCTGAAGGACGTCCATCTGTCGATCACCGAAGGAGAGATGGTCGCCATCGTCGGCCCCTCCGGTTCCGGCAAATCCACGTTGATGAACATCATCGGCCTGCTCGATCGTCCCTCCGCCGGCACCTATGCGATCGCCGGATCCGAGACACATCGGCTCGACAGCGATGCGCTTTCAAAGCTGAGGCGAGAGCATTTCGGCTTTATCTTCCAGCGCTATCATCTGCTTTCCGAGCTAAGCGCGCTTGGCAATGTCGAAATCCCGGCGATCTATGCGGACCAACCCAATGAGGCACGGCATACCCGCGCCACCGCTCTTCTTGATCGTCTTGGCGTGGGTGATAGGACCGGGCACAAGCCGGGTCAGCTTTCCGGTGGCCAGCAGCAGCGAGTCTCCATCGCGCGTGCCTTGATGAACAACGCCAATGTCATCCTCGCCGATGAGCCGACCGGTGCGCTCGATCAAAAAAGCGGCGAGGAAGTGCTTGCCATCCTCTCCGAGCTGCATGCCGAAGGCCATACCGTGGTGATCGTCACCCATGACATGAAGGTCGCCGCGCGCGCGCAGCGTGTCATCGAGATCTCGGATGGCCGTATCGTCGCCGACGGGCGCTCGCACGACGAAAATAACCGAAATTCCCACAAGCATGGCTCCGTACCCGAGATGGAGCGCGGGAGCGCCAGCTGGCGTGACCTGGGCAACCGGCTGCGCGAGGCCTTTCTCATGGCGACCCTTGCGTTGAATGCGCATCGGTTGCGCACGTTCCTCACCATGCTCGGCATTATCATCGGCATAGCCTCGGTCGTTAACGTCGTTGCGCTCGGAGAAGGTTCGCAGCGCAAGGTGTTGGCCAATATCAATAGTCTCGGCACCAACACGCTGGAAATTTTTCCTGGCAAGAGCTTTGGCGATACCCGTTCAGGTCGTATAAAGACCCTGGTGGTCGCCGATGCCGATGCCTTGACCAAACTGACCTATGTCAGTGCAGTCACGCCGACCGTTTCGACCAGCAAGACGATCCGGTTCGGTCCGACGGAGGCCAATGCCCTCATCAATGGCGTGGGCAACGCTTATTTCTCGGTCAAGGGCTCGAAACTCGTCGCCGGTCGACTGTTCGACGCAGACGACGTGCGTCGCATGGTGCAGGATGGCGTCATCGATCAGAATACGGCGACAACGCTCTTTGCGGCCAAGGGCCTAGATCCCACCGGGCAGGTGATATTCGTCGGCAAGGTGCCCGTCCGTGTCATCGGCGTCATCGCCTCGCAGCAAGGTGGTTTCGGGTCCAGCGACAATCTCTCGGTCTATCTTCCCTATACCAGCGTGCAGGCGCGTTTCCTCGGCGATATGTCGCTGCGCAGCATCACCCTGCGCATCAATGACGATACCGGAAGCGCGCTCGCAGTGAGCGCGGTGACGCAATTTCTGGAAAGCCGGCACGGCACCAGAGATTTTTTCATTCTCAACACCGACGACATCCGTCAGACGATAGCAAGCACGACGCGGACGATGACCCTGCTTGTTTCCGCAATCGCCGTCATCTCGTTGCTTGTCGGAGGCATCGGCGTCATGAACATCATGCTCGTCTCGGTGTCCGAGCGCATCGCCGAGATCGGGGTTCGCATGGCTGTCGGCGCCCGTCGCCAGGATATATTGCAGCAATTCCTGATCGAGGCGGTGCTGGTCTGCCTGTTGGGAGGCGCGCTTGGGATTGGGCTTGCGCTCAGCTTCGGTCTCGCCTTCAACCGGTTGGGATCGAACTTCTCCCTGGTCTATTCAGGAAGTACCATTGCGCTCGCATTTACCTGTTCATGCGTGATCGGGCTGACCTTCGGCTACCTGCCGGCGCGCAACGCGTCCAGGCTCGATCCGGTGGCGGCCCTTTCAAGAGATTGATCGTCTACTGCCAAAACCTTGGGATCAATGGACCGCCAACCCCTTTTACAAGGAGGGAGAAATCCGGCTCCACCATTCATGTTGGGGGCGTCTGGCGGAGCCGGCATGCGGGTGATCAGAGCACTCGAAGAGCTCCGGACCGCATATGAATTTACAGCAACCATCCTTGGAAATATTTCCAAACATTGCCGAAACAAGGTTTTTTTAGGATATTTCTTGTCCAAACGTTTCTAACATAGCTGAGTTATTCTGGGTTTATCCATTACATCTTTCGATGAATTTATATATCACTCGGGTTTTATTTGGCATATCGTTGGTACGTCCTTTGCGCGTGGCAAATTATAGTCGATACCGCCCGTTGCCTATTTGCTTTCTCTGCTCCACTTCTTTGAACAGCAAGCAGCAATCGTCGCTTCGAGGGTGGATGATCGAATAGGATCGACGAATTTCAACCGGGGAATTGAGTTTGGCGGCAGCAAAAGTTTGGCAATCGGCGCCCGCTGTTAGAAAGAGGCATGTGTCAACCAGCAGCGAGTCCATCGCCGCGGCTCCTGAATGCAACCACCTGTTCCAGACCCCTCGGCTGGCGATTGCGCACGGTGATCTCTCCTTCGAACCTGGAAACGATTTCCTTGGCAATAGCCATACCGAGGCCTGCTCCGGGGAAGGACCGCTGTCGTGCGATATCGATCCGAAAAAAGGGCTCGAACACTTGGCTGAGGCGCTCTTCGGGAATTCCCGGCCCGGTGTCGACAATCCTGACGACGGCCTTGTCGCCAGCGTGAGTGACGGTGACGATCGCTGAACCACCGTGCGTTGCCGCGTTGATCAAAAGGTTGCGCAGCGCCCTTGTCACCGCCAGAGAGCCTGCGCAAATCATCGCAGGCTCCAGCTCGCCGGCTTCGATCGCCATGCCCATCGTCGTCAGCTCCGTCACGATGTTTGCGACGATCGTATCGAGCCTTACACGCTGCATGCTGTCCGTGGAAATTTCCTCGCGCACCAATCCGATGGCGCTATCGGCAATCGTGTCGAGCTCTTGAAGGTCGGCGAGCCATTTCAGCCGATCTTCATCATCCCTGATGAATTCGGCACGCAATCGCATGCGCGTCATGGGGGTTCTAAGATCGTGTCCTGCGGCTGCGACCAGCCGCATCCGGCTCTCCGTTGCGGCTTTCACCCTTGTCGATAGTTCATTGAGTGCCCGCGCGGTCACGCGAATTTCAGCCGGACCGGTTTCTGGAACGTGCGGGAGCGTCCCGTCCGGCCCAATCTCGGCCGAGGCCCGCTCAAGCAGGCGAAGCGGCTTCATGATCTTCGATGCGGCAAATATGGAAATCAGCACACTTCCGGTAATGATGAGGCCAAGCCATCCTGTGAGTATCTTCCATCCCCCAGGGGGCGGCCCCATTTCCGGCATCGGCATCACCATCCAATTGCCGTCGGGGAGGTAGAGGGAGGCGGTTGTGGTACCGGTCGATTGGCGCGATACGGTCGCAACCCGAATATCGCCGGTTCGGCGCAGGCTTTCCATCAGAAATCCGGAAAGCGGTTCATCGGGGGCTCCATCTGCAGGAACAGCGGCTATGACTACGCCAGCAGAGATCGCCGCAGCCCGGTCTTTTTCCGCAAGCTTCGCGAGTATGGAGAGCTGGCGCGCCATCGGCTCCATGGTCGTTTCCGGCCGCGGCCCCCGCATCACAAGGCTCGCCGCAAAAGATGAGGTGATAACCACCAGAACAATGGCCGTCAGCAAGAGAAGCGCCAGCCGGGCGCCCAGAGACTTCATGGATCACCCTTAACAGCCGTAACCGGAACAACGAGCTGATATCCGCTGTTTCGGATCGTTCTGAACACTGGTTCGTCGGCAGTCTCTCCGAGCTTGCGACGCAATCTGCTCATCAGCACGTCGATCGAACGATCGGCCGGATCGCGATCACGCCCCTGCGTCAAGTCGAGCAGTTGATCACGGGACAACAAGCGGCCGGCTCGTTCGAGAAAGGCCTTCAGCAGATCAAATTCGGCACCGGTCAACGAGACAACCTCGCCATTGTCCCTGGTGACGCGACGAAGCTGCGGATCGAGAGTCATCTCGGCAAAATGAAACCGGCGCTGATCCGGTTCGGGAGACGGTTCCTCATTTGTCCGGCGCAGGACCGCCCGAATACGCGCGGCCAGCTCTCGCGGATTGAACGGCTTGCCGAGATAGTCGTCGGCGCCGATCTCAAGCCCCAGGATCCGATCGATATCCTCCTTCAGTGCGGTCAGAAGAATGACCGGGATGCGCGGACGGCGGTTTCTGAGATCTCGGCAAAGATCAAGGCCCGATCCATCGGGCAGCATCACATCCAAGACGAGGAGATCCGGAGTGCGCCGATTGAGGGCGTCATTGCAGCCGCGAAGGTTGCTTGCCGTCGAGACGCGAAAGCCCTGCTCCTCGAGATATCGGCTCAGAAGCGTGCGAATTTCATGGTCGTCATCGACAATCAAGACATCTGACGCAGCGGTCACAGTCATAGGCACATCCCATTTCTTCAGATTTTTATACCACTCCTTTCCAAAAGAAGGTTTTTCGCAGGCGAAACCAGCAAAAACTCCTGTCAGAAACATTGGTTTACAAAAATCTCGATGGTGGAAATGCTGAGCAACAAAATAAGTACGCCGCTTCGGCGCTCTTTTGCGAACTATCAATATCGAGGCCACCCAGATCGGAAACCGAAGCAGTCGACCACCACGGACAATCACGATAGAACCGCCAAACGGCAATAAAGGTACTTGGAAATGGCTTCACCCAAATCAGTTTATCGTTTCAACTCCGCCATCGTTCGTGAACCATCACGCTCGGTCGTCGACGGCCTGCGTGCCGGCGGGCACGCCGGCCCGACCTATGAGGGCGTGAAAGCAGAACATGACGGTTACATCGAAGCGATGCGCGAAGCCGGGGTTGGGGTGACCGTCCTGCCCCCGCTCGAGGCCTTTCCGGACTCCATCTTCGTCGAGGATCCGGCACTCGTGTTCACCGAAGGTGCGATCCTGCTTCGTCCGGGCGCGGCAAGCCGCATTGGCGAAGCAGCGGCAATCGCACCCGTCTTGCGCAACATGTTCGACACAGTCCTCGATCTCCCAGGTCATGGATACGTGGACGGCGGCGATGTTCTGACCACGCCGAACAGCGTTATGATCGGTCTTTCAGCACGAACCGACAGGGCAGGCGCCGAGGCTCTCGCCGGCTTAATCGAGAAACTCGGCCGCAAAGCCAAGCTGGTTGCAACGCCGGAAGGCGTGCTTCATTTCAAGACCGACTGCTCGTTATTGGACGAAGAAACCGTGCTGTCGACCGCCCGTCTTGCAAGCACCGGTGTCTTTGAGGATTTCAAGCAGATCATCATTCCGAATGGCGAAGAGCCGGCCGCGAATGCGTTGCGTGTCAATGATGTCCTCATGGTGCCTTCTGATCACCCGCGGACGCTCGAGATGCTCGACAAGCTTGATTACCGGATCGTCCCGATGAAGACTGCTGAAATCGGCAGGATCGATGCAGGTCTCTCCTGCCTGTCGCTGCGCTGGTATCGCGACGACCAATAGCCTTGCCGGGAAACAAAAGGTCCTCATCCGGCAATCGGTTCCTCAGGGCACCAACACGATCTTTCCGGGACGGTGCGGTCTTCGAACGCTTGATGCGCCCGCCAGGCCTCATGAAGCGGATATTAAAGAGAAAGTGGATTAAATTTAGCCGCGTACCTGTCATCGACAGGGAAGCTGGATAAAAAACATCCGGCGGTGCCGCCGCGTCGACCGTCGAACTACCCCGAACGGCTGAACAAGATTGCACACGATGCAGTTTGCAATCCCGTCGTGAACGCTGGTATAGTCAACGACATCAATCCGGCGACCGCGTAAGTTTCAGCTATCCATCGGCGGACCTGATTGCTCTCGACATGTCAGTAATCATGCGCTCGCCATACCGCGAGCAATAAGACGAATGGATTGCCCGACGTCTGGCTATCGGTAAGGCGCGGGTTATTGGCATCGGCGAAGACCGAGCCGTCTTGGCGTCCGAACGGGAGTAGACAATTGGGCCCCCTTTTGAAAGAGATTCGCCACAACCCCATGCTATGGTTGTTGGTCGCGGTGCCGGTGGTTTTCGTTGCCGCGGCAGTTGCCCCTGAGGCCCACACGGCACTTTTTGTCCTGTCGGTGCTTGCGATTGTGCCGCTCGCCGGGTTGTTAAGTCACGCGACCGAATCCGTTGCCGCCAAAACTGGCGACGCCGCTGGCGGGCTGCTCAACGCCACCCTGGGAAATCTTACCGAACTGGTCATCGCGCTGGCTGCCCTAGGCGCCGGGCAATACACGTTGGTCAAGGCATCGATCGCCGGCGCGATCGTCACCAACACGCTGTTCATGCTGGGCGCTTCGTTTTTGCTTGGCGGCCTCAAACATCACCTGCAGGAGTTCAACCGGGCCAGCGCGCGCCTTCAAGCGGGCCTGCTGTTTCTGGCCACAGTCGCGCTGCTGATGCCGTCGGCGATTGCTGAAATGGAGTCGACATCAGCGGCAGCAGCCACCCAAAAGCTGAGCCTTAGCCTCGCCGTTCTGCTCATCATCGGATATGGACTGGGGCTGTTGTTCTCGCTGAAGACGCATCGTGAGGTCTTCTCCGGAGCAGAGCATGCCGAAGCAGATGAAGCACCGTGGCCGATCGGTCTGGCTCTGGCCACCCTTGCCGGTGTCACCGTACTCGTGGCGCTTGTGAGCGAGATCTTCGTCGAATCCGTGCAAAAGGCAGCCGAAGCTTTCGGAATGACCGCTGCCTTTGTCGGCTTCATCGTTGTCGCATTGGTTGGCGGCGCCGCTGAAATGGCTTCGGCATTTTCCGGCGCACGCAAGAACCGGCTCGATCTCAGCGTCGGTATCGCGTTGGGGAGCGCTTCCCAGATCGCGTTGTTCGTCGCACCCGTCCTGGTGCTGGTGAGTTATCTGATCGGCCCTTCGCCGATGGATCTGCAGTTCTGGCCAGGTGCCGTGGTGATGGTGCTCCTTGCAACCATCACCGCGATGTTCGTCACCAACAGCGGACGGTCGGCATGGTTCGTCGGCGTATTGGTGCTGATGGTATATATGATCTTTGCCATGACGCTTTATATCTTGCCTCCGGCAGTGAAGTGACGTCGCCCTGCGATAGCGTTTCGCGCGCTCCGGCAAGGGCCATTGCCTGAAGCAAGTGGAGGATGGGCGAGCTAGACCGTATGTTCCTGGGATGAAGGTGGCCCGCCCCCGCGGTAAGCTGAATTCGGGGGTTGCTCTGGATAGGCCGGAGCCGAGCCCCACGCTTAA
>NZ_JARFYN010000006.1 GCF_030272695.1 Martinezella calliandrae
TGGACTTCAGGGCGGCGACCTGGCCGGTCTTCAGCGCACCGATCTGGTCGGTGGAGAGGGCGGCAACGTCGTCGGTGGAGAGAACGCCGATCTGCTTCGAGGTGAGAGCGGCAACCTGCGTGCTCGCCAATGCGGCGACCTGGCTGGTGGAGAGGCCGGCGACGTCGGCTGTGGTGAGCGCGGCGACCTGATCGGCGGAGAGGCCTCCCAGCTGAGCCGTGGACAGGACGGCCAGTTGATCCAGGTTCAAGCCGAGAATGGCGGTCGCCGATACGGCACCTAGCTGCTCGGAGGTGAAGGTGGATATATCCTGCGTTACAAAAGCGGAAATCTGCGTTGAGTTCAGCGCCTTGATCTGGGCGGTGCTCAGTGCCGCCACGTCGTCCGTGGTCAGCTGTTTGATCGTTGAGGTGGCAAGTGCCTTAATCTGATTGATGCTCAGAGAAGAAATAACTGAAGTCATGGACGCGCGCCCCTGGTGTTAGCTGACTGCGAAAATCACTCCTCAGCCTTCGGCCGCTCGAGAAGACCAGCAAATCCATCGCGGCGTCGTTAGACGCGCGTTTGCTGGCAGCGTTACCCGCTTGACCGGACGCCCATACCGGCGTCGACTATTCGGGCGACCTGTCGGAAGAGAATGAATTGACACGGAACATGGCTCGGACGAGCCGGCGCGTTGGAAGGGCATCATGCTTCCAGAGCCATGCAATGGCCCTGATCCCTACGCCATGGACGCCAATGTCTTGCCTTGCAACCCCGGTTCGCCCAGACCAGTCGTTTGCTCAAGGGCGAATCGCGTTCTTCAGCAGAACTCTCGCGACCAAGAACGGTTTTATTCTTTTGCTTTTAATTTTGAATTAACGACCGCTAAGTCTCGCCACTTCCCAACAACAGATCCCGCGTAATACTTGCGCGCTATTCCGGTAAAATTGTAGGCGTGCAGCCGCACACCTTGGGCGATCAAGATGATACCGGGGTCGAAACACTGAGCGGACTGGGGCGTCCCGTCCGGCCTAGGCGGAAGGGCGGCGGTTGTGGAAACCTGTAACGCGCACCACCACCTGCTGGTGATTGGGGTAGAGCGCGATATACTCATACTGGAGGCCGGTACTTTCCACGAATTCCTTGAATGCCTTGAATTCGTGCATCTCCCAGCCGGGATAGTTGAAGTATTCGTCAAAAATGATGATCGTCCCCGGCACTAAGCGTTCACGCAGCTGCGTCAAGACAGTTTGCGTCGAGCTGTAGAGGTCGCAATCGACGTGTAGGAGAGATACCGGGCCAGGATGGGCGTCGAGGAATTGCGGCAAGGTCCTGTCGAACCATCCGACAACCAGTTCGACGTTGGACGCGACCGCGGGAAGATCCGCGCGGCCAAAGGCGCCCTTGCCATACCCATCGCGCCAGTCCTCCGGAAGCCCTTCGAAGCTGTCAAACCCGTATACGGGACCCGATCTGCCCTGCGCGATGCGGTTGATCGACCGCCCTGAGAAGACGCCGAATTCCAAGGTCAGGCCCTCAACGGCAGCGCAGGAAACAGCGTAGTCGATCAATTCTACCGCTGTGTTGAGGCGTTTTGCGCCGATCATACGGGAGTATAGGTATTGTGAAGACGAAACTGCGGCGGAAAGACGCGCGACTGTATCGAGATTGAACGCGTCTCCTCGGGGATTCCCCAATATCTGTTCGACCATAACGGCCAGAAACTGCACAAATTGCGGGCTGTCTAGTGAGGGGACATTCATACGTTGGTGCTTTCCGTGGCGCTGACTGAAGCTTTTCTCCCCTATATGCGTAGGGAGAGAAGCTTACCCGGAGCGTACGTCACGTCGATGAGCACCGACGATGGTGCGAGGGGCGATATCCGACAGGTGGGACGGCTTGGCCTCGGTTCGGCATGAAATCGCGGCCTTACATCAGGCGTTTATCAGGGCATTTTGCGTCATGACAGGCCGCGACAAAAGCCACGCGGGTTTCGATTGCAGTTGTACGGCCTTCAAAACAATCGATGCAGACGCGCAAGGCCATAGGCGTTTGCGTGGCGCATTGGCCAATCGGCACTCAGGCAATCCGTGGCCTGGGCCGCGGTCTGGATGACGCGGATATTTTTCGGCAGGCGACGACAGCCTTTCTCCGGGCGGTTTGAAACATCGCACTTCTCGTTTTGGCATTTCAAAACGGTATAGCGGTGGTTTCGTTCCAGGCAGCCTTCGGGTTAGAAATGAAGTTGAGGCGCAAGAAGGAATGTCCGGTGATGCAGCCGACCTTATCCTGCCATTGTGGTTTCGATCGGTACGCCGGCTTCCTTGGCTGCTGCAAGAAAGCTATTGCGCGCTTCACGCGGCTGTCTGATTCCGCTTTCAACATCCGCACATATTTGCAAGGCCATCATGAACGCCTTGCCTTCGGCAACCGGCCACGCATTCAGCAGCATGTCCAATGCCTCTTTCGTGGTGCCAACGGTATAGCTTTTCCCCGTGCGCGTGCAAATGACCACCACCGGGAAATTCCAACGTCTGTTGCTCATCGTCGCCAGCTCCAACCCACGCCCCTCAGGCTACGGCTGAGAGATGTAAAGGTACAGACGAAATTCAAGGCCGCGTCGGATGCGACATAAATGTCGGGCTCAGAGAACGGGTTCCGCTCGAACCCCGTACCCTCGCAAAAACATATCCACTGCTTGTTCCGCCGACCCTCGAATCTGTGCCTCCGTCGGTGTTTCACCAAACAACGTGGTCATCTGCAGGTCGGCGTTGATCAGCGCGGTGAATTGGCGGGCGGCGAGGTCGCAGTCGGGGATATCAAGGAGGCCCTGGTGGTGGAGGCGCGCCAAGATCGCGCCCAGTGCCGTGCCGATCTTGCAGGGTCCGTGTTCGCGCCATGCTTCGAAAAGATGCGGATAACGGGGACCCTCGGACTGGAGGAGCTTGCGCAGGAATTTTCCGTCCTGATTATAAAGACAGTTGCGGTTGAGATCGACCGCAAAGGCAATCAGGTCCTCTCGAAGGTTTTCCGGCTTGTCGGGGAAGGCGGCCAGCGCAGCGAACAGGGCGGTATTGGCGCGTGCAGTCACGTCGGCGACAACGGCGACAAATAGTGTCTCTTTCTCGCGGTAGTGATTGTAGATGGTTTGGCGGGAGACGCACGCTTCCTCTGCGATCTCGTCAATGCTCGCGCCGGAAAATCCCTCACGGCAGAAGACTTCCGCCGCAGCGTCAAGGATGGGAACACGCTTCAGGCATTGGGCGGGTCTTATTGTCTTTGCCTGCGTGGCGGCGTTTCGGCTTTTCATGGGGTGAAGATAATCCGCATTGACGGTTTGGACAATAGTGTCTATTTTTACATCCCTGTCCAAATTAATGGACGAGTATGTTAAACATTATTCGGGGCCGCGCTTTCCTCCCAAGATCGTGTGGCGTTCCTAAAACGCAATCCGAGAATTCATCGGGCATCCCGTCGATTTTCGGGTGGTTTGTTCGTCGAAGAGAAGGCAATGGAATCCTTGTCTGGGCGCCATTGCCATCCAGCGCACTGTTTTTAACGCCTCCCGCAGGGAGGCGCGGCGCGAAGGCAATCCGGTCTTCACGCGCAAATCTTCTGAAAGATCATCATCATGACGACTTCTTTCCTTCGCTATGCGATCATCCTCGGCCTGCTTTCGGCCATCGGTCCCTTCGCGATCGACATGTATCTTCCCGCCTTGCCATCGATCGGCAAAGATCTCGCGGCCGAGAACGGTGTCGTCCAGCTGAGCCTGTTGTTCTTCTTCATTCCCTTTGCCGTTTTTCAATTGCTCTATGGGCCGCTTTCGGACATGTGGGGACGTAAGGCACCGCTCTATCTCGGTATCGGCCTGTTCGCGTTGGCCAGCATCGGTGCTGCGACGACAAGCAATATCGAGACGCTGATCGCCTTCCGCTTCTTGCAGGGCATTGGCGGCGCGGCCGGTATGGTCGTGCCCCGCGCCGTCGTGCGCGACATGCATACCGGTGTTCAGGCGGCGCGGCTGATGTCGTTGCTGATGCTTGTCTTCAGCATTTCACCGATTCTCGCGCCACTCACAGGCAGCGCCGTCATCGCCTTCTATGGCTGGCGCGGTGTGTTCTGGGCGGTAACCATCGCGGCCGCGATCGGCCTGATCTTGCTATCGACGCAGCTCGAAGAGACTAGAACGAAGGAGGACCGCGGCCAAAGCGGCTTGCGGAGCGCGATGGCGGCTTATCGCCTGCTGCTCGGCGACCGCAATTTCCTGACGCTGACCTTCATCGGTGGTCTCGGCATCTCGGGCTTCCTAGTCTACCTTGCCAATTCGCCCTTCGTCTTGATCGATCATTACGGTCTGACCCCGACACAATACAGCTTCGCCTTCTCGATCAATGCCGTTTCCTTCTTCGCTGTGTCGCAGCTGACCGGCTGGCTCGGCGAGCGTTACGGGCTGGTGCGGGTGATGCGCGTCGCGGTCACCGCCTTCGCCTTTACCATGGCGGGGCTGGTGGTGGTCATGAGCCTTGGCTTTAACCAGTTGCCGATCATGGTGGTGTTCCTGTTCGTCGGTTATGGTTTCCTCGGACTGGTCATCCCGACGACGGCGGTGCTGGCTCTGGAAGATCATGGCGAGATTGCCGGCACGGCCTCGGCACTAATGGGTACATTACAATTTGTCACCGCCGCCATCGCCATGGTCATTGCCAGCCTGTTCTTCGATGGCACTGCCCTGCCCATGGCCGCTGGCATTGCACTGTGCGCGGTCGCCGCCTTCCTGCTGACACAGGCGACCATTGCCCGCCGGCCGGTGGCGGAAGTGGCCGCAGAATAGGGGCTGTTTTCCTGCGGGAACGGGGAGGCCGGGGCATCGCTCCGGCCTTTTTAATTCCGGTGACGCTGCAAAAGAGATCCCTTGCGGAGAGGCGCAAGATCATCAAAGACTTGAGATGCAGCGGAAGGAGGTGCGCGGATGGGTAGTTTCGCGGAGATTTTGGAGCGGGCGGAAAAGCGCAAGGGCGGGGCGGAGGGGCTGAGGGCGCTTCTGCCGGAGGCGCCCGATCATGCTGTGTTGCGCGCCACACCGGATGATCGGCTGCTATCGCAAATGACGCGCTATGTCTTCTATGCCGGTTTCGTGCGCAATGTCATCGATTCCAAATGGCCGGGTTTCGAAGCGGCTTTTGCCGGTTTCGACCCGGCTTTCCTCAACCTCGCGCCTGACGACTATTGGCACGATCTGACCTCCGACACGCGCATCGTGCGCAACGGCGCCAAGATCATGTCGGTGCGGGACAACGCGCAATTCATTCGCCAGCTTGCCGATGAGCATGGCAGCGCCGGGCGCTTCTTTGCTGATTGGCCGGTGGAGGATCACATCGACCTGCTGGCTGTCCTCGACAAGCGCGCCAACCGTCTTGGCGGCATGAGCGGCCAATATTTCCTGCGCGCGATCGGGCGCGACAGTTTCGTCATGAGCCATGACGTGCTGGTCTGCCTGCGCCTTGCCGGTTTGCCGATCTCGGAGACGAAACCGACCAAGAAGGACCTGCGCCTGATCCAGGATCAGTTCAATGCCTGGGGCGCCGAAACGGGCCTGCCACAAACCTATCTCTCGCGCATCTGCGCCTTCTCTGTGGGCATGCCGGGGGAAGAAGAAGAGGTCTGATTGATTTGACCGGCCGAATGATATTGGATCGTCCCGGGAATAGGGAGAGACTATCATGTCGACCGACAACAGGCCGTTGGCCATAAGCGCACCTGAGCCGCGCTCGCTCGAGCTTATCTTCACAAAGGATGCGCTATCGCTCCTCCATTCGAAATATCGGATCGTCGAGGCGGACCCGGAGAATGTTGCTGGACTTGGCGACGATGTGCTTGGTGAGGCGCGCTATATCATCGGCCAGCCCCCGCTTTCGAAGGAGACGTTCGACCGCATGCCGCGCTTGCGCTGTATCCTGAATGTCGAAAGCAATCTCATCAACAACATGCCCTATGACGTTCTGTTCGAGCGCGGCATTCATGTCGTCACCACCGGACAAGTCTTCGCCGAACCGGTGGCGGAAATCGGACTCGGGTTCGCGCTCAGCCTGGCACGCGGTATCGTCGATGCCGATCTCGATTTTCGCGAGGGCAGGGAACTTTGGGGCGGTGACGGCAATAAAAAGGCGCGGCTGCTCTCTGGCAGCGATATCGGTATCGTCGGCTTCGGTGATCTCGGCAAGGCGCTGAACCGGGTGCTGTCGGGCTTTCGAGCGAACATCAGAGTGTTCGACCCCTGGATGCCGCCTTCGATCCTCAGGGAACATGGCGTCCAGCCGGCTGGCCTCGACGAGGTGCTGTCGAGCAGCGATTTCGTTTTCGTCGTCGCCTCCGTCACCAGCGAAAACAAGGGTTTCCTCGGCGCGGAGGCTTTTGCGCGCATGCGCAAGGGGGCGGCCTTTATCCTGCTTAGCCGCGCCGATGTCGTGGATTTCGAAGCATTGATGGCTGCGGTTGCTTCCGGCCATATCGTCGCGGCGAGCGATGTCTATCCGGAGGAACCGCTCGGCAAGGACCATCCAGTCCGTGGCCTCAAAGGCTTCATCCGCTCGGCCCACCGCGCCGGCGCCCTGGATAGCGCCTTCAAGAAAATGGGCGACATGGTGTTGGAAGACATGGACCTGATGGATCGCGGCCTGCCGCCGATGCGCTGCAAGCGCGCGGAGCGCGAGACCGTATCGCGGATGCGCTCCAAGCCGGTCAGCAGGAACTGAAGCCGCGGCTTGCTACGGATGCCCATCCGTTGCGACCGCGGGTGGTTTACCTTGCCGATTGTAAATATATAGAAATCATGGAGATAATGGTCGCATACTTCAGATATTGAGGACAAGCCATGAAGCCGATCCAGATCTATGCCTTCGATATGAACTGCGTCGGGCATATCAATCACGGCCTCTGGACGCATCCGCGCGATACGTCGCTGAATTATACCGACCTCGATTACTGGGTGGATTTCGCGCGCACGGCCGAGCGCGGCAAGCTCGACGGCATTTTCCTGGCCGATATTGTCGGTGTCTACGATGTCTATAAGGGCGGCCCTGAGACCTCGATCCGGACGGCCGCGCAAATACCGGTCAACGACCCGATCATTCCATTGTCAGCCATGGCCTATGTGACAAAGCATTTGGGCTTCGGCGTCACCGTCAATACGACTTACGAGCCACCCTTTCTTTTTGCACGGCGGATGTCGACGCTCGATCATCTGACGAAGGGCCGCATCGGCTGGAACATCGTCACCGGTTATCTCGATAGCGCCGCTCGCAGCATGGGCATGGAGCGCCAGCCGGATCACGATGCGCGTTATGATGCCGCCGAAGAGTACCTCGAGGTTGTCTACAAGCTCTGGGAGGGAAGCTGGGACGACGATGCGGTCAAACGGGACAAGATCGGCGGTCTGTTTGCCGATCCATCCAGGGTGCGCGTCGTCCGCCACGAAGGCAGCCATTATCGGATGGACGGCATTCACTTGAGCGAACCGTCGCCCCAGCGTACGCCGTTGCTTTTGCAAGCCGGTGCTTCGGCCCGTGGGCAGGATTTTGCCGCGCGGCACGCCGAATGTGTCTTCATCGCCAGCCCGACGCCGCAGGGCGCGAGGCCGATGACGCAGGCGCTTCGGCAGCGGGTCGTCAACTTCGGCCGGCGCGCCGACGATCTCAGTATCGTCAATCTCATCAGCGTCGTCGTTGGGCGAACGCAGAAGGAGGCGCAGGACAAGCTGGAGGATTATCGCCGCCATGCCAACGTCGAGGCGTCGCTCGCGCATTATTCCAGCTCGATCGGTATCGATCTTTCCAAGTTCGGCCTGGACGAGCCGATCGAACAGACGACGACGAATGCGCAGCAGGCCGCTCTTGCGGCGGTGAGTGGCAAGAGCAGCGGCAAACCGGCGATGACGCCACGGCAGATCATGGACCAGATGGTGCTCGGCAGCCGGCAGAAGCCGATCGTCGGCTCGCCTGAGCAGATTGCCGATCGCTTGCAGACCTGGGTGGAGGACGGTGGCATCGACGGCTTCAATCTGGCGCGGACAGTTGCGCCGGAGAGCTTGCGCGATTTCGTCGATCTCGTCATCCCCGTGTTGCAGGAGCGTGGGCTGTTCAAGGCGGACTATGCCGAGGGAACGTTGCGTGAGAAGCTGTTCGGCCGAGGCGATGGGCGGCTGCCGTCAAGCCATCCGGCGGCCGCGTTCCGTCATCGGATTTGACAGATTGGTTCAGCGATGATCGAGCTTCGCGACGAGGCGGTCGCCGAGCCATTGCAGGCCGCAGACGAGGATAATCAGTATGAGGACGACCGCGATCATCACGCCGGTCTCAAAACGCTGGTAGCCATAGCGGATCGCCAGGTCGCCGAGACCGCCGCCGCCGATAGTGCCGGCCATGGCCGAGGCGCCGATCAGGGTCACCAACGTCACCGTAAAGCCCGCAACGATGCCGGGCAGTGCTTCAGGCACCAGCACTTCGCGAATGATCGTCCAGCGATTGCCGCCCATGGCCCGAACCGCATCGATCAGGCCGCGGTCGACCTCCCGCAACGAGACCTCCGCGATGCGGGCGTAATAGGGGATCGCCGCTATGGTGAGTGGCACGATCGCCGCGGTCGTGCCAAGCGCGGTGCCGACGATCAGCCGCGTCAGCGGAATCATAGCGATCAGCAGAATGAGGAAAGGCACGGCGCGAAAGCCGTTCACCAGCGCGGCGAGGGCACGATTGGCGGTGAGCTGTTCGGCGATGCCGTCGCGCCCGGTAACGACCAGGGCAAGGCCGAGTGGGAGGCCGATGATGAGCGAGATCAGGCCGGATGCTCCGGTCATCCAGATCGTTTCCCAGAAGGAACGCCAGAGCAGGCGGAGGATGATGTCAGTTGTCATAGCCCAAAACCTCCACCCGGGCAGACCGGGCCGTCAGAAAATCAGTCACCTGCGCCGCTAGCGTTGCATCGCGTGTCGGCACCGCGATGAAGAAGCGAGCGAAGGGCTGGTTGTGAATATGATCGATGCCGCCATGAACCAGGCGGAAGGAATGCGGCAGCGCCGCGGAAAGTTCGGCGAAGAGCGCGCCTTGCGCGGCCGGGCCGGCGAGATCGACACGCAGGATCGCCTCGACACCCTGGATCTGCGACAGCCGCTCGGCGATATGCTCAGGAAGCTGCGGGCGGATGGTGCTGAAAAGGCTCGCGGTGATTTCTGTCTGCGGGTTGGCGAAGATCTGCCAGACCGGGCCCTCCTCGACGATGCGGCCTTTATCGATAACGGCCACACGATCGGCAATCGAGCGCACCACTTCCATCTCGTGGGTGATGAGGAGGATCGTCAGGCCGAGCTTGCGGTTGATTTCCTTCAGTAGCGCCAGGATGGAGCGCGTGGTTTCGGGATCGAGAGCGGAAGTTGCTTCGTCGGAAAGGAGGAGGGCGGGGCGGGCGGCCAGCGCCCGGGCGATGCCGACACGCTGCTTCTGCCCGCCTGAAAGCACCGAAGGATAGGCTTTCGCCTTGTCGGCGAGACCGACGAGTTCGAGCAGCTCCCGGGCTCGCATCAAGCGCCCCGCCTTGGCGACGCCTGCGATCTTCAAGGGAAGTGCGACATTGTCTTCGACGGTCTTGGCCGAAAGCAGATTGAAATGCTGGAAAATCATGCCGATGCGGCGGCGCAGCGGCTGCAGCTCGTTTTCCGACAGGCTGGCGATATTACATCCTTCGATATAGATTTCGCCGTTATCGGCCCGTTCCAGTCCGTTGAGGCAACGGATCAGCGTCGACTTGCCGGCGCCGCTGCGGCCGATGATCCCGACGATTTCGCCACGGCGGGCCGTCAGCGAAATGCCGTCGAGGGCGGGGTTCGTGCCGAACCGACGCCTGACATCAACAAGGCGGACGATCTCGTCACTCTCCGACGTGCCAGGCGGGGCATGTCCTTTGATGGCCGTGGCGGAAACAAAGGAATTCATGTCAATCTTCTCTCGGCTTTGCGGCGTCGGGCGCTGATCTGCTGGAACACCGAAGGCGGCTCGAGCAGAAATGCCCAGGCCGCCTTGGTGCTCAGCGCTGCCCCCGGCGCTGAATTGGAGTTAGTAGGCGCTGAGCCCCGTACCCTTGTAGACCTTGTCGAACTCGGCCTTGACCGTATCGTTCTGATAAGAGGCGACCAGCGTCTTCACCCAGACCTCGTTTTCGCTGCCCTGCTTGACGGCGATGAAGTTGCGGTAGGGATTGCCGTCGATCGGCTCCTGGGCAATGCGGTCTTTCGGCGAAAGCCCGCTTTTCAGCGCCCAGTCGGTATTGACGACAGCGGCGTCGAGATCATCGATCGAACGGCCGATAATGCCTGCGTCGAGCTCCTTGATGTCAATATTTTTTGGGTTCTCTACGATGTCGCCGGTGGTAGCGAGAATGCCGGTGCCGTCCTTGAGTTTGATGACGCCCTCATTCTGCAGCACGCGCAAGGCACGGCCTTCGTTGGACGGATCGTTCGGCACGCCGATGACCGCGCCCTTCGGCAGATCGGCAACTGACTTGTATTTCCTGGTGTAGAGACCGATCGGCCAGACGCCGGTATAGCCGACACGGACGATATGGTAGCCGTGCTGCTTGATCTGGTTGTCGAGATAAGGCTGGTGTTGGAAGGCGTTGGCGTCGACTTCGCCGCGTTCCAGCGCTTCGTTCGGCTGGGTATAGTCGTTGAAGACGACGGCTTCGATCTTCAGGCCCTTCTTGGCGGCTTGCGTGGCCACCACGCGCCAGACGTCTTCGTCTTCACCGCTCATGATGCCGACCTTGATCGTCTTGTCGGCGGCAAAGGAGGGAGTGGCTGCCGTCAGGCCGAAGATGGCGATAGCGGAGGCGATGAGCGCGGCAAGGCCGGTCCGGCGCGAGAAACGCAGCGCAGCGAGACCTTCATAAGACTTTTTCGTCATGGGAAATCCTGTTCCATGTGATTGAGACGCATCGTCTCGTTGACGGCGTGGATCATCTCAGACGGTCGTAGGTCACGCGAAGCAGGATCATTTGTTGTGCGCCGCAGTTCTGAAAAACTCTTTTTGACCCGCGGCTGATCGAGAACTAATTTTCTATAGAGATAGTAGATTATTATTGTGCGCCGGCAATTTTGGATGCATTGAAATTGTGCATATCAGCGGTGGATTGGATCTTTCCAGAGCACTTCTTCCGGCTTTTCGACCGGTTCGATATCAAGATTGACGACGACGGGTTCCTGGCCGGAGCGGACCAGCACGCATTCCAACGTCTCGTCGCGACTGGCGTTGATCTCCTGATGCGGCACGAAGGGCGGCACGTAGATGAAATCGCCGGGGCCGGCTTCGGCGACGAATTCCAGGTTTTCGCCCCAACGCATGCGCGCCTTGCCCTTGACGACATAGATGATGCTTTCGAGATCGCCGTGATGGTGGGCGCCGGTCTTGGCGTTGGCGTGGATCGTCACCGTCCCGGCCCAGATTTTCTCAGCACCCGCGCGGGCGTGATTGATAGCGGTGGCCCGATTCATGCCTGGCGTCTGCGCTGTGTTCGGATCGAGCGCATCGGAAGGGATGATCTTGACGCCATGTTCACGCCAGTCAACCGGCTCGTGATGGTGGTCGTGATCGTGCCCATGATCGTTGCTCATGGCTATCCTTTCACTGCCGAGGAAGGGATTCGCGTCGCTTCCAGAGATGAGTTGCTACATTAGCCTATGGCGAAACCATTCAAAAATATAGGGAATTACAGAAAGTTTCGAAAGAGGCTTTTCAAGTCGAGATTAATCTATAGACTCGATCAAGTTAATTGACCGGCGGGAACATTTCGTGTTTATCCCGCGTTGCGCCGGTCGCGAATAAATCGTTTGCCGCGTCGCTTGTCCGATCAAATCTGTTCGGGGCGCGCGCCAGATGCAGAAGCAGCGCGTAGGCCTCTCCACCGGAGGCCGAATACATTTTCAGATTATGCGCCGGACTTCCACTTGAAAGGAGACAGACATGAGCAATGCCTTGCCGCCCCTTCATGAGGGTCATGCCCCCATTACTTTGCAACAGCTCTTCAGGGAAGCGCTCTATGCTTTCGAGGAATGGGACACAGAAGTCACCGAACCGATCGTGATGTTCGAAGGGAAGGTTGTTCCCGTCAGCGTCGTTTTCGAAGCCATGCGTGAATGCACTGATATCGTACCCAACAATATCGTCACTGCTGTCACTGAACGGCTGACAAAGCCTTGGGAAGGCGAAGGTCCTCTGGACACGATGACCTTTTCGACCGCAGCCCGAGTGATGGGCGTTCTCGTTCGCAAACGCCTCCTGGTCGTCAACAACGGTGTCAATGTCGCCGCTGTCGTTGCGGAAACCCAGGCAGCGGAAAAGTCGGACCGCTAAGAAATAGCGCATGATTTATTGAGGAACCCGTCGGTTTTCGCCGACGGGTTCCCACGTTATGTGATGGGATTAGACACCACCAAATTCAGACGGACTCTCCTCTCCAGTGCTGACACAAGGTCACTAGCACATCGTTTCTATCCCCGTAGGCGGGCCACCGACCCGCGCCGCCGCCGCCGCATGTATCGCGTGCCGGACATGATCCACATTTTGCGGTTGGATGATCGCCACTGACGCTTATCGACAACGCCATTCCAGACTTTCCGACAGAGGTCGTAGTCCCGGTGACCGGCGGTAACGACAGGACAATGGGAGCTTATTGCGGACAGTTCCCTCAACAACAGCTCAGACGTTTCTGCCTCCCCCGGGGCCGACTTCAATCTTTCATTGCCTTGGAACTTCAACAACTCCGCGTTGCTCGCAGCAGTGCGTTTTGGTTGGGAGTTGTCTTGGATGGCATCTGCTACCTACAGCTCTAGCTGCGGTTGACGTCAAATTCTGGATCGACGGGGATCTGCATGGCGGTCACCAGATGGTTCGTCTGTCCGGCAAGGCCGATGACGGCCAGCATTTCGCCATGCTGTGCGTCCGTCATGCCTTTTGACCTGGCGGCGGCGGTGTGGGAGTGAACGCAGTAAGTGCATCCATTGGCCGTGGAAACGGCGATATAGATCATCTCGCGCACCAGCGGATCGAGCGCACCGTCAGCCATCATCACTGACTTCAGCCCCTCCCAGGTGCGCTTCAAGAGCGCCGGATCGTTGGCCAGACCACGCCAGAAGTTATTGACGAAATCGGATTTTCTGACGGCACGGATATCATCGAATACGGCCTTGACCGCCGGGATCGCCTCGACTTCCGCGTCATCGAGCAATTTGACTGTCGTCATCTCAAGTCTCCTTTCAACAATCCAAATTGATGCGAAAGCTATAGCGCATTTTCGCGGGGACTTCGCCGAATGGCGCGCCCGGTCACGCCCCCTCTTTTCGTTTGCAAAAATCATCCATATGTGAAAATACTATTCACATAAGAAAATCGAACGTCGGACGCAGGGAGTTCGACAGGCGGAGGCGTCTGCCGAAGTGGGGGCGGTTGGCTGACTTGATGTTAGGGAAGCGGAAATAATCATGGTGGTGGAAAAGGAATTGCCGCTGGCCGGCCTGATGGTCGTGGATATGAGTCAGTTCCTGTCCGGGCCCTATTGTACTTTGAGACTGATGGATCTCGGCGCCAGGGTCATCAAGATCGAGCGGCCGGAAGGCGGCGATCTCTCGCGGCGGCTCTATCTCAGCGATTGCGAGAGCGGTGATTCGACCATTTTCCACGCGATCAACCGTTCGAAAGAAAGCCTGGCGATAGACTTGAAGTGCGAGCGCGACATGCAAGCGCTGCGCAAGTTGATCTCCAAGGCTGATGTCCTGGTGCAGAATTTCCGGCCGGGAGTGATCGAGCGGCTTGGGTTGGATTATCAGGCTGCACAGGAGATCAATCCGCGGCTCGTCTATTGCTCGATCAGCGGTTTCGGCGACGAGGGTCCCTGGGTTTCGCGTCCGGGGCAGGATTTGCTGGCGCAATCGCGCTCCGGTGTCATGTGGCTGAACGGCGATGAAGGGCAGGGGCCAGTGCCGTTCGGCCTGGCGATCGGCGATATGCTGGCGGGTGCGGCGGCGGCCCAGGGCATTCTGGCGGCGCTGGTGCGCCGCGGTGTCACCGGCAAAGGCGGGCTGGTGGAGACAAGCCTGCTGGAGGCGCTGGTCGACCTGCAGGTGGAGGTGCTGACCGTCCATATGAACAGCGGCAACAAGCTACCGCAACGGTCCGGTTTCCGCAGCGCCCATGCCTATCTCTCCGCACCCTACGGCGTCTATCCCGCCAAAGACGGCTATCTCGCCATCGCCATGACCCCGATTTCGAAGCTTGCCGACCTGCTCGGAATGGACGAGCTCGCGCCCTATCGGGACGATCCGAAAAGCTGGTTTGCGGCTCGGGACGAGATCAAGGCGCTGATCTCGGCGCGTATCGGCACCCGTTCGGTGGATGAATGGCTGGCAATCCTCGAGCCAGCCGATATCTGGTGCGCCAAGGTACTGAACTGGCCGGAACTGTTGCAGAACGAGGGATTCGGCGTGCTCGACATGCTGCAGACGGTCGGCCGCGATGACGGCATTTCCGTGCTTACGACGCGCTCGCCGGTTCGCATCGACGGGCAACGACCGAAATTCGAACGTGCGGCCCCGCATGTCGGCGAGCATAATGCGGCGATCTGGGAAGAGTTCGGCCTCGGGTGACTATCCGAGAGATCGCCCGACAGGATTAGAAGGAGTTTTCCCATGACGCGCATCACCAATCTCCGCGTATTCGACCTACGCTTTCCGACCTCGCAGAGTCTGGACGGCTCCGATGCGATGAATCCCGATCCGGATTATTCCGCCGCCTACGTCATTCTCGATACCGACAAGCCAGGCCTCGAGGGTCATGGCCTGACCTTTACCATCGGCCGCGGCAACGACATCTGCTGCATGGCGATCGAGGCGATGCGCCATCTGGTCGTCGGCACCGAGCTTGCCATTGTATTGGAAAACCCCGGCAAATATTGGCGGCATCTGACCAGCGACAGCCAGCTCCGATGGATCGGCCCGGAGAAGGGTGCGATGCATCTCGCCACCGGCGCCGTTGTCAACGCTGTGTGGGACTTGCTCGCCAAGGAGGCCGGCAAGCCGGTCTGGCGGCTGGTCGCCGAGATGGATGCCGAGCGCATCGCCGATATCGTCGATTACCGCTACCTGACCGACGTTTTGACCCGCGACGAGGCCGTGGCCATCCTAAAGAAGTCCGAAACCGGCAAGGCGGAGCGCATCGGCGTTCTCGAGCGTGAAGGCTATGCCTGCTACACGACCTCGGCCGGCTGGCTCGGCTATGATGACGCCAAGCTGCGCCGTCTATGCCAGGAGGCGATTGATGCCGGCTTCAATCATGTGAAGATGAAAGTCGGCCGTGATCTCGCGGACGATATCCGTCGTCTCACCATCGCCCGTGAGGTGATAGGCCCGGATCGCTATCTGATGATCGATGCCAACCAGGTTTGGGAAGTCGGCCAGGCGATCGACTGGGTGCAAAAGCTTGCCTTCGCGAAACCCTTCTTCATCGAGGAGCCTACCAGCCCAGACGACGTTGCCGGCCATCGCAAGATCCGCCAGGCGATAGGGCCGGTAAAGGTCGCGACCGGCGAGATGTGCCAGAACCGGATCATGTTCAAGCAGTTCATCGCCGAAGGCGCGATCGACATCGTGCAGATCGATTCCTGCCGTATGGGCGGGCTGAACGAAGTCCTGGCCGTGCTGCTTGTGGCCGCGAAATACGGCCTGCCGGTCTGGCCGCATGCCGGCGGCGTTGGCTTGTGCGAATATGTGCAGCATCTGTCGATGATCGACTATGTCGCCGTCTCCGGCACCAAGGACGGCCGCGTGATCGAATATGTCGATCACCTGCACGAGCATTTCAAAGACCCCTGCATCATCCGCGACGCCGCCTATATGCCGCCGAGCTTGCCGGGCTTCTCGATCGAGATGAAATCTCAGTCGATTGCTGCCTATACGTTCAAGGGGTAAACCGTCATCCTTGTAACGATGCCTTCGCGCCAACGGGGAGAAGCGGTTTTACCTTCAGCCACGCCTGGATGATCGGCACATCGGCGTCGGTCAGCTCGTGGCCGTGCGGGATGGTTTGAAGGTTCACGGTCGCGCCGTCGGCGCGGAGCCGTTCGGCAAGCGGTTGCGCGTAGGGTCCGTATTCGTCGTTCGCGCCGGCGATGATCAGTACATCGGCGTCCGACATGTCCACCGGCGGCGGTTCTGCGAGAACGGCCATGGAGCGCAGCAGCACAGCGCGGCGGATGAGATGCGGATGCAACGATAGCATGGCGTTGATCAGGTTCGCGCCGTTCGAATAGCCGATATAGACGATGCGCTCGGGGTCGAGCCCGTAAGCATGGGTCACGCCGTCGATGAAAGCAGCAAAGGCCTCTGCTTCGTTGGCGATATCGGCCTGATCGAAGGTAAACGGCGTTAGACGGCGGAACCAACGCGGCGCGCCTTCTTCCAGGGCCCGGCCACGCACGCCGAGCAATGTCGCCTGCTCGTCGATCTTATGGGCGATGGGCATGAGTGTCGTTTCGCTGGCGCCGGAGCCATGAAGCAGAATGAACACGGTACCGTCCGGCTCCGGCGGCGTGAAGAAGCGGTGAACGAAGGGCAGGTCGCGATAGATGACGCGCGGTTCGCCGGGCATCGAGAATTGCGGCAGAATGACGTTCAGTTCTGCCAGCCGCTCCGGCTTGTCATCGGGTGCAAACAGGTGCGTACCGAGTGTCGCCTCGTCTTCATCGACCAGCATCCCCGGCGCATCGGTCGCAAGCTCGAACAGGATGCGACCCGGCTCGCGGACATAGAGCGAGCGGAAATATTTGCGGTCGTGCATCGCTGTCGGCCAGGAATTGACCGCCTGCAGCGCCGTACGCACCGACTGCAGCTCCGAACCGTCGGAAGCACGAAACGCCACGTGGTCGACCGTGCCGGTTCCCGGTGCGCTTGTCCAGAAACCGCGCGCATCGCGGATGTCGATGATATCGCCGGGTTCGGAAACGAGACGGCTGATCGCGCCCTTGATCATCTGAGGCCGGTAGCCGAGGTGCTCCACGAGAAGGTTTTCTGTCGCCTCAGGCGTCTCGCTGAACAGGGTCGCGCCTCGAATGCGTCTGACAGCGTGTTCCTGCGGGATCTTATCGCTTGCCCAAGGCGCGGCCGATTGCAGATCCTTGGCGCCCACCAATTTGACGATGACGCCATCCGGGTCTTTCAACCGCAGCACCGGTTCGCCGAATTCGTCCGAAGGGCCTTCCGGTTTCAGTCCTGCGCTTAAGGCGCGCGTCAGCCAGAATCCGATGCTAGCGGGGTCGATGGCGAGCGAGATCTCGCCGACCTGGCCGATGCCGGGGCGACCCGGGGAGCCGTCCTCCCACACAAGGAAGCTCACCAGAGATCCCGGCGATCCCGTCGCGTCGCCGTAAAAGAGATGCAATTGTGTCGCGTCCTCGAAGCCTCCCGTGCGCTTGACCAGCCGCAGACCAAGAAAACCCACATAGAAATCGACATTCGCCTGCACCTTGCGGGTGATCAGCGTGATGTGGTGAATGCCGGCGACCATGTGATGCTCCAGAATGGATTGTGCAATTGGCCGATATTTAGAGCGGAACCTGCTTTCAATTCAATGCGGCTTCCGTTGAGGCTGTGTTCACCGAAAGCGCCTATTCCGGTGGCTTGACGACCTTTCGTTTGGTCTTGGTCCTTGGCTCCGGTGGCGGCTGCAGCGCCTCCTTTTCGAGGCGAAGTTCCCGCAAGCGCGCCGTTTTGCGTTCGCGGATCATCTGTTCGTTGGCGAGGATTTCCTTGACGGTTGAGTCGAGCCCGCTGGCCTTGGCCTGCGATGCCTTCTTGGCTCCGAACAGGTTGTCTTTGTTAGTTGGCGCCATCTTGGCCTCCATGGTTTGTGTCGGCGTTGGCGTTGCTTGTGGGCTTTGGGCGGAAGATCACCCGCGCCCGCAAGGCTGGAAGTCCTATTCAGTACCGGATAGCGCTCGTAACGGCGATAGAATTCCTTCGGTTTCCAAGAAATCAGACGTAATTACCGCGCTGATACGCGGGAATTAAAAAGATAGATTTGTACAAGTCCTATATAGGGCGGCGAAATTTCCTCGAAAATACCAGGGGAAAGACTATCTTATTTTGATCGCCAATGAGCGATGATTTTATGCCGCATGGCGCGGTTTGGGCGAATTATTTAGTCATTTTCGATATTTCTGATTTTTTCCTTGTGACATATTCAGCCAACCATTATAAATCCTGCATCGATATTGGTGAACGAACTTTGCCTCGACGCACTCTGCGCGACACTGACGAACTTCCCTCTCAAATCGGTCTGGAGCACCCCGGCAATTTGCCTGGAATGCGATCTTTATTCGAGTGATTGAAAGGTCATCGCTATGAGCACAGGTACTGTAAAGTGGTTCAATGCTGCCAAGGGTTTTGGCTTCATTCAGCCTGACGACGGCGCGACGGATGTCTTCGTGCACATTTCCGCGGTTGAACGCGCAGGAATGAGCACCCTGCGTGACGGCCAGAAGATTTCCTACGAACTTGTCCAGGACAAGCGTTCCGGCAAGATGTCGGCTGACCAGCTTCAATCCTTGTAAGGCATTTACTTCCGGTCTTTGACCACGGATGTACTGGCATCGATCGTGGAGAAGGTGAGAGGAAGAGGTCGGGTTCGCCCGGCCTTTTTTGTTTTTTGCTCCAGGCGACAGTTCTGACCTTCGATGGCTGCATTGAGCTGCGGTTAGCCAGTCGCAAATCGCTTGCGAGCGAGCGTTTCGGGGCCTTTGCGTGGGCAACTCAGTGCCCGCTCAAAGCATCCTCTGGAGACTTCTTGCGGTGTCCGCTGATTTCCGAACCGGCGTTGCTGGAGAAGCGAGCGTTCCAGACCATGGCGAGAAGCGCGATCAGGGTGACGACGATGAAGGCGACGGAGAAGTCGCTCATTTCGGCGGTCGCGTGTTCGCGCACATACATGGAGCCATGCAGAGCAAGAGCCGCGACGCAAATGCCGAGCGACAGCATCAACTGCTGGAACGTCGTATAGAAGCTCGTCGCGGAGCTCATGCGGTCGCGCTCGATCTCGTCATAGGCAATGGTGTTATAGGCCGTGAACTGGAACGACATGAAGAAGCCGCAGAAGAACAAGATGATGAAGATCAGTGGCAGTGGCCAGTCTGGCCGGAAAATGGAGCAGAGCCCATAGCCGAGCGTGCCGATCACGCCGAAGATCAGCAGGCTGGTGCGGAAGCCGAGCCTGCGCAGGATCTTGAGCTGCAGCGGCTTCATCGCCATGGAGCCAAGGGCTGTCGCAATGGAGATCTGGCCGGCAGCGGCGGCCGACAGGCCGAAACCGAGCTGCAACATCAGCGGAATGAGGAAGGGTGTCGCGCCCTGGCTGATGCGCGTCAGCGAGCCGGCGATGACCGATGCACCAAAGGTCGGCACTCTCATCAGCGAGAAATCCATGATCGGCGATGGATGTTTGCGGGCATGGCGAAGGTAGGCGATGCCGAACAGCAGGCCAACGGAAATCAGGAAGACGGCCAGATAGCCTTCGCCTTCGCGGCTCGACATTTCGAAGCCGAACAGCAGCGAGCCGAGTGAGATACCGGAGAGAACGAAGCCTGAGAGATCGAAGCGGCCGTTCCTCGGGCCTTTCACATCTTCGATGAACATCGTGACGAGGCCGAAACCGATAATGCCGATCGGCACGTTGATGTAGAAGATCCAGCGCCAATCGAGATAGGTGACGAACATGCCGCCGATCGGGGGCCCGAGAATCGGGCCGACGAGCGCGGGGATCAGCAGCCAGGACATGGCGGACACCATATCCTTGCGCGCGACGCTGCGCATCAGCACGAGACGGCCGACCGGGATCATCATGGCGCCGCCGAGACCTTGGAGCAGGCGGGCGACCACGAGAAAAAACAATGTCGGCGCCTGGGCACAAAGGAGCGAACCGACGACGAAAACGGCGATGGCCGTTCGGAAAACCGTGCGGGAGCCATAGCGATCGGCAATCGCGCCGCTCGCCGGAATGAAGATCGCGAGGCTGAGCAGGTAGGAGGTCAGCGCGATGCTCATCGCCGGCGCACTGACGCCGAAGTCTCTCGCCATGGTCGGCAGCGCTGTCGCGAGCACGGTCGCGTCAAGCTGCTCCATGAACATGGCGCTTGCTACGATAAGCGCGATAAAACGAAAACTAGGGGCGGCCCGCCGGGTTGGGGCGGCCTGGAAAATCTGGTCCGACATTGTCGGGGATCGCTCTCGATGGCGCGGTGGGGTCCAAAGACAGAACCGCAAGTCTGGTAACAGCGCGAAGGCCGATTGGAACGGGGGTTGTATACTCCCGCTCGCACGCAATGGCTATATCCAAATTGGCAAATCTCATTGATCAAAATGGAAAAAACGTCGCAGGTGGGCAGGAATGACACAGCCGGTGAATGCCAGATGAATAGACGGTAGCGATCAGCGTTGGTTGCATCGACCACAGCCTGTTTTCCCGCGGTAGATGGCGTGTTTGATTGCTGATTTTGTGTCAAGAATAAGCTGACATATCCGCACTTAAGTCATGTTCCATCCTGCTGCATAAAGGTGTCCGAAGCCAGAGCGAAGGCCCGCCATGAACACACTCAGGAAGCGTTCTATTCGTCGCCTGCGCCGCGGGGATGCCGGCGATTATTGACGCCGTCCCAGCCGCCTGATTTCCAACACCTAACCACATCTGTCGCATTGGAGAAGATCATGTTTGCAATCACGGCCGTCACCGGCAAGGTCGGTGGCACGACCGCTCGTACGCTCCTGAAAGCCGGCCACAGGGTCCGCGCTGTCGTTCGCGACCGAGCCAAGGGCGCGGAATGGGAAGAGCTTGGCGCGGAGGTCGCCGTTGCCACTTTCGATGACGCCGATGCGTTGGCACGGCGTTCGAGGGCTGCGGAGGCGTCTTCGTCATGGCTTCGCCGAATTTCACGCCCGCGCCGGGTTTCCCGGGGGCCCGCAGGGACGCCACGGCTCAAGCGGCCGCCATCCAGCGCGCGCAGCCGGGTAAGGTCTTGATGCTGTCGTCGATCGGCGGTCAACGCAACTACGGTCTCGGGCTCATCACCCAGGTGTACATGCTGGAAGAAGCGCTTGCGCCGTTAACCATGCCCATCGCTACTCTGCGACCGACCTGGTTCATGGAGAATTCATTGTGGGATATCGCGCCGGCGCGCGAAACCGGGGAAATGCCGAGCTATCTGGCGCCCCTCGACAAGCCCTATTCGATGATCGCCACCGTCGATATCGGTGCCATTGCGGCAAGGACGATGGCCGAGAGCTGGACCGGTCGCCGGGTGATCGAGATTGAGGGACCGAAGCGCTACACGCAGGCAGAAATCGCGACCTTGATCGGCCAAGCCATCGGTCGGACCGTCGTCGCCAAACCCGTGGCGCGCGCTGAGTGGGAAGCGCGTTTCCGGGAGCAGGGCGCCGAATGGCCGGAGCCGCGCATCGAGATGATCGAAAGCTTCAACTCCGGCTGGATCGACTTCGAGCCCGCAGGTGTCAACGAACACCTGGTCGCGCCGACGCCTTTTGAAACCGTGCTCGCCGAGCTCGCCAAGATCGCCTGAGGATCAGTATCCTTCGGCGAGACCCGAGCCGGCACGGCTGTCCATTGCGCCGTTGTAGCGGGCTCCGTCACCCTTGGCGATATCGCCAAGGCTTTTGCCGCCGACAAGGATGCCGGCGGCCTGACCCCAGACCGGCCAATCGCCGCCGACCTCGACATTATAGCCCATGCCGGTCAGCAATTTGATCGTGTCGGGAGACAGCGTGTAGGGCTCGGTATAGATTTTGTCCGGCAGCCACTGGTGATGGATGCGCGGCGCGTTGATCGCCTGCTGAATATCCATGCCGAAATCGATGACATTGACGATCGATTCGAGAGTGATGGTGATGATGCGCGCGCCGCCGGGGCTGCCGATCACCATGAAGGGCTTGCCATCCTTGGCGACGATGGTCGGGCTCATCGAGGAAAGCGGCGTCTTCTTCGGCTGGATTGCGTTGGCCTCGCCCTGCACCAGACCGTAGAGGTTCGGTACGCCCGGCTTGGATGTGAAATCGTCCATCTCGTTGTTGAGCAGGATGCCGGTGCCGGGTGCCACCACGCCGGCGCCGAAGGAACCGTTCAGCGTATAGGTAACGGCAACCGCATTGCCGTCGTTGTCGATGATCGAATAGTGCGTCGTCTCGTGGCTCTCGCCGAGGCCGTTCGGCATCAGATCCTTCGAGACGCCGGCGCGATACGGATCGATACTGTCGCGAATTTTCTTGGCGTAGTCTTTATCCAGCAGCTTGCTGACGGGATTGTTGACGAAATCAGGATCACCCAGTGCGGAATTGCGGTCGACATAGGCGTGACGCATGGCTTCGACCATGAGATGCGTGGTGTCTGCCGAGCCGTAACCGGTATAGGAAAGCGGATAGCCTTCCAGCACGTTCAGGATTTCGCAGATGATCACGCCGCCGGAAGAGGGCGGCGGTGAGGAGATGATCTCATAGCCACGGTAATTGCATTTCACCGGATCGAGTTCGCGGACCTTGTAGGCGTCGAAATCCTCCTTCGCCAGAATGCCGCCCTTGTCGCGGCTGGCGTTGACGATGGCGTCGGCGGTCGCCCCTTTGTAGAAGCCGTCTGGACCTTGTTGCGAGATGCTGGAAAGGGCCGCGCCCAGCTGCGGTTGTGTCAGCGTGTCGCCGGTGGCGAAGGGTTTGCCGTCCTCTTTGACGAAGATCGCGGCAGCAGCCGGATCGCGTGCCAGCCATTGCTTGCCTTCATTCAGCTCGGCGGCATCCGCCTGGTCCAGAGTGAACCCTTCCTTGGCGTAACGGATTGCCGGCGCCATCAGCTCCTGGCGGGATTTCGTGCCATATTTCTCGCGCGCCGTCTCGAATCCCATGACTGATCCCGGCACGCCGACGGCAAGATAGCCGTCCGTGCTTGCGCCTTTGACGACATTGCCTTTGTCGTCGAGATACATGGTCTTGGTCGAGGCAAGCGGTGCGCGTTCGCGGAAGTCCAGGAAGGTTGTCTTGCCGTCCTTCAGCCGGATGGTCATGAAGCCGCCGCCGCCGATATTGCCGGCGGTCGGATAAACCACGGCCAAGGCATAACCAACCGCAACCGCAGCATCCACGGCATTGCCGCCGTTCTTCAGTACGTCGACGCCGACTTCGGTCGCCAGATGTTGGGCAGTGACCACCATACCGTGCTCGGCCTCGACCGGCTGCGGCGCTGCCGCTTGAACGGTGGTGATGGAAAAGAGCCCGAGGGCGAAGACAGCGGCTGAGGAAATCGCCCGCTGGTAGAAATGGCGCATGGATGGTCCCTCCCGAGGTAATATTTTGCTAAGGGAACCTATCGCGGGCGTTGTGTCCAGTGTTGAAGAGCGTTCTAATGTTGAAATTTCTGCTACCCGGCCCGTCGCAGCCGGATGCCTGGAATCGGGGGCTGATGGAAGAAGGCACATCACCCCAAAGATTAGCAGGGTCGTCGTCTGGCCGGTCGGGTTAATCCAAGCGCATTAGACGCGAGGGGCGCACAATCCATCTTTCCTATTAGATCCGCTTAAAATTCGGATGAGTAACATTTCACACTCGCAATATTTTCTTCATCAGTGCAGTCTACTTTAGGGAAGTGCCTGTCGCAGGCGGAAGTATTGCGTGGAGGACTGACATGATCGTCACGAAACTCGAGCAATGGAAGAATGAACGCAATAGCCAGCCGAAGGCGCTCGTCATCGCTCGGACGGCACATGTCGTCGAAATCGAATGCACACATTGCCGCCGTCACTTTTTCCGCTGGGCATCGACAGCGCCCGCTTATTGGCGCTGCGAGGATTGCTCAACCGGTCAGTGATGTGTTCGGCTCCTGTGCCTAAGCGATCAGGATGGCCCGGAAATCATTGACATTCGTCCCGGTCGGGCCGGGCACGAACAGGTCGCCGATTGCGTTGAATGCCGACCAAGCATCGTTGTTTCTCAGCATCTCGGCGGGCACCAGCCCGGCCTTGCGCAGCCGGGCTACCGTGCCTGCGTTGGCAAAGGCGCCAGCATTGTCTTCGCTGCCATCGATGCCGTCGGTGTCGGCAGCCATGGCGTAAATGCCGACGTGGCTGTCGATATCTATCGCCAGCGACAGCAGGAATTCGGAGTTTCGCCCGCCCTTGCCCTTGCCTGTCAGCGTTACCGTCGTTTCCCCGCCGGACAGCAACACAATCGGCTTGGCGAAGGGCCGATTGCGGTTCAGAATCTCGCGGGCAATGGCAGCATGAACGTGGGCTGCTTCGCGGGCTTCGCCTTCGATCGCATCCGAAAGAATTGCCGCCTCGATGCCGGCCTCGCGCGCTGCAGCGGCCGCAGCCTCCAGAGAGACACCGGCCGATGCGATGACATGCGTTTCGTTGCGCGCAAAGCGCGGGTCGTCCGGCCGGGGTGCATCGGCTTCCGGCTTTTCGATATGCGCGAGGACAAAGGCGGGCAGTTCGATGCGGTAAAGGCGGATGAGATCCAGCGCTTCGGCGCGTGTGCCGGCGCCCGGTACTGTCGGTCCGGAGGCGACGAGGGCCGGATCATCGCCCGGAATGTCTGATACCACCAGCGAGACGACCTTGGCGGGATAGGCTGCTGTCGCGAGGCGGCCGCCCTTGATGGTGGACAGATGCTTGCGGATGACGTTCATCGCCGAAATCGGCGCGCCGGAGGCGAGCAGCGCCTTGTTGACGGCGATCTCGTCGGCAAGGGTAAGGCTGCCTGCCGGGGAGGGCAGCAGGGCCGAGCCTCCGCCGGAGATCAGAGCGATCACCAGATCGTCCTGCGTCAGTCCCTCGACCAGTTTCAGCAGCCGCCCGGAGGCGACGAGGCCCGCCTCATCCGGAACGGGATGGGCGGCTTCGATGATCTCGATATAGCGGCAAGGGGCGGCAAAACCGTAGCGCGTCACCACCAGGCCTTCCAGTGGGCCATCCCAGCACTGTTCCAAGGCTGCTGCCATCTGCGCTGATCCTTTGCCGGCGCCGAGGACGATCGTCCGCCCCTTCGGCTTTGCCGGCAGATGCGCTCGGATGCCGGTCATCGGATCGGCGGCGCGAACGGCTGCGTCGAAGAGGGAGATGAGGAAGGCACGGGGATCGGAAACGGTCATATCGAAATCTACCTGTCTGCGATGAGCTTCTGATCATGTGGTGGCGCAACTGACGCGAACACGCAAGGCCTGGTAAGGGCGATTGTGTCGGGTGAGATGAATCCCTATGTTTTGCGGAGCAGTTTCAATATTTTTACCTGAGGGATTTCGATATGGCCGAGTTGAAGGTGAAGACGAGAAAGACCGGCGCGACCGCAACCGTCGGTCGCACCGGTCTTCCGCATGTGACGTCCGTGACCGGCGGCGAGATCGATATCGTCACCTCGCCGTCGCAACCGGGCTTCAATCCGCTTGACCTGCTTTATTCCTCGCTGTCCGCCTGCCTCGTGCTCAGCGCCCGCATGGCCGCGAGCAGTCTCGGCGTACTCGACAAGCTGACGGAGGTAACTGCCGTCGTGACTGGCGAGAAGGCGACGGAAGGGCTGTCGCGCGTCGAAAAGTTCAACATTGCCTTCACGATCAAAGGTGATTTCGGCGACGAGATCCGCAATGCCATCGCGCACGCCGCCGAGGACGAGATCTGCACAGTCAGCAATACGATCCGTGGAAATCCGAAATTCGAGACGGTGATTTCGGGGTAATTCAATTCCGAAAAGCCCCTCATCCGTTCTTTGTCAGTTCGCTTCGCTCAATTTCAATTGTTCAGCTCCACCTTCTGCCCGCACGCGGGGCAAAGGGTTTTGACGGTATCGCTCCCTCTCTCCGTCAATACGGGGTGAGGGGCTTTTTATTATTACGCCGGCAGCTCAAAGCCCTCGAGGTAAGGCCCAAGCTCCGGATCGACATCCACCTTTACTACATTGTTGTAGATTGCCGTGGCGATCATGATGCCGGCGAAAGCCACGAGATTGGCGAGTGTCGGTTCATCGTAGCGTGCCTTCAATCGGTCCCATAATTCCTCCGGCACGGCATTGGAATCCCTGACGATGGCCTTGCCGAAATTGATCAGCAGCGCCTCGTCTTCGGTGGGCACGATGGTTTCCGGCGTCAGGCCGGCGTTGGTCAGTGCCCGGCGGAAGAAACCGACCGGGATGATCGCGCGGCTTTCCAGCGAAATCGCGTGGCAGAAAAGCCAGACGGCGCGGTCGTCCAGCGCCGGGCGCAGTTCATCTCGCAGCGTAAACCATTCGGCATAGACGCGGTGTGCCACCGGTGAATGCAGCAGCGTCCGCTTCATATTGGTCATGCGGCCGCGCAGCTGCACTTCGCGATCATGTTCGGCGCGGACGGCGTCGGAGGCGATGTCGTAATCGATCTGAGTGATATGGCTCATCGGCTTTTGTCTTTCACTGTGCCGCTTCGGAAACCTGTGGGAAGAAGCGGTTCTGCGGGCGCGGAAGGCCGAGATGCTCGCGCAAGGTCGTGCCCTCGTATTCGAGTCGGAAAATGCCGCGGCGCTGCAGTTCCGGAACGACGCGCGTTGTCACGTCTTGCAAGCCCTGCGGCAGGAAGGGGAAGACGACGTTGAAGCCGTCCGAGCCTTCCTCGTACAGCCATTGCTCCATCTCGTCGGCTATTGTCTGTGGCGTGCCGACGAAGGCAAGGCCGGCATAGCCGCCGAGGCGCTGGGCAAGCTGGCGCACGGTAAGCTGTTCCGCTTCGGCCAGCGCGATGACGCGCTCCCTGCCGCTCTTGCTGGCATTGGTTTCCGGGATTTCCGGCAGCGGCCCATCGGGATCGAAGCTGGAGGCATCATGACCGAGCGCGATCGACAGGGAGGCGATGGCGCTGTCGTAGTGGACGAGGCTATCGAGCTTGGCACGTTTGGCTTTCGCCTCCTCGACGGTATCGCCGACGACGATGAAGGCAGCCGGAAGGATCTTCAGGTGATCCGGATTGCGGCCGATCAACTGCATCCGGCCCTTGATGTCGGCGAAGATCGCCTTGCCGTCGGCGAGATTGCGAGGGGCGGCGAAGACCGCTTCGGCAGTTTCGGCGGCAAGCTGGCGTCCGGCATCTGATTGCCCAGCCTGGACGATCACCGGCCACCCCTGCGGCGGGCGAGCAATATTGAGCGGACCGCGAACGCTCAACTCTTCGCCCTTGTGGGCAAGCACATGCATCCTTTCCGGGTCGAAGAAGATGCCGCTTTCGGCATCGCGGAGGAAAGCGTCGTCAGCGAAGCTGTCCCAGAGGCCGGTGACGACATCGTAGAACTCGCGTGCGCGATGATAGCGTTCTCCGTGCTCCATATGCTCTTCAAGGCCAAAATTCAGGGCCGCGTCCGGATTGGATGTGGTGACGATATTCCAGCCGGCGCGACCGCCGCTGATATGGTCGAGAGAGGCGAAGCGACGGGCGATGTGGTACGGCTGGTCGAAGGTGGTGGAGGCCGTGGCGACGAGACCGATCTTTTCGGTTACGGCCGCGAGCGCCGAGAGCAGCGTGAAGGGCTCGAACGAGGTCACGGTCTGGCTGCGCTTTAGCGCCTCGATGGGCATGTTAAGAACGGCGAGATGATCCGCCATGAAGAAGGCATCAAATTTCGCCTGTTCCAGCGCCTGCGCAAAACTCTTGATATGCTTGAAATTGAAATTCGCATCCGGATAGGATCCGGGATAGCGCCACGCGCCGGTATGCAGGCTGACAGGGCGCATGAAGGCCCCAAGCTTCAATTGCTTCTGTTCACTCACGGGTCCATCCCTCTCGGATATCACTGGTTCATGGCGGCCTGTGCAGGCAAACGCCGGCAAGACATTTCCTTTCGACGTAGGAGCGTTATCGACGCATTCAAAGAGCCGATTTCATTTATTTGATCGGTTCCACGCAATATTCATCCAGCGACGCTTTCCACCGCGGTTTGCCGGGCAAAAACCTTGACGAGCCGGTCGATGAAGGCAAGCACGCGAGGGGAGCGCTGGCGACTATGGGGATAAGCGTCGAGATGGGCGTCTTCGTCGGCCGAAAGCCCTTGGGGACGTGAGGGAGCTCGTCGGATTTCAGGGCGTATTCGGCCTGATAGCGCGGCACCTGAAACAGGCCCAGGCGCTCTGTCATGTAAAGCTCGATCTCCAGATAAGTCCCCCGGAAAGACGAAAGTTTCGCCAAGACGAAATGCCAGGCGAGAGTGAAGTGCACATCAAAGCGCAGAATGCCTTCGGCTTGGCTCCCGCAAAGGCGCCCTCGGCATCCTCACAAGGGATAGTTTCCACAGACAGCGCCGCCAATAGCTCTCGCCATCCAGCGTCAGACTGACATGCCTAGTCGCTGGCTGCAGCAGGCCAAGGCTGAGGCGCGCCCCCAGCTGCTTAGCGGCCTCCCTCACCGACAGCGCGGCAGGCCGGTGTCTTCGGCGGCCTGCGTCAATCCTGCGCCGTTCCACGATGCGCGAAAACACCCCACGGCATCGAATCTGTCCACTTTTCTTTATTCGTCAATTTCGGATAGTGATGTCAAATAATGCATGATTATCCGCCGCATGAAAAGGAGCATCTTCCTCTCATCGAAACGCGCTACGGCGCAATCGCAGCGAAGGATGAAGGCAATGACCAACAATTCCAACAAAATAGCTATTGTTACAGGCGCGTCCCGCGGTATCGGCGCCGCGATTGCGGAACGCCTCGCAAAGGACGGCTTCACCGTCGTCATCAATTATGCCGGCAGCGAAGCAGCGGCCGAGGAGCTGGCACGCAAGATTGAGGAAAAGGGCGGCAAGGCGCTGACAGCCAAGGCTGACGTTTCCGACGCCGAAGCCGTGCGCCGCATGTTCGATACAGCCGAAGCTGCTTTTGGTGGCGTCGACGTCCTGGTCAACAATGCCGGCATTATGCAGCTCGCCAAAATCGCCGATGCCGACGACGCCCATTTCGACCGGCACATGGCCATCAATCTGAAGGGCACTTTCAATACGCTGCGCGAAGCCGGCAAGCGCTTGCGCGACGGCGGCCGGATCATCAACTTGTCCACCAGCATCGTCGGGCTCAAGCTTGAGACCTATGGCGTCTACGCCGCCACCAAGGCCGCCGTCGAAACGCTGACCGGCATCATGTCCAAGGAAATGCGCGGCCGCTCGATCACGGTCAATGCTGTCGCTCCTGGCCCGACGGCCACCGACCTCTTCCTCATCGGCAAGAGCGACGAGTTGATCGACCGCCTGGCCAAGATGAACCCGCTGGAACGCCTGGGCACGCCGGAAGACATCGCCGCCGCCGTCGCCTTCCTCGCAGGCCCCGACGGCCGCTGGATCAACGGCCAGACGTTGCGCGCCAATGGCGGCATGGTCTGAGCGCTCTCAAGTGGCGGCGCAACAGGACCCGTCGCCACCACCTCATACCGCTCTGAACCCATTTGACCCATCCGCAACATAGCCACTTCGAAAAGGAATAGGATCATGAGCAAACAAATTATCGTCATCACCGGTGCATCGAGCGGCTTCGGCGCTCTCACTGCCCGTGCGCTCGCTAAGGCCGGCCACACCGTCTATGCCAGCATGCGCGAAACGGAAGGCCGCAATGCGCCGCAGGTCGCTGAGGTCGCCGCCTTTGCCAAGGAGAACGGCGTGGACCTCAAGGCCGTCGAACTCGACGTCGCGTCGGACGCTTCCGTAAAAGCCGGCATCGCCAAGGTCATCGGGCAGGAAGGACATATCGACGTCATCGTTCACAATGCCGGCCATATGTCCTTCGGCCCGGCGGAAGCCTTCACGCCGGAACAGTTCGCCCAGCTCTACGACATCAACGTCCTGAGCACCCAGCGCGTCAACCGCGCAGCGCTGCCCCATCTGCGCAAAAAGGGCAAGGGCTTGGTGGTCTGGGTGTCGTCTTCCAGCACCCGCGGTGGCACGCCGCCGTACCTCTCGCCCTATTTCGCAGCCAAGGCCGCCATGGATTCGCTCGCCGTCTCATACGCGTCCGAACTGACCCGTTGGGGCATCGAAACCGCCATCATCGTACCCGGCGCCTTCACCAAGGGCACCAACCACTTTGCTCATTCCGGCTCGCCCGCCGACAAGGCGTGTGCCGCCGAATATGACCTTGGTCCCTATGCCGGCGTTCCGGACCAGGCGCTGAAGGGTCTGGCGTCGCTGGAGCCCGCCGACGCCGATGCCGCCGCGGTCGCTGTCGCTATCGTCGATGTCGTCAACATGCCTTTCGGCACGCGTCCGTTTCGCACCCATATCGATCCGTCCGAGGACGGCGCGGAAATCGTCAACGGCGTTGCCGATCGCGTTCGCGCCGAGCTTTTCCGCCGCATCGGGCTGGAAGATCTGCTGAAGCCACATGTGAAGGGTTGAACCATCTGTCCCGCCGCACCATTTTAAAGGTTGAAATCGCCGCTTCTGTGCCACAGGGGCGGCGATCGTTTGTTTCGATGGACCATCTATTTGCGTTGTGCTGCGTTCCAAGGCCGCCTATTTCGTATTAAAGCGAATCTATTCCGGGGTCGGAGATATCCATGAACGACAAGGACATTGGCGAAATCGCCTCCTGGCTCATGCAGAGCGGCCTCAAGGGCATGGGGGAAGCCGACATCCTGGCGGGATTCTGCGAGGCCTGCCGCCAGCGCGGGCTCAATGTCGATCGCGCCATGGCGCTGATGGATACGCTCCATCCTGTCTATGAAGGTCGTGCCTTCCGCTGGGACGGCAACCAGGTGATCGAGCGCGAGTTCGAATATGGCCCGTCGCATCAGGGGATCGCCGCCGAGAACTGGCTGCGCTCTTCCTTCTATCATTTGCTGACGACAGGCGGGGACGAGGTGCGTCGCCGCATCGGTTTTGGTGACCCGATCGATTTCTTCGGGCTTGATACGCTGAAGACTGATGGACATACTGATTACCTCGCCATGGTGCACCGGTTCGAAGAGGGTGGCACGATCGGCGAGATGGATTGTTTCTATTCTCATTTCGCCACCGCGGCCGAAGCGGGTTTCCTCGACGAGGACCTGCATGTGTTGCGCAAGCTCACACCGGCCCTGGGTTTGGCGATCAAATGCACCGCCATGGGACGCATTGCTCGCACTATCGCCGAGGTTTATCTGGGCGAAGATGCCGCCCGGCATGTTCTCGAGGGCAAGATCACGCGCGGTAAGGCCGAGCGCATCTCGGCGGCGCTGTGGTTTTCCGACCTCGCCAACTACACCCGCATTTCCGACACGGCCGAGCCGGATGAAATCATTCCGATGCTGAACGCCTACGCCGACGCTGTGATTTCCTCGATCCATGAGGCCGGCGGCAATGTGCTGAAACTGATCGGCGATGGCACGCTGGCGATCTTTAAGGCCCGCGATGCGGGTGACGCCTGTGCTGCGGCACTGATGGCTGAATCGCTGCTGCGCCAGCGGCTGCGCGATCTCAATTCCCAACGGCAGATTGAGGGCAGGCCGGTGACGGACGTCTATCTCGGCCTGCATATCGGCGATGTCTTCTACGGCAATATCGGCAGCATGGACCGGCTGGACTTCACCGTCATCGGCCCGGCCGTCAACGAGGTTAGCCGCATTGCCTCCATGTGCCGTTCGGCCGACCGCAACGTCCTTATGTCGTCGAATTTCGTTGAGGCGCTGTCGTCCAGCCAGAGCAACGATCTCGTCTCCGTCGGCCGCTATGCGCTGCGCGGCGTTAAGCGGCCGCAGGAGCTATTCACGCTGCTTTCGTCGGCTGCTTGACGGCTTTCACCGGCGCCCAGCCGAAAACATCGGGCCGCCTTTGTGTGGCGGGAAACCGTAGCCGTTGATCATCACCAGATCGATGTCGCTGGCGCGGGAGGCGATGCCCTCGGCAAGGAGCGCATCACCCTCATCAGCCATGGCCTTCAGCAAGCGTGTGACGATCTCGTCTGCGGTGAAGCTCTTCGGCGCAATGTTCTTTTCAGCACGGGCGGTTTCGATTATGGCGGTGACTTCCGGGTCGACGGTGCGCTTGCCATCGGAATAGGCATACCAGCCGCGCCGGGCCTTTTGACCGAAGCGGCCGGCTTCGCAGAGGCGATCGGCGATGACGACGTAACGGGCAGCGGGATCACGAGTTGACGCTTGGCGTTTGCGCCGCGCCCAGGCGATTTCGAGTCCCGCCATGTCGTAGACCGCAAAGAGGCCCATCGGGAAGCCGTAGGCTTCCAGTGCCGCGTCGATCTCATGGGGCATCGCGCCGTCCTCCACCATGAATTCGGCCTCACGGCGATAGGCGGAGAAGATACGGTTGCCAATGAACCCCTCGGTGACGCCGCAGACGACGGCGAGCTTCCCGAGGCGCTTGGCGAAGGCGAGGGCGCTCGCCAGCACATCCGGCGCCGTGTTTTCGCAATTCACGACTTCCAGCAGTCGCATGATGTTGGCGGGCGAGAAGAAGTGCAAGCCAATGATCCGCTCGGGATGGGCAGTTGCAGCTGCGATGACATTCGGATCGAGGTAGCTGGTGTTGGTCGCAAGGATGGCGTCGGCGCGAATAATGCCGTCGAGGCGTTGGAACAGCTCGGTCTTGACGGACAGATCATCGAAGACAGCTTCGATGACGAGATCGGCTGGCGCGAGCTCTTGCGCATTGGCGGCAACCGTCAATCGGCTAAGACGATCGTCCCGGCTTTTGATATCGAGGCGACCCGATTGCACGGCTTTGTCCATGATGCCGGTAATCCGCTCACGGCCCTTGTCGGCGCCTTCCTGGGTTTGTTCGATGCCAATGACGCGATAGTCGGCGTTCAGCGCAGCGACCGCGATGCCGGAGCCCATCAGGCCGGTGCCGACGATGCCGATGGTTTCGATCTTGTGCGGCGCGACCTTTTCTAGGCCTTCGACCTTGCCGGCGGCACGCTCTGCGAAGAAGACGTGGCGCAGTGCCGCGGCATCTTCGCTGTCGCGCAGTTCGACGAAGGTGCGGCGTTCCTCAGCTAACCCTTCTGCAAGAGAGGACGCTGCGGCGAGGCGAACGAGACGGACGGCTTCGGCGGGCGCACGCTGACCACGTGCCTTGCGAAGCGCTTCGGTAGCTGCCTTGTCGATCGCTTCCGCAGGTTCAGGCGGAACAGACAGCGCGCCAGTGCGGCGCAAGGAGAGATCGGCTGCGCTCTTGGCACTGGCAATGGCGGCATCGATCAGCGGGTTTTCTGTCAGGTTATCGATAATACCAAGTTTGTGTGCTTCCGTGGCCGAGACAAGGCGGCCACTAGAGATCAGTTCGGTGGCTGCGGCGGTGCCGATCAGGCGTGGTAGGCGCTGCGTACCACCGGCGCCGGGAACGATACCGAGCTTGACTTCCGGCAGGCCGATTTTGGCGGAGGGACCGGCATCGCGCCTATGGCAGGCAAGCGCCACTTCCACGCCGCCACCCAAGGCAACACCGTTGATGGCAGCGGCGACGGGTTTGGAGAAATCTTCTATGCGGGCAATGACTTGCGGCAGCAGCGGCTCGATGGGAGGCTTGCCGAACTCCTTGATGTCGGCGCCGCCGATGAAGGTGTTGCCAGCTCCTGTCAACACAAGGGCAACAATCGAATTGTCCTTTTCGGCATGATCCAGCGCCGCCATCAGACCGGCGCGGACATCGACCGAGAGCGCATTGACGGGCGGATTGTCGATGGTGACGACGAGAACGCCATCGGCAAGCGTTGCCGAGATAGTGTCAGAAAAGCGCAATGCCGCCATGACGAGCCCTTCCTAATCCGGAATGACGGCGGTCGCCTGGATCTCGATCTTGGCGCGATCCTCGACGAGGGCGACGACTTGCAAAGCGGCCATGGCCGGGAAATGCCGGCCGATGATCTCGCGATAGACCTGGCCGATACCCTTTAGATTGTCCAGATATTCCTTTTTGTCAGTGAAGTACCAGGTCATCGAAGTGATGTGCTGCGGCTTGGCGCCGCCTTCGGCGAGGATGGCGACGACATTCTTCAGCGTCTGACGCACCTGTTCGACAAAGTCATCGCTTTCGAATTCGCAAGCGGCGTTCCAGCCGACCTGGCCGCCAACGAACACCATGCGGCCAGTCGCCGCCATGCCGTTGGCATATCCGATCGGCTTGGCCCAGCCTTCAGGTTGCAGGATGGTGTGCATTGGTCGTCTCCAGATGAGGGGTCAGTGCGGCACGGATATCGTCCGGCCATGCAAGCGATTGATGAGTGTCGAGAGAGGTGGAAACGACCCGATGGCGGGCGGTCCACAGGACTTGGCCATGCGCCGAGACCTGATGTTCCAAATCGAGCGAGGAACGGCCGATACCGAGCACCGCCAGCACGAATTCAAGCTCGTCGCCCTGAAATCCGGGCCTAACGAAGGTCACGTCGAGCCGCACGGTTGGCACGCCGATGCGACGATCGTCGACCAGCACCTTCCAAGGGAAACCCAGCGAGGCGAAATAATCCTCCAGCACCCCGACGAGGATGTTTAGATACGATGGAAAGTAGGCGATCCCCGAGGGATCGCAGTCTCCGAAGCGCAGAGGTCTGGTGGTTTTGAACGCCACGGCCGGCCTCAGTTCGAAAAAGCGGCGATGCCGGTGATGGCGCGGCCGAGGATGAGGGCGTGAATGTCGTGGGTGCCCTCGTAGGTATTGACGACCTCGAGGTTGACGAGATGGCGAGCGATGCCGAACTCGTCCGATATGCCGTTGCCGCCGAGCATGTCGCGGGCGGCGCGGGCGATATCGAGCGCCTTGCCGCAGCTGTTGCGCTTCAGGATGGAGGTCAGTTCCACCGGCGGATGGCCATCTTCCTTCATGCGGCCGAGGCGCAGGCAGCCCTGCAGGCCGAGCGTAATCTCGGTCACCATGTCGGCAAGCTTCTTCTGGATGAGCTGGTTGGCGGCGAGCGGCCGGCCGAATTGCTTGCGATCAAGCACGTATTGCCGTGCCTTGGCATAGCAATCCTCAGCCGCACCCAAGGCACCCCAGGCAATGCCGAAGCGCGCGGAGTTAAGGCAGGTGAAGGGGCCTTTGAGACCGGAAACGTTCGGCATCAGGTTTTCTTCCGGCACGAAGACATTGTCCATAACGACTTCGCCGGTGATGGAGGCTCGCAAGCCCACCTTGCCATGGATGGCGGGTGCGGACAGGCCTTTCCAGCCCTTTTCCAGGATGAAACCGCGGATAACGCCGTCTTCGGTCTTGGCCCAGACGACGAAGACGTCTGCGATCGGAGCGTTGGAGATCCAGGTCTTGCCACCGGTCAAGCTGTAGCCGCCATCGACCTTCTTCGCGCGGGTCACCATCGAGCCGGGGTCGGAGCCATGGTTCGGTTCGGTCAGGCCGAAGCAGCCGATCCATTCGCCGGTCGCAAGCTTCGGCAGATATTTCTGCTTCTGTGCCTCTGAGCCAAAGGCATCGATCGGTACCATGACGAGCGAGGACTGCACGCTCATCATCGAGCGATAGCCGCTGTCGACCCGTTCGACTTCGCGGGCAATCAGGCCATAGGCGACATAGCCGAGGCCGGCGCCGCCGTATTCTGGAGAAATCGTCGGGCCAAGCAGGCCGAGTTCGCCCATTTCGCGGAAGATCGTCGGATCGGTCTTTTCGTGTCGGAAGGCCTCGAGCACGCGCGGTGCGAGCTTCTCCTGCGCGTAGGCGTAAGCCGTGTCCAGCACCATGCGTTCGTCATCGCTCAACTGCTCCGTCAGGCGGAACGGATCGGCCCAATCGAAAATCTCGCGGCTCATGCTCGTATCTCCCATCAATTTGTTTTCAGAAGTTCGCGCGCGACGATGAGTTTCTGAACCTCCGTCGCACCTTCGTAGATGCGAAGCGCGCGTATCTCCCGATAGAGTTTTTCCGCTATTTCTCCTACCTTGACACCACGCCCGCCAAAAAGCTGGACGGCGCGGTCGATGACAGCTTGCGCGGTTTCCGTGGCCGTCATCTTAGCCATGGCCGCCTCGCGCGTCGTCGGCAGGTGCTGCACGTCGCGACGCCAGGCCGCCCGATAGGTGAGCAAGGCCGCCGCGTCGATGCCGGTCGCCATATCGCCGAGGGCGGCCTGCGTCAACTGAAGGTCGCCGAGCGTCGCGCCGAACATTGGCCGCGTGCGGACATGCGCTAGCGTCTCGTCCAGCGCTCGCCGCGCAAAGCCAAGGCTTGCGGCGGCAACGGAGGCTCGGAAAATATCGAGCGTGCGCATGGCAATCTTGAAGCCTTGGCCCGGCGCGCCGAGGCGGCGCGAAGCCGGTATGCGGCAATTCTCGAAACGGATCGTCGCCAGCGGATGCGGCGCGATCACCTCGATGCGCTCGGCGATCGAGAAGCCCGGATCGTCGGCGAAAATAATGAAGGCGGAAATGCCGCGCGTGCCCGGCGCCTCGCCTGTGCGAGCGAAGACGGTGTAGACATCGGCGATGCCGCCATTGGAAATCCAGGTCTTTTCACCGTCGAGGACATAGTGGTCGCCATCGGCACGTGCCGCGCAAGTCATTGCCGCGACATCCGAGCCGGCGTCCCTCTCCGACAACGCAAAAGCGGAAAGCCACTCGCCAGCGCGAACTTTCGGCAGCACGGCGGCACGCAGTTCCGCCGAGCCGGCAAGTCCGATCGCACCGGTGCCGAGACCCTGCATGGCGAAGGCGAAATCGGCGAGGCCGTCGTGCCAAGCGAGCGTTTCTCGGGCGAGACAGGCGAGGCGGGAATCGATCAGCGGTTCGCTATCGGATGTCCCGGTCGCGGCGGCGATGAGGCCGGCTTCGCCAAGCGCCTTGACCAGCCTGCGGCAGGCACCGTCTACATCGCCATGATCGATATCGGCCATGGCTGAGGACTTAGCGAAAGCGTCCATGTCAGCCAAAAATTCCCGGTGGCGTTCGTCGAAGAACGGCCAATCCAGATGGTCCCGGGTTGGACCGTTTAGGCTTGATGCAGCGGACATCGCCTCAATTCCCCTGGAATTCAGGTTTGCGCTTGGCGGCGAAGGCCTCGAAGGCGCGGCGGAAATCCTGGGTCGCCATACAGACGGCCTGGGCCTGCGCCTCGGATTCAATCATCTCGTCGATACCCATCGCCCATTCCTGGTTCAGCATGGTCTTGGTCATGGAATGCGCGAACCATGGTCCGTCGGCCAGCGAACGGGCAAGCTTGACGGCTTCCTCTTCCAGATCGGCGCTGGCATGCAGGCCGTTGTAGAAGCCCCAGGCATGGCCTTCGGCTGATGTCATCGAGCGGCCGGTGAACAGCAGTTCGGCGGCGCGGCCCTGGCCGATGATGCGGGGCAGGATGCCGCAAGCGCCCATGTCAGCGCCGGCAAGACCGACGCGGGTGAACAGGAAGGCCGTCTTGGCTTCCGGCGTTGCCAGACGCATATCGGAGGCCATTGCCAGAATGGCGCCCGCGCCAGCGCAGATACCGTCGACAGCAGATATGATCGGCTGCGGACATTTGCGCATAGCCTTAACCACATCGCCGGTCATGCGGGTGAAGGCCAGAAGCTCAGGCATTGCCATGCGGGTGAGCGGCTCGATGATCTCGAAGACATCGCCGCCGGAAGAGAAATTGCCGCCAGCTCCAGTCAGCACCACGGTGCGAACGTCGCAGGCATAGGCGAGGTCGCGGAAGAGATCGCGCAGTTCCGCATAGCTGTCGAAGGTCAGCGGGTTTTTGCGTTCCGGCCGGTTCAGCCGGATCGTGGCGAGGCGGCCGTCATCGCTGACTTCCCAGAGGAAATGTTGCGCCCTGTAGTCCTTGAAGGGCTTGAGATGGCCCTGCATCGTCATATCCCGATCGCTCATCCCGATAAAACCTCCCCACCGGCAACCGCGATTGCCTGTCCATTGATCGATGCCGCCGCCGGCGACGCGAGCCATAGAACGGTGTCGGCAACCTCCTCGGGTTTGACGAGCCGTCCCTGCGGATTGAATTTGGTGAAATCCGAAAGCGCCTGTTCTGCCGTACGTCCCGTCTTGGCGACGATCGTCGCAATCGAGCGCTCGATGATCGCTGTATCGGTGAAACCGGGGCAGACGGCGTTGACCGTGATGCCAGTCTTTGCCAGTTCCAGCGCCAGCGAGCGCGTCAGGCCGACGACCCCATGTTTGGCCGCGACATAGGCCGAAACATAACCATAGCCGGTCAGGCCCGCCGTCGAGGCGATGTTGATGATGCGAGCTCCGGCCCCATAGGCTTTGAGATCGGGCAGCGTGGCTTGCGTCACCAGGAAAACACCGGTGAGATCGACCGTCAAAACGCGGTTCCACATGTCCAGGCTGGTCTTCTCAAAGGGTGCGCTCGGCGCTTCGCCGGCGTTGTTGACGAGAATATCGACAGGGCCGAATTTTTCGCGGGCACTGTTCAGCCCGCGGGCAATCGCTTCGGCGCTGGTGACATCGAAATCATCAACGATCATGGCATTCGCGCCGATCTCTGCGGCGACGGCCTCCAGTTTCTCTCTTTTCCGCCCAGCCACCGTCACGCGTGCACCTTCGGCAGCGAGCGCGCGCGCGATTGCGGCCCCGATGCCACTGCCGGCGCCGGTGACGAGGGCATGACGGCCCGCGAGTTTGCCGGTCGTCGTCATCGGTTCCTCACTTTGCCGGCGCGGCAGCGGCCGCGCGGGCAAGATTGGTTTCGTATTGCGTTTTGCCCGAGAGATATTGCTTCGGCCAGGGGATCGAGGTCAGGCCGATCTTGGCGGCTTCGTGCAGAGACCAGGCAGGGTCGGCCAGATGCGCGCGGGCGACGGCGCAGAGATCGGCTCGGCCGGCGGCGATGATCGAATTGGCGTGGTCCGCCTCCGAGATCGCGCCGACGGCTATGGTCGGAATGCCGATCTCATTGCGGATCTTGTCGGAGAACGGCGTCTGGAATAGGCGACCATAGACCGGCTTTTCCTCCTTCGACACCTGTCCGGATGAGCAATCGATCAAGTCGGCGCCGGCGTCCTTGAACATGGCCGCGAAGATTGCGGCATCCTCCGGCGTGTTGCCGCCGTCCGTCCAGTCATGGCAGGAAAGACGGACGGACATGGGCTTGTAATCCGGCCAGATCGCACGCATGGCCCGGAAGACCTCCAAGGGGTAACGGGCGCGGTTTTCGTGGCTGCCGCCGTATTCGTCATCGCGCAAATTGGTGAGCGGCGACAAGAAGCTCGACAGGAGATAGCCGTGGGCGCAATGCAGCTCCAGCCAATCGGCACCGGTGGTAATTGCGAGCTCGGTCGCGCGGATGAAATCGGCCTTGACGCGATCCATGTCGGCACGGTCCATGGCCTTCGGGACCTGACTGTCCTTGAGATAGGGGACGGCGGAGGCTGAGATCAGCGGCCATTCGCCTTCGGCAACCGGCTGATCGATGCCTTCCCAAGCGACCTTCGTCGCGCCCTTGCGGCCGGCATGACCGAGCTGGATGCCGACCTTGGCGGCGCTGTTTGTGTGTACGAATTCGACAAGCCGCCTCCATTGTGCCGCCTGTTCTTCGTTCCAAAGACCAAGGCAGCCGGGCGTAATGCGGGCATCCGGCGTGACGCAGGTCATTTCTGCAAATACCAGGCCGGCACCGCCGAGCGCGCGAGAACCGAGATGGATGATGTGGAAATCGTTCATCACGCCGTTTTCCGCCGAATACATCGCCATCGGAGAAACGACGATGCGGTTGACGAGCGTCACGTCGCGCAACTGATAGGGCGTGAACATCGGCGGCAGGCAGCGGTCGTTGCCGACAGCAAGGCCGGACTTCTTTGCGAACCAGCGCTCGTAGCCTTCGAGCCAGTTTTTATCGCGCAGGCGAAGGTTCTCGTGGCTAATGCGCTGCGAGCGGGTCAACATCGAGTACATGAACTGCTCGGGTTCCAGCGTGTCGGCATAACGCCGCCCGACCACTTCGAACCATTCCATGGCGTTGCGCGCCGCATTCTGGATACGGGCGACGTCGACGCGGCGGATCTCCTCATAGGTCTCAAGGACTGCCGGTATCTTGTCCTTGCTGTGCCCGTGAAGCTGGAACTGCCGCGTCAGTTCGATGGCGTCGTCAATGGCGAGCTTGGTGCCGGAACCGATAGCAAAATGAGCGGTGTGGGCTGCATCGCCCATCAGCACGACGTGCGAATTGCCGTTGAAATGGCTCCACTTGCCGCAGATCAGCCGGTTGAAATTCAACCAGGCCGAGCCGCGGAGATGGCGAGCATTGGTCATCAGTGCGGCGCCGTCGAGCACTTCCGAGAACAGGTTTTCGCAAAATGAGATCGAGCCGTCCTGATCCATCTTGTCGAGGCCGTGGGCAAGGTAGGCTTCCTCGGTCGTCTCGACGATGAAGGTCGAGGTCTTGTCGTCGAACTTGTAGATATGCGCCTGGAACCAGCCGTGCTCGCTCTTGCGGAAATCGAAGGTGAAGGCGTCGTAGAGCTTATTGGTGCCGAGCCAGATATAACGGTTCGGCCGCGTGATCATGTCCGGCTGGAAGACTTCGGGATAGTGGTTGCGAATCCGTGAGTTCAGGCCATCCGAGCCAATAATCAGGTCCGCGTCCGGAAAATCGAGATGGGACGTGACATCGGTTTCGAAAATCAGTTCGACGCCAAGAGCCTCGCAGCGCTTCTGCAGGATATTCAAGAGTTTCTTGCGGCCAATGCCAACGAAGCCGTGACCGGAAGTGCGCTGGCGCGTGCCCTTGAACCACACTTCGATATCGTCCCAATGGTTGAAGGCATCTTCGATTTCGGCGGCGCTTTCAAGATCCCATTGGCGCATCGACACCATGGTGGCATCGGAGAAGACCACGCCCCAGCCGAAAGTGTCATAGGGGCGGTTGCGCTCGACAACCTTGATGGAATGCTCGGGATGCAGCTTCTTCATCAGAAGCCCGAAATAGAGCCCCGCGGGGCCGCCGCCGATGCAGACGATTTTCATCGCTTATTCCTCCTGTGACACCGAAGTGGGGGTCACTCGAATTATTTAAGTTTAAAATATCTTGTCGCTGCTATTCGTCAAGAGTTGTCTTGCGGAAGTCTCGGCACTGAAAACGATCCCGATGGCGCGATGGGATCAAAATATGCTTTTAAATCAATGCGAAGTGAATATTGTTTTATGCTTAAAATTTCTTGCTTGAAGATTTGCATCTTCGGTGCAATCATTTTCCGCAATGCTACACATGCCACCGGGAGATCGGCGTGGGTTGGCGAATTGGGTCGAGAGGAATGCGGGAGCGAACTATGCTTGGACCGACCGGTCATACCGATACATTCACGCGCGACAACCTGCCGTCGGTGGGGGAATGGCCGGAAATTTTGCTGGACGGGTTCAACTATCCCGAATGGTTGAATGCGGGTGTCGAACTCAGTGACCGCATGGTCGAGCGCGGTTTCGGCGATCACGTGGCGCTGATCGGCAATGGCCGCCGCCGTACTTACAAGGAACTGGCGGACTGGACCAATCGCATCGCTCATGCGCTCGTCGAGAATTTCGGTATCAAGCCCGGCAATCGCGTTCTGATCCGCTCGGGCAATAATCCGGCGATGATCGCCTGCTGGCTGGCAGTGACCAAGGTGGGCGCCGTGGCGGTCAATACCATGCCGATGCTCAGAGTGGGCGAGCTTTCTAAGATCATCGACAAGGCGCAAATCTCCTTCGCGCTCTGCGACACAAGGCTGCTGGAAGAACTGGTTGCGGCTGCGAAGGACAGCCGGTTTCTGAGGCAGGTCGTCGGCTTTGACGGCACCGCCAATCACGATGCCGAACTTGACCGTATCGCCCTCAACAAGCCGGTGCGCTTCGAGGCAGCCAAGACAGGGCGGGACGATGTGGCGCTGCTCGGCTTCACCTCGGGGTCGACGGGCGTTCCCAAGGCCACGATGCATTTCCATCGGGATATCCTCATCATCGCCGATGCCTATGCCAAGGAAGTCCTGCAGGTGACGCCGGAGGATGTTTTCATCGGCTCGCCGCCGATCGCCTTTACCTTCGGGCTTGGCGGCCTCGTCGTCTTCCCGCTGCGCTTCGGGGCATCGACGGCGCTATTGGAAAACGCCTCACCGAAGAACATGGTCGAGATCATTCAGGAATACGGCGCGACGATCAGTTTCACCGCACCGACCGCCTACCGCGCCATGCTGGCCGCGATGGAGGAGGGGGCAGATCTTTCCTCGCTGCGGATTGCAGTTTCCGCCGGCGAGACGCTGCCGGGGCCGATCTTCGAAGAGTGGACCCGAAAGACCGGCAAGCCGATCCTAGACGGTATCGGCTCGACCGAGCTGCTGCATATCTTCATCTCCAATCGGGTTGACGACGCGAGGCCCAATTGCACTGGCAAGCCGCTCGCCGGCTATGAGGCGTGCGTCGTGGACGACGATATGAACGAAGTTCCGCGCGGCGCGATCGGCAAGCTTGCTGTTCGCGGCCCGATCGGTTGCCGCTATCTCGCCGATCACCGTCAGGTCGATTATGTGAGAGATGGCTGGAACCTGACCGGGGACAGCTTCATCGAGGATGAAGACGGCTATTTTCATTTCGCCGCGCGCTCCGACGATATCATTCTGTCGGCCGGATACAATATTGCCGGGCCGGAAGTGGAGGCGGCGCTTCTATCGCATGCCGACGTGCTGGAATGCGCCGTCATCGGCAAGCCGGACGAGGATCGTGGCCATATCGTTCAGGCGCATGTGGTACTGAAGCCCGGCATCATGGGCTCGGATTTGTTGGCAAAGACGCTGCAGGATCACGTCAAAGCAGTGATCGCGCCCTACAAATATCCCCGGTCGATCCTCTTCGTGGACGCTTTGCCGAAAACTGAATCGGGCAAGATACAGCGCTTCCGCCTGCGTAGCTAAAGATACCGTCAGGCGACGTTTTCCTGCCTCGTCTCACTTGCCCGGCTCTTTCGGATTCCAAAGCAGCGTTTCGGCACCTTTTTCATAAGCCATGCCCTTGGGATAGCTGATGGCCTCGAATTGCAAACCCCATGGTGCCTGGAAGTAAAGGATGGAATGGCCAGCTGCCGGGCCATCGGTGATTGGCAACATCCCTAGCCGCGTTTCAATGTTCTTGCTGTCCAGATAAGCCTTGGCCGCATCAATATCGTCAACGTAGAGCGAGATATGAAACGCACCGATGTCGCTGTTCTTCTGCTTGAGGTCCCGCTGATCGGGTGCTGAATATTCGAACAATTCGATGTTCGATCCGAAGCCGCACCGCACTTGTGTTATCTGTTTTATTTCAGCTTTGGGGTCGACACCGAGCAGATCGGTCATGAACGTTCCCTTATCACCAGCAAACGGTCCGAATGACATTATGACTTGGCAGCCGAGTACATTCTCGAAGAAATCGATCGCTTGCTTCATATCTGGCACCGTAAGCCCCGTATGGTCGTGACCACGAAGACCGGGCAGCCCGGCGATTTTAGTCACTGCTGACACAGGGTATTTCATAGTGACTCTCCATTTTTTATGCCGCTCTTGTTGCCCTCTCGCTGGTACCTGCGGCTCAGGTGCCAGCTTTGCGCCCCCTTCGGGTGACGATTCAAGCTCCGGACGCTTCCGCCATCAGGCTCTCGCGGCCGAGCCACTTCGGGTCGATTTCCGGTAGCGGAATGGCGTCTAGCAGCATGCGGGTATAACTGGCGGCGGGCGCCGCAAAGACACGCTCGCAGTCGCCTTCTTCCACTACTCGGCCCTGGCGCATCACATAGACGCGGTCGCAAACGGCGCGAATGACGGAGAGGTCGTGGCTGATGAAGGCCATGGAGAGGCCCAGATCGCGGGAAAGCTCCTTCAGCAAGTTTAGCACCTGCGCCTGTGTCGAGACATCGAGGCCCGAGACGATTTCGTCGGCAAGCACGAAGTCCGGCTCCAGGAGGGCTGCGCGGGCGATGCCGATGCGTTGGCGCTGGCCGCCGGAAAGTTCATGCGGATTGCGGTCGAGACAGGCATGCGGCAGCGTCACCCGGTCGAGGATCGCGTCGATCCGGCGCTCGGCAGCCTGCCGGTCTGTTGCCAGCCCATGCAGCAGCAGCGGTTCGACCAGGATGCGGCGGATCGTATGGCGCGGATTGAGCGAGGCCATCGGGTCCTGGAAAATCATCTGCATGCGCCGGCGCAGCGGCCGCATCTCCGTGTCCGACATATGGGTGATGTCCTTGCCATCGAAATGGATCGTGCCGGTCGAGAGGTCGATCAGCCGCAGCAGCGCCCGCCCAAGCGTCGTCTTGCCGGAGCCGCTTTCGCCGACGATGCCGACGGTTTCGCCGCGGCGGATTTCGATATCGACGCTGTGCAGCGCCTTAATGCCAACGCCAGGCGGGCCAAACAGATGGCGTTTTGCGCCGTAGGTGACGTCGATGCCTTTTGCGGAAAGGAGGATGTCGGACTGACTCATCTTCCGCCCTCCCGAATGCCGATTTCACGGCGCAATTGTTCAAAGACCGTTTGCGGCACCGGCGTCAGCCCGGCGTCGGGCCGGTCATAGCGCGGGCCGGCGGCGATGAGGGATTTCGTATAAATGTGTTGGGGGTTGCCGAGCACGTCGGCTGTGCGGCCTTCCTCAATGACTTTGCCGGCATAAAGCAGGGTGACGGTATCGCAGATCTGCGCGACGACACCGAGATCGTGGGTGACGAATATGACGGCGGTGCGGTGCGCCTCCTGCAGGCCGCGGATCAGCCGCAGGATCTGTTTCTGCACTGTGACGTCGAGGGCCGTGGTCGGCTCGTCGGCGACCACCAGCTTCGGCTCCAGCGCGAAGGCGGCGGCAATCAATATGCGCTGGCGCATGCCGCCGGAGAGTTCGTGCGGATAGGCGCGCATTACGCGTTCGGGATCGTGGATATGGACTTCCTCCAGCAATTTCAGAGCCCGCAGCCTGGCATCGTGCCAGGACAGTCCGCGCTTCAGCCGCAAGCCGTCAGTCAATTGCGCTTCGATGCGGCGGCCGGGATTGAGCGCGGTCTGCGGGTCCTGTGGGATCAGGGAAATCTCGTTGCCCATGATGTCGCGAAGGTCCTTTGCGGGCAGCTTCAGCAGATCACGGCTTTCGAACAGAATGGAGCCGCTGGTAACGCGCACGGTGTGCGGCAGGATGCCGAGCAGGGCCTTGGCGATCGTGGATTTGCCCGCGCCGCTTTCCCCGACTAGGCCGCGCACTTCGCCGCGCTCCAATGCCAGCGCAATGTCCCGCAGGATCGGTGCGCCGTTGTCGCGGTCAGATACAGCGCTCAGCGCTTTGATGGAAAGAAGCGGTTCGGTCATCGGCGCATCACCGGATCGAGGGCGCGACGCAGGCCGTCGCCGAGTTGGTTGAAGGCGAGCACCGTTGCGAAGAGGGCGATGAGTGGCACGACAAGTACCCACCAACCGTCATAGATGATCTGCCGTCCTTGGGCGATCATGCCGCCCCAGGTCGGCGTATCCGAAGAAACCGACAGGCCAACGAAGGAAAGGATTGCTTCGACAATGACGGCGATGCCCATTTCCAAGCTGACGAGAGCGATCAGCACCGGTGCGACATTCGGAAGGATTTCGCTGAACAGGATTTTTGCGCGCGAGAAGCCGATCGTGCGAGCGGCGGTGACATAGTCCATCTGGGCCTGGGCCTGCGTTTCAGAGCGTATGACCCGGCAGAAGCGTGTCCAGTCGATGATGACGATGGCCGCGATGACCGAATGCACGCCGGAACCGAAAACGGCGACCAGCAGGATCGACAGCAATACCGGTGGAAAGGCCATCCAGATATCGACGAGGCGGGAGATCAGCTTGTCGATCCAGCCGCCATACCAGCCGGCCAAGAGGCCAAGCAGCGTCCCGATCAGCGCTGCCAACCCCGCCGCGACGAAGGCGACGGTCAGAGCGATGCGTGTACCGAAGATGGCGCGAGACAGCACATCGCGACCGAGGTCGTCCGTGCCAAGAAGAAAGCTCGGATTGGAACCGTCGAGCCAGACAGGAGGCAGGGTGCCGGACATCAGGTCTTGCTCCAGCGGATCTCTCGGCGCGATATAGGGAGCGAAGATCGCCAGAATGATCAGGACCAGGATGAAGCCGCCGCCGAAGATCACCTTCGGCTCCGACAGCAGCGCGTGTCGCCGTCTGGCGGTGCGAGACGGTGGTTTGGCGGAGGCAGTCGCGTCGACATCACCCATGGGCGAGCCTCGGGTTGAAGGCGGCCACGAGTAGGTCGACAGCCAGATTGATGAGAATGAAAAGGGCGCCAAAGACCAGCACAAGGCCTTGGATCAGCGGCAGGTCGCGATTGATGACGGCGTCGATCGCCATGTTGCCAATGCCGGGATAGGCGAAGATGCGCTCGACGATGACGGTGCCGCCTATCAGGAAGGTGAATTGCACGCCCGTGAGCGCGATTGTCGGGCCGACGGCGTTGCGGAGCGCTTCTTGCAGCACCAGGCGCAGGTCAGACATGCCTTTGAGCTTGGCGAGCAAGATATAGTCCTGCACCATTGCTTCCGAAAGCGTTGCCTTAAGCACACGGGCGATAATGGCGGCGAGCGGCAGGCCGAGCGCCAGCACCGGCATGACCATGTGGGCGGCGATATCGGCGAAGATTTCGAAGCGGAGGGTCACCAGGCTTTCGACGAGAAAGAAGGGCGTCGTAAATTGCGCGTCGACGGCTGGGTCGATGCGGCCGGATAGCGGGAAGAGTGGAAAGAGAACGCCGAGGACCAGCACGAGGGCGAGCGCCCAGACGAAATCCGGCACGGCGAGAAACAGACCGTTGAGGCTGTCGATTACCGGCTCGATCGGCGTGCGTCGGGCAAGCGTGCCTATAACCGCCACTGTAGCGCCGAGCAGAACGGCAAGAACGAGGGCCGCCAAGGCAAGCTCCAGCGTTGCCGGCAGACGCTCGCCGAGCAAGGAGAGGACCTCGCGCTTCAAAGAGATCGAGGTGCCAAAATCTCCTGATAGAACCGATTTGAGCCAGATGCCGAACTGCACCGGAAGGCTGGCATCAAGGCCGTAATGAGCACGGAGCGCGGCGATGTCGGCGGGCGTTGCGCCCGGCGATATCATCATCGCAATCGGATCGCCCGGCACGACGCGCAGCAGCACAAAGACGATCAACGCCACGCCGAACAGCGTCACTGCGGCCATGATCAGGCGATTGAGAATGGAGACTGCTAACATCCGTTGTGAATTCCGATCGCATTCGCCGTCCGCCGGCGGAGAACCCAAGGCCCTCATCCGGCCTGTCGGCCACCTTCTCCCCGTAGTGACTGGGAGAAGGGGTAAAGAGGCAGTTACAGCCTACGCCTAACGACGTGTTCGCGCGAGGGAACAAAGATCGTTCCCTCTTCCCGGCAAAGGGGAGAGGGCTAGGGTGAGGGGCAAAGCCTCAAGTGCGGAGCCGAGATCAAGCCTTCGACACCAGTGTCGGCTGCAGCGCACCCGACACGTTCGGCGTCACCTTCAGGCTCGACTTATAGACGATCGGCTGGACATATTGCAGCAGCGGGATCACGTAGCCCTGCTCTGCGATATATTTGATCGCCGCTTTCCAGCCGGCAATGCGCTTGGCCTCGTCCTTTTCCACCCAGAGCGGTCCCAGCATGTCGTCGACGTCCTTGGTCTTCCAGGCCGAGTGCGGCGAAGGGCCGAACATGGCGAAGCCGGTGGAGGTCGTGGGATCGCCGATGGCATTGCCCCAGTTGTAGAAAGCGGCTGGGCCGAGTTGATGGGCGGCGCGCAGCTCGTAGTGCTTGGCGATCTCGTAGACTTCGATGTCCGCGTCGATGCCGACCTTGCGCCACATGCCGACGATCGCCTGGATCATCTCGTAATCCTTCGGCTTGAAGCCGCGGGTCGTCTTGATGCTGAACTTCACCGGCTTTTCCGGCGAATAGCCGCTGGCGGCCAGGAGCTTTCTGGCCTGCTCCGGATCGTAGGGGATTTTGATGGAGGCGTCGTATGCCTCGTATTCCGGCGCTTCAAGCGTCGAAAGCGGCTTGCCGTAGCCACGCAGCAGGCGCTTGATGATCGCTTCCTTGTCGATCGCCATATTGGCGGCGAGGCGGACGTTCTTGTCCAGCATCGGATCGACGTTGGTGATGAAGATCATGCCGATATCGGAGATGGGCGTGGCGACGCCGGCAAGGCCGGATTTCTTCTTCAGGCGGTCGAAATCCTCGTAGGGAATTTCGAGCGTCACATCCGACGAGCCCGATTCGATTTCCGCTACCCGGCTCGTGGTATCCGGCACGAATTTGAAGATGACCGTGTCGAAGGCGGGCTTGCCGCCAAAATATTTGGGATTGGCCTTCAGCCGCAGGTAGGAATTGCCCTCATAGGCGTCGACCATGTACGGGCCGGTGCCGACGGGCTTCTTTTCGAAACCTTCCGCTCCGACCTTGCTGTAGTAGTCCTTCGGCAGGACATAGCCCGTCAAGAAGGCCATCCACTTGAAGTAAGTCGGCTCGAAGCGGACGACATCGCCGGTGATGCGATTGCCTTCCACCTTATAATTGTTGGCCGTCGACCAGATGAACTGGATCGGGTTGCCGGTCTCCTGCTTGGCGGCGCGCTCCAGCGACCAGACGATGTCGTCTGGCGTGAATTTGGAGCCATCGTGCCAGGTGACGCCTTCGCGGACATCCATCCAGACCTTGGTCTTGTCGTCATTCCAACCCCAGGCGGTAAGCAATCCCGGTTGGAATTTCAGATCCGGGCCCTGGCCGATATATTGGTCGAAGACCGAGCGATAGATCGCCTGGATCGTCGGATTGACCGCCGATGGACCGGTGGTCGGGTCGAAAGAGGGCAAATTGACGTTGAAGGCGATGGTTAGCGTGCCGGCTTCAGCGGCTTCGACGCTCGTCCTGCCCGCGAGAACCCCAGTAATGAAAGCAGCTGCGCCGAAGCTCAATGCCTCGCGCCGAGTAAGCGTTGTCATGGTCACTCCGTTCCCCTGTTAAGCGGTAGAAAAGCATGAAGCCCGCCTACCACTGGCGATTTATTGTCGGAATGTTTTAATCTTAAAATAAGGCTTTTGAACCGGCAAGCGCTTTCTCTGGGCATTTCGCAGATTTCGCGGCGAGCTTGCAGATGGCGGTCCCGAGGAAGGCGCCTATAATTTATGCATACGCATATATGTACGTTCGTCATTTATGACCCAGGATGGTATTTTCCCAGGCCTCAACCTGTATATGTCTCGGGCTTTTATATGGATTGCGGAGTTTCTGATTTGTTCATTGACAGTCGGACGAGGTTCAAAATATGATTTTGCAAATGATTTAAGAACAAGCCCGACAGGGCAAAGGGGTAACTTCGATGGCCGAACGGTCGTTTGCGCGCGAAGTCGAGGATCTGAAGCTCGGGGAGGGCGACACCTTCCGCGGCGAGGGCATTCTCGCGATCACCAAAGCGTTGTTGCAATCCGGCGTTTCCTATGTCGGCGGTTATCAGGGATCGCCGATTTCCCATCTCATGGACGTACTGGCCGATGCCAAGGATGTCATGGAAGACCTGGGCGTCCATTTCGAGACCTCGGCCTCGGAGGCAGCCGCTGCCGCCATGCTGTCGGCCTCTGTCATGTATCCAGTACGCGGCGCCGTCACCTGGAAATCGACGGCTGGCACCAACGTTGCCTCCGATGCGCTCTCCAACCTGTCCTCCGGCGGCGTTACCGGCGGCGCGCTGATCATCATCGGCGAAGACTATGGCGAAGGCTCCTCGATCATGCAGGAGCGCAGCCATGCCTATGCTATGAAATCGCAGATGTGGCTGCTCAATCCGCGTCCGAACCTGCCGTCGATCGTGCAGGCGGTCGAGGAGGGGTTCGAACTGTCGGAAGCCTCCAATACGCCGGTCATGCTGCAGGTAGGCATTCGCAGCTGCCATGTTCACGGCCAGTTCGAGGCCAAGGACAACAAGCGGCCGAAATACACGCTCAAGCAGGCGTTGGAAAATCCGGTGCGCGACGTCAACCGCATCGTGCTGCCGCCGGCCTCCTTCCTTCATGAGAAGGAGAAGCTGGAGAAGCGCTGGCCGGCCGCCGTCGAGTTCATCAAGAAGCGCCAGCTCAACGAATATTTCGGTCCGTCCGAAGGCGACGTCGGCGTCATCCTGCTGGGCGGCATGTATAACGGCGTCATGCGCGCCCTGCAGCAGCTCGGCCTTGCCGATGTCTACGGCAACTCCGTCGTCCCGCTCTATATCCTCAATGTCGCCTATCCGCTGGTCGACGATCAGATGGCTGAGTTCTGCGCGAGCAAGAAGGCCGTGCTGATGGTCGAGGAGGGGGCGCCGGAATATATCGAGCAATCGCTCAACACCATCCTGCGTCGCCGCGACATCCAAACCAAGGTTTCGGGCAAAGACGTGCTGCCGATGGGTGGCGAATATACCCCGCCGGTGCTGACGAAGGGCATCAAGGCCTTCCTCGAGGCGCATCAGCGCGTGTTGCTCGGCAACCAGCCGCCATTGCCGGACCCGACGCCTGTTCTCGACGACCCGAAAGTCAAGGCGCTGACTGAAGTCGTGCCGCCGCGCCCGCCGGGCTTCTGCATCGGCTGTCCCGAAAGACCAATCTTTGCGGCGATGAAGTTGGTCGAAAACGAACTCGGCCAACATCACATCTCCGGCGACATCGGCTGCCACCTGTTCTCGATCCTGCCACCGTTCAACATCGGTAGCACGACGATGGGCTATGGCCTCGGCCCCGCCGCCGCTTCCGCCTTCAATGTCGCCGCCGACAAGCGCGCCATCTCCGTGATGGGCGATGGCGGCTTCTGGCATAACGGGCTGGCGACCTCAGTCGGCAATGCCATCTTCAACAAGCAAGACGGCGTCATCCTCGTCGTCGACAATTACTACTCGGCTGCAACCGGCGGGCAGGATATCCCGTCCTCGCGTGCATTGAACCCGCGCCGCAAGACCAACAATTCCATTGTCAACGCCGTCAAGGGCATCGGCGCCACCTGGGTTCGCCAGATCGATCGGACCTATGATGTCGGCAAGATGCGCGACACTTTGCGCGAGGCGCTGACCTCGAAGGAGTCCGGCCCCAAGATCATCGTCGCCTCTTCGGAATGCATGCTGAACAAGCAGCGGCGCGTGAAGCCGCAGTTCGCCAAGGCGGTGAAGGACGGCCAACGCATGGTCAAGGAGCGCTTCGGCGTCGATGAGGATGTGTGCACCGGCGATCACGCCTGCATCCGTCTTTCCGGCTGTCCGTCGCTGTCGGTCAAACATACCGACGATCCGCTGAAGGACGATCCGGTGGCGGCGGTCGACAATAATTGCGTCGGCTGCGGCAATTGCGGCGAGGTAGCGGAGGCGGCGGTTCTCTGTCCCTCCTTCTATCGCGCCGATATCATCCACAATCCCACTGGCTGGGATCGCTTCCTTGCCCGCACGCGCGCCGCCGTCATCGGCTGGCTGCAGGCCCGCCGCCAAGCTGGCCGCATCGTTTTTGCGGATTGAGGGATCGATATGAACGAGCATGTCAGCATGACCGATATCGGCACCCAACGTCTGTCGACCGACAAGCCGCTGTCACTGGCCATCCTCGCGATGGGTGGGCAGGGCGGCGGTGTCTTGGCCGACTGGATCGTCGGCCTTGCCGAAGCCGAAGGCTGGATGGCGCAGACCACCTCTGTTCCCGGCGTCGCGCAACGCACCGGCGCCACGATTTACTATATCGAGATGCTGCCGGCGCGCGATGGGCATGCGCCGATCTTCTCGCTGATGCCGACGCCGGGCGATGTCGATGTCGTTATGGCCGCCGAGCTGATGGAAGCCGGCCGATCTGTGCTGCGCGGCCTGGTGACGCCCGACAAGACCGTTCTGATCGCCTCGACGCACCGTTCTTTCGCCGTCGGCGAAAAGGAAAAGCCTGGAGATGGCATCGGCAATCCGGAAGTGGTGGTCGACGCTACGGATTTTGCCGCCAAGCGCACCATCGCCTTCGACATGGAGACATTGGCCGTCAAGAACGGCAGTGTGATTTCCGCCTCGATGTTCGGTGCACTCGCGGCCTCGGGGGCGCTGCCTTTCGCCAAGCAGGCCTTTGAAGCGATGATTCGCGCCGGCGGCAAAGGCATCGAACCCAGCCTCAGGGCTTTCAATGCCGCCTTCGATCGCGCCAAGGACAAGCCGCGCGATGCTGTTTCTGCTACGCCACCGAAACACTTCGATGCCCTGCCGGAAATGGCCGGTCATCCGGCACTTGATCGTCTGGTCCGACGCATCCGCGCCGAGTTTCCAGAGGAAGCACGGCCGCTACTGTTTGCCGGCGTCAAGAAGCTCACGGATTACCAGGACCCGGCCTATGCCGATGAGTACCTGACCCGCGTTGCGGCACTCCACGCGCTCGATCGCAAAGCAGGTGGCGCGGCCAAGGATTTTGCTTTTACTGTGCAGGCGGCGAAATATACCGCAGTCGCCATGGCCTATGATGATGTCATCCGCGTCGCCGATCTGAAGGTGCGCGCCTCGCGCTTCGAGCGTGTGCGTAAGGAAGTCGGCGCCAAGGACGACCAGATCGTCTATATGACCGAATATATGCATCCGCGCATGGAAGAGGTCTGCGGCACGTTGCCGAAAGGCTTCGGCCTCTGGATCGAGAGCCGGCCCAAGCTCTTCGAGCGTCTCGATCGCATCGTCAACAAGGGCCGCCGGGTGCAGACGGGCACGCTCTTCTGGTTCCTCGGCCTATATTTCGTCTCAGCTCTGCGTCGGACCCGCCGCGGCACGTTGCGCCATATGCGTGAGGTCGAGCATCGCGAAACCTGGCTTGCTGCCGCGACCAGCCTGCTCGGTACGAATTACGGCCTCGCCGTCGAGGTGCTGAACAACCGTCGTCTGGTCAAGGGCTATTCCGATACATATGCACGCGGTCTTTCCAAGTTCGATCGGGTGATGTCTGCGCTGTCGATGCTGAGCGATCGTGATGATGGGGCAGCATGGATGCGTCGGTTGAGACAGGCGGCGCTTTTGGATGAGAAGGGTATGGCGCTGGATGGGGCGCTAAAGACGGTTGCAACATTATAGAATTCTCTTTGCAGCATGGCATTCAGGGCATTTGACGAACCGGAAATATCTGCCTGACGCATTCGACGCTCGTTGCGGGACGCGACAATTGCGGACAGTCTTGCGGCTTTCTGGTAGCCTGCGCGAAAGCGTGAAATTGCACAGGACAATCCGGATATTTGCTCCTCAGTGACGTCGATCCCTCAAATCTCATGCTTGCGGATATTGTGCAGAACCTTGTGCAGCGTCGAGATGAACGCCCGGTATTCCGTCTCTTCGACCCCATCGAACATCTGCAGAAACAGATCGTACATGGTCGGCCAGACCTTTTCGAAGGCGGCGCGGCCTTCTTCGGTAATGGAGACGTCGCGGATGCGCATGTCCTCGATGCGAGGCTGACGGCGGATGAAGCCCTGCTGCTCCAGGGAATCCAGCGTGCGGCTCATCGTCGATTGTTCGGTGACGGCAAAGACGGAGAGCTCGTTGATGGTGACCGAGGAAGAGACGCTGAGGACGGCGAGCGCGCGCATCTTCGCGGTCGTCATGTCATATTCGCGTAGCTCTTCCGACATGTTGACGTTCCAGCGGGCCATCAGCCGGTTCATCAGATAGGGGGCGAAGTGGTTGAGCCCTATTTCGCCCATGGTCGGACGCGTCTCGGTGTTCTCCTGGCTGCGCCGCCTTAAAACCGTGCCTGAAAACCGCTCCTCCATTGGACGATATCTCCCTGTGGAACCTTATTATTTTAACGATGATGCAAGCAGGAAACCCGAGCCTCCACCGAGCCCCGGGCCGGGATGCACCGAAGCACCAATATGGTATAAGCCTTCGACATGGGTGCGGTGGTTAACAGACGACTTGAAGGGGCGCCAGAGGAAAAACTGGTCTATGCCGCAATAGCCGCCATAGGGGTCGCCACCGACGAGGTTCACGTTCATGGCTTCGAGATCGGCCGGTGAGTAGCAGCGCCGGGCGAGCTTTATTCCCGAGAAATTCTCGATATGGCTTGCGAGCAACGACTCTATGCGATCGGCGTAGCGCTCGCGGACCTCTTCCGTCCAGCGGCCGTCGGCCGGTGTTGCGATTTCGTCCGCAGCATCGCCTTTGATATGCCGCGGCGCTTCGGGAAGCTGTAGCCAGAGGATCGATTTGCCTTCTGGCGCACGGCTAGGATCGAAAGAGGCGGGCTGGCCAACGCAGACCGTCGGTTCAGCCGGCAACAGGCCTCGTTCGCATTCATTGGCGGCGCGCGAAACGCCGTCGAGACCGGGCGTCAAATGAAGAAGCGCGACCTTGCCAAGCTCCGCGTCGGCCTTCCAGCGCGGCGGTTCGGACAGGGCGTAGTGGATCTGCATGTTGCCCTTGCCATAACGATAGCGGGCAACGCTGGCCTTGATGTCGGCCGGAAGCGTCGTCTGCCAGTCCTTCATCAGCCGCTCGTAGAGCTGATTCGGCGTCACCGAACAGATAACGCCGGCATTGGCCTTCAGCGTTTCGCCATTGACGAGCTTGACGCCGCCGGCCCGTCCGCCGGGACCGGGGGTGATGCTTTCGACATCGGCGCCGATGCGGATCTCGCCGCCATTGTCGGTGATTAGCCGTTCGAAGGCTGTCAGCAGCGCACCCGCGCCGCCTTTGACAATGGGCGCACCGGCGAGTTCCAGAGCAAAGCCGATGACCTTCAGCATCTCAGCTGAATAGGCGCTTTCTGGCCCAAGGCCGCAATGCAGCACCCAGGGCGCCCAGAGCGCGTGAATATCTTCGGAACGATAGGTGGTTTCGAGGTAGCCGCGGGCCGGTGTCAGGGCATTGCCGAACCAAGCGGCGAGCTTGCGCAGGCCGCGGCTCCACCCTTGCCTGGCGAGTGTCTTCAAGGTCTGGCTCGACCACAGCGCGCCGCCGAGCAACGAAAACAGGAAGGGGGCATCGGCGCCGAGCGCATCCATCTCACGCAGAAACGTCTGGCCGTCCCCGAGCGACAGCTCATCGAAGGTGGCGATGTTGCGGCGCCGGTCTTTCGAGAAGATGACGTGCGAGCCGTCCGGCCTCAGCACGCCGGTCGGCAGAACCGCGTGAGCGAATTCGAGGCCGCGGGCCTCCAGATCCTTGCCGATGGCACTATAGGTAGGCGAGGTCAGGAACAGCACCATCGTCGTCGCCATGACATCATGGATGAAGCCGGGTTCGGTGATCTCCTCACTGCGCAGGCAACCGCCGATGCAGTCGTTGCGCTCGAGGACGAGCACCTTGCGGCCCTTCTTGCCCAGCATGGCGGCCGCGACGAGCGCGTTGATGCCGCTGCCGACGATAATGTAGTCATGGTCGCTCATGCCGCCGCCCTGGGCAAAGAGGAATGCAAGAAAGGGTCAAAGCGTCCCCGCGCTTTGACCCTTTTCAGTTCGTCAGGCAATCAAGGCCAGGGCGCGCACCGGGGAGCCCGTACCCTTGACGAACTTCAGCGGTGCGGCAATCAGTACCGCGCCCTTGGCCGGAAGCTGATCGAGGTTGGAGAGGCTGGCGAGGCCGTAGCGGTTGTTCTTGTGCATCAGGTTGTGGGCCGGGAAGGGCGGGTTCATGCCGCCGGCGGAGCCGGCGTCGGTGCCGATCGTCTCCGAGCCCCAGCCGATGATGCCCTTGGTCAGCAGATATTCGATCGCTTCAGCCGTCGGACCTGGCGAATGCGGGCCGGTTTCGTCGGCGTTGAGGAAGGTTTCGGTTGAGCCGTTGCGCTTGTACCAGTCGGTGCGCAGCAGCACCCAGGTGCCGGCTTCGATTGCGCCGTGCTCGGCTTCCCATTCCTTGATGCTATCGACCGTCAACAGATAGTCGGGATTGGCGGCAGCTTCCTTCGAGCGGTCGATAACATTGACCGGCGCGACGAAGTTCTGCGGCGGGATAGTGTCGGTCGTATTGTTGGGATTGTCCTTGCCGGTGATCCAATGGCAGGGCGCATCGAAATGTGTGCCGGTGTGCTCGCCAAGTTCCAGCCAGTTCCAGGCCCAGAAGGGGCCGTCCTGGTTATATTCGGAAATCTGGTGCACTTTGACCGACGGCGTGTTCTTGCCGAATTGCGGCGGCAGGTAGAGCACTGGCGTTTCGGGGCCGAGCGGCGCTGTCAGGTCGACGACCTTGATGGAGCCCGAAACGAGGGCCGTGGCTAGGCTGGCAAGAGTATTGGTGGTCATGTTGGGTTCCCCTTGGTTTGACGTGGCCCTGTCCGAAAAACCCTATTGGGATCTTCGATTGAGTTCGAAGGCCGTTACCGTCGAGCGAACAGCGCGATTCCCCACATCGCGAAGCTGTGCAGCGGCGACTGGATGAGGGCGAGCCTATGTCACAATATATGATAATGCAAGCATTCCGCCGGTGTCCTCAGGGTCAAAAATGGCACATGCCATCCACCCTATCCAACTCATGCAATTCCGGGAAAATAAAGGCTATTTATGCGCTATTTTCCGACGAAAACGACATCTGGTTGTGGCCCATATATGCGGATTTTCTGCCGCAGGTACTTGAAGCTTAAAGATCAAAATGTATGCATGTGGCAATAATAATCACGATATATGGGGGATCAATCAATGAGTTATGATGCGATCATTGTCGGCGCCGGTCACAATGGCCTTGCAGCGGCGGTGCATCTGGCGGCGAAGGGCTGGAAGGTCGCCGTCATCGAGGGCAATGCCGAACCGGGTGGTGCGGCGAAAACCCGCGAAGTGACGCTGCCGGGTTTTCGGCATGACCTCTGCGCCATGAACCTCTCGATGTTCGCCGGCTCTGCGTTTTTCGCTGCCTACAAGAATGAGCTGACCGCCGCGGGCCTCGGCTTCGTGCCGGCCGCCGATTGTTTTGCCAGCGTCTTCCGCGACAACACCCATCTCGGCGTTAGCACCGATCTGGAAAAGACCACGGGCGCGATCGCCGATATCTCTCCGCAGGATGCTGCGGCCTGGCGCGCCATGCTGTCGGACTTCGGCGCGGATGCGCCGCATATTTTTGGCCTGCTCGGTGCGCCGATGCCATCGGTGGCAGCGGCAAAAGTCGTCTGGAAAGCCTGGCGGGCAAAGGGGACCGGCTGGCTCTATGAAACCGCGCGCATGCTGTTTGCTTCGCCGCGCGATTTTCTGGATGCGCGGTTCCAAAACGCCAAGCTCAAGACGATGATGGCCGCCTGGGGACTGCATCTCGATTTCGCACCGGATGTCGCAGGCGGCGCGCTGTTTCCCTATCTTGAATCGATGGCCAACCAAGCCTTCGGCATGGTGATTGGGAAGGGGGGCGCAGATACGATCGTCAAGGCGATGGTCGGCGTGCTCGAAGCTAAAGGTGGCGAGCTGATGCTCGGCATGCGCGTCGACAAGATCATCACAGCCAGCGGCAAGGCGACCGGCGTATTGTTGGCCGATGGACGCCGTTATGAAGCCAAGCGTGCTGTCATTGCCAATGTCCATCCGCAGATCCTGTTTGGAAAGCTTCTCAATCAGGATGCCTCGCGTCAGGAGTTCGACCGTAGGATTGCGCGCTTCCGCGCCGGTCCCGGCACGATGATGATCCATCTGGCGCTCTCCGGCCTACCGGATTGGACAGCAGGCAAGGAGCTCAAGACTTTCGCCTATGTCCACATCGCGCCGGACATGGAGATGATGTCGCGCGTCTATGCAGAGGCCATGGGCGGATTGTTGCCGGCCGAGCCGGCATTGGTGGTCGGTCAACCAACGGCAATCGATCCGTCGCGTGCGCCGGATGGCCAGCATGTACTCTGGGTGCAGGTGCGTGTCCTGCCGGCCGAGTTCAGTCGCGACGCTGCCGGCGAGATCAACGGGCGGGATTGGGACGAGGTAAAGGATGCCTATGCCGAGCGCGTGCTCGACATTATCGAGCGCTACGCACCGGGCCTGCGCGGCAAGATTTTGGGCCGGTCGGTCTTTTCACCTGCCGATCTTGAGCGTGAAAATCCCAATCTGATCGGTGGCGACAATCTATCCGGCAGCCACCATCTCGACCAGAATTTTCTGTTTCGCCCTGTTGCCGGCTATTCGCGCTACAAGACACCCGTGGGTTCGCTCTACATGTGCGGCGCTTCTACCTGGCCGGGTGCAGGCACGGGCGCCGGTTCCGGTTTCTTGCTGGGGAAAATGCTGGCGAAGTGAACCTTTTCGGGCCTGATGCGTAAACCTTTGACATTTGAAATATAGCTCCGTAGACCGTTCACATATGAAGTTGCAACGCGGTAATTTGAGCTGACATGATGGCTGAGTCCGAGAGTGGAACCGTCGATCTGGAAATCATCGTCCAGGGGACGCAAGAGGGCAAAAAGCAAGAGCTGCGGCTCTGGCTGCGCATGCTATCGACGACAAAGTTGATATCACAGGAAATCCGCCGCCGCCTGCGCAACGAATTCGGCGCGACGCTGCCGCAATTCGACCTGATGGCGCAGCTTTATCGCGAACGCGATGGTTTGCGGCTCGGTGAACTTTCCAAACGCACGATGGTTACCAACGGCAATGTGACGGGACTGGTGGAGCGCCTGGAAACGGACGGCCTGGTGCTGCGCGAGACGCCCGACGGCGACCGGCGTGTAACCGTTGCCAAGCTATCAAAGAAGGGCGAGGAACTCTTCGCGGCCATGGCCGCCGCCCATGAGGGCTGGTTGCGAGACATGATGGGCGACGTCGATCCTGCCATCATCGCCGAACTCTGGAGAGATATCGGCGGGGTGAAGTCGTCCGTGAACAATCACCTTTCGGGCGCTGCATTCGATTGATGGCGGCGGCTGAAGCGGTTCAGTTTTCACGGTTGCGCAGGACCACTCCATCTTTGTGTTGCCTGGCAGTTCCGGACGGAAAACCGCGGAGCGCTTCTCCTGGAGTTGCTTTAGTGCGCCTTCTCGCTCTTGAATTTCTTCTCTAGCACGCTCACCAGGCGCACCATCGGCCAGAGAAGGATGATGTAAATCAGGGCGGCCATGATCAGCGGCGAGGGGTTCGCATAGAAGCCCTGCGCATTCTGTCCCTCTTTCAAAAGCTCCGGTAGCGCCACCGTCGAGGCGAGCGAGGTATCCTTGAACATCGAAACGCAGTTGCTGGTGGTCGGCGGAATGACAATGCGGATCGCTTGCGGCAACACGACCTTGTAGAGCGTTATCAGGAAGGGAATGCCAAGCGCGGCAGCCGCCTCGAACTGGCCGCGCGGCACGCTCTCGATGCCTGACCGGAAGACTTCCGCTGAATAGGCGGCAAGCACGATGGAGAACCCCAGGATCGCAGACCACCAGGCGGAGAAGCTGATGCCGACAAATGGAAGAGCGTAGTAGATCAGGATCAGCACCACCAGCATCGGCATGGCGCGCATGATGTCGATATAGGCGACCATCAGCAGCTGGAACGGCTTGGGCGCATAGAGGCGGATGAGGCTGACGACGAGGCCGCCCAAAACACCGATGACGATGCTGACAACGCCCAGCGCCAGGGTCATCCAGAGACCATGCAGCAATTGAGGGAAGGCCGAAATCATGACGTCGGAGTTGAAGAAGGTATCGACGAGCGACATTGGCACTCCCATTAGGCGAAACAAGATGAAGGTCTATTATCACAATTGCGCCGGCCGCGACGGCCGGCGACAGAATTTGATCCAGGAAATGATCTTTTGATCACGCCTTCGGGATAGGCATTTCGGTCACGGTGGAGGAGCCGGCGGGAGCCTTGCTGCCGAACCACTTTTCGTGGATCTTTTCCAGCGTGCCGTCTTTCTTCATCGCGGTGATGGCATCATTGATCTTGGCGACAAGCGGCGAGTCCTTGGTCATCATCAGGCCGTATTGTTCGCCGGTCTTGATGCGGTCCTTGATGGCAAACCCCTTCGTCTTGATGAAGAGATACTGCATGCCGGGGATATCGCTGACGACCGCGTCGATGCGGCCGGCGCCGAGATCGAGGAACATATCCTGCTGCGAGTTGTAGCCCTTGACGTCGGCGAAACCTTGCGCGGCCTTGTTGTCGTTGGCCCATTTTTCGCCAGTCGATCCGGAGAGTACGCCGACGACCGCGCCCTTGAGATCAGCGAGCGACTTGATCGAGCTGCTTTCCTTGGCGGCAACGCCCATGTCGGAATCATAGAAGGGCTGTGTAAAGGATTGCGACTTCAAACGTTCAGGCGTGATGGTAATGGATGAGATCGCCACGTCGATGCGCTTGGAGCTCGTTGCCGCGAACAGCGCCTGGAAGCCATAGTCAGCGATGTTGGTCGTCATGCCGGCGCGCTTGGCTGCTTCGTTGACGACATCGACTTCGAAGCCTTCGAAGCCGCCATTGGCGGTCTTGTATTCGAAGGGCGGGTTGTTCGGATAGGAACCGACATTCAGCACGTCGGCGGCATAGGCGAAGTGACTTCCGCCGGCCATGCCGACGACGGTCGCAAGGACCAGTAGATTACGACGGGTAAAGTTCATGTGGTTTGTCTCCCTCTGGTTATGACCGCGGGCGCCTCGTGCCTGCGGGTATTGCCGGTCCGCGGCTCATCGCGGGCCGTCATCTCATGGCGTCGACCATGCGGTCGAGCGCGATGCGCATTTCTTCTGTATCGCGGAATGTGCACATGCGCAGGAATGCGCGCGATGATTCCCCGAAATGATAGCCGGGCGCCAGGCCAACGCGCGCTGTTTCCAGAATGCGCTCGCAAACGGCGGTAGCATCGGCTTCGCCCTTAAGCGTGAAAAAAGCATACATGCCGCCGCGCGGTTTTTCCGGAAGGATGATACCAGGTATCTGCGGCAGTTTTTCGTAAGCGAGATCAAGGCCGGCCTTGATTCTAGCACGGATTTCGGCAATCAGCGGTTCGCCATCGCGCATGGCGGCGGCGGCACCCGCCTGAATCATCGCGGACGTGCCGCTGTTGACATATTGCGTCATCGCGCCGAGCTGATCGGCAATTTCAGATGGGTGCGTGAGCCAGCCGATGCGCCAACCGGTCATTGCCCAGGCCTTGGAGAAGCTGTTGACGGCGATCACCCGGTCGCCATCTTCGGCCACCTGGAGGATCGACGGTGCGATCTCGCCGTCGAAATAGAGACGGGCATAGACCTCGTCGGAAATGACCCAGATGCCAGTGCGCCGGCTGAAATCGAGCAACGCCTGTAATTCCTCGCGCGTCGCGGTCCACCCGGTCGGGTTGGCCGGCGTCGACAGGAAAATGGCGCGGGTGCGCGCATCGCAACGAGCAAAGAGCTTGTCGAGGTCGAGCCGCCAATCCGTGTCGAAATCCAGCGAGACGGCGCGCGGCTCACCGCCGATCAGATGGATGGCATTGTGAATGTTCGGCCATTGCGGCGCGACGTAGACGACATTGGTGCCGACATCGACCAGCAGCTCCAACGCCATATAGAGGGCTTGCATGCCACCGGGCGCGACCGTGGTGCGCTCGACCGGGATTGGGCGGCCGTGCCATTGGGTCTGGTAGTCGGACAGGGCCTCGTTGAGCGCCGGCAGGCCACGCATGTTCGGAACATAGAAGGTCTGACCGTCGTCGAGCGCCTTTTTGGCGGCGTCGCGGATGAAGGCAGGCGTCACCATATCGCCCTCGCCGAACCATAGCGGGATGACGCCGCCGAGCTCACGGGCTTTCTTGGCAAGTACGGCGATATTATCGGTGCGCAGGTCACGGATCTGGGCGCGGATGCCCTCGAAGGCGTTGCGGCTATGTGTCTTCTCGGACAAGCTGTGCGGTGGCAAAAGAGACAAAGAATTTTCCCTGGAAGCCTGATGTCAAAGGGGCGTTCCGTCGCGAATGACGGCGTTCAAGTCGCCCTTCATTTTGGATGGTTATCCAAAACGAGACGCATTTCAAGGAAAAAGTTTTAAGCTTAAAAAATCGGTGGAAATGCCGAAAACAACCCCGGTTGAGGCTGTTTTCGACAGGGATTTCACGCGGATGGATCCTTGCCGGGCATTCAGAGGTTCCCTTTTTCGATCGCGCGGCGCAGCGGCCGTGCGGACTTGTCGTCGTCCCAGGCCAAAATGCGGCGCTCAAGAAAACGATCCACCGACAATGCGCCGGCGCCCGCCGTCACCAGTACGAACATGCCGCCGGCGATCGCCAGGTCCTTTTCGAAATGCAGCATTTCGTTGTGATTGGCGAAATCCGTGTGGAATATCAACGCCGTAGATAGACAGAACAGTCCGAGCGATAGGGCGCCGAGACGGGTCAGCAAACCGAGAGCTATGGAAAGGCCCGCGCCAAGCTGCAACGCGATCACTGCCACGACAAGCGGTTCGGGAACGCCGAGCTTCGCCATGGCGGTGACCGCGGCATCGAAATTGAACGCCAGCGCCATGCTCTCATGCAGGAATATCCAGGCCATCAGCAGCCGGCCAGCCAGAAGCGTCAAGTCCATCGGATGCATGACATTTGAATTTTCCGAATAGTCCATGTGTCACCTCCCATTTGGGCGGTGCGCCTGCGAGGGGTCGTTTGGCGTCACAGGCGCGCGCGTGGGTTTGAGGTTAATTGGCAGCCTTGGTCGTGGCAGCCTTGGCATCGATTGCCTTTTGCAGGTCTTCGAGCTCCTCACAGCCGCTTGGGCAAAGTTGCTTCAGCGTCGCCAGTTGTTCGTTGGCCTTGTCCATATTGCCGGTCTCGACATAGAGCTCACCGAGATATTCGCGGGCGCCCTTGTGATCGGGCTGGAGCTCCAGCGCTTTGGTATAGTAGGTCAGCGAGGTCTTGAAATCGCCGGTCTTTCTGAGGGTGAAGCCCAACAGATTGTAGACGTCAGCCTGCTGGTGATCCTCAGCCAGATCGCGAAGTTCGGCCAATGCTCCCTGGTAATCCTTTGCGTCGATCTTGGCGCGAACGGAGGTCAAGTCCGGCGCATCAGTGCTTTCCATGTTGTCGACGGCAAAGGCCGGTAGAGCCGCGGCTGCGGGAATGATAACAACCGCGCAAAGGCTGGCGGCGCCGAAGATTGCGTATTTGATCATGACATGTCTCCTTGAGCTTTTAGGCTTGTGTTGTTGGGGTAAAACCATAGGCATTGCCGTCCTTCACGAAGGTGCCGGAGCCCGGGAAGGGGAAATGCGAGCCACAAATCTTGATATTGTCGGCGATGATGCGGTCGATGAGCCTGCGCCGTGTGACGATGGCTGCCGGCCCGTCTTGGTCGTAGCTGCCCTGCCAATCGGGATGGGGAGCGAGCAATGCCGGCACGTACATGATGTCGGCCGAGACCAGAAGTTGCTCCTTGCCCGAGGTGACGAGGAAGGTGGAATGGCCGGGCGTATGACCGGGTGCGGAGACGAGGTGAACGCCGGGGGCGACTTCCGCGCCGTCGCCGACCAGCTTCCAGTTTTGCCATTTCGGGAAGACGTCGGCGATACGGCGTCCGGCATCCTTGCGGCCTGCCGCAAGCGTGTCGATGCGGCCGGGTGCCGTCCACCAATTATATTCGTCGGCATTGGTGATGAGTTCGGCATGGGCAAAAACCGGCGCATTCGTGCCTTTTTCCATCAGGCCCCAAACATGGTCGGGATGGAAATGCGAGATGATCACCGTGTCGATATTTTTGTAGTCGATGCCGGCGGCGGCCATGTTGGCCGGCAGATGGGTGGCATTGGCCTGCCATTGGCCGACGCCGGAGCCTGCGTCCATCATGATCAGCCGGTCGCCGATCTTCAGGACGACGACGGTGAGGGGGATCGGCATGAAATCGGTGGTTTGACCTGCCGCGGCCAAGGCTTGCTTGGTATCCTCGATGGAAGCGTTCTTGATGAAGGCAGGATCATGCGGCTTGCGCCATATGCCGTCATAGATGGCGGTGACTTCGACATCCCCGACCTTGTAGCGATAGAAGCCGACGGTCGGCTCCAGCGGGGTCTCGGCCATGGCAAGTGACGGGATGAATTCTAGTTTCGCCGACAGGCCGAAAGCGGCAGCGGCGGCGGCCGAGCTGAGTACGGTGCGGCGCGTCATGTTCAACATCGTCTTGTCTCCTCTTTGAGTGGCATCGCCACGCGAAGCGGAGGACAGGGGTCGATCAATGCCTCCGCTGTCGAAGGAGATCGTCGGCGTTGGGGGATTATTCCCTGTTCAAGGCATCTTTCTGATAAGATTTTGATATACTTGAGCTAATTCTACTGGCGCGGCTACTGTGAGAGGTGCACAGTGGAGTGATTGGGTAAACAGCAATCGAGGGAACATTGCAGCTCGGTGCGTCGCTGACGAAAAATATTTGCAAACCGCGAGAATAAAACGTCGTTTCAATCGATCTGGAGAGTGAAGAGCAACATCCGCGGTCAGGATCTCACCCGACCGGAACCGACGCTGGAGCAATGCAGGGATCATGACGACGGATATCCATTTCGCCTTCTCTACATTTGACGGTCGGCCGCCGGGTCTCGTTTCAGCGTTCAGTCGGCCGATGATCGGGATGCGATCTGTTCTCGCCCTTGTCCGGCAATCCGTCGCGCTATTTACAAAGATCTGCTTTGCCGTCGCCATAGATGCGGTCGGTCCGATGCTGCAATCGCTGCATCACGAAAGTTTCGGAAGCGTATCACCGGCGTCACCTGACTTGATGCTGCGGTTCCAAAATACCGTCGTTCCGCATCTGGATGCCGCCTATAACTTTGCACGGTTTTTGAGCCGGGATGCTGATGCGGCGCAGGATATCGTGCAGGAAGCCTTCCTGCGGGCCTACCGCAATTTCGATGGCTATCGTGGCGGCGAGCCCCGCGCTTGGATGTTTGCCATTGTGCGAAACTGTTACTACGTCTGGCTGAGCGAGGGCCGGCGCAAGGCGCGCTTCGAGACGGCGATGGTGGCGAGCGACGCGAAGGACGGCGATCAGCCATATGCGGACGCTCACGACGTTGCTTCTGAAGAGGATTCACCAGAGGCGGCGTTGATCCGCAAGACGGAGTCGCTGCGGGTCCGGCAAGTCATCAGCTCTCTTCCGGACCTGTCACGGGAGGTTCTTGTGCTGCGGGAGCTGGAAAATCTGTCTTATCGCCAGATCGCAGAGATAACCGACGTGCCGATCGGAACCGTCATGTCGCGGCTCGCAAGAGCGAGACGAGAATTCGGCGAGGCATGGCAGCTAGGCGAGAAAGGCGGGGTCGCATGATCAGCGGGAAAACCCTGGAAGGCTGCCCGGAATGGGAAACGATCCTGCATAGCTATGTGGATGACGAACTCGATGCGGTCCACACGATACAATTCGAACAGCATCTTGCGACATGCCAGGATTGCACCGCCGCCCTGGAGGGGCTCAAAGACATGAAGCGGGTCCTCGGCCGCGATGATGTGAAGTGGAAGGCTCCCGATGAGGTTCGGGCGCACATTATGACCGCTCTATCTCTCGAAGAGGCCCGGCGACAGACGCGGGTACCGCAGCGGAGGCGCCGCGAAAGCGTGTGGTGGCGTGGCCTGCAATTGTTCGGGCAATGGAGCTTCATACCATCACTGGCAGCCCTGGCCGCAAGCCTGATGCTGATCCTTGGCAATCCGCAGACAAGCGTACCCATCCAAAACGAATTACTCGCCAGCCATGTGCGCTCCATGCTCGCCAACCATCTGGTCGATGTGGAGACATCCGATCAGCACACGGTCAAACCCTGGTTCAATGGCAAGATCGATTTCTCGCCGCCCGTGGTCGATCTTGCGGCGGCCGGTTTTCCGCTGATCGGTGGGCGGGTGGATTATATCAACGGCCGGGTCGTGGCAGCGCTCGTCTATCGCCGCCACGGTCACGTCATCAATCTCTTTGTCTGGCCGGGTGAGAAGGTCGCGCAGAGCGAAACGATGCATGACGGCTATAATATATTCGAATGGTCCGGCGGCGGGCTGGTCTTCTCGGCGGTTTCTGATGTCGCCTCGCCCGATCTTGCCGCATTTCGCGATGATTTTTCGAAAGCGGCGGGTCTTTAACCCGGCGGTTCTATGGCTTCGTTGCGCCTTGCTGTCGTGCTTGGGCAACCCCGCCAGCAAGGCTGGCGCCGAGAAACATGGTGTCGCTTGCCAAGAGAAAGAAGCTGATACCGGCTGCTGACCACGTTCCGATGTCGTTTGGCGACGGTCGGAAAATGCCGACCGTGCGCCCCGTGGCAAGCGCAGTTTTCACGATGGTTTCGATGGCGGCATTGAGCTTTTCCGTGCCGGCCGGGCCTATCGCGTTGATCGAGACGGAGAGGTCGCCGGGGCCGATGAAGATGACATCGACGCCATCGACCGCTGCGATATCAGCAATATTGGCGAGCCCCTCCGCGGTCTCGACCTGGACTGCGAGGACGAGTTCAGCATTGGCCTTGGCGAGATAATCCGGTATGCGATAGCCGTAGGCCGCTGCCCGGCCGGGGCCGACACCGCGTTCGCCCATTGGCGGATATCGCGTCGCAAGGACTGCGGCCTTCGCCTGCGCCGCCGTGGACACGCGCGGCACCAGAACGCCCGCAGCGCCGGCATCCAGCACCGATGCGATGGCCTCCGGCGTATGGCCTGGCACACGGACCATTGCTGGAACACCATGGACATCGGCGGCGCGGATCAGGTCCTCGATACGCTCGCGGCTGATCTGCGAATGTTCCCAATCGATGCAAAGGAAATCGACGCCGGATGCAGCAGTGACCTCGATGGCAACGGGATGCGGGATGGCGGCGAAGGTGCCGATGAGCAGGTTTTTCTCGATGCAATTTTTGCGGAAATTGCCCATGGGTTTCTTCGCTCTCCAACGATCTCTGCGAAGACGGATAGACTGAAAATACAAAGCTGCGAAGCAGCATTCCACTTTAGGCTTGAAGTATTTTTGCAGACCTCCCTGTCAGCTGAGGCCGACAGGGAGCGTTGCGGTGGCGGAGTTGTTCGGGCGCCCGCCACTGCTCATACGCGGCCTACTTATGCCGCGCCATGACTTCAGTGAGCACTTTTTCGAAGCGCGCGATTTCTTCGACCTTGTTGTAGTGCACCAGGGATACACGGATCGCGCCGGTTTCCATCGAGAGGCCGAGGCGCTTCATCAAGCGCGGGGCGAACATGTGACCGTCGCGCAGCCCGATCCGGGCTTCGCCCATTTCGGCAGCGAATTGCTGCGGCGTAATACCCGGCATGTTGAAGCAGATGGTCGGCACGCGCTGTTCGAGGCGGGCTTCGTCTGAAATGCCGTAGATGACAGCGCCGTGGCGCTTCAGAACCGCGATCATCTTGCGGGACAGCATCAGTTCGTATTCGCGGATTGCACTCATGGCAGCGGCAAGCGCTTCGCGGCGAGAATGCGTGCCGGCCGGCAGGAAGCGAAGGCCGAGGGCTTCGAGATATTTGACGGCGGCATTCATGCCGGCGACGTTCTCATAGGTGAAGGTGCCAACCTCGATCTTGTAGGGCGGCACGTCCGGAATAAAGTCTTCCTTGAAGGTCGGCAGCTTGACCAGTGCGTCGAAGCGGCCCCAGAGGAAGCCCATATGCGGCGAGAAATTCTTGTAGCCCGAGCAGACGAGATAGTCGCAATTCCAGGCTTGAACGTCTATCAGGCCGTGCGGGCCATAGTGAACGCAATCGAGGAAGACCTCGGCGCCGGCCGCATGTGCCAGTTTGCCCACTGTCGCGACGTCGACGATCGTGCCGATGGAGTGGGCGGTTACGGTGCAGGCGACGAGGCGGGTGTTGTCGTTCAGCAGCGGCTTCAGGTCTTCGGTGTGCAGCGTGCCGTCTTCGCGCATGCGCCACCAGACGATCTTTGCGCCATCGGCCTCCAGCGCCAGCCAGGTGGCGATATTGGCGTCGTGGTCCATATCGGTGATGACGATCTCGTTGCGCTCGCCGAGCAGTTTGGCGATGCCGAGGCTTACCAGGCGGATGAAGGACGTTGCGTTCTGCCCGAAGGAGATTTCTTCGGGACGGTAAGCGTTGACCAGCATCGCGACGCTCTCGCGCGCTTCGTCCAGATTGCGGTCGACGCCCTGGCTGTGCTCATATTTCGCCATACGCTGGACGTTGTAATCGATAAGATGGTTGGCAACGGCATCGACAACCGTTTGCGGCACCTGCGCACCGCCGGCGTTGTCGAGAAATACGAAATCGCCAGCCTTCCGAATTGCCGGAAACATGGCGCGGATTTCATCGACCGGGAAGCTGTTCTGGCCGGCAAATGTCGACGGGGAAGGGGAGGCGCTCATGATGATCTCGCTGCAAATTTGTGGTTCAGAACTTTTGTCATGATCATTTGATCACAAAATATTTGAGGTTTCAACTAAATTCATCGCTCCCGCCCGAATGTCTTACCTTCGCTGGATGGAGGCTGGTCCCTTGGCGCGTGGTTCGTCTTCCGTTGCCGGGCAATAGTCGCGCAGGATCTCGTGGGTGCGACGGATATCGGCGACGACGCCATCGCGGGCGCGGGCGAAATCGCCGGCCTTCAGCGCTTCGATGATCGGGACATGTGGACCGGCGGGATCGATTTCGCCGCTGCGCATCAGCGGTTCGACGGAGGCTGAGAGCATGCGCATATAGGGCCCGAAACGTAGCCATAGGGTTTCGATCAGTTGCAGCAGCACATCCGAGCCCGAGGCGCGGTAGATGGTGAAATGGAACTGCTGATTCCTCTCCATGAGTTCATAGACATTGCTGCTGCGGCCGATCGCGTGCTGTTCGGTCGCGATGCGCTGCAGTGTCTCGATGTCGGTGGCGGTCAGCCTCGGAATGCCGAGTTCGGCCGCCAGGCCTTCCACGGCGATGCGGGCGCGGCAGAGATCGTCGAGGCGGGCAAGTGTTACGATCGGGACGCGGGCCGAACCGTTCGGTGCGACCTCCAGCGCATTTTCCGCAGCCAGCCTCCGCAAGGCTTCGCGCACCGGCATGTTGCTGGTGCCGAATGTTTCGGCGAGCGACGCGATGGTTAGCGTCTGGCCAGGGTCGAAGTTGCCGGCCATAAGCGCATTGCGCAATTGCTGGTACACGCCCTCTTGGATGGTCGTTCTCGAAGACACCGGTTCCAGGGCTATGCGCACGCTCGTTTCCTTCTTGCTCGGGCGACTCCAGACATAACGGTCATGGTAGAACGAAGGGCGGCCGGATGGGAAGTGTTTCGACGTTAAGACCGGAACGTCAAACTTCTTCGCTCTCCCAAGCTGCTTGATCGGCGCCCGGTTCCGTTTCGCCCTTGGCGATTTTCCCCTGCCGCAGACCGAGGCCGACACCGAGGAGGGCAAGCGCGCCGCCAATGGCGTGATAGGCGTGCAGTTCCTCGCGCAGGATTGCCCAGGCAAGGATGGCGACGATGACCGGCAGCAAATTGATGAGGAGCGAGGTGCGCGCGGCACCAAGTTTCTGGATGCCGATCATCCAGCAGAGAGGCGCGACCAGTGATGTCGGAATGGCCGCGTAGAGGATCAACGGCAGGTTGGCCGAGGTGATCGGCGAAATGTCGCCCATCAGGAAAACCGGGATCAACAGGATGGTCGAAAAACCGATCTGCCAGAACAATTGCTGCCACATGGAAAGGGGCATCGCCCAGCGCTTCAACATTACGCCGTAGAGCGAGTTGGAGAGCACGGCAATGATCATCAGTCCGTCGCCGATATGGAAGCCACCATCCGCCAGGCTCGCGGGGTGGCCTTGGGATGTCAAATAAATCAAGCCGATCAGCGAGATGACCCCGCCCGCGAGGCTGGTCGCCGTCAGCCTTTCGCCGGCCAATGCGCCTGCGAGCAACGTCGACAGCAGCGGCATCAGCGAAAGCATCACACCCATGTTGACAGCCGAGGTTGTCTTGGCGGCCTCATAGGCGAGGCTTTGATAGATGACCATGCCGAGCGCGCCGAGAGTGGCGAGTTTCAGCCAATATTGCTTGACGAAAGCACGGCTGCGCCATGCGGCCCGGCCGATGAAGGGCAGCAGGACGACGAATGCCAGCAGCCAGCGATAAAACGAAATCGAGCCGGGCGTGATCACGCCGGACGCAGCTTTCGTGACTATGGTGTTGCCGGACCAGATGAGGACGGTGCCGAGCGGTGCAAGTGCTGCGCTCGTCATGATGGAGGTGGCGGGAGAGGGCGGGTTGCTGCTCATGGCAGTCCTCCTGTCGGATGGTCGGCCTGATCGGATCGGTCGGGATTGCGTTGATACCGCTTTTACTGGCTGTCTGATTACTGGTATATAGCGAGTTTCGGACATCAGTAGCGGATTACAGACATGAGTGCGCGCGAACCACGCATAGAAGGAGATCCGCCGCAGCCGGTTTCCTTCCGGACGGAGAATTATAAGGGCGGCACGGTCTTTCCCGCCAAGCGCCAAACCTGGGGCGAACTGAACTATGCGCTCGCCGGTGTCGTCGACTTCGATATTCAAGGTGTGCGTTATCTGTCGCCCCCGCACTATGCGATCTGGATTCCGCCTGATGTGCTGCACGAGGCATGGAACCAGCACGATGTCCGCTATGTCACCGTCTATGTTGAGCGCTCTGTCTGCGCCGACCTTCCGCCGGCACCGGCAACACTTGGCCTCAGCCCGCTTCTGAAGGCGATCCTTGCGGATTTTGCCGCCCGCGACATCACGCTCCCGAAGAGCGAGGAGGACTTGCGGCTTTCGCATGTGCTAGTCGATCAGATACGCTTGGCGCCGCGCAGCGAGAGCTATTTGCCGCTATCGGACGATGCGCTGCTCGGGCCGGTTCTGAGGGCGCTGCAAGCTGATCCTGGCGACCGCCTTTCCCTGGCTGAATGGGCGCACCGTATGAAAACGACCGAACGGACGCTTTCGCGCCGCTGCCACGATGACCTCGGCATCTCCTTTAACGAGTGGCGTCAGCGTCTGAAACTGGTCGCGGCGCTGGCAATGATCGAGGCCGGTCTGCCGGTGCAACGGATCGCGGCGCAACTGGGCTACAGTAACGCTTCCGCTTTCATCGCCATGTTCCGCCGGCTGACAGGGACGAGCCCGACGCGGATGCGCTGACACCTTCACCGATCGATCAGCAGCACGTCGAGTTTGCGCAGTTGCTCGGGATCAGCCATCGCGTCGATGCCGATAATGTGACCGTCATTGCCGACGGTGAGACGGAGCGCGATGCGCAATTGTCCGCCGAGGACGACGATAGCGCCGACGGCGCCATTGATGACGGCCGACCGGGCTCCTTGGGCACGGCCACGGAAGGTTTCGGCCACCGCGGTCCGGCCGCGGATTTCCGAAAGCGACCCCATTTGTGCGGCCACCGCATCGGCGCGGAAGAGGACGTCGGGATCGAGAACGGCAAGAAGAGCGTGCATGTCACCTTCGCGCGAGGCGGTCAGGAAGGCGTCGACTACATGGCGTTGGCGCCTGAGATCGGCTTCCGCGACAACCGGCGCTCCCTGCACCCGGCGCCGGGCGCGGCTGGCGAGCTGGCGGTGGCGACCGACGTGCGTTCGACGATCTTGGCGATGTCGTCGAAGGCTATGTCGAACATATCGTGCAGCACAAAGGCCAGGCGTTCGGCCGGAGTGAGCTTTTCCAACACGACCAACAGCGCCAGGCCGACCGAATCGGCGAGTAGCGCGTCGTGTTCCGGGTCGGTCCCGGTGCCAGCTTCATGGCTGACGACTGGTTCAGGGACGTGAATGGTCAGCGGCTCTTCGCGGCGGGATTTGCGAGAGCGCAGCCAATCGAGACAAATGCGGGCGGTCACTGTCGTCAGCCAGCCGCTGAGATTATCGACGTCGGAGATATCGGCGCGGCTGAGCCGCAGAAAAGCCTCCTGTACCGCGTCCTCGGCCTCTGCGCGCGAGCCGAGCATGCGGTAGGCGACCGCGCGCAGGTGCGGTCGGTTCGCCTCGAATTTTTCTGCCTGCCACTTTTTTTCGTCCATCGGTCAGATTCCTTGCGTGCGCTGCGTCATGCCTATGACGAACGAAACCAAGCCGGTGTGACAATGGATCGGCATGGGGTCAGGTCGTCAAGATCGAACCCGAATTGGGCTCACCTGAAAACATCTCATGGAGAAGATGATGCAAGCCCGCATGAAGAACCCCGCCGTCAACCTGCCGGAAACCCTGCAAGCGCTCTTGGCAGTCAGCGCCTCGATCAAGGATCGCGGCGTCTGCGAGAACACCATGGATCTCGTGCATATGCGCGTCAGCCAGATCAATGGCTGCAGCGTCTGCACCGATATGGGCTTGCGCAAGCTGCAGAAGGCAGGAGAAACGATCGAGCGGATCGTCGGCGTCTCCGCCTGGCGCGAAATGCCCTACTTCACGGAGGCTGAACGCGCAGCCCTTGCGCTCGGCGAAGCAATGACCCGACTTGCCGATCGGCCGGATGCGGTCAGCGATGAAGTCTGGAACGAGGCGGCCAAATATTATGACGAAAAAGCATTGTCGGCTTTGATCGTCTCAATTGCCGTCGACAATGTGTGGAATCGGCTAAACGCGACCGTCCGGCAGCCGGCAGGAGGCTCCTGGAACTGATTGTGTCGGATCATGGCGACATGACATAACCTTCTCCCCGCCCTGGGGAGAAGGTCATTAAACCGCTCCAAGCCGCGACGTCGCCAGCAATTTGGCCAGCCAGTCGACGAACACGCGCACCTTGTTACTCAGGTGCCGGTTCGGGGGATAGACGATATGCAGCGGCAGAGGGCTGCGGGTCCAGCCGGGAAGGATGGGGATGAGATCGCCCTTTGCAAGCGCGTCGCGAACCATGAAATTCGGAGCCTGGGCAATGCCGAGGCCCATCAATGCGGCGTTGACATAGCTACGGCTGTCATTGACCGAGAGGATGTAGCGCGGACTGATCTCCAGCGACTCGTTGCCGCGATTGAATTCGAACGGAATCGTCCGCCCGGTCTGTGCGCGAAAATAGCTGACTGCGCGGTGGCTGCTCTCCAGCTCTTCCGGCCGTTCGGGAATGCCGTAATTTTCGACATAGATCGGCGCGGCACAGGTGACGAGATGCACTTCTCCGACGCGTCGGGCAATCAGCGACTGATCGCTCGGCGTGCCCGCACGCAGGGCGCAGTCGACATTCTCCGCCAGGTAATCCACCAACCGGTCGCCGACGCCGAGGTCGATATGGATGTCCGGATAGCGCTTGTGAAAATCGCAAAGCGCCGGCATGACGATTTTGTCTGCGAAGGCGCCTGCCATTTCGACACGCAGACGGCCGCTCGGCAGGCTCTGCGAATTGCTGATGCTGCCGTCCAGTTCCTCGATTTCGGAGAGAATCTGAATGGCACGTTCGTAATAGAGCGCTCCGTCAGTTGTTACCATGACGCGCCGCGTCGTGCGGTTCAGGAGCTTGGTGTGTAGATGCGCCTCGAGCGACTGGATGAGCGTCGTCACCGTCGCCTTCGGCATGGAGAGAGTTGTGGCTGCGCGGGTAAAATTGCCCGTCTCCACCACACGTGCGAATGCCCGCATTGCTGATAGCTGGTCCATTCCAAGGTACCCTTCGACCGCAGCGAAAAAGGTCGATTGTTTGCTCTGATGAATAGTCTGATCGAATATAGGCTACTTATTCTCAGAACGGAATAACAATATGTTGTAAATGTGAATGTTGCAACGCGGCATGGGGCGCTTGGATCCGCGGATTTGGAACATGGTCCGAAATGTGTAGAAGCCGCTTTCGGAAGAGATCATGTTCGATCGAATAGACAAGGATGTGGGTTCATGAGTGCGCCGTGGAAAGATGTGATGCTGGAAAACGTGCCCACGGGGCCGGTCGCAGCTCGGATCTACAACGGCGAAGGTATGAAGAAGGCTGCACCCATTGTGCTTTATCTGCATGGTGGCGCCTTTCTCGATACCGAGCATGCCATTGACCGACCGGTGGCCGCAAGTCTTGCGGAGGCTGGTGCGATCGTGGTTGCTGCCGATTATAGCAGTGGCAACCATAATGCCTTTCCGCAGGTGCTGGAATGTGCCTACGGGATTCTCGCCTATCTCGGCAACAAGCGGAACATGCTTGCGCTGGGCGGGGCGAAAAAATCGCTGCTCTTTGTCGCCGGTGAGGAATCGGGTGGCAATGTTGCAGCTGGCGTGGCTTTGAAGGCGCGCGATCAGATGCCGGGTTCGCTCGACGGACAGGTGCTGATATCGCCGCTGCTTGATCCCTTCATGGGGTCGAAATCTTTCCTCCAGGCGGAGGAAAGCGGCATGCGCGAGCGCTGGACAGAGGGATGGAACCGGTACCTGGGTTTTCTGGGCGGTGTTTGTCACCCCTACGCGGCGCCTCGATACTGTTCGCGGCTTTCGGGCCTTGCGCCGGCATTGGTGCTCACGGCCGAGGACGACCCGCTCCGCGACGAGGGCATGGAATACGGCAGCCGCCTGAAAGCGGCCGGCGTCCGTGTTCGCCAGCAAGTCCTTCCCGCCGGGACGGGCTGGCCCACCATCTACGGCGGACAGTCGAAAGACAAGCCGTCATGGCAACAGGATGTTTGCTGTTGTTTCAAGAGCTTTGTCGAAGATGTGCAGGCTTGATCGACCAAGTCTGATGATGTCGAGACGATAGGAATTTTCGGTCCCGTGCCCCAAGCCGGGACCAAAGGAGAGACTAACATGAAGTCCAACGGTAAGCGCTGGGCCCTGTGGGGCGCTGGCATGGGTGTTGCTGTGGCCATTATAGGCACAGCCTTCTATTTGGATTTGCCGCGCGGCGCTCAGGCGACCGAGGCCGCCGCCCCGGCTGCCAAGCCGGCCATTCCCGTTACGGTCGCCGCCGTTGAGGCGCGCGATATCACGACCTGGCAAGAGTTTTCCGGCCGGCTCGAAGCCATCGATCGTGTGGAGGTGCGCCCGCGTGTGGCCGGCGCCATCCAGTCGGTGCATTTCCGCGAAGGCGCGTTGGTCAAGCAGGGCGACCTGCTGGTGACGATCGACCCGGCACCCTATGAGGCGGCCGTCGCCCAGGCGCAGGCGGAAGTTGGCGCGGCCAAGGCCAAGCTGGATCTCGCCAAGGTCGAAGTCGACCGCGGTCAGAAGCTCTCCGATAACAAGACGATTTCGCAGAGCGACATGGATACGCGCGCCAGCAACTATGCCGGGGCCGCCGCCAATCTGAAGGCAGCGCAAGCCGCTCTGCAGACGGCGCAATTGAACCTCGACTACACGCAGGTTCGCGCTCCGATCGCTGGCCGGGTGGGCAAGATCGAAGTCACGGTCGGCAACCTCGTTGCCGCAGGCTCTGCTTCTCCCGCGTTGACGACGCTGGTCTCGGTCGATCCGATCTATGCCAGCTTCAATGCAAGCGAACAGACGGTCACCCAGGCGCTTGCACAGCTCCCGGTCACTGACGGCGCGGTTCCGCCGGTCGAACAGATTCCCGTTCAGATTGGTACAACCAACGACGATGGCACCCCGATCAAGGGCAAGCTGCAACTGATCGACAATGAAGTCGATGCAGCAAGTGGCACTGTTGCGGTGCGCGCCGTCTTCGATAATCCGGGCAGACGCCTGATCCCCGGTCAGTTCGTGCGTGTACGCATGGGCCAGCCGAAAGCCGAGAGCAAGCTGGTTATCAGCGAGCGGGCAATCGGCACCGATCAGGACAAGAAGTTCGTCTTCGTGGTCGATGGCGACAACAAAGTGGTCTATCGCCAGATCGGTCTCGGCGACACCGCGGACGGCCAGCGCATCGTCGAAACCGGCCTGAACGCCGGTGACCGGGTCATCGTCAACGGCCTACAACGGGTTCGCCCGGGCGCCGTGGTCGATCCGAAGCCGGAAGAAAAAGTTGCCACCGCACAGTAATTGATGTCGCCGGGAGGCACGGTCTCCCGGCGACCCCTGCGATGCCCTGTTTTTGAAATGCTCGTGGTGCTGGTCGCCGACGGGCCCAGACCTCGTGTCCTCATGTTTACCCCTGGAGAGGGTTCTGCCATGAACATCTCAAGATTCTTTGTCGACCGTCCGGTGTTTGCCGGAGTGCTATCGGTGCTCATCGTGGTCGCCGGCCTGATCGGCATGAAGCTGCTGCCGATTTCGGAATATCCCGAAGTTGTGCCGCCCTCGATCGTCGTCACCGCGCAATATCCGGGCGCCAACCCGAAGGTCATCGCCGAAACGGTGGCAACGCCGCTGGAAGAGCAGATCAACGGCGTCGACGGCATGCTCTATATGAACAGCCAGGCGACATCGGATGGTTTGCTGACGCTGACCGTCACCTTCAAGCTCGGCACCGATCCCGACAAGGCGCAGCAACTGGTGCAAAACCGCGTCTCGCAGGCGGAGCCGCGATTGCCGCAGAACGTCCGCGACCTCGGCATCACCACGGTCAAGAGCTCGCCCGACCTGATGATGGTGGTCAACCTCATCTCGCCGGACAATCGCTATGACATCACCTATCTGCGCAATTACGCCACGCTGAACATCAAGGACAGGCTCGCCCGTATCGAAGGCGTCGGTCAGGTTCAGGTATTCGGTTCGGGCGATTATTCGATGCGCGTCTGGGTCGATCCGCAGAAAGCTGCAGAACGTGGTCTCGCTGCGAGCGACATCGCCAACGCAATCCGTCAGCAAAACGTCCAGGCCGCTGCCGGCATCATCGGCGCATCTCCGAGCGTTCCGGGTCTCGATGTCCAGCTTTCCGTTAATGCCCAGGGCCGCCTGACGACGCCGGAAGAGTTCGGTAACATCATCGTCAAGAGCGGTACCAACGGCGAAATCACGCGTTTGCGCGACGTCGCCCGCGTCGAGCTCGGTGCATCTGACTATTCGCTGCGCTCGCTGCTCGACGGTAAGCCTGCGGTTGCCGTTCCGGTCTTCCAGGCTCCCGGTTCGAACGCCATCACCATCTCCGACGAGGTCGTCAAGACCATGAACGAGCTGCAGACGGCGATGCCTGATGGCGTCAAGTATGAGATCGTCTACGATACCACGCAGTTCGTACGCGCTTCGATCGACAAGGTCGTTCACACGCTGCTCGAAGCCATCGCGCTCGTCGTTGTCGTCGTCATCCTGTTCCTGCAGACCTGGCGCGCCTCGATTATTCCGCTGATCGCCGTTCCCGTTTCGATCATCGGCACCTTCGCGGTGATGTATGTCTTCGGCTTCTCGGTCAACGCGCTCAGCCTCTTCGGCCTGGTGCTGGCGATCGGTATCGTCGTGGACGATGCGATCGTGGTTGTCGAAAACGTCGAACGAAATATCGAAAACGGCCTCAGTCCGCGCGATGCCACCTATCGCGCCATGAAGGAAGTGTCGGGTCCGATCATCGCCATTGCGCTGGTGCTTGTTGCCGTCTTCGTGCCGCTCGCCTTCATCTCCGGCCTGTCGGGTCAATTCTATCGCCAGTTCGCGCTGACGATCGCCATCTCGACCGTGATTTCCGCCTTCAACTCGCTGACGCTGTCTCCGGCTCTGGCCGCCCTTCTTTTGAAGGACCACCACGCGCCGAAGGATTTGTTGACGCGCGTAATGGATGGGGTGTTCGGTTGGTTCTTCCGCGGCTTCAACAAGGTGTTCCACCGCGGATCGAACGCGTACGGCAAGGGCGTCGGCGGGATCCTGTCGCTGAAGAGCCTGGTGATGGTGGTCTATATCGCGCTAATTGGCGCGACCTACTATCTCTTCCAGGCCGTTCCCGGCGGTTTCGTGCCGCAGCAGGACAAGCAGTACCTGATCGGCTTTGCGCAATTGCCTGACGGTGCGACCCTGGACCGCACGGATGACGTCATTCACCGGATGAGCGACATCGCCATGCAGCAGCCGGGCGTCGAACATGCGATCGCCTTCCCGGGCTTGTCGATCAACGGCTTCACCAACTCGTCCAACGCCGGCATCGTCTTCGTGACCTTGAAGGCGTTCGAAGAACGCACGACGCCGAACCTGTCGGGCGGCGCCATCGCCATGCAGCTGAACCAGAAGTTCGGCGCGATCCAGGATGCCTTCATCGCGATGTTCCCGCCGCCGCCCGTCCAGGGCCTCGGCACGACAGGCGGCTTCAAGATGCAGATCGAAGATCGTGCAGGGCTTGGCTACCAGGCACTCGACGAGGCCAACAAGGCGTTCCTCGCCAAGGCCTATCAGACGCCGGAGCTCGCCGGTCTGTTCTCGAGCTACCAGATCAACGTGCCGCAGCTTTTCGCCGATCTCGATCGCGCCAAGGCTGAGCAATTGGGTGTCTCGGTGACCGATGTCTTCGATACGCTGCAGATCTATCTGGGTTCGCTCTATGTCAACGACTTTAACGCCTTCGGGCGAACCTACAGCGTGCGTGTCCAGGCGGACGCCAAGTTCCGCGCCCATGCAAGCGACATCGGCCAGTTGAAAGTCCGTTCGGCATCGGGCCAGATGATCCCGCTATCGGCGCTCTTGAAGGTCGAGGCCAGCACAGGTCCGGAACGTACGACGCGCTACAACGGCTTCCTTGCCGCCGATATCAACGGCGGACCGGCACCGGGCTTTTCGTCCGGCCAGGCGCAGGCTGCAGTAGAGCGCATCGCCAACGAAACCCTGCCCAAGGGTATCGGCTTCGAATGGACCGATCTGACCTATCAGCAGATCCTGGCCGGCAGCTCGGGCGTCGTCATCTTCCCGCTGGCCCTGTTGCTCGTCTATCTCGTGCTGGCAGCCCAGTACGAAAGCGTCAGCTTGCCGCTTGCGATCGTCATGATCGTGCCGATGGGTGTGCTTGCCGCCTTGACGGGTGTCTGGCTGATTGGGGGTGACAACAACATCTTCACTCAGATCGGTTTGATGGTGTTGGTGGGCCTGTCGGCGAAGAACGCGATCCTGATCGTGGAATTCGCCCGCGAGCTGGAATTCGAGGGCCGAACCCCGGTGCAAGCCGCCATCGAGGCCAGTCGCCTGCGTCTGCGCCCGATCCTGATGACGTCCATGGCCTTCATCATGGGCGTCGTGCCACTGGTTACCTCGACGGGTGCCGGCGCGGAAATGCGGGCCGCCATGGGTGTCGCGGTGTTCTCGGGCATGATCGGCGTGACCTTCTTCGGCATCTTCATGACGCCGGTGTTCTACGTGCTGATCCGCAGGCTGACAGGCAACCGTCCGCTGAAACAGCATCACCATAACGACAACAACCATTCGGCGGAAATTCTCCCTATCGCCGCCGAATAGGAACGCCGTGTCGGGTGTTACCCCCGTGCCCGATACTTTAGGGGCGGGACCGCAAGGTCTCGCCCTTCTTTTTGGTCTCCTGTCGCTTTTGATATTTTCCATTTTGGCCAATCTGTTTTTCGAAGATTTTGCCTCTCCCCCGCCAATTTCGTTTGCATGCTGACGCCATGGGTTTATCAAAAACCCAGGCGAAATGATTGACGTACATCGGGCCGGAGGAGCCGCCCGCTGATGGTCATTTGCGAGGGAGGATTCCATGCACGTAGCCATCATCGGAGCAGCCGGTATGATCGGCCGAAAATTGACGGCAAGGCTGGTGGCCGACGGCGGTCTCGGAGGCCCAGAGATTGCGCGGCTGTCGTTGATCGACGTCATCGAGCCGCCTCGGCCCGAAGGTTTCAGCGGCAAGGTGAAAGCGCGCGCCCATGATCTGTCCGCACCAGAGACCGCGGAGAAGATCGTGGCCCGCCGGGCGGATGTGATCTTTCATCTCGCGGCGATCGTCTCGGGCGAGGCGGAGCTCGATTTCGATAAGGGGTATCGCATCAATCTCGATGGCACCCGGCAACTGTTCGAGGCGATCCGTGCCGCACATGCCGAGGACGGCTACAAGCCGCGCGTCGTGTTTACTTCTTCATGCGCTGTTTTCGGCTCACCCTTTCCGACGCCTATCCCCGACGATTTCCATCTAACGCCTCTCACCAGTTACGGGACGCAGAAGGCGATTAGCGAGCTACTGCTGGCCGACTATACGCGCCGCGGCATTTTCGATGGCATCGGCATTCGCCTGCCGACCATCTGCATTCGTCCGGGCAAGCCGAATCGCGCCGCCTCGGGTTTCTTCTCTGGCATATTGCGGGAACCGTTGATTGGCATGGAAGCCGTGCTGCCGGTGCCGGAGGACGTGCGGCATTGGCATGCCTCGCCGCGTTCGGCCGTCGGGTTTCTCATTCACGGTGCGACGATCGATCTTGCCCCGCTTGGTGCCGAACGCAATCTTTCCATGCCGGGTGTCAGCGCCACGGTCGGCGAGCAGATCGAGGCGTTGCGCCGGATCGCCGGCGACAAGGCGGTAAAATTGATCCGCCGCGAACCGGATGAGGTGGTGATGCGCATTGTTTCCGGCTGGGCTCAAAGCTTTACGGCGACGCGGGCGAGGGAACTCGGTTTTGTGGCTGAGAGTTCCTTCGACGAGATCATTCGAGTTCATATCGATGACGAATTGGAGGGACGCCTTCCATGACCGATCGGAAAATTGCTTTTCTCGGAACCGGGCTGATGGGCGCTCCGATGGCGCGGCGGTTGCTTGGGGCCGGCTTCGCCGTCACCGTTTGGAACCGCGATCGGAGCAAAGCCGACGCATTGGCGGCCGACGGAGCGACCGTCGCCGCGACGGCGGTGGAGGCGGCCAACGGTGCCTCCATATTGTTCACGATGCTGACCAATGCCGGCGCGGTGAGCGAAATCCTGTTCGGAAGTGGTGTCGCCGATGCATTGAAGCCCGGTGCCGTCGTGGTCGACAACAGCTCCATCCCGCCGCCAATCGCCCGTGAGCACGCGGCGAAGCTGGCGGAGCGTGGCATCCGGCACATCGACGCGCCGGTCTCTGGCGGCGTGGTCGGCGCCGCCGCCGGGACCCTGGCGATCATGGCGGGCGGCGATGCCGAAGTCATCGATAGCGTCCGCGATGTGCTGGCTCCGCTCGGCCGCGTCACTCACGTGGGACCGAGCGGCGCAGGCCAGCTTGCCAAGCTCGGCAACCAGCAAATCGTCGCGGTGACCATCGGCGCGATCGCCGAAGCCATGCTTCTGGTCGAAGCAGGCGGCGGTTCGCGCGAGGCATTCCGCGCCGCTATTCGCGGCGGCTTCGCCGAAAGCCGGATTCTGGAGTTGCACGGCCAGCGCATGATCGAGCGCAATTTCGAACCCGGCGGCACGGCGCGCAATCAACTGAAAGATCTCGACGCCGTTCTTGACGCTGCTCGAAGCTTGTCGCTTCATTTGCCGTTGACCGAAGCCGTCAGGGCGGAGTTCGCCGAATTCGTAGAGAAGGGCGGCGGCGAAAGCGATCACAGCGGCTTGCTGGTGCATCTGGAAGACAAGAATGCTCGAGGAAAGGCTTGAGGAAGACATGACCGACAATGGCATATCCAAACGTCGTCTGCGTTCGCAGGATTGGTTCGACAATCCCAATCATATCGACATGACCGCACTCTACCTCGAGCGCTTCATGAATTATGGCATCACGCCGGAAGAGCTGCGTTCGGGTAAGCCGATCATCGGTATCGCCCAGAGCGGCAGCGACCTGACGCCCTGCAACCGCCATCACCTCGATCTCGCCAAGCGCATCCGCGACGGCATTCGTGATGCGGGAGGCATTCCGATCGAATTCCCGACCCATCCGATTTTCGAGAATTGCAAGCGCCCGACCGCAGCACTCGACCGCAATCTTGCCTATCTCGGCCTTGTTGAGGTGCTTTACGGCTATCCACTCGACGGTGTCGTGCTGACGACCGGGTGCGACAAGACCACGCCGTCGGCGCTGATGGCGGCCTCCACCGTCAATATACCCGCGATCGTGTTTTCTGGCGGCCCCATGCTCGATGGCTGGCATGATGGCGAGTTGGCTGGTTCCGGCATGGCGATCTGGCGCTCGCGCCGCAGGCTCGCTGCCGGTGAGATCGATGAAGAGGAGTTTCTGGAAACGGCGCTTTCCTCGGCACCCTCGGTCGGTCACTGCAACACAATGGGCACCGCATCGACGATGAACGCCATGGCCGAAGCGCTCGGCATGTCGCTGACGGGCTGCGCCGCCATTCCGGGTGCTTATCGCGAGCGTGGGCAGATGGCCTATCGCACTGGTCGCCGCGCCGTCGAACTGGTGATCGAAGGTATTAAGCCTTCCGACGTGCTCACTCGTCAGGCTTTCCTGAATGCCATCAGGGTCAATTCGGCGATCGGCGGCTCCACCAATGCGCAACCGCATCTGGCGGCCATGGCGAAGCATGCCGGCATCGATCTCTATCCCGATGACTGGCAGGTTTATGGGTTCGACATTCCGCTGCTTGCCAATGTGCAGCCGGCGGGTGCCTATCTGGGCGAGCGCTTCCATCGCGCCGGCGGCGTGCCCGCCGTCATGTGGGAGCTACTGCAGTCCGGCAAGCTTGATGGCGACTGTCCGACGGTCACGGGCAAGACGATGGCAGAGAACCTGAAATGCAAGGAATCGACCGACCGTGAGGTCATCCGCCCCTTTGGCGAGCCGTTGAAGGAACGTGCGGGTTTCCTGGTGCTAAAGGGCAATCTCTTCGATTTCGCCATCATGAAAATGAGTGTCGTTTCGGAAGATTTTCGCCGCCGCTATCTGCAGGAGCCGGGCCACGAGGGCGTATTCGAAGGCAGGGCGGTGGTTTTCGACGGCTCGGAGGACTATCACAAGCGCATCAACGACGAGACCCTCGGTATCGATGAGAACACCATCCTTGTCATTCGAGGGGCTGGGCCGATCGGTTGGCCGGGGTCTGCAGAAGTCGTCAACATGCAGCCGCCGGATGCGCTGCTGAAGCGCGGCATCCGCAGCCTGCCGACGATCGGTGACGGCCGCCAGTCGGGTACGGCCGACAGTCCGTCGATCCTCAATGCCTCGCCCGAAAGTGCGGCGGGCGGCGGCCTTGCCTGGCTCAGGACCGGCGATATCATCCGCATCGATTTCAATCATGGCCGTTGCGACATGCTGGTGGAGGAGGCGGAAATCGAGCGGCGCAAGGGCGACGGCATTCCGGCGGTTCCGCCGGACGCGACGCCCTGGCAGCGAATCTACCGGCGTTCGGTCACGCAACTTTCCGATGGCGCGGTGCTCGACGGTGCCGCCGATTTCCGCGACATCGCGGCCAATCCGCCGCGTCATAATCATTAACCAAAAAACGAATGCAGCAAGAGTTGCAAGCTAAAGCCTGCAACTCTTGAGGGGTTATTAAATATCGCTAAAGGGAGTGGTGCAAAGATATCGCCGCAATCATGCAAAGTTTCCATGTGTCCGGAGGGGGTTCGAACTCGGTGGAAGAGGCGGTGTCAGGGCGATCCGAGCAAGAATTCCAAGACCTCTTGAGGAGGTTGGAATTGGCACTGGAGGCGTCGCGTATCGGAGTATGGGAGCATGATCTCAGCGAAGAGGAAGTGCTTTGGGATCTGCAGATGCACGAGCTCTACCAGACCGGTCGCACCGATCGCAAGGTGCCGTCGTCGATCTGGATGAACGCCCTTCATCCCGGCGATGTCGAGCGGGCGATTGCCGAGTTCGATGGGGCAGTTGCAAGAAAAGGTTTTTATAATTCACAATTTCGCATCATCCTGCCTAGCGGAGAGGTGCGCTATCTGCGCTCGCGTGCCCATTTCTACGAGGGCCCCAATGGCCAGCCCTCCTTCATCGGCGCTGAATGGGATGTCACGGCCGATGTCCTGCTCAATCGCGAGCTGACCGACCAGAAGGCGGTCGCGGAAGCGCGCGCAATTGCGCTCGAGCAGAGCCGCTCACGCATCGAACACGCAGCCGACCATGACTATCTCACGGGCCTTCCCAATCGCCGCTATTTCGATCGTCGGCTGGCGGAGCTACGCGCCGATCCAGCAGTTAAAACGCTGGCGGTCCTCCATATCGATCTCGATTGTTTCAAGCAGATCAACGACAAATGGGGGCATGCGGCTGGCGACGTGACGCTGCAGAATGCGGCGGGGCGGATTTCCGGGGCGATCTCGGCAAATGATATGGTTGCTCGCATCGGCGGGGACGAGTTTGTCGTGGTGCTGGTCGATATCGATACCGCCGATGAGCTTAGAAGCATCGCCGAGGATATTTTATGGCGGCTGCGGCGCGACATACGCTACGGCCACGACATGCTGCGGGTAGGCGCCTCGATCGGCGCGGCCTGGAGTGCTATCGAAGGGGCTGGCAACCTGTTGGCGGATTCCGATGTCGCCCTCTATCAGGCCAAGAAACTTGGCCGCAACCGCGTCGAATTCTTCACACCGAAGCTGCAATCCGACTTGCTCGCCGAGCGCCAACTGGCAGAGGAGTTGCGACTGGCGCTGATACGGAATGAGATCGTGCCTTTCTACCAAATCCAGGTGGATGCGCGCAGCCGACGAATCGTGGGGCTAGAGGCTTTGGCGCGATGGTGGCATCCGGAGAAGGGACTGCTCGCACCGGGAGCCTTCCTGAAGGTGGCTGAAGACTATGGGCTGACGGCAGAGATCGATGCGGCTATCCTCAATCGCGTCTTGTTCGACCGCACCAGCTGGGCCTTGCAGGGGTTGACGCCGCCGCGAGTCGCCGTCAACATCTCGGCAAGCCGTCTGGCCGATCCACGCCTTATTGAACGGCTGGAGGCTCTCAACTTACCGCGCCATGCCATCGCCTTTGAATTGATCGAAACGATCTTCCTCGATGATCCCGACGACAAGGTCCTCGCCAATATCGACGCGATCAAAAAAATGGGCATCGAGATCGAGATCGACGATTTCGGTTCCGGCCATGCCTCGCTGATCGGCCTGGTGAAGCTGAAGCCGAAGCGACTGAAGATCGACCGGCAGTTGGTGACGGCGATTGCCGCCTCGGACGAACAACGCCGCCTGATCGTCTCGATTATGGAAATAGCAAGAGCCCTCAACGTTGAAGTCATCGCCGAAGGCGTGGAGACCGAGGACCACGCGCGGCTCCTGGCGCGCGCCGGCTGCGACGGACTTCAGGGCTATGCGATCGGTTATCCTTCGTCCGCAGGCGAGATCGCTGCGCTTCTGGCATCGGTCCGAAGGCCGGATATACACCATGCCTCCGGCAATTCCCAAGGCGATGCCACACCTACCGAATTTGCAGGACGGCAATCAGCCCATAGCTGATGACACCGAGTGTCAGCAGCGACAGCGTGGCTGCCGTGATCACCCGGCCGCCGGCATGGGCAACGGAGCGAATGTTCACCGACAGGCCAAGCGCCGCCATCGCAATCACCGTCAGTATGTTGGAGATCAGAGCCATCGGCGCGACCAATGTGTCCGGGATCAGGCCGAAAGAACGCAACGCCATCAACCCAAGAAAGCCGCAGATGAACCAGGGAACCAGCGAGCGACGGCGGTTCGTGCGGTTGTCTATCTCCGCCGTTTCGGTCTTGGTGATGACGCCGAGCAGGAAAATGACAGGTCCGAGCATCAGCACGCGGACCAGCTTGACCAGGGTGCCGGTTTGCACGGCAAGGACGCTAACTGGTGCGGTTGCAGCAAGTACCTGCGGCACGGCATAGACGGTCAGGCCGGCCAGCACGCCATATTGCGGGACGCTCATGCCGGCATGGAAATAGAGAAGCGGCAACAGGAAGACGGCGGCGATGCCGAGCACGGCGGTGAAGGCAAGGGCGGCGGCAATCTCCTCGGAACCTGCCTCGATGACCGGAGCAACGGCGACGATCGCCGAATTGCCGCAGATAGAATTGCCGCAAGCAATGAGCGTGGCAAGCTTCGGCGGCAGGCCAAGCAGCCGCCCGACGACATAGGTCGCTGCAATCGACAGCACGACGACAATTGCAATGCCGGCGATCAACCACACACCGGCGCCGCTGATGGCCGATAGGCTGATCGAGGCGCCGAGCAGGACGATGGCGATTTCAAGCAGGATCTTGGCGCTGAAATCGATGCCGGGGCGCAAGGCCGGTTTCAGCGGCTTTATGGTGCAGACGACAATGCCGATGGCGATGGCGAGCACCAGGCTCTCGATCCATCTGCCGCCGAGAATGCCGATCTCGATGCGCTCGCCGGCATAGGCGAGAAGGGCCACAGCACTCGTCAGGGCAAGACCTGGGAGGATAATATTGGCTCGGTGAAATAGGGGCATGCGGAACCGCCATTGGACTATGGAGAATTTGATATGGCGGGAAAGTCTCACCTCCTGATGTCGACATCCATCGAATATTATCCTATGTTTCATTCGATAAATTAGAATGATTTCCCATGACCTTTGAGCAACTCGCCATTTTTGTCGCCGTCGCCGAGCGAGAACATCTGACCCATGCGGCAGAGGCCATCCATTTGACACCGTCGGCGGTCAGCGCGGCGATCAAGAACCTCGAGGCCTATTACGGTGTCGAGCTGTTTCATCGCGTCGGCCGGCGGATCGAGCTGACTGAAACAGGCCGGACCTTTCTCGGCGAGGCCAAGGCGACGCTCGCCCGCGTGCGTTCGGCAGAGCTTATGCTTTCCGAGCTCGGTGGATTGCAGCGCGGCCGGCTTAGCCTGCGCGCCAGCCAGACCATAGCGAGCTATTGGCTGCCGACCGTGCTGATGCGGTTTCATCGCGACTACCCCGGCATCGACCTCGATCTGACGATCGGCAATACGCGTACGGTCACCGAGGCGGTGATCGAGGGCACCGCTGAGCTGGGTTTCGTCGAAGGGGAGGTGGATGCGCCGGTTCTGTCGATGAAGGTCGTGGCGCAGGATGCGCTTGTCATCGTCGTGCCGCCGGATCATCCCTGGGCCGATGGGCGGCAGTTGAGCGTCGCCGATCTTGCCACCGGTACATCGTGGGTTATGCGCGAGGAAGGTTCGGGCACGAGGTCCGAATTCGAAAATGCCATCATCAAGCTCGGTACCTCGCCGCACCATCTCGACGTGGCATTGGTGCTGCCATCGAACGAAGCCGTGCTGTCGGCGGTCTCATATGGACAGAGCGCGGCCGCCATCTCGAGCGCGGCGGCCATGGCTTATCTGCAGCAAGGATTGCTGGTTCGGGCAGCCTTCGACTTGCCCGCCCGCAGCTTCCGTCTACTGCGCCACAAGGAGCGCCATGCCAGCAAGGCGGCGTTGACGCTGGAAGGCATGTGCTGGTAGCTATCGCTGCTCCATCCTGCGCTGGCTCGCGACGACGAGATCGATCTCGTTGCGGTCGAGCATGGCGCGGATATCCGCAGGCGGCACATCGTCGGTGACCATCATGTCGTAGATGGCCGGATCATCGATAACGATCGGGGCGCTGCGGCCGAATTTGGCGCTGTCGGCGACAATGATGCGGTTTTCGGCGCGCCGCGCAGCTTCGCGAGAATATTCCGCCTCCTCCAGATCGTGCAGCATGAAGCCGGAGACGGCGTTGACGGCGCCGACGGACAATACCGCGTGGCGAACATTGAAACGGCGCAGGAAGTTTGTCGCTTCCATGCCGAAGGCGCCGCCGTCGTGGCCGCGCAGCTCGCCGCCCGCGAAGAAGACGCGGTTGCCGTTGCGGGTCGCGAGCGCGTGTGCCACCGAGACGGCATTGGTGACGATGAACAGGTTCTGATGTTTCTGCAACGCGACCGCAATGAACGCCGTCGTGGAGCCGATATCGAGGAAAAGCGTGTCGCCATTCTGGATCATAGCCGCGACGCGGGCGGCGATCATGCGCTTGGCCTCTGCGTTCTCGTTCATCCGGAAATGCAGAGGCTGCTCGATGATTGAGTCCTTGATATGGACACCGCCATGCACTTTGGTGACGAGACCGTTGGCCTCCAGGCTGCGGATATTGCGGCGGATGGTCTCTTCAGAGACCGCCAGCCGTTCCGCGAGAAACTGAATACGGCTTGCGCCGCCCGCGAGCCGAAGCTCCTCGAGGATCTCGCGTTCCCGATGGTTCGAATGAAGCGGCGCCTGGACGATTTCCGACATAGTATCGATCCTGTCTACGGCATGATCTCAAAATCTGCCAAACGGCTTCGGATAAGACCACATCTGGTCAAACATCCAGGGCGCGATACCAACGCGAATACAAGTGATTTCGCTCCAATCACCTCGAGATTGAATTTTTAGGTCAAATCCCGCCTACGGTGAAGCTTTGTGTTGCGATTATCCATAGCCCAATATGGATTAAACCCTGTTTGCCCGCATAATCCAACAAAAAACCAAATACGCGTTTCATTTTGTGGCTAGTTCTTGACAGTTCTCCTTTTGTGGGGAACCTTTTGCATCCGAAAGACGTGTCACAATCGCGCCGGAGGAGGGATGACCGTAACGCCCGAAGACAAGATATACGCTCTTGGCATTTGGCGCGGACCGATCGAGATTGCTCCGCTCGCGGGTGGCATTACCAATCGCAATTACCTGGTGACCGACGGTGCCCAGCACTTCGTCGTCAGACTAGGAACGGACATTCCAGTTCACCATATCAGCCGTGCCAACGAGTTGGCCGCGAGCAAAGCCGCACATGCAGCCGGGCTCTCGCCCGCTGTCATACACTTTGAGCCGGGTGTCCTTGTACTGGATTACATCGATGCCAAACCACTTGCGGCGAAGGATATTCGCGACCCCCAGATGCTGGCGCGCATTGTACCGCTTGTTCGCTCCTGCCACCAGAATGTCGCGAAATATTTTCGTGGCGCCGGCGTGATTTTCTGGGTTTTCCACGTGGTGCGCGACTATGCCGCCGTTCTCGAAGAGGGCGGTAGTCGCCATAGTGCGTTGCTTCCTTCTTTCCTCGATATTGCCGAGCGACTGGAGCAGGCTGCCAAGCCTTTCGACATTGCTTTCGGCCATAATGACCTGCTGGCTGGCAATTTCCTCGACGATGGAAAAAGGCTTTGGCTGATCGATTGGGACTATGCCGGCTTCAACACGCCGCTCTTCGACCTTGGCGGCCTTGCATCCAACAACGAGCTCTCCGTCGACCAGGAAACGGTGATGCTGGAGGCCTATTTCGAGGCGCCGGCAGGCGACGGTCTGCGCCGGCGCTATCAGGCAATGAAATGCGCCTCGCTGCTGCGCGAGGCGATGTGGAGCATGGTTTCTGAAATCCATTCCCATATCAATTTCGATTATTCAGCCTATACGAGCGAAAATTTGGCGCGATTTGAACGCGCATATCAATCATTCCGGAGTTTATGAGGTGATGCGATGAAAGAACTGCCCCAAACAGCGAAGGCGGTCGTCATCGGCGGCGGTATCGTCGGCTGTTCGACAGCCTACCATCTTGCCAAGCTCGGGCTGACCGACACCGTCCTTCTGGAGCGAAAGCAACTGACCTCAGGCACCACGTTCCATGCCGCCGGTCTCGTTGGGCAATTGCGGACTAGTGCCAATATCACGCAGATGCTCGGCTATTCCGTCGAACTCTATAAGAGGCTGGAGGCCGAGACCGGGCTTGCCACCGGCTGGAAGATGAATGGCGGTTTGCGCCTTGCCTGCAACGAAGCACGCTGGACGGAGGTAAAAAGACAGGCGACGACGGCGCAATCCTTCGGACTGCAGATGCATCTGCTGACGCCCAAGGAAGCTTTCGATCACTGGCCGCTGATGGATATCGACGATCTGGTCGGTGCGGCCTATCTGCCGACCGACGGACAGGCCAATCCCTCCGATATCACGCAGGCGCTGGCCAAGGGCGCGCGCATGGCCGGCGTTTCCATTTTCGAGGACACCGAAGTCCTCGATCTGGAAATCGACAAGGGCAAAATCCGTGCGGTCATCACCGCCAAAGGCCGCATCGAATGCGAGCGCGTCGTGGTCTGCGCCGGGCAGTGGACGAGGAGTTTTGCTGCGCGCTTCGGCGTCAACGTGCCACTCGTGTCCGTCGAGCATCAGTATCTCGTCACCGAATCCTTCGGTGTGCCCTCAAACCTGCCGACGCTGCGCGATCCCGACAGGTTGACCTATTACAAGGAAGAGGTCGGCGGATTGGTCATGGGCGGTTATGAGCCGAATCCGATCCCTTGGGCGATCGACGGCATTCCCAAGGAGTTTCACTACACGCTGCTCGATAGCAACTTCAATCATTTCGAGCAGATCATGGAGCAGGCTCTGATGCGTGTGCCGGCGCTGCAGACGGCGGGCATCAAGCAGCTTCTGAACGGGCCGGAGAGCTTTACGCCCGACGGCAATTTCATCCTCGGCGAAGCGCCGGAGCTTCGGAACTTCTTCGTCGGCGCCGGCTTCAACGCCTTCGGCATTGCTTCCGCGGGCGGGGCTGGCATGGCGCTCGCCGAGTGGGTGGTGAAGGGCGAGCCGCCCTATGATCTCTGGCCGGTCGACATCAGGCGCTTCGGTCGCCCACATTTCGATACGGATTGGGTGCGCACTCGCACGCTCGAAGCCTATGGCAAGCACTACACCATGGCCTGGCCATTCGAGGAGCAGTCGAGTGGCCGCCCCTGCCGCAAGTCGCCGCTCTACGATCGGCTGAAGGCGCAGGGCGCCTGTTTCGGCGAAAAGCTCGGCTGGGAGCGGCCGAATTGGTTCGCCGACCTTTTTGCCGGCGAGGAGCCGAAGGACATCTACACCTATGGCCGCCAGAACTGGTTCGATGCCGTCGGGCGTGAGCACAGGGCGGTGCGCGAGGCGGCCGTGATCTTCGATCAGACCTCGTTTGCAAAATTCGTTTTGAAGGGACGAGATGCCGAAGCGACGCTCTCCTGGATCGCCGCCAACGACGTCGCCAAGCCGGTCGGCGCCCTGACCTATACGCAGATGCTGAACGACAGGGGCGGTATTGAATGCGATGTCACCGTGGCGCGTGTCGCCGAGAACGAATTCTGCATCACCACGGGCACCGGCTTCGCCACGCATGATTTCGACTGGATCGCCAGGAATATTCCGGCCGAGCTGCATGCCGAACTGGTGGATATCACCTCCGCCTATTCCGTGCTGTCGCTGATGGGACCGAATTCGCGCAGAGTGTTGGAAGCCGTCACCTCGGATGATGTATCTAATGCGGCATTTCCTTTCCTGCGCGTGAAGACCATCGGCATCGCCGGTTGCCCGGTTCGCGCGCTGCGCGTGACCTATGTCGGCGAGCTCGGTTACGAGCTGCATGTGCCGGTGGAGTATGCGGCCACCGTCTACGACGCTCTGATGGCCGCCGGCCGCGAGCACGGTTTGGCCAATGCCGGCTACCGCGCGATCGAAAGCTGCCGGCTGGAAAAGGGATATCGTGCCTGGGGTTCCGACATCGGTCCCGATCACACGCCAGTCGAGGCAGGACTGAGCTGGGCGGTGAAGATGAGGAAGAATATCGCTTTCCGCGGCCGGCAAGCCATCGAGCGACAACTGGCTTCGGGGGTGAAGAAGTTGCTCGCCTGCTTCGTGCCTGATAATCCAGAAACCGTGCTCCTCGGCCGCGAGACAATCTATCGCAACGGCCAGCGCGTCGGCTGGCTATCGAGCGGCGGCTACGGTTACACGATCGGCAAGCCGATCGGCTACGGCTACGTCCGCGATCCCGATGGCGTGACCGAGGATTTTGTGCTCAGCGGCCAGTACGAGCTCGATGTCGCGCAGCAGCGCGTGCCTTGCCGGGTGTCGCTGAAGCCGCTCTACGATCCGCAGATGGCGCGGATCAAGGATTGATCACGCAAAGACTTGTCTGAGGGGGGTGGTGACTTTGGCCGGTTTGCGCCGCCAGAAGCGGCCGTTATAACGCCAACGACGGGTTCCTTTAGAGGACGACGTGCTGTCGTTCAGATTGGGTCTTTGATATCAGGGCCGTACCTGTAAGTGCCGTCCCACTCGACAACGTCTTTTGGCCGAATTCGCTTGAAATGGGATTTCACCGGTAGCCCTGTCACGTCGCTTGCCGTACGATCTGCCGGCTGCCTTGATTGAGATTGATAGGCAATATGCTGTGCACTTGGGCCGGAAGTCGCCGCAATTGGCATTTGCCGCGTGAGATTGGAAACAGGCCGTGCTACCTCTCAAAAACTGTGATCTCCCTGTCGCCGCACCAGCCATTTTCTTGACTTGCCTTCCCTTTCATCCTCAATCGACATGCTGACAAAAGATAAAGGCGAGGGACGATGGCGGAGGCGGGCGTCAAGCTGGAGGAAAGCTGGAAAGAGGCGCTGTCGGAGGAATTCGTCAGCCCTTATATGCAGCAGCTCAAATCCTTTCTTGTTGAAGAAAAGCAGCGCGGCAAGGTGATCTTTCCGCGCGGCAGCGAATATTTCCGAGCCTTGGACCTGACGCCGCTCGATGAAGTGCAGGTCGTGATCCTCGGGCAGGATCCCTATCATGGCATCGGCCAGGCGCATGGCCTGTGCTTCAGCGTTCGTCCAGGCGTGCGCATTCCGCCGTCGCTGGTCAATATCTACAAGGAACTGGAAACCGATCTCGGCATTCCGCCGGCACGCCACGGCTTTCTGGAAAGCTGGGCGAGGCAGGGTGTATTGCTGCTCAACAGCGTGCTCACGGTCGAGGAATCCCAGGCCGCCTCGCATCAGGGCAAGGGCTGGGAACGCTTCACTGACGCTGTCATTGGCCGCGTCAATGACGAATGCGACGGCGTCGTCTTCATGTTGTGGGGCTCCTACGCGCAGAAGAAAGCCGCCTTCGTCGATACCGAGCGGCATCTCGTGCTGAAAGCCGCGCATCCGTCGCCTCTTTCAGCCCATAACGGCTTCCTCGGCTGCCGGCACTTCTCCAAAGCCAATGCCTATTTGAGCGAGCACGGCAGGGATCCGATCGACTGGGCTCTGCCGAGTGATCCGGGCAATGGCTGATGCATTGAACGACTGCCTTTTATTGTTCAACGATCAGAAACAATCCGTTTGGCTATTGGGGGCTATCGAAAAGCGGCCTCTGAGACCATCTTCTGCTCATCAGAAACGCCTGCTGTTGCGGGCGAGACAAGGGGTTAAAGATGCTCACTCAGATCAAGGGCCTTCACCACGTTACGTCGATGGCGGAAGATGCCCGCACCAACAATAAGTTCTTCACGAATACTCTTGGCCTGCGCCGTGTGAAGAAGACCGTCAATTTCGATGCGCCGGATGTCTATCACCTTTACTATGGTGACGAGATCGGTACCCCAGGTACGGTCATGACCTATTTCCCGTTCCCGAAGATGGCGCGCGGCCGTCCGGGTACCGGCGAAGTCGGCAATACCTTATTCTCCGTTCCGGAAGGCTCAATCGGTTATTGGACCGAACGGCTCGGCAAGCAGGGCGTCGAAGCTCTGAAGACCGATGAATCCTTCGGCCAGAAGCGCCTGCATTTCGCCGGTCCGGATGGTGACGGCTTTGCGCTTGTCGAGGTCAAGGACGATCATCGCGAGCCCTGGACGCATGGCGGGGTCGATGCCGAACACGCCATCAGAGGCTTTCATTCCGTCGCCATGCGGCTGCGGGACGAGGGCGCAACGGGCGAACTGCTGAAGTATATGGGCTATGAAGTGGTCGATACGCATGAAGGCGTCAAGCGGCTGGCTATTCCCGGCGGCAACGGCGCAGATTTCGTCGACCTCGAAACCATGCCGAACATCGGCCGTGCGCTTCCCGGAGCGGGTTCTGTCCACCACGTTGCCTTTGCCGTCGAGAACCGCGCAAAGCAACTCGAAGTACGCAAGGCGCTGATGGATACGGGATATCAGGTCACGCCGGTCATCGACCGCGATTACTTCTGGGCGATCTATTTCCGCACGCCGGGCGGCGTGCTGTTCGAAGTCGCCACCAACGAGCCCGGTTTCAACCGCGACGAAGATACGGCCCATCTCGGCGAGGCGCTGAAGCTGCCGGAACAGCACGCTCATCTGCGCGCACTGCTCGAGCAGCATCTCGAACCGCTGGACGCCTAATTACGGGGGTTATCATGACGAATGCGACCTATGTGCACCGGGTGAAGCCCGGTGCACCCGGTAAGCCTATTCTCTTCACCTTCCACGGTACGGGTGGCGACGAGAACCAATTCTTCGATTTCGCCAGCCGCCTGCTGCCGGAAGCGACCATCGTCTCGCCACGTGGCGACGTCTCGGAATATGGCGCAGCGCGCTTTTTCCGGCGTACGGGTGAGGGGGTCTACGACATGGCGGATCTTGCCCGCGCCACGGAGAAGATGGCCACCTATGTCAAAGGCCTAGCCGTAGACCACGGTGCCTCGCAGGTGCTCGGCCTCGGTTTCTCCAATGGAGCCAATATTCTCGCCAATGTGCTGATCGAGCATGGCGAGCTCTTCGACGCCGCCGTGCTGATGCATCCGCTGATCCCGTTTCAGCCGCGCGACAACGAAAAGCTCGACGGTAGGCGAGTGCTGATCACCGCCGGCGAACGCGACCCGATCTCGCCGGCGCCGGTGACCAAGGCACTGGCGGATTATTTTTCCCGGCAGAAGGCCGAGGTAAGGCTCGACTGGCATTCGGGCGGCCACGACATCCGCCAGAACGAGATCGAAGCGATCCACAGCTTCTTCGCACCCTACGCGTAAATGCGGGCAAAGCTTTGGGCGCATGGCAGTCATCGACCGCTGTGCGCCCAGCTATTTTCCGATCATGATCAACATCGCCTTTGCTTGCGCATCAGCTGCCTGCCTGCCGGCCTGATCGATATAGCCCGATCCGCAGAAATGCTCGAGATTGATGGTGTCGGCGCTATCCGTTTCCGAGTGCCCGGATTTTGCGATCACGATTTGCCATGCGCAGCCGAGGATCTTGTCTGGCTGGATCGCGTTGTCGCAGCCTGTACTCAGGCAGAACGCCACATTTCGTTGCGCCCGATATTTCCCTGCAATGGCGGCGCCAAATTCGGTTTTCCAACTATCCCGTGTCTTCCGGCAAGCGCTTGGAACGCTGCTTTGGCTGCATTCCGCCAAGGGATTGATAAAGGTTTCGGCGGCGGGCCATGGTACGGCATCCACCAAGCTCACACAGCCGCATGCAAATAGGCTTGCCAGCAAAAGCTGCATTGATTCTCCCTCTCCCGAAACTTGCCACACCGTAAGGACACTCAAAATATCCGCAAGACGGACGGGCTGTTTCCTGTTGAATTCGCCGGAAGCCTGGCAGCGATAAATCAGGTACACAAATATAAGCGTGGCACTCCTGCAACCGCCGCACTTCTTCTTGCATTCGCGTCACGCCGCGCCGCAAGCTCTGCTTGTCGCTCGTCCCGGCGCTCGCTAATAGTCGAAGCCTAAAAGGGTTGGGGGATTCGTCGTGACGCTGGCGGAGCAGCAGCAATATCGGCTGGGCGTAATCTATGTGGCGTGCTCAGCCCTGGCTTGGTCGAGCTCCGGCCTGTTCGTGCGCTCGATCCATGCGGATTTGATGACCATCCTCTTTTGTCGCGGCATCGTCTCGGGCCTCGGCGTCTTTGCTCTGTTCTTCTATCTTGAGCGCGGCAGGGCCTGGCGCATTCTTCGCGCCATGCGTTGGCCGTCGCTGGCGGCGACGGTGTTTTCCACCGCGTCGATGATCAGCGGCATTGGCTCGATCTATTATACCTCCGTCGCCGATGCGATGGTCATCTATGCGACCGTGCCCTTCGTCACTGCGGGTGTCGCCTATGTCTTCATCAGGGAGCGTCCAAGCATGGCGACCTTGGTTGCCAGCGCCGTGGCTCTTGTCGGGGTGCTCGTCATGCTCTCCGGCGATGCGGGTGATAGCGGTGGTTGGCTCGGCAAGGTCCTGGCGGGCATCATGACGGTTACGGTCGCCGGCCTTGCCGTCGTCATGCGCCAGCACCGAGATGTGCCGATGCTGCCGGCGATGGCCTTGTCTGCCTGGCTCTGCTCCTTCATCACCTTCTGGTTCGCTTCGCCGATGCTGGTGTCGGGACATGATCTCGGCCTGATCATCGCCTTCGGCATCATTCAGAACGCCATGGGTCTTAGCCTTTATACTTTCGGCGCGCGGCTGATACCGGCTGCCGATGCGAGCCTTCTGACCTCGCTCGAGGTGCCGCTGACGCCATTGTGGGTCTGGATCTTCCTCGCCGAGCGGCCGTCGCAGCCGACCTTGATCGGCGGCGCGATCGTGCTTGCAGCGCTCTTCGGCCATATCCTGCTGGAAGTCCGGCGAAACCGGGCAGTAGAGCCGGCGCAGGTGCTCTGAGCGCCTTGCCCAGTTGCCGGTGAAATGCTGAAATCGGCGCGACCAATGGGAACCGATAGAATGAAAAAGATCATCAATCCGCCAGCCGTCCGCCGCCCCTTCGGCAACTACAATCACGGCCTGCTGGTGCCGCCGGGCGCGAGTCTCTTGGTCACGTCAGGCCAGCTTGGTATCGCCCTTGGTGACAGCGTTCCATCTGACATCACGAGCCAGGCCGAGCTCTGCTTTTTGGCGATCAAGGCGATCCTCGAAGAGGCGGATATGAGTTTCGCCGACGTCATCCGCATTTCCGGCTTCGTCACCAGACGCGAGGATTTCCCTGCCTATATGGCCGTGCGTGACCGATATACGCTCGATCCGAAGCCGGTCTCGACACTGATCATCGTCGGTGGGTTTACGCGGCCGGAGTTTCTCGTGGAGGTCGAGGTAACGGCGGCGAAGGTGATGTGAGGGAAAACCTCCGTGGCAAACCGTGCTCCGTCTGTTCGCCGATCAGAAGCGCTCCATCTCCCGCCGCACCCTCTCCAGAAAACGCTTTCTCGTCTCTTCCGTCGAACGGTTCATGTCGTATTGGGCGAGGAAGACGACGGGAGCGAAGGGTTTGATCATGGCGCGGAGCATGCGCTTGATGATTTTCTTCGGCGGATTGCCGACGATGAAGGCGCGAAAAGGATCGGCGCCATAGGTCATCACAGCGCCGAGCTTTCGGATATGCCGTAGCTTCGAAGTCACCTTGCCGTTCACGAGTTCGAAGGTGACGCCCGGCAGCCAGACGCGGTCGAAGTAGCCTTTCAGGATCGCTGGAAAGCCGAAATTCCAGACCGGCGTGACAATAACCAGTGCTTCGGCGCGCTGGAGCCGCTCGACATAGGATTTCACCGCTTCGGTATTCATTGGATAGTCGTGGTAAATCATCCGATCATGGCGCGATAGCACGGGGTCGAAGCCCTCGGCGTAGAGGTTGCAGTCGTCGACCTCGTGCCCGGCTGCCTTCAGGCTCTCGATCGTCTGCCGGTGCAGGGCCGCACCAAAACTCTCTTCGACGGGATGCGAATGGAGCACGAGAACCCTCATGAGGCCTCCATCAGCGCCGCAAGACCGGGGAAGAGATAGTTCTGGCCGGCCGCGAAATCGAAGTTGGGATTGTCCCAGGCGATCATCTTGCCGGGGTTCAGCAGGCCCTTCGGGTCGGTCTCCTTCTTGAAGGCGAGCTGGACAGTGTCCGTCTGCTTCATGCCGCCTTCCTCCAGCGTATAGCGGTGGGGATTGAAGATGGGGCAGCCGTGATCCTGATGGATGCGGATGATCTCTTCCAGCCGCGCCTCCGACGTGTAACGCACCAGCGGCAGGCCGGAACACTGGATCTGGCCGTCGAACCTGATGAACTCGAGATGGCCAGGCACCTCGTCGCCGAAGATCTCGACCATCTTCTGTACCTTGGCGACGTGATCCGGGCCCGGATATTGCACTTGCAGATAGGTGATGGTCGGGTCGACCTTGATGGCGCGCAGTGTCGTGTGGTTCCAGGCGAGTTCATAGGCGTGCGGAATACCCTTCATGCTCTCGACCTTGTCGGAACGGAAGGTGATCTCGCCCTTCTGCTGGCTGGTGAAGGCCAGGAACGGGTCCATGGCATGCGGCGCGATCATCAGCGCCACGATCGATTGGCCTTGACGAATGTAGGGCTTGTGGCGGGCAAAATATTCGAAAGGGATGGGTGCCGCGATGGGCGCAATCTCCTTGACCAGGATGCCGTTGCATTTGGCCAGCGCGTCCGAGAAGCGCACGGAGTCCATGAAATCGTCATAGCCGACCAGTACATCCACCCAGTCATAGGCCGGGGCGAGCGGCATTTCGATCTCGGTGATGATGCCATTGGTCCCGTAGGCGTGGCTGACCTTGGTCAGGTCCCAACCGGTGAGGTCGAGCACGCGCGGTTCGGCTTCCATCGTGACGACGCGCAAGCGGAGGATATTGCCGATGTCGCGCAACCCGCCCCACGTGATCGAGCCAACGCCGCCGGAGCCGCCGGCGATGAAGCCGCCGATGGTCGCCGTCTGCGCGGTAGAGGGGTGAAAGCGCAGCTCCTGGCCGGAATGCGCCTTGGTCTGGCGGTCGAGTTCGGCAATGACGATGCCCGGCTCGCAGATGACGCGACCGGGATGAATTTGCTTGACCTTGTTCATGGCAGCGAGGTTCAGCACGATGCCGCCGGAGAGCGGCATGGCCTGGCCGTAATTGCCGGTGCCGGAGCCGCGCGGGGTGACGGGCACATCATGGGCATAGGCCACCTTCAGTGTGCGGATAACCTCTTCCTCAGTCTTCGGCGTCACCACGAGATCGGCGGTGACATTGTCGAGCTGTGCCTTCAGGATTGGCGAATACCAGTAGAAATCCCGGCTCTTCTGGCGCACCAGCGCCGGATTGTCTTCGACGGCGATACCTTCGAGTTCTTTCTTGATGAGCTGATAGTCCGGCATGTCAGGCTCCAATAACGGTGTCGAGTTCGCGGTAATCCGGCAGGCTGCGGTCGATCACCTTGCCTTTGCGAAGGACGACGCGGTCGGACTGCGGACGGGAGAGGAATTCGCTCCAGCGCCTTGCACTGAAGAGGACGAGATCGGCAGGGCCACCCACGGCGATGCGACCAACATCGGGGCGGCCGAGAATGGCTGAAGCAGAGGTGGTGATCACCCGGGCGGCGGTATCCAGCGGATGGTCGAGATGCAGGATCCGCACGGCTTCGCGGAAGACCTCGACGGGGTCGAGGTCGCCATAGGCGTAGAAGGGATCGCGGGTATTGTCGGAGGCAACCGCGGTCGGCACGCCCGCGGCAGCCAATTCATGCAGCAATGTCACGCCGCGCCAGCGCGGCGTTCGGCCCGCGTGGCGGTCCTGCAGATACATGTTGCACATTGGCAGCGAGACGACCGAAATCCCCGCCTTGGCGACAAGGTCGATGGTGGCAGCGACAGTATCCTCATCTTGGCGGGCGAGAGAGCAACAATGGCCGGCGGTAACCTTGCCAGTGAAGCCGTTGCGCAGCACCGCCTCGGCGATCGCCTTCAGCGTCAGAACCTGTTTGTCCTCGGTCTCGTCGACATGAAGGTCGATATCGAGACCGTAGTCCGCGGCGGCACGGATCAGCTTGTCGAGCTGGCGGTCGATATCGGGGTTCGTCTGCGTGACGCCGCCGATCAGGCCGCCGGCATCGCGGATCACCATGAGGAGGTCGGCGAAGAAGGCGTCATCGGCCATGGCATCCAGCGGGAAAAGAGCGACGGCCTGTAGCGCGATCTTTTCTTTCCAGGTCTCGCGCATCTGCGAGAAAACCTCGAAGGAAATGCGGTGCTGGGGTGCCAGTGAGTCGAGATGGGTACGGATCAGGCTGGTGCCGTGGGCATAGGCCGAGCGCAGCGAAAATTCCATGCGCTTCCTGACATCGTCAGCCGACCAATTGGCCTCGCGATCGGCACGCACGGCCTCGAGCGCGCCCACGAAACTGCCGTCCGGATTGGCACGGCGCTCCCAGATATGGCCCTTGTCGATATGAGTATGCATGTCGGCAAAGGTCGGCCAGACCATGCCGTCCCTCATGTCGGCCTTGGCGAATTCCGCCGGCGCGCTGCCCGCTGGCAGGATGTCCTTGATGAGGCCATCGGCAACGACGATGTCGGCTTTCATGAGGCCTTCGCTTGACGGACCGGTGAAGCCTGCGACAGTCACTGCGGGGACGGTGGCGTTGCTCAGCACGAAGCGCGCGGCGTTCGGCGGGGACATGAAGGAGTAGGACATCAGTTCTCCCGCTTGAGGCTGCTTTCATGCCAGCGATGCAGGCTCAGCCATGAGATGAAGGAGGTGAGGGCGAAGATGGCGACACCGAGTGCCGATAGCAGCAGCAGGGCGGCGAACAGGCGCGGCATGTTCTGTCGGTATTGCGCCTCCAGCAGGCGGAAGGCGAGGCCGGAATTGGGGCCACCGGAGCCAGCGGCAAATTCAGCGACCACGGAGGCGATCAGCGATAGGCCGCCGCCGATTCTGAGGCCTGTCATGAAATAAGGCTGGGCTGCCGGCAGCTTCAGATGCAACAGCGTCTGCCAGCGCGAGGCGCCATAGAGATCGAAAAGATTCAAGAGGTTATGGTCGACGCTCTTCAGCCCTTGCACCATGTTGGAGAGGATCGGAAAGAAGGCGACGAGGAAGCCGCAGATCAGCAGCGCGGATTCGCGGGTAGGCGCGTAGATCAGGATCAACGGCGCGATCGCCACGATCGGTGTCACCTGCAGGATGACGGCGAGCGGATAGAAGGCGAGTTCGATCCAGCGCGATTGCACGAGGAAGATCGCGAAGCCGACGCCGCCGATCAGCGCAAGCGCCAACGAGATGAAGGTGATTTCGGTCGTTACCCAGAGCGCCGGCGAAAGGACGCCCCAATCGGACACCAGCGATTTCGCAACGGCGAGCGGACTAGGCAGGATATATTGCGGGATGCCGGCGCCAACGACAAGAAGCTGCCAGAGGAGGATCAATACGGTCACGGTCAGCAGCGGCACGAGAATGCCGAGCGAACGTTCGGCAATCCCAGTTCGGATGGCGAATTCTGATGGCGCATCGGCGGTTTCTGTCTGAAGGTTGACGGGTAGGCTGGTGCTGTCGCTCATGAATGCGCCTCCGGCCAACCAATGGCCTCGATCAGGGAACGGGAGACCTTTTCACAAACCTGGCGATATTCCTCGGAAGACCGGTAGAGGAGGTCGCGTTCGCCGCTGGTGTCCAGTGGAAAATCGGCGTGCACACGGCCGGGGCGCGCCTTCATCACGACGATGCGGTTTGAGAGATAGGCGGACTCGTAGACGGAGTGAGTGACGAAGATCACCGTAATGCCGGTGTTCCTCCACAGCCGCAGCACATCGTCGTTGAGTTTTTGGCGGGTGATCTCGTCGAGCGCCGCAAAAGGCTCATCCAGCAGCAGCAGCTTCGGCTTGGTAACCAGCGCGCGAGCGATGGAGACGCGCATCTTCATGCCGCCGGACAATTCGCGCGGGTAAGCATCCGCGAAATCCTGCAGGCCGACGGTCGCCAGTGTTGCCATGATCTGGTCGTAGGCGGCGACTTTGGCAACGCCGCGCAGCTTCAACGGCAGATGGACATTGTCGAAGACGGTTTTCCAGGGAAGCAGTGTCGGCTCCTGAAAAACGAAACCGATATCGCCCTCCGGCACCCCTTTGGAATTAATGCGTGAACTCGGCCAGTCGATTGTGCCGCTGGAGGCGCCGCCGAGGCCGGCAATGATGCGCAGCGCCGTCGACTTGCCGCAGCCGGAAGGGCCGAGCAGGCTAATGAACTCGCCGCTTTCAACATTGAGCGACATGCCGGAAAGCGCCAGCGTGCCGTTGGAAAAGACTTTGGAGACCTGTTCCATGACGACCAGCGGCCGCTTGCGCGCTTCTGTCGTGGGGGCAGCGGTTGCATTGGGTGTGGTCATACTCTGGCTCTCTGTCGATGTCAGCAGGCGGCTTCGGAGCAAGAATTGCCCCTAACCCTAGACCTCTCCCCGCGTGAAGGGAGAGGGGACTATCGTGTTCCTGCCCGCCGATCTCAGTCACCATGGCCTGTGGCGGAAGCAGCAGCTCTTTTTGTTCGGCGCACGCGTCTTATACTCTGTCATTGCCTTTCCCCGCGAGCGGGCAGAGGGAAAGGGTGAGGGGCTGCTCTGCTTGATCGTCACTTTTTCAACGACATGCCAACGCCCTTGCACGCGAACTGCGGGTCAAAAGCCTTCTTGTAATCCGTATCCGCCTCGAAGAGCTTGATCTGCACCATTTGGTCGAAGAACTTCTTGTAGTGCGCATCGGTGATGCAGCCGATACCCTTGTCCGCTGCGTCACCGGACTCCAGGATGCCGTATTCCTTCATCTTCGCGATGGAATAGGCGATCTGGCCGTCGGTCATGTCAGGATTGTCCTTCTTGATCAGTTCGTTGGCCGCCTTGTTGTCACCGTAGAGATAGTTGTACCAGCCTTCGATCGAGGCGTTGACGAAACGCTGCACGAGGTCCGGGTTTTTCTGAACGAGTGACGTCTGCGTCGTGATCATCGTCGAATAGGGCGAATAGCCGCTGTCGGCGAGCAGGAAGACCTTCGGTTCCCAGCCGGTCTGCTTCTGGATTTCATAGGGTTCGGAGGTCAGGTAACCCTGCTGCGCCGACTGCTTGTCGGCGAGGAATGGCGCCGGGCTGAAATTATAGGGCTTGTACTGTTCGTCCTTGAAGCCCCGGAAGTTGGCCTTCATCCATTCGAAGAAAGTGACGTAGCCGTCCTTGCCGAGGAAGATCGTCGGCAGTTTGGCGAGGTCCTCGAATTTTTCGACACCGGCATCAGGATGGGCGATCAGCACCTGCGGGTCCTTCTGGAAGATGGCGGCGACGTCGACGATCGGGATGCCCTGTTTGACCGCATCGATTTCCTGCTGCGGGCTGCCCATGTAGAAATCGATCTTGCCGGAAATCAGCAGCGCTTGGTTGGCAGCGTTCGGGCCACCCTGAACGATTTCGACATCCAGGCCATATTTCTTGTACGTGCCGTCGGCGATCGCCTGGTAGAAGCCGCCATGTTCGGCCTCGGCCAACCAGTTGGTCCCATAGGTCACCTTGTCGAGGGCGCTTGCCGGCTGCGCGACAGCGACAGCGGCGACGAGGCCCATGACGGCGAGAAATGCTTTGGTCTTCAATGCATTGGACATGGCCGGTTGTTCCCCTTATCTGCCATCGGACGCCGCGATTGACGCCCATTTTCCGCATTTGAGCGATTGCGTTGCGCTTTGAAAAGCATCAAAATTCGTGCGCATTGATGCCTTTTAGGCATCTCAGCTTGCGCCTGTGCCTAAATTGTGCGGCCTGGGCAAAATTTATGCAATGGGGATATGCATGCTGCACTCGAGACGGCTTCTTTACATCAACGAGATTGCCCGCTGCGGCTCGATCCGAAAGGCGGCGGCGAGGCTCAATGTAGCGTCCTCGGCGATCAACCGGCAGATTCTGGCGCTGGAAGAGGAGATGGGAGCGCCGCTGTTCGAGCGGCTGCCGCGCGGCCTCAGACTGACTGCGGCAGGCGAGCTCTGCATCGAGCATATCCGCGAGGTTTTGAAGAATTATGAGCGGCTGGAAGGGCGCATCCGCAGTTTGAAGATGCAGCAGGCCGGCAAGGTCAGGATTGTCACGACCGTCGGGCTTGCCTCCGGGCCGCTGCCGGAGATCATCGCGCGCTTTCTTTCCGAACATCCGCGCGTCTTCATCCAGCTGCGAAACGATTCCGGCTCCACGACCTTGGCGCCGGTGCTGTCGGGCGAAGTCGACATCGGCCTGGGCTTCAACATCCCGGCGACACCGGGCATCCGTTCGCTCGGCAATTTCGATATTCCGATTGGGGTCGTGCTGCCGCCGGGGCATCCGCTGATCGGGCCGGGGCCGATCAATCTCGCCGATGTCGTAGAAGAGCGGCTGCTGCTGGCGCAGCCAGGCACCAGCCTGCGCGACGTCATCAATCTCACTCTGGCGCGGCTACCGCTACAAGTGGAGCCCGTGTTGGAAAGCAACGCGTCGGAGATGTTGAAGCAGCTGGTCAAATGCGGGGCAGGGCTGACGCTGTTGAACCCGCTCGATGTCATCACCGAATGCCGGCGCGGCGAACTCGTGTTCCGGTCGATCGCCGAGCCGCATTCGCGGCATCAGCCGATGAAGCTCTTTGCCCGCACGCGTGCGCCGCTCGACGCAGCGACGAGCCTGTTCGTGGAATATCTGCTTGCCGAACTGGCCGGGCTGGTGGAGGAGCTGCAGGTCAAGGGGCACATTTCGGCGGCATCGGAACGCCGCCGGCCGGAAGCTTATTTCGAATAGAGGTTCGACAAGGGATAGTCCCTGAGATCGCGCATCAATTCGATGAAGCCCTGCACCTGGTGGCGGCAGATGAGCGCGCCTTTTTCCGCCGTGGCGTTGGCGGCATTGCCGACGACGCCGTTGGGATTGAGATCGTGGGCGATCCAAGCGAGTGAATGCGGCGGCAGCGGCTGCAGATAGTTCGACTGCTCCTTCATCCATTCCGCCTTGGAGGCGAAATTCTCTGCCTTGTCCATCTGCACCAGCTCGGGGCGGAAATGCAACATCAGCGAGGTCTCGACGTCCCCGCCATGGATGCCGTAGCGCTGCTCGTGGTCGCTGATCATGCCGTCCGGCGTGCCGAAACGCGTCCATTGCGTGGCAACGACCGCCATCTGGCAGCGCACCCGCAATTCGCGTGCAACGATGCCCATGATGTCGAGATTGCCGCCATGCGAATTGACGATCACCATCTTGCGAATGCCGGTCTCGGCAACCTCCGCGCCAATCGCCGTCCAGACCGGGATCAGCAGCTCGGCGCCGAGGGACAGCGTGCCGGGGCCGTGGATATGTTCGTTGGCCTTGCCGATTTCCTGCGTCGGCAACACCAGGAAGTCCAGGTCGTCTGGGCGTTGTGTCCTTAGCTCGGCCAGCATGCCGTTTGCGATGGCGACGTCGGTCGCGATCGGCAGATGCGGGCCGTGCTGCTCGGTCGAGGCGATCGGCAGGATGGCGATCGTGGTGTCGGGCGAGAGGCCGGCGAAATCATAGGTCGTCAGTTCGTTCCAATAGAAGGGCTTTGCCATCGCCAATTCCTCTCATGCGCTTCGCTTTTGTAACGGATACGGCAAGGATGATAGCGGGGGAAAGCATCAATTTGCGGGCGTGGTGCTGCCTTTTTGCGTGCACGTCGTGCGCACCCAGCATCGCGACCGTTATCGGCCGCGAAGCTCCGTCTCCTGAGGATGGCTGTAAATGCCAGTCAAGGCTTCATTCGAGCGCACCGCCGGTAAAGACCGAGAGGTCGCTGCCCTCGAAATCGGTTGAGCGGCTAACTTGCTCCCATTCCGCCGCTTCCTTTGTGCGCGCCGCTTCCGCCAAGCCAAAGACGAAGAGGGCATCGCGGCCGAGGAGGAGGTGGTTGGGCAGAGTGTCCCTTTGCGCCAGATCGAGGATTACCTTCGCGATTTTTTGCGGGTCGCCGAATTCCTTGCCCGCGAGATGCTTCAGCATGCCATAGACAGCACCGACGCTCGGTTGATAGTCGGGTAACAGTTCGACATTGGTGCCGGCAGCAGTCTGTGCCCAGTTGGTGCGCATGCTGCCGGGTTCGAGCGCCGTAACCTTGACGCCGAAAGATGCGACTTCCTTGGCGAGGACCTCGGTGAAGCCACCGACCGCCCATTTGGCCGCCTGATAGGCGCTGAGGCCTGGTGTGCCGACGCGGCCGCCGACTGAGGAGATGTTGATGATGTGGCCGAAACGTTGCGCGCGCATGACCGGCAGGGCGGCTCGCGTCAGGTTGACGACACCGTAGAAGTTCGTGTCGATCTGCGCTTTGAACTCGTCATCCGATGTCTGTTCGAACGGCGACCTATGTCCGAAGCCGGCATTGTTGACGAGCACGTCGATGCCGCCGAAGGTATCGACGGCTATTTGGACCGCCGCTTTCGCCGCGGCGGCGTCGGTGACGTCGAGGGTGGCGATCGTGATCCGATCGCCATATTGTTTCGCCAGGTCATCCAGCCGACCCGGATTGCGTGCCGTCGCCACCAGACGGTCACCATTACCGAGAACGGCCTCGGCGAGCGTGCGCCCCAGTCCACTGGCGCTTCCTGTTATCAGCCATGTCTTTGACATCTTCGTCTCCTTTTGAGTGAGTACATGCTCATTATATGCCGAAATAAAAAGGGATCATTTATTGGAAATCGCGCCCCAGTAGGTCTCGAAGCCTGAGCGACGGTAGCTTTCGATATTGCCAGGATCGCGGTGGATGAATTCGAGGACCATATCAGTCAGCACGTCGGTGGTGGCGCTAAGCATGTCCTTCGGCTGCTGCCGGAATATGCCTGATTGAAAGCCCTCCTCCAGCATCGATTGGATATCTCGGAAAGTGGCCATGCCGGCCTTGCGGGTCGCCTCGGTCACTTTGTCCGAAACGCCAAGCTGGCGCAGCGCTCTCCGTTTTGCCGGGTTTTTCGCTCCCCAATCGATGGATTGGTTCCACAGGTGCTCGCAACGTGCTTTCACGCTCGCCTCTGTCGGATAGCCGGCAGCGATTGTAGCCTTCATGTCCGTTTTGAGCGCAAGGTAGAGCTCGTTGAGCAAATCGTCCTTGGTCGGGAAATAGACAAACAATGTCCCCTCGGCGATGCCGGCATCCTTGGCGATCTTCGCGGTCGAGGCGGAAACTCCAAGAGACGCTACGGCCTCGGCGGCTGCCGCCAATATGGCGCTACGCTTTTCTTCGCTGAGGGGTCGTGCCATGGCTTCAATTCATTTAATGAGTGAGTACATCCTCAGTTATAAGGGTTGCGCTTAATGATGTCAACGATGGTCCGCTTTTCCAAATTCAAGAAATATGCGATATGGGTCGGAACGGAACTGGTTTTCTGTTTGTTTATAGATTTTATAGAAAACTAATTGCTCGTCAAAGGCAGGTTCTGTGAAATGCCGTTGCTTGAGGCAAGCGTCTTGACCCACTACCTTTCCCCAGATCCGGCGCGAGTTGTGGGGATGATGGAATGAATATGAAAACATCCGTGGCGATCGAGAAGGCGGTGCCCGTCGCCGATCCCGATATGGTCAAATCCGAGTTCCGCAACGCCATGGCGCGGATGGCGGCTGCCGTCAGCATCGTGACCACCAATGGACCGGCGGGGATGGCAGGGTTTGCAGCGACTGCTGTTTGCAGCGTCACCGACAGTCCGCCGACACTGCTCGTCTGTCTGAACCGGACTGCTTCGGTTCATCCGGCTGTTACGCAAAACGGCGTGCTCTGCGTCAACGTGCTGTCCGAGGGTCATCAGGGCCTGTCGCGCCTTTTCGGCGGCAAGACGCCGGTAGCGGAGCGTTTTGCCGCGGCCGCTTGGTCGGAACTGTCGACTGGCTCGCCGGCATTGGAAGATGCGCTCGTTTCGTTCGATTGCCGTATCGTGCATCAGGCCGATGGCGGCACGCACGATATCCTGATGTGCGAAGTCGACACCATCCGCCTGCGCGACGGCGGGCAGGGGCTCATCTATTTCGACCGAGCCTATCACCCCGCCGGATAGGCCGGATCATTCGATCTCAATAGTTTTCCTGATACCATTCGACGAAGCGACGTACGCCTTCTTCGACTTCGATCCGCGGCTTGAAGCCGGTCAAGGCCACCAAGAGGTCAGGCACGGCATAGGTATCGTGCACATCGCCGGGCTGCATCGGCAGCATATGCCGGATCGCCTTTTTGCCGAGCATCGCCTCGATGGTCTCGACAAAGCTCATCAGCCCGACCGGCTGGCCGCCGCCGATATTGACGATGCGGAAGGGCGCTTGTTTCGACAGCGTATCGGTGATCGTTTCCAAAACGATGCGGTTATCTTCCGATGGCACGACATCGATCAGCCGGACAATGCCCTCGATGAGATCGTCGATATAGGTGAAATCGCGGCTCATCTTGCCTTCGCCGTAGATTTCGATCGGCCGGTCGTTCCTGATGGCGTCGACGAATTTGAACAGCGCCATGTCCGGACGGCCCCAGGGACCGTAGACCGTGAAGAAGCGGAAGGCGGTGGTCGGAATAAGGAAGAGATGGGCATAGCTGTGCGCCATCAGCTCCATGCTCTTCTTCGTCGCCGCATAGATCGTCATCTGTTCGTCGGCTTTGTCGCTCTCCGCAAAGGGGATCTTCTCGTTGGCGCCATAGACCGAGGAGGTCGAGGCAAGCAACAGGTGTTTCGGCCGCAGGCTTTTTGCCAGCTCCAACACATTGAACGAACCGGTGACGTTGGAATCGACGTAGGACCGCGGATTTTCCAGGCTGTAACGCACCCCGGCCTGGGCGGCGAGATGGACGATCACGTCGGGCTCGGCCAATTCAGCAGCGCGATCCAGCGCCGCCTTGTCTTCCAGCATGCCGGTGACAGCCTTAAAGCCGTTGGATCGGGCAAGGATGGCGGTGCGCTTTTGCTTGAGCCTGACGTCGTAATAAGGCGTCATGCCATCGAAGCCGACGACAAAATGGCCCTCTTCGAGCAGGCGCTTGGCAAGGTGGAATCCGATAAAGCCGGCGGTGCCGGTGATGAGATAACGCATGGATCGGCCTTTGCTTAGAGTGTGTCGTCGCTTGAGGGTCTTCCGACGCTCGTATAGGCAAAGCCGTGCTTTGTGACCTCGTCATGGCGATAGATGTTCCTGAGGTCGACAAGGACCGGGGCGTTCATGACGGATTTCAGCCGGGCGAAATCGAGTGCGCGGAACTGGTTCCATTCCGTAATGATGACAAGCGCATCGGCGCCGCGCGCCGCGCCATAAGCATCGTCGGCGTAAGCGATGTTGTCGATCAGCTGGCGCGCATTGTCCATACCTTCCGGATCGTAGCCAGTCACCGAAGCGCCGGCATCCTGTAGCGCCTGGATGATCGAGATTGCCGGGCTGTCGCGCATGTCGTCGGTGTTCGGCTTGAAGGTCAGGCCGAGCACGGCAATGGTTTTGCCCCGGACATCGCCCCCCATGGCGGCGATTACCTTGCGGCCCATGGCGCGCTTGCGGTTGTCGTTGATCGAGATCGTCGTCTCGATCAGGCGCACGGGGCTGTCGTGGTCCAGCGCGGTCTTGGCGAGCGCCAGCGTGTCCTTTGGGAAGCAGGAGCCGCCATAGCCCGGCCCGGCATGCAGGAATTTCGAGCCGATGCGGCCATCGAGGCCGATGCCGCGCGACACTTCCTGCACATTGGCGCCGACTTTCTCACAGAGGTCGGCTATCTCGTTGATGAAGGTGATCTTCATCGCAAGGAAGGCATTGGCGGCGTATTTGATCAGCTCCGAGGTGCGGCGGGCGGTAAAGAGCAGCGGCGCCTGGTTCAGATAGAGCGGTCGGTAGACCTCCGTCATGACGCCACGGGCGCGCTCGTCGTTGAGGCCGATGACGATGCGGTCGGGGCGCTTGAAGTCCTCGATGGCTGCGCCTTCGCGCAGGAATTCCGGATTGGAGACGACAGCAACGTCGGCTTCCGGATTGGTTTCGCGCACGATGCGTTCGACTTCATCGCCGGTGCCGACCGGCACGGTCGATTTGGTGACAATCACTGTAAAGCCCTTGACGTGCTGGGCGATCTCGCGGGCAGCCGCATAGACATAGGACAAATCGGCGTGGCCGTCGCCGCGACGCGACGGCGTGCCGACCGCGATGAAGACGACGTCGCTGGCGGCAACGCTGGTTTCGACATCGGTCGAAAAGGACAGCCGGCCGGCGCGGACGTTGTCGGCTACGAGCTGCTCGAGGCCCGGCTCGAAGATCGGGATTTCGCCCTTGCGCAATGCCTCGATCTTGTTTGCGTCCTTATCGACACAAATCACGTCATGGCCGAAATCGGCAAAGCAGACGCCGGACACAAGACCCACATAACCGGAACCGATCATCGTGATGTGCATGAAACTTCAATCCTTTTGCTAATGCCGGGCTCAGCGTCGAAACGCGATCCCGTCTTTGGCGGCTGCCTGCGCTTATACACAGGATCGCTGGTGACGCCTATACGGGACGGTGCTTATCCAGCCGGTTGAGACAGAAGTGTCATAAAGACAACCTGCGCTCGGCGGCGTTGTTTCGACCGATAGAGCGGCTTGCCTGCGCGGTGTGGCATGCTAGACATTCCGGCTAAGCCTTCCACTCATCCAAAGGCAATCCCCATGACGTTCGATCTCATCGTCCGCAATGCCAACCTTCCCGATGGCCGGAAGGGGCATGATATCGCCATTGACGGCGGTAGGATCGTGGCTATTCAGCCGGGCGTGCAGGGTGAGGCGGGGCGTATGATCGATGCCGATGGGCAATTGGTTTCACCGCCGTTCGTCGACTGCCATTTTCATATGGACGCGACGCTGTCGCTCGGCTTGCCGCGGCTGAATTTGTCGGGCACGCTGCTGGAGGGAATCGCGCTTTGGGGGGAGTTGAAGCCGTTGCTCACGCATGAAGCGGTGGCGGAGCGGGCGCGGCGTTACTGCGATCTTGCGGTGTCGCAGGGATTGTTGGCGGTCAGAATCCATGTCGACATTTGCGACGATCGACTGCTCGCCGTCGAAGCACTGCTGGAGGTGAAGAGGCAAGTCGCGCCCTATCTCGATCTTCAGCTCGTCGCCTTCCCGCAGGACGGTTACTACCGTTCGCCAACGGCCGCACGGAACCTGGAGCGTGCCCTCGATCTTGGCGTCGACATCGTCGGCGGCATTCCGCATTTCGAGCGGACGATGGACGATGGCGCGCATTCGGTGCGTGCGCTCTGCCAGATCGCTGAAGAGCGCGGTCTGATGGTCGATATGCATTGCGACGAAACCGACGATCCGCTGTCGCGCCACATCGAGACGCTGGCCGCCGAAACGGTGAGGCTCGGGCTTCAGGGCAGGGTGGCTGGCTCGCACCTGACCTCGATGCATTCGATGGACAATTACTACGTCTCAAAACTGTTGCCGCTGATCGCGGAGGCAGGGGTGCATGCGATCCCCAACCCGCTGATCAACATCGTGCTGCAGGGACGCCATGACACCTATCCAAAGCGGCGTGGAATGACCCGGGTCAAGGAGATGCGCGAATTCGGCATCAACGTCGCTTTCGGCCAGGATTGCTGCATGGACCCGTGGTATTCGCTAGGCGGCGCCGACATGTTGGATGTTGCGCACATGGGACTGCATGTCGGCCAGTTGACGTCGCGCGAGGCCATGCGGTTCTGTTTCGACGCGGTCACCGTCAATCCGGCCAAAGCAATGGGTCTCGACGGTTACGGGCTGGAGGTTGGTTGCAACGGCGATCTCGTGGTGCTGCAGGCTCGGGATCCGATCGAAGCGATCCGCTTGCGCGCCACCAGGCTCTTTGTCGTCAGACGCGGCAAGGTGATCAGCAAGACGCCGGCGCGGATCGCAAAATTGTCGCTCGAGGGCCGGCCGCAATCGGTCGATCCCGCCACTTACGCGCCCAGCGCCGGCAGCGATCTGGCCCGTTAGGCATATGACAGCATATCGCTTGTGATTGCTATCGCGTTGCACCATGATGAAACGGGCACATCGTCCAGTGGGGGACGGTGTGGAATGGGCGGTTCAGGGCTGTTGCATGAAGTCAACTTTCGCCGTGCGTGCAATGCGGGCTGGGGAATTGGAGCTCGCTCTCGAATGGGCGCGGCAGGAGGGATGGAATCCCGGTGTCGATGATGCCCTGGCGTTTTGGGAGGCGGACCCTTCCGGCTTCTTTATCGGTGCGATCGGCGAGGTGCCCGTCGGCTGCATTTCCGTCGTGCGTTACGGCGAAAGCTTTGCCTTTCTCGGCCTCTTCATCGTCCATCCCGAATTTCGCGGTCAAGGCTACGGCAAGACGCTATGGAACAAGGGCGTTGCCTTCGCGGGCAATCGTACGATCGGTCTCGACGGCGTCGCGACACAGCAGGAATACTATCGCCGCAACGGCTTTGAAGTGGCCTATCGTACCGTGCGTTATGGCGGCATTCCGGAAATGTCCGATGTGGACGAAGGGGGGATAGACGTCGGTCCGGTCAAGCAGGACAAGCTCGAAGGCTTGCTGCGATACGACGCCGGCATTTTTCCGGGGCTGCGTTATTCCTTCCTGACGGCCTGGTGCAACGCGCCGGAAAAACGAAAATCCTTCATTGTCGGTAGCGGCCGCAAGATTCGCGGCTACGGCACGATCCGGCGATGTTTCGAGGGCTATAAGATCGGCCCGCTGTTTGCCAACAGTGCCGATGTGGCATCGGCCCTTTTGGCCAAGTTGCTGCCGGAGGCCAAGGGTCGGCCAGTCTATCTGGACGTGCCCGCAGAGAACGCTGCCGCGATCAGGCTTGCCGAAACTTTCGGGCTGTCGCCCGTGTTCGAAACGGCTCGAATGTATCGTGGCGAAGCACCCGAAATGCCGCTTGGCCGCGTTTTTGCGGTAACGACGCTCGAACTCGGCTAGATCGGCCGTTCGGTCTGACCGGACAGGCGATCGTTCCATCACCTCGCCGGCCACGAAGTTCAACGTTGTTGCCTCGGGGCCAGACATTTCCAAGAATCACACGGCGTTTCCCTGTGAAGCGGCAATGACTAAGCCGCGATCGTGACATTGCCTCTGTCGGAGCGCCGACGGGAAAAATCCTGTTGGAGGCGCTAATTCGTCACTTAAAAAGCCGAATCTGCTGAGACAACAGGGTCGCTTTCCCAAAAACAAAGCTTTATAGATGCGCGGGTTTGAGCAAGGCGCGCCTTTGTGCGCAGGAAGCGGGTATGGAGAAATGACGAACGTAGTTGTGATCGGTTCGCAATGGGGTGACGAAGGCAAGGGCAAAATTGTCGACTGGCTTTCGGAACGCGCCGATGTGATTGTGCGCTTTCAGGGCGGCCACAATGCCGGTCATACGCTGGTTGTCGACGGTGTCAGCTACAAACTCGCGCTTTTGCCCTCGGGGCTTGTTCGCGGCAAGCTGAGCGTGATCGGCAATGGTGTCGTCGTCGATCCCCATCATTTCGTCGCCGAGGTCGATAAGTTGCGCGCCCAGGGCATCGCAGTAACACCCGACGTACTGCGTATCGCCGAAAACGCACCGCTCATCCTGTCGCTGCATCGCGACCTAGACGCTTTGCGCGAAGATGCCGCCTCCAACAGTGGCACGAAGATCGGTACGACGCGCCGCGGCATCGGCCCGGCCTATGAAGACAAGGTCGGCCGTCGCGCGATCCGCGTCGTCGATCTCACCGAACCGGAAACGCTGCCGGCCAAGATCGACCGCCTGCTGACGCATCACAACGCGCTGCGCCGCGGCATGGGCCTCGACGAAATTTCCTTCGATGCGTTGCATAACGAGCTTACCTCCGTCGCACAACACATACTTCCCTATATTGATCAGGTCTGGCGGTTGCTCGACGAGCAGCGCAAGGCGGGTGCTCGCATCCTCTTCGAAGGCGCGCAGGGCGCATTGTTGGACAATGACCACGGCACCTATCCATTCGTGACATCGTCCAACACGGTCGCCGGCCAGGCAGCCGCCGGTTCCGGTCTCGGGCCGACGGCGCTCGGCTATGTGCTGGGCATCACAAAAGCCTATACGACGCGCGTCGGGGAAGGCCCGTTCCCGTGCGAACTGCATGATGAGATCGGCAAACACCTGTCGACGGTCGGCCGCGAGGTTGGCGTCAATACCGGTCGTCCACGCCGTTGCGGCTGGTTCGATGCCGTGCTGGTTCGCCAGACCGTGAAGACCTCCGGCATTACCGGCATTGCGCTAACCAAGCTCGACGTGCTCGACGGTCTCGACGAATTGAAGATCTGCGTCGGCTATAAGCTGGATGGCAAGGAGATCGATTACTTGCCGGCGAGCCAGGCCGCGCAGGCCCGCGTCGAGCCGATCTACATCACGCTCGAAGGCTGGAAGGAATCGACGGTTGGCGCCCGCAAATGGGCCGATCTGCCGGCGCAGGCGATCAAATATGTCCGGCAGGTTGAGGAGCTGATCGGCGCGCCGGTCGCGCTGCTTTCGACCAGCCCGGAGCGCGAAGACACTATACTTGTGACCGATCCGTTTGAGGACTAATGTCGCGGATCAATGACGAATCCCGGTCCGGCTACATGCCGGGCATCATGAGAAAGTACTGATGGCGGATTTTGTAGCAGTCATTCGACGGGCCGTGGATGGCCTGGCCGATAATACTCCCGAGATGCGGGTCAAGGTTTATGAGCGGGCTCGTGGTGCCGTCCAGCGGCAGCTCGAGAGCATGAAGCCGCGCCCGCCGGAGGAGATGCTTCGCCGTCAGCTCGACAAGCTTGAAGCCGCGATCGTCGAGGTGGAAGCCGAGCATGCGGAGGCGTTGCCGGTCGCTGAAGAGCCCGTGGCGGAAGCGCCCGTGGTGCAGGAGGAGCCGCAACATGCGCCCCCTGAACAACATCATGCCGCTGTAGAGCCCCATGTCGAGGAGGCACCACCCCTCTATACGGAGGCTCATAGGCAGGAAGAGGTCACCGCTTATCAGCCGGTGCACGAAGAGCCTGCCCACGAAGAGCCTGCCCACGAAGAGCCCGCCCACGAAGAGCCCGCCCACCAGGAGCCTGCTTACGAGGAGCGCGCCTATGAGGAGCCCGCGCACGCTCAGCACCAGTCCGCAGACGACCATGAGCCGGTAGAGGAATGGTTCGAGGCGCCGCAGGTGCAGGCGCCGGCGGCTGTTCATTACGCCGAGGCTGATGCGGAGCCTATCCAGGAGCGGCTGCATCAGGAAGCATCGGAGCACTATGCTGAGGACGTGCCGGTCGCAGCTGGCGAGCCCACGCACGCCGCTCCGCAGGCGAATGCCGCGCATCAAGCGCCAGCCGATGATGTCATCAGCCAAGTCGAGGAGATTTGGGGCGAGGTCGATGCGCCCGCGAAGCGCGCCGCATCCGAGCCGGTGGCCGAACCCGTCATGCCCGCTGCCGCCTTTGCACCAGCTGTCTTTGGCCATCCGGTGGAGCCACTCTCCACGGCGAAGGCACCGGTAGCCGACAAGGCCTTTGCCTGGGATGCCGATGTTTTCGAGGAGCTGGAGCCAGTAGCGGCGCCTGCAGCCAAGCCGAAGCAGCCCGTCCGACAGATGCCGGACAATGCTTTCGAGGACGTCGATCTCTTCGCCGACGTGCATTCTTCGCCCAGAGCGATACCGAAGAACGATGCTGGTGGCGACGGCTGGCGGGAGCTCAAGGAGCTTGCCGGTTTCGACAAGCTCGCCGAGAAAGGACGCGGTGGCGGCTCTTCCATTCCCTCGGATCTCGATCGGTCCATGGCATCGAAGCTGCAGGGAAAAAGCTTCCGCATGGAGCCGAGGCGCCGCCGCTTCAATGTGACCGGCATTATCCTGACGCTTCTCGGGCTTGCCGTCGTTGCTGGCGGTGGTTATGCCGCTTGGGCGAACCGCCAGGCGCTCAACAAGATGGTCGCCGATCTTATCAGTTCGGCACCCAAGACCGCGGCTAGCACGGCCCCCGCCCCAGCCACCGAGACGGCCAAGAACAACAACGCGGCGGCTCCAACCGCGAATGCGCCTGCCGCGTCGACGCCGGCCACGATCGCTCCGGCGCAAAATAATAATGCCGCCGCACAGCCGCCCGCAGCCGCCAACACCAATGTCGCCTCGCTCGATAACGATGCCAACACCGTCAACACGAAGTTCACGCAGCGTCTGTTGGCGAACGGCGCTGAAGAGGATCGAGGTCCGGCAGCAGGAGGGCAGCCGGGTGTGGCCGAAGGCAAGTCCGTGGCAGAGCAGAATGTAGCCGCCGCGGCTGCGCCGGCTGGAGCGGCAGCCGCGCCCGCGAATAATGCGCCAGTTGCGCAGTCGCCGGCAGCGACCGCGCCGGTCGCTACGCCGCCTTCCGGCGATCAGCAGTCATCCGCTGCTCCTGTCCAGCAACCGCCTGCAACCCAGCAGCCGCCGCCCGCCGGGCAACAGCAGACGGCAGCGGCTACGGATGGCCAGAAGGTGTTCCTGTACGAAGAGCGTCTCGGCCAGACGTCGCCGACGGCCTTCGAAGGCACGGTCACCTGGTCGCTGGAGGAAGGCAAGGGCGAGGATGGTCGGCCAGAACCCTCCGTTCAGGGCCTTATCAGCGTGCCCGAGCGCGGTTTGACGGCGACGATCACAGTGTCGCGCAACACCGACGCATCGTTGCCGGCAAGCCATTTGGTTGAACTGGCCTTCCAGGTTCCGCGGAATTTCGAAGGCGGCGCCATCGACAGCGTGCAACGCATCGCGCTTAAGGCAACCGAGCAGGATCGTGGCGACCCCCTGATCGCCGTGCCGGCCAAGGTCACGGACGACGTCTATATGGTCGCGCTGAACGATTTTCCGGACGCGCGCAAGACCAATCTCGACCTCCTGAAAAGCCGCAATTGGATGGACATTCCCGTCGTTTACCGCAATGGCCGTCGGGCATTGCTGACCATGGAAAAGGGGCCGACCGGCACCGACGACTTCAACAAGGCAATCGCCGAATGGCAGGCACTCGGCGGTGTTGCTTCCAGCGGCCAATAAGCGGTTTCAAGTCACCGGAATCAAAAAAGGCGGGCCTTGCACGGTCCGCCTTTTCGTTTGAATTCATTCGGCGATTTCTAAAGTCGGAAGCGTTATGCGGTGGCTTCCACCACGCGCAGTGCCTTGGCACGTTCCAGCGCATCCTTCTGCACAGCTTCCTGGACTTTTTCGAAGGCACGGACTTCGATCTGGCGCACGCGTTCGCGGCTGATGTCGAATTCGGCCGAGAGGTCTTCCAGCGTAACCGGCTCCTCGGCGAGACGGCGAGCCTCGAAGATGCGGCGTTCACGGTCGTTCAACACGCTCATGGCGCGGGCCAGCATGCGCCGGCGCGTGTCAAGTTCGTCCTGCTCGATCAGCACGTCTTCCTGGCTGTCGTGATCGTCCACCAGCCAATCCTGCCACTGGCCGGAATCACCTTCCGCGGCCTTGATCGGCGCATTCAGCGAAGCGTCGCCCGAGAGGCGGCGGTTCATCGAAACGACCTCTTCCTCGGAGACGTTCAGCTTGGTGGCGATCTCGGAGACATGTTCCGGCTTCAAATCGCCGTCATCGATGGCCTGGATACGACCCTTTAGGCGGCGCAGGTTGAAGAACAGACGCTTCTGATTCGCGGTCGTGCCCATTTTCACCAGCGACCACGAACGCAGAATATATTCCTGGATCGAGGCCTTAATCCACCACATGGCATAGGTTGCCAGGCGGAAGCCGCGTTCCGGATCAAACTTTTTGACGGCCTGCATCAAGCCGACATTGCCTTCCGACACGACCTCGCCGATCGGCAGGCCATAGCCGCGATAGCCCATGGCGATCTTAGCCACGAGACGCAAATGACTGGTGACGAGCTTATGCGCAGCCTGACGGTCGGCATGTTCCGCATAGCGCTTGGCGAGCATATACTCTTCCTGCGGCTCCAACATCGGAAACTTGCGAATCTCGTCGAGATAACGATTGAGGCCGGCTTCACCGGCGGTAATGGACGGCAAGGTATTACGGGTCATGAATGCACCCTCCTATTCGAGATCTGGCCCCTTCTGGAGGCGTATTGCGCGCCCTTTGCGAAGCAGACCAAGGCGTGCAGGTCACGAAGACCCCGCACTAAACCAATATGTAGATAAGTACGGCGAAACAGTGATTCAAGAATGCAGTCACGCAAGAGTTACATCGGCGCGACAGCCATGCCCGCCGTAATGCTCGCCCTTTAGACTATTCTCTCGAACACTCCGGTCCCGCGAGATTGAGCCACCTCAGCCCCAAAACGCATCGCGTTTTGGGTAATTGCGGGGCGCACGCGCCGGAGATCCGTTTCAGTTTGATTATAGGCTACCAAGAGGCCGGCGTCCAGCCGAGCTCGGTAGCGCTCTTTTCTGTCGATCCATGCCGGCGAGGCGCGCAGCTGAAAAAAACCTTGACCTTAAGAGCATATACTCCTATCTAAGCGTGCATAAGAGCATATGCTCTCATTTGACAAAGGAGATGCGATCATGAGCGAAGCTGAGATACTTGTAAGTGGTGCGACGGGACGGACTGGAGGCGCCGCGATCGACGAACTCCTGAGGATGGGCAAAAGCGTGCGTGCCTACGTGCGCTCGGACGATGAGAGGGCGGCGGCGCTGAGGCTGCGTGGGGTCGATATCGCTGTCGGCGATTTCACCAACATCGATCACATTCGAGCGGCGATGGAAGGTGTCCGGTCGGCGTATTTTCTTCACCCGATCGCACCAGGCATCCTTGGCGCTGCGACCTATTTCGCACAAGCTGCAAAGGAAGCGGGTGTTGGCGCGATCGTAAACATGTCGCAGATTTCGGCGCGCCGAGAGTCGGCAAGCCATGCAGCGCAGGACCATTGGATCTCCGAGCGAGTCTTTGACTGGTCAGGCGTTTCGACCACACATCTTCGCCCCACGTTTTTCGCGGACTGGCTCGCTTATCCCCATTTCGCCAAGGAAATCTGGGCGACGAAGAAGATCTCGTTCCCCTTCGAGAGCGGGCGGCATGCGCCTATCGCTTCCGATGATCAGGGCCGGGTGATCGCTCATGTCCTGGCGAAGCCGAAGGGCCATGAAGGCAAGATCTATCCGCTCCACGGTCCGGTCGAGATGAACTACACCGAAATCGCTGCCGTCGTGAGCGACGTGCTCGGGGTGAAGATCGAATATGCGCCGAGCTCGAAAGAGGCGTTCAAGGATAAGATGGAAAATCTGTACAAGTTCCCGCCGTTCCTTGTGCAGCACCTCGTCGAAGTCGCCCAAAACTATCGTGACGGCATCTTTTCGGGCACCAACGATTTAGTCGAGACGATTACCGGAACACCGGCGCTCTCGGTCCAACAGTTCGTCACCAACAATCGCGCAGCCTTCGTGTGAACGTAGCGAAGGCAAATCGGGGATTTTGCAATGTCACATGCTCAAAATGAACGCCATCCCTTTCTCGATGACCTGACCACCGACGCGAAGCTGACCAGCTCCGTGCTGCGAGGGTCCGTCATTGGACGCGACCAGATCAGGCTCGCCGTGAACGCCGTCGGAACCTTCTATGCCTCGCAGACGCCGACGTTCCTTCAGACCGTCGGCTCCCGGCTCTTCCTCGAATATGAGGCCGTTTTGACGAACGGGGAGAAGCTTTCCGCCGTCGTGGTCGTCGATCACGACCCCGACGGTTCGGTACCTCAGGTCAGCGTGCGGATGAGTCCGCTTGGCTCTGTTTTATCGCTCGCCGCCCATTTGCGCGGAGCGCTCTCCGGGCAATTGCCGGAAGGGCTTTTTCTTTGAACCCAACCGACCGCCAGGCCAGCGACAGAGATCGTTTGTCCCGACCTGCGGCCCCAGAAAGGAAAATTGCTATGGACATCGCCAACAATACCGTCTTCATCACCGGTGCCAATCGCGGTCTGGGCCTGGCCTTCGCGCGCGAGGCACTTCGCCGGGGAGCATCGAAAGTCTACGCGGGCATGCGCAACACGAGCGGCTTCGACCAGCCGGGCATCGTCCCGGTCAGGATCGATGTCACAGACAAGGTATCGATCGCCGCAGCCGCAGAACTGGCAGCGGATACGACACTGTTAATTAACAACGCAGGGATCGCCGCCTTGATCGACGGACCACTGGCAGCCGATGTCGAAACGCAGTCGCAGCGTCTCTTCGATACCAATTATTATGGCGTAGTGCGTGTCACACAGGCCTTCGAGCAGATCCTGTCGGCCAAGCCGCATGCGGCCATCATTAACGTGCTGTCTGATATTGTATGGCTTCCGCGGCCCTTTCTGACGCCATATGCGGCATCCAAGGCGGCGGCATGGAGCTATACGAACCAGCTTCGCTTCCACCTTCGCGATCGCGGCATCGAGGTCCTCGGCTTGCACGTCGGATTCGTGGATACGGATCTGACCAACGGCATTGACGTGCCGAAGGCCAGCCCGGAGGACGTTGTGCGCCAGACCTATGACGCGCTCGCCGCTGGTAAGAGCGAGATCATGGCCGATCAGGGCACGGCGTTGCTGAAGAGCACGCTTGCAGCCGAAGTGCCCGGCTACATCACCCCGCCGGAAGGGGTATTCTAACTCCGGCGATGGTCGAAGCAGCAGTGGAGCGCGGACTTTCTTCGGCCTCGCGCCCACGGCGCTTTGATAGGGATTTGGGATCGAAAGGAACTACAATGTTGTCGGCCAACCAACCGCTTGGAATCGATCAGTGCAACTGCTCTGCCATGAGAAAGGCGAGCCGACAGATCACGCGGTTCTATGATGATCATCTCGAGCCAGCCGGACTGCGCATTACGCAATTTCTCATTCTGGCGGCTCTCGGGGAGGCTGACGGTGCCACGGTCAATGTTCTCGCCGAACGGCTCGATATCGAACGGACGGCGATGGGAAAGATGATCGGCTTCCTGGAACGCGACGGGTTCGTTTCCATCAAGCCGTCCCCGCTGGACGGCAGGGTCCGTATCGTTGAACTCACCAAGGAGGGCCGTCTCCTGCGCAAGAGAGCGGAGCCTCTCTGGGAGAGGGCCCAACAAGAATTCGAGCAGTTGAACGGGGCCGCAAACGTCGCAACTCTGCGCCGGGGATTAAGGGAAATCGCTATCGGCGATTCCGCGAAGGTGTCATCCGAAGACTAAAGCTTCGGAGTGATTGCTTGGTAGAGGCCAATCACCAATCTGCTGCCGGCCCCTTCAAGCAATTCGCAGGCGCTTCTCAAGCCCGCAAGGCTTCTGCCAGTTCTTCCATATCGTCCGGCAGAGGCACTTCGAAATGCATCACCTCACCGGTGCGGGGATGTTCGAATTGCAGGAGATAGGCGTGAAGCGCCTGACGGGGGAAGCGGTTGACGACTTGCTTGGCGGTGTCCGGTAGCAGGTTGGCCTTGGTCTTGAAACCGCCGCCATAGACGGCGTCGCCGAGCAGGGGGTTGCCGATATGCGCCATGTGGACGCGAATCTGGTGGGTGCGTCCGGTTTCGAGATGGCAATCGACCAATGAGGCGAGGGCGCTGGCGTCCGGGGCCTCGTGAAAGCGTTCAATTACTTCATAATGTGTGATCGCCTCGTCGGCGTCCTGATTGTCCGCACGCTTGACGGCACGTCGGGTCCGGTCGCTGGTGGAGCGGCCGAGCGGCGCGTCGATGGTGCCGATCAATTGGCGGGGGCGGCCCCAGACGATTGCTTGATAGGCGCGTTCCAGCGACGTGGTGCGGCCATGGTCTGCGAATTGCAGGGACAGATGGCGATGGGCAATATCGTTCTTGGCGACGACCATGACGCCGCTCGTGTCCTTGTCCAGCCGGTGGACGATGCCGGGCCGGCGCACGCCGCCGATACCGGAGAGGCTGTCGCCACAATGATGGATCAGCGCGTTGACCAGCGTCCCCGTCCAGTTGCCGGCCGCGGGGTGAACGACGAGGCCGGCGGGCTTGGAGATGACGATGACGTCGTCGTCCTCGTAGAGCACGTCGAGCGGGATGTCTTCGCCCTGCGGCGTCGGATCTTCAGGTTCGGGTAGCGTGATCTCATAGGTATCGCCCGGGCGCACCTTGCGCTTGGCGTCGGTAACCGGGGTGCCGTAGAGCAGGACGGCATTGTTCTTGATCAAGGCCTGGATCCGGCTGCGGGAAAACTCTTCTCCGACCTGTGCGGTCAACCATGCATCAAGCCGGCCTTCGGCTGTTTCGTCGGCGGTTAGGACTTTTCTAATGCCCGCGGCTTCTTTAAAGGGGTCGCTCAAACGCATTTCTCCGGCGCCAAGGGCGCTCTCTAGGGAATAAGGACGCATCGATGACGAATCTCGAGCCAGACGATCAAGAGGAAAAGCCCCTCGATCCGGCCCTGGAAAGTGTCCGACGCAAGATGGTCCGCCTGCAGATCGTCTCAGCTGCCATCATGGTGGTGAGCCTTATGGCGGTGTTCGGCGCCGTTGTCTACAAGACGATGCGCCCCGCGCCGAAGGCAGTAGGCTCTACCGCGTCGAATATTCCCGCCGATGCGCCCGTTATAGTCACCGCCGCACTGCCGAAGGGATTCACCGTGCAGTCCACGGCGCTCTCCGGAAACCAGGTGCTGTTTTATGGCACGCTCGCGAGCGGCCAGCGTCAGGCCGTTGTCTTTGATTACGGCATTGGCCGCATCGTCGCGACCATATCGCTGCCCAACTGACGTCATTTTGATGATGGGCGACCGGCTGATCGAGATCACGCATCCTGACGATCCGCGCATCGCCGAGTTTCGCCATATCCGCGAACGCGACCTGACCGGCCGCGAGAACCGTTTCATTGCAGAGGGTACGGTGGTGCTGCGGCTTCTGGCGCAAGCACATGCGGCAGGCGGAGACTTCGTTGCCGAAAAGGTGCTGCTTTTGCGCAACCGGGCCGCGGGGCTGGAGGAGACCATCGCGGCCTTCCCGCCTGCCGTGCCTGTTTATGTTGCCGAAGCCTCGGTGCTGGACGGCATCGTCGGCTTCCATCTGCACCGCGGCGTGCTCGCTCTCGGCCGGCGCGGGGCGCAAACCGATATCGATGCCTTCCTCGATCGGTTGCCGAAGCGGGCGCTTGTCCTTGCCGGCTGCGGCATTTCCAATCACGACAATGTCGGTTCGATGTTCCGCAATGCCGCCGCCTTCGGCGCCGACGCGGTGCTGCTCGACGAAACCTGCTGCGATCCGCTGTATCGCAAGGCGCTGCGCGTATCGGTGGGCTCGGTGCTGACCGTCCCATATTGCCGTCAGCTGAGCGATGTCGATCTGCTGACCGCGCTTTCGGGGCGCGGCTTTTCTGTCTGGAGCCTGTCCCCTCGCGGCGAGGTCGATATTCGCGCTGTTCCGCCGGCTGATCGCGTGGCGCTGGTGGTCGGTAGAGAGGGGGAGGGGCTGCCGCAGAAGATCCTGTCGGCTTTTGGCAGCCTGCGGATACCGCAGGCGCCAGGCCTCGACAGCTTGAACGTGGCAACGGCGAGCGGTATTGCGCTCTTTGCGCTGGCGTCCCTGATAAGACGTGTCTGAATTTTCAGTTTTGTATCGAGCTTTTATCGCTGTTTGGGCAACAGCGCCGCAGCGCGTTCAGCCAGGCTGAGGCGTCCACCTTTCTCCGAGACGCTCGTTTCCTTAGGTAGGAGATCGAAGATTGGCGATTTGTCGCCTTCTCTGAGTGCGGTCAGCGCCACCATGTTGGCAGCGATGGTGGCGATCTCCTCTCGCATGGCTTGGTCATGCGAGGGCGAGCGGGATTTGAGCAGGCGGTCGGAAAGGGCTGCGGCGCGGTTGCGCGCCTCTTCCGTCATCTGAGCAGTATCGTCTTCCACATTGCGCTCCGCTTCTGCCGCGTTGGCGCCAGCGTCGACAATCTCCACGACCTTCGGTCCGGCCGGTGGCTTCGAGCCCTTGGCGCGCTTGCCGGATGGGACAAGACCGGCGGCCCGAAGCACACGGCGGGCTTCCTGCGCCTCGGCACTGGTCGTTTCCAGCTTCTCCTTCAGGCGCGCCACATCCTGAACGTGGCGTTCGATCGCAGTTTCCTTGTCGGCCTTGTCGGCAATCTCGCGATCCAGCCGCTCCTCAAGCCGCTGAGCCTTGTCGCTTTCCTGGCCTAGCCGCAATTCTGCATCCTTTGCACGCAGGCTTGCAAGGTTCAGGTCCTGGCGCAGCGTGTCGCGCTCATCTCGCAACGTGCTGATGCGGAGCTTCAGGCTTTCGATTTCGGTCTCTCGGGTCGCAAGATCGATCTTCATGTTGTCTGCGTCGGAAGCCATCTTGGTCATGCGCTTGCGCAAAGTGTCGATGTCGGCATCCTTCTCGGCACTGACCTGTTCGGCAGCATGGATGCCGGATTTGAGCTGGCTGATATAGCTCTCCTCACGGCGCAGGCGCGAGCGCAGCTCACCGGCTTCGACCTCCATGTCGTCGATCCGCGTCCGCAATTCGCTGTTTTCAGAGGCGAAACGACCAGCTTCCTGCTGAAGCTTGCCGTTGTGAATCTGTAGGGCGACGCTCTTGTCGCGTTCCTGTGTCAGCGCCTGTTCGGTTTTGGCGTTTTCGGCAGCAAAGAGGGCGCGCGCCATGTCCTTCTGCGCCCGCACCTCTTGCGGGCTGAGCGGCATGGTCGCCTTCAGTCGTTTTTCCGTAAACCAGACTATACGGCGGTGAATTGCAGGCGCGACGAGGAAGACCAGAAAGGCGGCGGTCAGAAAGCCCAATCCAAACAACAGAGCGAATTCAATCACGGCGCAGCCAGCATCTAGGAGTTGTTTTCGATCTCAATAAAGTGGTTAAGCAAATGATTAAGCATGGGGCAGGCGCGCGGGCAAGCATTTAAATCCGATATGGTTTATCGGCGGGCCGGAGTTCTATCACAAGAAAAGGCCCGCGATCTGCGCGGGCCAGGCAACACGATAAGCGGGAATGTCGTCGCGGGATCAGAAAGGATTCCATGTCGGGTTCGGCGTAACCTTGAGGTAGCCGAGGTTGACGCCGAGACGAGCGCCGAGGCCGGTGCGGATCGGCACCAGCACGATGTCGTTGTTCTTCAGCACGGTCATGCCGACGCCGGCGACGACGAAGGCCTGGCCGCTGACACCGCCAAAGCGGGTGTAGACGCTGTCGACGCTTGGCAGGTCGTAGACCAGCATCATGACGCGGGTGCCCTGACCGCCGTAATCGAGGCCAAGCGAGGGACCCTGCCAATAAAGCGGGTGCTCGCCGGCATTCTTAGTGTTGAGCTGGCCTTCGCCATAGGTCAGTCCGGCGATGAAGGCGCCAGAACCTTCCTGGCCGAGGATATAGCCATTCGGCAGGCCATATTGCTGGAAGGCCCGCTCGACCACCTTGGCGAGGCCGCCGCTCGTCGAGCCGAAGAAGGAGTGGCCGGCATCGACGATTTCCTGCATCGAATATTCGTTGTTGGCTGCGGCGGCTGCCTGACGAACCGGCAATGCGAAGCTTACCAATGCAACCAGGGCTAAGATCAGCCCGAGGCCGACCGTTCTCGTGCCGAGGCTTGGCATTCTCTTCAGGAGTTGATAGCGCATGACAGTCATCCGTTCATCATGGTCGGGGCAATGGAGCGGATGCGCCGCGCATTCTGATGAACGCGCTGAGTACACCTCGCTCCTCAGTCCAGACCGCTCCGTCCATGTGCCGCACGGCGAATCGCGTACGAAAGGGTCTGGTGGTGATGAATGCATTTTGCGTCGATCATCTTAACAATCGGTTTACCAAATATGGTGTCTTTATGGCGTGCGGTACGCCGCCTGCGGCAATCCTCGGGCAATCTTGCCGTGGCAACGTAGAATCATACTGCGTTCCGCCTTTGTCAGCATTCAGGAGACAATGAATGTCGAAGAATCCGAACCTCACATTGACCGGACCTGATCTGGCCGCGCTGCTATGCAGTCGCGTGTGCCATGATGTGATTTCGCCGGTCGGTGCGATCAATAACGGTCTCGAGCTGCTCGACGAGGGTGGCGCCGATGCAGATGCGATGGATCTGATCCGCACCAGTGCCCTCAATGCCTCCGTGCGTCTCAAATTCGCACGCCTTGCCTTCGGCGCATCCGGATCGGTGGGTGCCTCGATCGATACGGGCGAGGCTGAACGCGCCGCCAAGGATTTCGCCGCCGCCGAAAAGAAGACAGAAGTCAGTTGGATCGGCCCGCGCGCCATCATCGCGAAAAACCGTGTGAAATTGCTGCTCAATCTCTTCCTCGTCGCCTATGGCTCGATTCCACGCGGCGGCAATATCGAGGTGACGCTGGAAAATCCCGATCTCGACGCGAAGTTCACGATCACGGCGAAGGGCCGGCTGATGCGCGTGCCGCCGAAATTCGCGGAGATCTGCTCGAGTACGCTAGAAGAGGCAGTCGATGCTCACTCTATCCAGCCCTACTACACCGTGCTTCTGGCCGACGAGAGCGGCATGGAACTTTCCTACAACGCCACGCCGGAAGAGCTGACTTTTATCGCGGCCATGCGCAGCCAATAAGCGTTGCCCGCGCGAGTTATGACGATGATCCCGCAGCCAGATGTCCCGCTGCGGGATAATCTTTACGTGTATAGCCGCTCTCTCGCAGTCTTTCGGTTGTCTGCGCAATTAAGAATACATTGGTAACGAATCCTTAGCCTCGTGCGCCTATCGTCCCAATTTGAGGTGGTGCCCGATCGATGGCAACCGGGCGCGAAGGAGCTGACAATGCAGCGGTTCATGATTACGGATACGTCGGATGTCGTACGCAAGGTCGGCAAACGAATTCTGTCCGAGCTCGATTTTCTTGTCAGCGAAGCCGGCGATGCCCGCGAGGCGTTTACGCGCTGCCAGGCCGAACTCCCGGATTATCTGATCGTCGACGCCGGCATGGAAGGCGCCCTCGATCTGATCGCCAGCATCCGCGCCATGCCGAACGGCAAGGACGTAAAAATCTACTATTGTGTCGTCGAGGCGGACCTGCGCAAGCTAATGGCCGGCAAACGGGCCGGTGCGACTGATTTCCTGCTGAAGCCCTTCGACCGCAAGATCTTAACCGCCGTCTTCGGCAATCGCGCTGTCGCCGCCTGACCACATCCGCAGACTGCCGAACGCATCGCGGCCGCCGCGTCTGGCGGCCTTATTTTTGGATGTTTGAAAAACACAACAAAAATCCCGCCTGAAAGGGCGGGATTTTCGCGGGTTGGCGATAAGGGAAGGGCGGTTCAGGCGCTTTCGGCGAAATCGTTGCTATCAGGCTCGCGCAGCACATAACCACGGCCCCAAACGGTTTCGATATAGTTGGCGCCGCCGGCAGCATTGGCGAGTTTCTTGCGCAGTTTGCAGATGAAGACGTCGATAATCTTCAATTCCGGCTCGTCCATGCCGCCATATAGGTGATTGAGGAACATTTCCTTGGTGAGCGTGGTGCCCTTGCGGAGCGAAAGCAGCTCCAGCATCTGATATTCCTTGCCGGTCAGATGCACGCGCTGGCCACCAACTTCGACGGTCTTGGCATCGAGATTGACGATCAGTTCGCCGGTCAGGATCACGGACTGTGCGTGTCCCTTCGAGCGGCGGACGATGGCGTGAATACGGGCGACCAGTTCATCCTTGTGGAACGGCTTGGTCATATAGTCGTCGGCGCCGAAGCCGAGACCGCGAACCTTGTCTTCGATACCGGCCATCCCGGAGAGGATGAGGATCGGCGTCTTGACCTTCGAGAGGCGCAGCGTGCGAAGCACTTCGTAGCCAGACATGTCGGGAAGGTTAAGATCGAGCAAAATGATATCGTAGTCGTAGAGCTTTCCGAGATCGACGCCTTCTTCACCGAGATCGGTGGTATAAACGTTGAAACTTTCGGATTTGAGCATCAGTTCGATGCTCTGCGCTGTCGCGCTATCGTCTTCAATAAGTAAAACCCGCATAATTATCCCCTTTACCGCCGCCGAAAGGTCGTCAGCCCCCTTACGCGATACCGATCAAATCACTGCCTGATTTGGAAGCTGCCACGGAATGGTTAACAAATTCTGATTCACTCTGGCAAGACGTATCGAATTTATTAAATAATTTTTCCATTGCACTGTTTTCCAAAGACAATCGGCAAATATCATTCCTAAAGTGTTGCATTAAGAAGACACGCCAAGTGATTCATTCGACTCACCAATGCCGACATTTCGAATTCCGACTGTGACATTTACTGACCCTTAAATGATCGTCCCTATCATTAACGATGCCCGTAAACGAAAGGTTACCAGCGGTAGGTTTTTATTAAGATCGCTGGAAATTTTTTTAACCAAGCCGTTTCAAAGCGGTGCGGCGGGTCAACAAATAGAGAGCCGGGGTCTCGCATCACGGGAGTAATGCGTATGAAGTCACGTGAGAGCCTAACGCGCCTGAAGGAGTTTCAGGTGAACGAAAAGCGTCGTCAACTGCAGCAACTGCAGATGATGATGGCGGAATTCGACCGCATGACAAAGGATCTGGAGAACCAGATCGTGCTGGAAGAGAAAAAGTCCGGCATTTCCGATCCAAACCACTTCGCCTATCCGACCTTTGCCAAGGCCGCACGTCAGCGTGCGGACAACCTACAAGTGTCGATCCGGGAACTGCAAGTGCAGGAAGACGCGCTGGAAACATCGCTGGAAGAAATGCAAGCCGAATACGCCAAAGCGGCAGCGCTCGAAGAGCGCGATGGTTCGGGCCCGGTGAGGGCACGCGCCTGAATTGACCATTCCGCCGCCCTTGCTTGAGGTCGCATAGTCCCGTTCCGACACCGGACGATTTTTGGGATTATGCAAGAAGCGGCGGAAACGGCTCGAAAGCCGTGCATGACTGGCCATGGTGGGTGGCCGGCCATGCACGGCTTTTGGCGTTTTCAGATGGGGATGCCGATCATTTCTGGCTGCGTGCCTACATGTTCACCACGTCGCGCCATTCCTCGTGACGCAGTGCTTGCGACTTGAAAAACGGGCAGAGCGGGATGATCTTCCAGCCGCCACGGCGAGCTTCCTCGACGGCGTGAAGGGCAAGGGCCTGGCCCACTCCCTTGCCGCGGAGGGCTTCCGGAACGCCGGTATGGTCGATGATGATAAGCGTGGCGGAGGCGCGCGAAAAGGTCATTTCCGCCTCGTGGCCTTCGACGGTCGCGACGTAACGGCCCCCGGATGCATTGTCTTCGTTGCGGATATCCATGATTTTCCTTTTGATTTTCGATGTTTTCGGTTCGACGACGAATAACGGTTTGTCTTAGGTCGATGCTAACAAACCTGATACCGGTGGCAAGCAGCGTGCGCGTGGGGCGGCCTCACTGTTCGAAAATCGATTTGGATTTCCGGTCATATGCGCTATCCGGCTGTGATAGCAGCGAAGCAACCAGTTGGGAGGTTTCAGGCACCAATGCGCAATTTGCAAGCCGTGCTTCTGGTCACCGTCCCGTTTCTGCTGGCTTTCGGCCTCGTATTGCCGCTGGTCCGCCTCGAAAAGTTTTATTTCTTCAGCGATACGCCGTCCCTGCTCGGGATCATCGGTTCTCTCTGGCAGACGGAAAACTATCTTCTTGCCGCGATCGTCGCGTTGGTCTCGGTGGCCCTGCCGATCCTGAAGACCGTGAGCCTGGCGGTTGAAGCGATGGGAACGCGACGAAAGAGCGAAGGCGGGTTCTTTTTCGACCATGTCGTGCCGCATTTGGCGCGTTGGTCGATGGCGGATGTGCTGCTGGTAGCAATTGTCATCGCCGCCGCCAAGACCAGCGGGCTCGCCACTGCGTTTACGCAACCGGGCCTGTGGTTCTATGCAGGTTCCACCATGGTTTCGGGCCTTCTTCATATCCTGCTGAGGAACGAAAAAGGCCCGAACTGAAGATGAACGAATGTCGCGTCTGTGTGCAGTCGTCAGTGACGATACTGCTGAATGCGGGTCGTCCGGAGGCCGGCAAGGCCATGGGTATTGATGGACGACTGCCAGGAGAGAAATTCTTCAACGGTGAGCGTATAGCGCTCGCAGGCTTCTTCCAAGCTCAGCAGACCACCACGCACAGCGGCGACAACCTCGGCCTTACGACGGATAACCCAGCGGCGTGTATTCGGCGGCGGCAGGTCGGCAATCGTAAGCGGGCTGCCATCGGGGCCGATGACATACTTTACTCGGGGACGTATCATTTCGGTCATTGGACTCTCTACACATACTCAAGACCACGAGAGTCACTCTATCTTGCCACATTTAAAAATTGCCTAAGCGCTTAGTAACACTTTGCTAAGAATTTTAAGGAACGCCGATACGGGTGATTTGCCCATTTCACGGCATCGCCACCGCCCATGCAACCCGCTGTTATTGCAGCGGAAAAGCCGTCGTCGTGCGATTTTTGTCAGTGATAACTTACGCTTCTGGACCGCTGATCAGGCGCCGACCAGGTTTTTCTTGCCGCCCCAGCAGATGAAATTGGGATTGGCAAAATCGCAATCGTCGCTCCGTCCGGTCTTGCCGTAGAAGAGCGGACGGCCGTCGACAGTGAGGGTCGAGCCACCTGCGGCGCGTAGTACGGCGTCGCCGGCCGCCGTATCCCACTCCATGGTGCGGGAAAAGCGCGGATAGACGTCAGCCTTGCCTTCGGCAAGAAGACAGAATTTCAGCGAAGAGCCGATCGAGGTACAAGCGGAGACGGCATTTTCCGCCAGGAAGCTATCCGTCTTTGGGCTGCCGTGGCAGCGGCTCGCAAGCGCCAGCAAATTCTCAGGCCGCGCGCGCACTGCGATGGCAGAGCGGTCGGCAATGGTGAATTGCTCAGTGATGACGAGCTTCCGCGCCTTGCCGGATTCGCCGGTAAAGGCGATGCCGAGAGCGGGCGCGTATACGATCCCGATGACAGGAACGCCGTTCTGAATATAGGCGATGTTAACGGTGAACTCATCGCGATGTTCTATGAATTCGCGTGTGCCGTCGAGCGGATCGACAAGAAAGAAGCGGCCGCCGCCAATGTCGGGAACCTTGCCGGCGGCCACAGATTCCTCGGCGACTGCGGGAATGTCCGGAAAGTCGCGCGCAAGATGTTCGAGAATAATGCGCTCGGCGCGCTCGTCGGCGATGGTGACCGGGCTCATGTCCTGCTTCAAAGCGACGGTGTAGCCGGCACGGTAGACCTCCAATATGGCCTTACCCGCCTCAAGGGCCGCTTTTTCAAATGTCGCGAGCATTCGCCTGTTCGTCTTTCCGCAGCTCGTCAGCCTATCGATATTGACGATATAGTAGTTTAGAAGTCTCCACTATTAAGTTTAGACCTCCCGCCGATCACGTTTTTAGCGGCTAGCGCTTGCATCGTGACTTAGCAACACGGCTTTACCTCTATGCGCCGATGTCGGCAAAATCCGCGGCCGCCGCGTGTCCTTTGGGATACAGTGCTCCGCCATTGCTGCGCATTCGGGAAAGAACATGTTCTGTTTGCGAAGGTTTTCCGTCCTTTCCAGACTTGTCGTTTTTGTTGCATATGCGAATGTGTGGCCGCGTAGAGACCAGGATTCATACATGCGTTATTCGGCATATCAGGTTCTGAAGCAGGCGCTTTCAGGAAACCGTCATTGGCAGCCTGTCTGGCGAACGCCGGAACCGAAACCGCATTATGATGTAATCATCGTCGGCGGCGGCGGGCATGGGCTGGCGACCGCCTATTATCTCGCCAAGGAGTTCGGCATCACCAATGTTGCCGTGTTGGAAAAGAGCTATCTGGGCTCGGGCAACGTCGGCCGCAATACGACTATCATCCGCTCCAACTATCTCCTGCCCGGTAACGAGCCATTCTACGAATTCTCGATGAAGCTTTGGGAAGGGCTGGAGCAGGACTTCAACTACAACGCCATGGTCTCCCAACGCGGTATCATCAATCTCTTCCATTCCGACGGACAGCGCGACGAATACGCCCGGCGCGGCAACGCCATGCGCATGCACGGCGTGGACGCGGAACTCTTGAACAGCGATCAGGTCCGCAAGATGATGCCCTATCTGAATTTCGATCATGCGCGCTTTCCGATCCTCGGTGGGCTGCTGCAGGCGCGTGGCGGCACGGCGCGGCATGATGCTGTCGCTTGGGGTTATGCGCGCGGCGCCGACAGTCGCGGTGTCGATCTCATCCAGCAATGCGAGGTGATCGGCATCCGTCGGGAAGGTGGTGCAGTAACCGGTGTCGAGACCACGCGAGGCTTCATCGGCTGCAACAAGCTGGCGCTGGCGGCGGCCGGCCACACCTCGATCCTCGGTCGCATGGCGGATCTGGAACTGCCGATCGAAACCCACGTGCTGCAGGCGTTCGTCTCCGAAGGGCTGAAGCCGGTGATCGATCATGTCATCACCTACGGCGCCGGCCACTTCTATATATCGCAGTCGGACAAGGGCGGTTTGGTCTTCGGCGCCGATATCGATTATTACAGCTCCTACGCCCAACGCGGCAATCTCGCCACCGTCGAGCATACGATGGAGGAGGGGGTCTCGCTGATTCCCGGCCTGTCGCGAGTCCGCGTGCTGCGGAGCTGGGGCGGCGTGATGGACATGAGCATGGATGGCTCGCCGATCATCGACCGTACGCCGATCGACAATCTTTATCTAAACTGCGGCTGGAACTATGGTGGCTTCAAAGCGACCCCAGCCTCCGGCTTCTGCTTCGCGCACCTGGTCGCCAAGGGCGAGAGCCACGATGTCAGCCGCTTCATGCGTCTGGACCGTTTTGCACGCGGTTTTGCGATCGACGAAGGCGGCAAGGGTCCGCAGCCGAATCTGCATTGAGGGCACGAAACCAATGGCAAGCTTGATCACCTGCCCGCATTGCGGCGCGCGCCCGAAAGAAGAGTTCACTATTCGCGGCTGCGCATCCGTCGTCCGCCCCGCGCCATCCGCCCCGGATGAAGACTGGCATCGCTATGTCTATGTCCGCGACAATGAGCGCGGGCGCATTCTAGAATATTGGCATCACGCGGCCGGTTGCCGCCGCTGGCTGGTCATCGACCGCAGCAACATCACGCACGAGGTCTTCTCCGTCACCGATGCCGCCGGCAAGGCGCGGGAGACGGCGCAATGACAGCCTATCGTCTTTCCTCCGGCGGGCTCGTCAATCGCAGCCGACCGCTGTCGTTCAAGTTCGACGGCAAGGATATGAAAGGGATGGAGGGCGATACGCTCGCCGCCGCCCTTCTTGCCAACGACCAATTGCTCGTCGGCCGCAGCTTCAAGTATCACCGTCCGCGCGGCATTCTGACGGCGGGCTCAGCCGAACCGAATGCGCTCGTGACGATCGGCAAAGACGGACGGACTGAGGCGAACACTCGCGCTACTGTCGCCGAGCTCTATCAGGGCATGAGCGCCGTCAGCCAAAACCGTTGGCCGTCGCTAAGGTATGACTTCGCCTCGATCAACGGTCTGTTCTCGCCCTTCTTCGGTGCGGGCTTCTACTACAAGACCTTCATGTGGCCGGCAGCTTTCTGGGAGAAGGTCTATGAGCCGTTGATCCGCCGTGCTGCCGGTCTCGGCAAAGCGGCTATGCAGGCCGATCCCGATCGCTATGAGAAAGCCTGGGCACATTGCGATCTGCTGGTGGTCGGGTCCGGCCCAGCCGGGCTGATGGCGGCGCTGACCGCAGCGCGCGCCGGACTGCGGGTCATCCTTGCTGACGAAGGATTTCGCCTGGGCGGATCGCTGCTGTCGGAGCGATTGTCGATCGGCGGCGTCTCCGCAGAGGCCTTTGTGCGTGCAGCCCTCGATGAGCTCCAGAGCTTCGGGAATGTCACGTTGATGCCGCGCACCACGGTGTTCGGCTGGTATGACGACAATGTTTTCGGCGCGGTCGAAAAGGTGCAGAAGCATGTGGCAATGCCATCGCCCGATCGGCCGGTCGAGCGTGTGTGGCGTATCGCCGCCAAGCGCGCGATCCTGGCCACCGGCGCGGAAGAGCGGCCCCTGGTTTTCGGTGGCAATGACAAGCCTGGCGTGATGATGGCCGCCGCCATGCGCAGCTATCTCAATCGCTATGGCGTGGTGGTTGGACAGAGGGTGGCGGTGTTCACCAACGGCGGGTCGGGTTATCGCACGGCATTGGATCTGGCAGCGGAAGGCGTCGAAATATCGGCCATCGTCGATACGCGCGACGCTTCCTCCGACGCGGCGCCAAAGGGCGTTCGCGTCATTCGTGCTGGCACGATACAGGCCACGAAGGGCCGGCATCGTATCCGCGGCGTGATTGCCGATCGCGGCGGCCTGGACGAGCTCGTCGACTGCGATGCGCTTGCCATGTCGGGCGGCTGGTCACCGATTATCCATCTTGCCTGTCAGCGCGGCGCCAAGCCGGTTTGGTCAGAAGAGAAGCAGGCCTTCACGGCGCCGACCGTCGGCGGCGAACTGGAGATCGCCGGCGCGGCCGGCGGAATCGACAGCGTTTCGGGCTGTCTTGCCGACGGAGCGAGAAAAGCGCGACTGGTCGTCGAAAGCCTCGGGCACACGGCGCATGACGCCGAGATGCCGGAGGTCGAAGGCGACTACGATCCGACCTTCGCGGCCATCTGGCACGTGCCGGGCGCCAAGGATAAAGCCTTCGTCGACTTCCAGAACGATGTTCATGCCAAGGATTTGGGTCTGGCATTGCGCGAAGGCTTTGGGCATGCGGAACACGCCAAGCGCTATACGACGAGCGGTATGGCGACGGATCAGGGCAAACTCGGCAACGTCAATGCCGCAGGTATCATCGCCGGCATGCGTGGTGTCAGTCCCGCCGCTGTCGGCACGACGACGTTTCGGCCTTTCTATACGCCAGTCTCGTTCGGCGCCCTGGCGGGTACGGCGCGCGACAGGCATGCGCAGCCGGTGCGGGAATCGCCGTTGCATGGGTGGGCGAAGAAAAATGGCGCGACTTTTGTCGAAGCCGGCCTTTGGTATCGCTCGGCCTGGTTTGCGCGCCCGAGCGAGAAGACCTGGCGCGACAGTGTCGATCGCGAAGTCCTGAATGTCCGCAACAATGTCGGGCTTTGCGATGTCTCGACGCTCGGCAAGATCGAAGTGTTCGGCAAGGATGCGGCGGAGTTCCTCAACCGGCTCTATTCCAATGCTTTCCTGAAATTGCCGGTCGGCAAGGCACGTTACGGGTTGATGTTGCGCGAGGACGGCATGGTGTTCGACGACGGCACGACCAGCCGGCTTTCGCCCAACCATTTCTTCCTGACCACGACGACCGCTATGGCAGGCGACGTCATGACCCATATGGAATTCTGTGCCCAAACCCTCTGGCCGCAGCTCGACGTGCGGTTTGCCTCCTCCTCCGATCAATGGGCGCAGATGGCAGTTGCAGGGCCGAAGGCGCGGCTGGTTCTGGAGCAGATTGTCCAGGATGATATCTCCGACGAATTCTTCCCGTTCCTTGCTGCCGCAGAGGTGAGGTTGAAGGGTGGACTGATGGCGCGGCTTTTCCGCATCTCCTTTTCCGGCGAGCTGGCCTATGAGTTGGCCGTCCCCGCCGGCTATGGTGAGGCGGTCGGCGATGCGATCATGGCGGCGGGCAAGGCACATGGTATCTGTGCTTACGGGGTCGAGGCGCTGAATGTGCTCCGCATCGAGAAGGGGCATGTCACCCATAGCGAACTGGATGGCCGCACCACGCCGGACGATGTCGGCCTCGGCCGGATGATCGCGACGCAGAAGCCCGATTTCATCGGCAAGCGGCTCTCGACCCGCTTCGGCCTCACGGCGGCCGATCGCATGCAGCTCGTCGGGCTGAAGCCGGTCGATCCCACTAAGGAAATTCGCGCGGGTGCTCATCTTTTGAAGGAAGGCGCCAAGCCTTCGACGCTCAATGACCAGGGCCATGTTTCTTCCGCCTGCTTCTCCCCGGTTCTCGGCCATTTCATCGCATTGGCTTTCCTCAAATCGGGTCGAGAGCGGATCGGTGAATATCTGGTCGTCTGGGATGGGCTGCGTGGGGAAGAGGTGGTCGCTGAGGTCTGCAATCCGGTCTTCGTCGATCCGGCTAACAAAAAGCTTTTGGGATGAGAAGTCGATGAGCGTCGCATATCAAAACCGGCATGTGCTGGCAGATCACATTTCCGGCTTCGAAGGTGAGCCAAATCCGAATCATCTCGCCGTGGTCCGCCGCCCCGTCATCTTCAGCGTGCTTGCTCATTCCGGACAGCAAGACTGGACTTTAGCGGCGCTGAAAGCGATGCCGGATGTTTCGGTGCGCCAAGTCGGGCCGGACGAGTGGCTGGCGGTATCGGAGGTTTTGAGCGCCGAAAGCCTGGCGCGCGATCTTGCCATTCTCGATGTGGGGCGCGTTTCCTTCTTCGAACAGAGCGATGGGCGGGTCATATTGCGCCTCTCAGGCCCGAGCGTCCGCCGCATCCTGGCAAAATGCGTGGCAGTGGACCTGCATCCGCAAGTCTTTGCCGAGCGGCACTCGGCCAATATGCTGTGCTGTCATGTCAGCGCCAATCTGGCCCGTACCGGTCCGGACCATTTCGAGATCATCGTCCCGCGCTCCTACGCTGGCAGCGTGTTCGAGGAGCTGATGGAGATGGGTCGGGAATTCGCATTGACGGCCGGGTTTGCCGATTGAACCCATAGATCGGAAAGGGCCCGGCGGTTTTGCGACGCGCTTATGCGCCGAGAACAGAATGGCGCGATCCGAACAGTTGCGATGGCGCAAACAGGCAGATTGGTTTCGCAGTTCGGGCTATTTGGCCTTCAGGATAGTCTCTAGGCTGCCCCGCAAATACGGCCGGTTACGCGGGAAAACTCCCCAGACTTCGCGCCGAACACAGGGGATATTTACATGAAAAGCCATGCCAAGGTGGTTGTCATCGGCGGAGGGGTCGTCGGATGTTCGGTGCTCTATCATCTGACGAAATTCGGCTGGACGGATGTCGTGCTGCTCGAACGTTCCGAATTGACTTCTGGGTCGACCTGGCACGCCGCCGGTGGCATGCACACGATCAACGGCGATCCCAATGTCGCCAAGCTGCAGAAATACACCGTCGAGCTCTATAAGGAGATCCAGGATTATTCCGGCCAGGATATCGGGCTGCACATGACGTCCGGCCTGATGCTGGCAGCAACGCCGCAGCGTTTCGACTGGCTGAAATCAATCCTCGCCAAGGGCCGCTACAATGGTCTGGAGGCGACATTGCTGACGCCGAAGGAAGCGCATGAGATGATGCCGCTTCTCGATCCAGACCAGTTCGTCGGCGCGCTCTACGATCCCGTCGAAGGTCATCTCGACCCTTACGGCACCACGCACGCCTATGCCCGTTCGGCCAAGAAGAACGGCGCCGAGATCTATCTGCACACCAAGGTCGAAGAGCTGGTGCAGCGCGAGGACGGTTCCTGGCGCGTCATTACCAATCAGGGCGAGATCATCGCCGAGCATGTCGTCAACGCCGCCGGCCTTTGGGCACGCGAAGTCGGCCGCATGGTTGGGCTGGAGCTGCCAGTGCTCGCCATGGAGCACATGTATCTGATCACCGAGGACATGCCGGAAGTCGCTGACTTCAACAGAACGACCGGCAAGGAGCTGATGCACTGCGTCGATTTCGACGGTGAGATCTATCTGCGCCAGGAACGGCAGGGCATGCTGATGGGCACGTACGAAAAGGCCTGCCGTCCCTGGTCGCCGGTGACGACGCCCTGGGATTTCGGCCATGAGCTGCTGGCCGAGGACATCGAGCGCATAACGCCGGAGCTGGAAGTCGGTTTCCGACATTTCCCAGCCTTCAACAAGGCCGGCATCAAGAAGATCATCAACGGCCCTTTCACCTTCTCGCCAGACGGCAATCCGCTGGTCGGGCCCGTGCGGGGGCTGACCAACTACTGGTCGGCCTGCGCCGTCATGGCCGGCTTCAGTCAGGGCGGCGGCGTGGGGCTGGCGCTCGCCAACTGGATGATCCACGGCGACCCCGGCTTCGACGTCTTCGCCATGGACGTCTCGCGCTATGGCGACTATGCGACGCTTGCCTACACCAACGCCAAGGTGCGCGAAAACTATGCGCGGCGCTTCTCCATCCGCTATCCCAACGAGGAATTGCCGGCGGCACGGCCGCTGCTGACGACGCCGGTCTACGACAAGCTCAAGGCCGCGGGTGGCATATTCGGCGCGTCGTATGGACTGGAGCAGGCACTGTGGTTCGCGCCGGCGGGCGAAGTGGATGAGTTCTCCTGGCGGCGCTCCAATGATTTCGATGTGGTCGGCGCCGAGGCGAAGGCTGTGCGTGACAGCGTCGGCCTGATGGAAACCTCCGGCTTTGCCAAATATTCGGTCAAGGGGCCGGGTGCGGAAGCTTTTCTCGACCGGCTGCTCGCCTGCCGTATTCCGGCCGTCGGCCGCATGACGCTGGCGCCAATGCTGAAGCATGATGGCAAGCTGATCGGCGATTTCACACTCGCCAAATTAGGGGAGGGGGATTTCCTCGTCATCGGCTCTGGCATTGCCGAGGCCTATCATATGCGCTGGTTCGAGAGCCAATTGCCAAAGGACGATTCGGTCGAGTTGAAGGCGCTCGGTTTGTCGTTGCTTGGCTTGTCCATTGCCGGACCGAATGCGCGCAAACTCTTAGAAAAGCTGACGCATCAGGATGTCTCCACAGCCGCTTTCCCCTTCATGTCCATCCGTCGCATGGATCTCGGCATGGCGCCCGCCATCGTCGGCCGTGTCTCCTATACAGGTGATCTCGGTTACGAGATCTGGATGAAACCTGAGCATCAACGTTACCTCTTCGATCTTTTGATGGAAGCGGGCGCCGAATTCGGTGTCAGGCTGTTTGGTCTCAGGGCATTGAACGCGCTCCGCCTCGACAAATCCTACGGTAGCTGGGCGCGCGAATATCGGCCGCTTTATGGGCCGTTCGAGGCCGGGCTCGGCCGGTTCGTCGCGCTGTCCAAGGAGGCCGATTTCATCGGCAAGTCTCAGGCGGCCAAGGAGAAGGCAGAGGGCGGTGCCTTGCGGCTGCGCACCTTTATTCTCGCGGCCAAGGACGCCGATGTTATCGGCGATGAGCCGATCTATCACAACGGCGCTGTCTGCGGCTGGGTGACTTCGGGCGGCTATGCGCATGCCTCCGGGGCCTCGGTCGCCGTTGGTTACGTGCCGAAAGAGATTGCCGACGAAGAGCAGGGGTGGTCGATCGAACTGCTCGGCGAAATATTGGCGGCGTCGCTGCAGGCGCAGCCGTTGTTCGATGTCGAGGGTACGCGCATGCGCTCCTGATGATCGCGCTTAGACGGCGAAGAACGGGCTCCGCGGGAGCCCGTTTCTGACAAAATGTCTTCAGCCTGGAATATCCGTTCGGGCCATCTTGGCTATTTTTGAGCCAAGTGGTGCCATTTTTCTGTCTTTTCTGGTCCGATTTGCGTCATCGCGCGCCTATTTGAAAAGAATTTGTCAATTCCCCGCCTTTTTAGCTTCACATTTGCTTCGAAAACAGTATGGAATCGAGCCCACGGGTCCTCTCGAAGGAAACCCTAATCAATAAGAGATGCAGTCGATAGACTCTGCATCCAGGGGAAATGACATATGGATTATTTTATCCAGCAGCTCCTTAATGGGCTGACTCTCGGGTCTATTTACGGCCTGATCGCCATTGGTTACACCATGGTTTACGGCATCATCGGCATGATCAATTTTGCCCATGGCGACGTTTTCATGCTCGGCGGCTTCGCCGCTCTCATCACTTACCTGGTTCTTGTATCGCTCTTCGCCGGCCTGCCGGTGGCGATCATGCTGCTGGTCATGCTCATCGTTGCCATGCTGATGACGAGCCTGTGGAATTGGGTGATCGAGCGCGTTGCTTACCGGCCGCTGCGTGGTTCGTTTCGACTGGCGCCGCTGATCACCGCAATCGGCATGTCGATCGTGCTGTCGAACTTCATCCAGGTCGCACAGGGTCCGCGCAACAAGCCGATCCCGACTTTGGTGGGCGACGTCTATAATATAGGCGGCGTATCGCTATCGCTGAAGCAGATCATCATCTTCATCGTTACGGTCATTCTGCTTGCCGCTTTCTGGTATGTGGTCAATAAGACAGCACTTGGTCGCGCCCAGCGCGCCACGGAGCAGGATCGCAAGATGGCCGCGCTGCTCGGCATCAATGTCGACCGCACCATTTCCGTCACCTTCATCATGGGCGCGGCGCTCGCCGCCGTGGCCGGCACGATGTACCTGATGTATTATGGCGTCGCCAACTTCACCGATGGCTTCGTTCCTGGCGTCAAGGCGTTCACTGCCGCCGTTCTCGGCGGCATCGGCTCGCTGCCGGGTGCCGTCCTCGGTGGCCTGATGATCGGCTTCATCGAGTCGTTCTGGTCGGGCAATTTCGCTATCGCGTACAAGGATGTCGCGACCTATGGCATCCTGGCCTACGTGTTGATCTTCAAGCCGACTGGTATTCTCGGACGGCCGGAAGTCGAGAAGGTGTAACGCCATGGCAAGCTCAAACTTCGTTCCAGGCAAGACCGCGCCCGGCCTTGTCCAGAAAGGAATTACCGACGCTCTTTGGACGGCGGTCATCGCATTCGGCATGTTCGTTCTCTATATCGGCCTCAAGACCGATCAGAACATCGACAACAAGCTGATCATCGTTCAGCGCTGGGGATTGCTGGCGTCCATCGTTGCCATCGCCGCGGTGGGACGGTTCGCCATCACCGTCTTCCTTCAGCCGGCGCTTGCCGCCAGGAAAGCCGCCAAAGCAAAGGCTCCTCCGGTCGAAGCCGAGCAAGGCTTCGTATCGAAGAACTTCAACAAGATCGCTTTGGCGTTCCTGCTTGTCTATCCGCTACTGGCGCTGGCGCTTTTTGGTACGCAGGGCTCGCTGACCTATGTCGACAATTTCGGCATCCAGATTCTGATCTATGTAATGCTTGCCTGGGGCCTGAACATTGTTGTTGGTCTCGCCGGTCTGCTCGACCTGGGCTACGTCGCCTTCTACGCGGTAGGAGCGTATTCCTACGCGTTGTTGTCGACGCATTTCGGCCTGTCCTTCTGGATACTGTTGCCGTTGTCCGGCATCTTCGCCGGATTGTGGGGCATGATCCTAGGTTTCCCAGTATTGCGCCTGCGCGGCGACTATCTGGCGATCGTGACGCTCGCTTTCGGTGAAATCATCCGCATCGTGATCACCAACTGGACGGATGTGACCAAGGGCAGCTTCGGCATTTCCAACATCACCAAGGCGTCGTTGTTCGGTCTCTATACGTTCGATCTCAAGGATCCGCACAATATCATCCGGACCTTCGGTCTGCCGATCTCGTCGGCCTGGTACAAGATCTTCCTGTTCTATGTCATCCTGGCGCTCTGCATGCTGACGGCCTATGTGACGATTCGGTTGCGCCGCATGCCGATCGGCCGAGCTTGGGAAGCGCTGCGTGAAGACGAAATCGCCTGCCGGTCGCTCGGCATCAACACGGTGACGACGAAGCTTACGGCGTTTGCCACCGGCGCGATGTTCGGCGGCTTTGCCGGCTCGTTCTTCGCCGCACGGCAAGGCTTCGTTTCACCGGAATCCTTCGTGTTCCTCGAATCGGCAGTCATTCTCGCCATCGTCGTCCTCGGCGGCATGGGTTCGTTGAAGGGCATCGCTTTCGCCGCGATCGCGATGGTCGGCGGCACGGAGTTGCTGCGCGACATGGGTTTTCTCAAGTTGATCTTTGGTCCGGATTTTACGCCGGAGCTCTACCGCATGCTGATCTTCGGCCTCGCCATGGTCGTAGTCATGATCGTGAAACCGCGCGGTTTCGTCGGAACTCGTGAGCCGACCGCCTTCCTCAAGGAGAAAAAAGCGGTGTCCGGCAGCTTTACCAAGGAGGGCCACGGCTGATGAACGCTGTGACCGCAAGCACCGACGACATCCTGCTCAAGGTCGAGCATCTCTCGATGAGATTCGGCGGCCTGATGGCGATCAACGACTTCTCCTTCGAGGCCAGGCGTGGCGACATCACCGCGCTGATCGGTCCGAACGGCGCCGGCAAGACCACGGTCTTCAATTGCATCACCGGCTTTTACAAGCCGACGATGGGGATGATCACGCTTAACCAGAAGAGCGGCAAGCAATTCCTCCTGGAACGGCTGCCGGATTTCCGAATTACGCGCGAAGCCAAGGTGGCGCGCACGTTCCAGAATATCCGTCTGTTCTCGGGCCTGACCGTGCTTGAAAATCTACTGGTGGCCCAGCACAACAAGCTGATGCGCGCATCCGGCTATACCGTCCTCGGTCTGCTCGGCATCGGCAAATACAGCGCTGAGGCCAAGAACGCCATCGAGCTGGCGCGCTTCTGGCTGGAAAAGGCCAATCTCGTCGATCGCGCCGACGATCCCGCCGGCGATCTCCCTTATGGGGCGCAGCGTCGCCTGGAAATTGCGCGTGCCATGTGTACCGGCCCGGAACTCCTATGCCTGGACGAGCCGGCGGCGGGTCTCAACCCGCGCGAGTCGCTGGTGCTCAACGAATTCCTGCGCGGCATTCGCAAGGATGCCGACACGTCGATCCTTCTGATCGAACACGACATGTCCGTGGTCATGGAGATTTCCGACCACGTTGTTGTGCTCGAATATGGACAGAAGATTGCCGATAGCACGCCGGATGAGGTCAAGAACGATCCAAGAGTGATCGCGGCTTATCTGGGCGTCGAAGATGCAGAAGTTGAAGAGGTGATTGCCGAAGTCGAGCACCTCCAAGAGGGCGAAAATCGATGACGGGGCAACCGCTTCTGAAAGTTGAGGGCGTCGAAACCTATTACGGCAATATCCGCGCTCTCGCCGGCGTCAATGTCGAAGTCAACAGCGGCGAAATCGTCAGCCTGATCGGCGCCAACGGCGCCGGCAAGTCGACGTTGATGATGACCATCTGCGGCAGTCCTCAGGCCCGCAACGGATCGGTGACCTTCGATGGCCGCGATATTACCCACATGCCGACGCATGAGATTGCCCGGCTGCGTATTGCTCAGTCACCCGAGGGGAGGCGCATCTTCCCGCGGATGACCGTCTATGAAAACCTGCAGATGGGTGCGAGCCTCGATAAACTCAAACATTTCAATGAGGACGTCGAAAAGATCTTCACCCTGTTCCCACGCTTGAAGGAGCGTCAATCGCAGCGCGGCGGCACGCTGTCGGGCGGCGAACAGCAGATGCTGTCGATCGGCCGTGCGTTGATGGCGCGTCCCAAACTGCTCCTGCTCGACGAACCTTCGCTCGGCCTTGCGCCGCTGATTGTCAGGGGCATTTTCGAAGCGATCAAGGTTTTGAACAAGACCCAGGGGCTCACGGTTTTCCTGGTCGAGCAGAACGCCTTTGCCGCGCTCAAGCTCTCCGACCGCGCCTACGTGATGGTCAACGGCCGGGTGACGATGAGCGGCTCCGGTCAGGAACTGCTTGCCAATCCGGAAGTGCGTTCCGCCTATCTCGAAGGCGGCCACCATTGAGCCCCGTTTTGCGGAGAATTTGATATGCAAGGACTTTTCTTCGAAAGCGATAGCGGCGGGCGCCTGGTCATTCGTGTGGTTATCGTTATCTTGGGCTTCTGGACAGCATGGCGCGCGGGCCGCGCGGTGGCGAGTAACTGGAACTCCTATCCGCTGGCGGTCATCTATACTTTTCTGATCGGCCTCGGGCTGCAATTTCTGCACCATGCGCTGTTTAACGGCCCGGTGTTCGACCTCTACAACTATATCCTCGACGTGGTTCTACTCTTCATCTTCTCCACGGCCGGATACCGCTATCGCCGCACGGACCAGATGGTGAACAACTACTATTGGCTCTACGAAAAGACCTCGGCCTTTTCGTGGAAGAAGAAGAATTGACAGTGCGTTGAAACTAGGCACAGTCTGCATTCAAAGTCGGGCATGATCCCATCTGAAAAGTGCTTGAACTACTTCTTGGGATCATCTCTTCTAGACTTCGGAATACAAGCTTACCGGCGCGATCATTGGTGGGTATTGCGCAGGCAAATCAAACGGAACCCGCTAAAAAAAACTGGGAGTAACAATATGAAGAAGTATCTTCTGTCGGCCGTGGCTCTGTCGGCAATGATCGCATTCAGCGGCGTTGCAAAGGCTGACATCATCATTGGCGTCGCAGGCCCGCTGACGGGTGCAAATGCTGCGTTTGGCGCACAGCTCCAGAAGGGCGCTGAACAGGCCGTTGCCGACATCAACGCTGCCGGCGGCATCAACGGCGAAAAGATCAAGCTCGAACTCGGCGACGACGTTTCCGACGCCAAGCAGGGCGTTTCGGTTGCCAACAAGTTCGTCGCTGACGGCGTGAAGTTCGTTGTCGGCCACTTCAACTCCGGCGTTTCCATCCCGGCCTCGGAAGTCTATGCTGAAAACGGCATTCTGCAGATCACCCCGGCTTCGACCAACCCGGTGTTTACTGAACGTGGCCTGTGGAACACCTTCCGTACCTGCGGTCGTGACGACCAGCAGGGTGCAGTTGCCGGCAAGTACATCGCCGACAACTTCAAGGGTGCCAAGGTTGGCATCGTTCATGACAAGACCCCCTATGGCCAGGGCCTGGCCGACGAAACCAAGAAGAACCTCAACGCCGATGGCGTGAAGGAAGTTCTCTATGAAGGCATCACCCCCGGCGACAAGGACTACTCGGCGCTTATCGCCAAGATGAAGAACGCCGGCGTCGATTTCGTTTATTACGGCGGTCTGCACACCGAAGCCGGCCTGATCATGCGTCAGATGGCCGATCAGGGCGTCAAGGCTCACTTCATGTCCGGTGACGGTATCGTCTCGAACGAGCTGGCTTCGATCGCGGGCGACGCCGTTGACGGCACGCTGATGACCTTCTCGCCGGATCCGCGCAAGAACCCGGCTTCCAAGGATCTGGTCGCCAAGTTCCGCGCAGCCGGCTACGAGCCGGAGGGCTACACACTCTATTCGTACGCCGCCATGCAGGTCATCGCCGACGCCGCAAAGGCTGCCGGCTCCAACGACCCGATGGCTGTTGCCGACGCGATGAAGGCAAAGGGTCCCTACAAGACCGCCATCGGCGAACTCGGCTTCAACGAAAAGGGCGATATCACTCGTCCGGACTACGTGATGTACAAGTGGTCCAAGGGTTCCGACGGCAAGTACAACTACGCCGAAATCGAAAAGTAATATGCGACGCCGGTTTTCCGGCAGTGCATTCGATCTGCGAAGCCCGGTCAATGACCGGGCTTCTTTCTGCTAGGCCGTGACGAACTGCATTTCCTTCGCGGCGTTCGTGCTTTAAGTCTAAGCCCATCTTGGCAGGAGGACGATACAGCATGAGCAGACCCCGTATTCTCGTCACCCGGCGCTGGCCGGCCGCGGTGGAAGCCGTGCTTTCCGAGCGCTTCGACGCGACGTTCAATTCGGATGATATCGCGCTCGATACCGGGCAGTTGCGTCAGGCCTTGCTAGCCCATGATGCGGTGCTGCCGACCGTTTCCGACAAGCTGCCGGCCGCGCTTTTCGAGGGCGATGCCATCAGGACAAGAATCCTCGGCAATTTCGGCGTTGGCTTCAATCACATTGACGTCGCTTCCGCCAAGGCAAAGGACATCGTCGTCACGAATACGCCGGGCGTGTTGACCGACTGCACCGCTGACATCGCCATGTTGCTGCTGCTGTCCGTAGCGCGCCGCGGCGGGGAAGGGGAACGGGAATTGCGTGCCGGCCTATGGAGCGGTTGGCGGCCGACGCATTTGATCGGTGTCAAGGTTACGGGCAAAACCGTCGGCATCGTCGGTTTCGGTCGCATCGGCAGGGCCTTTGCACAGCGCTGTCATTTCGGGTTCGGCATGGATGTCGTCTTTCACAATCGCTCTGCCATCGATCCGATGGAGGCGGCTCGCTACGGCGCGGTGCAATTGCCGACGATCGAGGATGTGCTCGCGGTCTCCGATTTCGTCTCTCTGCATTGCCCCGGCGGCGCGGAGAACCGTCATTTGATGAATGCCGCTCGCTTCGCCACCATGAAACCTGGCGCCTTTTTGGTCAACACCGCCCGCGGCGATATCGTCGATGAGGCGGCACTGATTTCTGCGCTGGAGCAAGGCACCATCCGCGGCGCCGGTCTCGATGTCTACGAAGCGGAGCCGAGCGTACCGGAGAAGCTGAAGACAATGGAGAATGTCGTGCTGTTGCCGCATCTCGGCAGTGCAACCGAAGAGACGCGCACGGCAATGGGGATGAAGGTGGTAGACAATATCACTGCATTTTTCGATGGGCGCGAGCCGCCGGATCGGGTGGTTTAGTTTCCTTCGTCGAGCAATGCGGGAGAGCGTGGCCGAGAGTTGTTGGAGGTGCTGGACACGCGTCAGCATTTGATTGTCTGGAGCCATTGCCGCTCTTTTCATCATTTGACGAAAAATGTGGCGGGTACCAGCGACAACGGCCTTAGTTCCTGACGAAGGCATAAGGCACAGGAATTGCTTGTCTTTATTCCGTGACGGGCTTCAATGACCTGTGCGACATGAAGTGACGAGCGGAGAGACGGGATGGCGCTAGTGGCGGCGAGCACGAGACCGCAGAGGGCCCGCGGGCGCGGCCATCTGGCGGCCAAAGCGGTTGACGGGCGCACGCGCCTAGCCGAGCTTTTCCAGGAAGGTGCGGCCAAGATCCGCCTACCCGATACGTTCGACAATTCCATGGAAGCCGTCATCATCAACACCGCCGGCGGGCTGACCGGTGGCGACCGGATGGATTGGAGCATCGTAGCCGGGCCGGATACGCGCATCGACGCGACCACCCAGGCCTGTGAGAAGATCTACAAGGCGTCCGCCGGTACCGCCGAAGTCCAAACTTCGATCAAGGTCGATACCGGCGCGCGGGTCGATTGGTTGCCACAGGAGACCATTCTGTTTGATCGCGCCTCGCTGTCGCGCAGGCTTGATGTCGATCTTGAAGAGACCGCCGAATTTCTAGCCGTCGAGGCGGCCCTGTTGGGCCGCATGGCCATGGGCGAGGCGATGGCGCAGGGGCTGTTTCGTGACCGCTGGCGGATCCGCCGCGCTGGGCGGTTGATCCACGCAGAAGAATTGAGGCTCGACGGCGATGTCAAAGCATTGACGGCTGAGCATGCTGTCTTGAGCGGCCAGGTTGCTTTTGCGACTCTGCTCTATACCGGGCCGCTGGCGGAGACCTATCTCAGCAGGGTACGGCCCCTCATTGGGGAGCACAGGGGCGGCGTCAGCCAATGGCGCGGCAAGCTGGTGGCACGGCTGGCGGCACCCGACGGCTTCGCACTCAGAAAAATTCTGATCCCGGTCATTTCCGCCTTGCGCAACGGTATGCCTGTGCCGAAAGTCTGGAATCTATAGTCCGAGCAATTAGCAATTACATAGGTAAGCGATGAACCTCACTCCGAGAGAAAAAGACAAGCTGTTGATTTCCATGGCGGCAATGGTTGCGCGGCGGCGACTGGAGCGCGGCGTCAAGCTCAACCATCCGGAAGCCATCGCGCTGATCACCGATTTCGTCGTCGAAGGTGCTCGCGACGGCCGCCCGGTTGCCGATCTGATGGAAGCCGGCGCCCATGTCATCACCCGCGACCAGGTGATGGAGGGGATTGCCGAAATGATCCACGACGTGCAGGTCGAAGCAACGTTTCCGGATGGAACGAAGCTCGTCACCGTGCACGAGCCGATCCGCTGAACGACGGTAGAGGAAAAGACCATGATCCCAGGCGAAATTCTTCCGGCGAGCGGCGACATCGAACTGAACGCCGGCGCGCCGACGGTAACGCTGGATGTCTCCAATACCGGCGACCGGCCGGTGCAGGTCGGCAGCCACTATCATTTTGCCGAGACTAACGCCGGTCTCGCTTTCGATCGCGACAAGGCGAAGGGCATGCGCCTCGATATCCCTGCAGGGACCGCAGTGCGTTTCGAGCCGGGCCAGACGCGCCAGGTGACGCTGATCCCGCTCTCGGGTAAGCGCGAAGTCTACGGCTTCCGCCAGCAGATCATGGGCAAACTCTGAGGCCTACAGGGAGAGACGGCATGTTGTTGAAAGTGCTTGCCTCCAGCGCGTTTGTCGCGACGGTTTTGATGTGCGGTTCGGCCAATGCGCAAAATGATTCCGACCAGCCGAAGGTCGATTGCAATAATGCGCAGACGCAGATGGATATGAACATCTGCGCGCAGCGCGACTACGACGAGGCCGATAAGGCTTTGAACGAGCAATATAAAAGGACGCGCGCGGCAATGGTTGCCACCGATGCCGATCTCGACGTCGACCAGAAAGGCGCCGAAGAGGCGTTGATCAAGGCAGAGCGCGCCTGGGTCGATTATCGCGATGGCCAATGCGAGGCGGAGGGGTTCGAGGCGCGGGGCGGGTCGATGGAGCCGATGCTGGTTTCCGGATGTAAGGCGACATTGACCAAGCAAAGAACCGAAGAGTTGAAGACGCTGGCCGATGGGCCTGAGGGGGCGCAGTGAGTGCACAACGCAGGATCATGATCGTCGGCAACGGTGATATCGCGCAAGAGGCGGCGAAGGAGATCGACGACGCCGATCTGGTCGTGCGCTTCAACGATTGCCGCTCCATCCAGACCGGCGGCAGCCGCACTGATATTGTCGCGGTCTGCAATACCGGCCGGCCAGCGCGCGCTATGCTCGGTTCTGCCGAATGGCGCAGCAGCCGGCCGATCGCGGCCGCGTCGGAAATCTGGAGCGTACGCGACCCTCGCAAGTTCGCAGCGCTACGCGCTTCGCTGTCGCAATCGCATCCGGAACTTAACGATTTCTGCGACGATTACACCGATCAATTCATCGCATTCTGCCAGGCCACCGGTAAGCGCCATGTCGTCGTCGATCAGTCTGTTCACGAGAGTGTCGACGAGGCTCTCAAACCGCATGAACCCGGCCCTTATGTCGTGCCGAGCAGCGGCATGATCGTGATCGCCGACCTGCTTTTGCGTTTCCCCGACGACGACATCGCCATCACCGGCTTCAGCCACACCGGCTGGGACGGTCATCCGTTTGCTGCGGAGAAGCGCCTGGTTGATCTTTATGTTTGCCTCGGTCGCCTGAGCCGCATCGCCGGCAAGACTCCCATCGTTTCCTCCCAAGGAGCTTGATTTATGCCCTACAAGATCTCGCGCGCCGCCTACGCCAACATGTTCGGGCCGACGACCGGCGACAAAGTGCGGCTTGCCGATACCGAGCTTTTCATCGAAGTGGAGAAGGATCTCACCACCTATGGCGAAGAGGTGAAGTTTGGCGGTGGCAAGGTCATTCGTGACGGAATGGGACAGAGCCAGGTGACGCGAGCCAACGGCGCCGTCGATACAGTCATCACCAACGCGCTGATCGTCGATACATGGGGGATCGTCAAAGCCGATATCGGCCTCAAGGGTGGTCGTATCGTCGCCATCGGTAAAGCAGGTAATCCGGATACGCAGCCGGGCGTCAACATCATCGTCGGACCGGGCACGGAGGCGATCGCGGGTGAGGGCAAGATCGTGACCGCCGGCGGCATGGATAGCCATATCCACTTCATCTGCCCTCAGCAGATCGAAGAGGCGTTGATGAGTGGCCTGACGACCATGCTCGGCGGCGGTACCGGCCCGGCGCACGGGACCCTTGCCACCACCTGCACACCTGGCCCATGGCACATCGCCCGGATGATCGAGGCTGCCGACGCCTTTCCGATGAACCTCGCCTTTGCAGGCAAGGGCAATGCCTCGCTGCCCGGCGCGCTCGAGGAGATGGTGCTTGCCGGTGCCACCTCGTTGAAGCTGCACGAGGATTGGGGGACGACGCCCGGCGCAATCGACTGCTGCCTGACAGTCGCCGACGAATATGACGTGCAGGTTATGATCCACACGGATACGTTGAATGAAAGCGGTTTTGTCGAGGATACGATCAGCGCCATCAAGGGCCGTACCATCCATGCTTTTCATACCGAAGGGGCCGGCGGCGGCCATGCGCCAGATATCATTAAGATCTGCGGCCAGTCAAACGTCATTCCGTCCTCGACCAACCCGACACGTCCCTATACGGTTAACACGATCGCCGAGCACCTAGACATGCTGATGGTCTGCCATCACCTGTCGTCATCGATCCCGGAAGACATCGCCTTCGCCGAAAGCCGCATCCGCAAGGAAACGATTGCGGCGGAAGATATTCTCCACGATATCGGCGCCTTCTCGATCATTTCGTCCGACAGCCAGGCCATGGGTCGTGTCGGCGAAGTGGCGATCCGCACCTGGCAGACCGCCGACAAGATGAAGCGCCAGCGTGGCCGTCTTTCTCAGGAAACCGGCGATAACGACAACTTTCGCGTCAAGCGCTACATCGCTAAATACACGATCAATCCGGCGATCGCTCATGGCCTCAGCCATGAGATCGGCTCGATCGAAGTCGGCAAGCGTGCCGATCTGGTAATCTGGAATCCGGCGTTCTTCGGCGTTAAGCCGGACATGGTTTTGCTTGGCGGCTCGATCGCCGCCGCCCCGATGGGGGACCCGAATGCCTCGATTCCAACGCCTCAGCCGGTGCACTACCGCCCGATGTTTGCATCTTTTGGCAAGAGCCTGACGAACTCTTCGGTCACCTTCGTGTCGCAGGCATCGCTCGATGCAGGTCTTGCCGGCAGGCTCGGTGTGGCCAAGAGCCTGGTTGCGGTCAGGAATACCCGGAGCGGAATCTCCAAGGCGTCGATGGTCCATAACAGCCTAACACCACATATCGAAGTCGATCCAGAAACCTACGAGGTGCGTGCCGATGGCGAGCTTCTGACTTGTGAGCCGGCGACGGTGTTGCCGATGGCGCAGCGTTATTTCCTGTTTTAACAGGACCTGCGACATTTCAACGCCTGTGGATCACGGGAGCCCCTGGACTGCAGGGGTTTTTCGTTAGGTGGCCGAACTAATGGAGCATAATCAGAGGCTTGCACCGGCGGTTGTACCTGCCGCAACCCCACCTCCGGTCATGGGCGATTTTGGTGCCAATTTCTATTGGTTCATAACTTGGGAAAAGCTTCGCATTTTAATTATTGCATTAAAGAGCTGGAAGAGCCTTCGCTCCTATTTCATCTCATCGAATTGGTGGGCTGAGGAAGGTGATTCGCATGCAATGGTGGATTTCGCTGCAGGCCGAGCTCGGTAATTTTCAGCAGCGTCGCACGATATATATTTTCGCGCTAAAGATGAGTTTTATTGCGGTCATCCTCGCCGTTGCCATCATTCTCGTCATGCTGCCGGTCCTGCGGTGGCTCGGCCTGTTGCCGTTACCCATGCTGGACGCGATCCGTCTCTGTATCTTGCTCGCCTGGTTCATCGGCGGCATCGTCTCCGGCGCATTGGCTTTGCTGGCTGGCTACGCACTTCACAAGCTCGCCGTCTCCCGTGCCGAATTCGAACGGCTGAGCCGCACGGACATGCTGTCCGGCTTGCTGAACCGTCGGGCCTTTACCGAAGCATTGGAGGAGGCGAAGGAAGACGCCTCGCTAGTGATCTTCGACGTCGATCGGTTCAAGACTATCAACGACCGCTATGGGCATGCCTCCGGCGATGCCGTTATCGTTGCGGTGTCGGAGATCTTTTCCAGCAATTTCGAGGGCAGGGATGTGATCGCCCGCCTCGGTGGTGAGGAGTTCGGCGCCATCGTCCATGGCGGTGACATGGCTGAACGCGTCGCCTGTATCGAGGACGTGAAAACGCTGATTGCCGATCATGCCATTGCCGTCGAGGGTGATGCAGTGAAGATCACGATTTCTGCGGGGATCGCCGATATACGGGGCGAACGTAAGAAAGAGGCAGTCTATGCGGCTGCCGACAAGGCGCTTTATCTTGCCAAGGCGCTCGGCGGCAATCGTGTCGTTCATGAAAGCGAATGGCTTAATCAAACCTGGCATCGCAGCCAGGTCGAAAAGGACCCGGAGGTCGCGCCTTATCTTGCGGAGCAATATCGGTACGGCCATGGGATATAGCACTGCGAAACCGCCACTGGTTCTTGCGTGGAAAGCCGCTATTTTGCATCCTTTGACAAAGCTTTGAATTGGACATGTCATGCAACGCGTCACTTCCTATCTGCCCGCCGGCACCCCATCCTCCGATCCAATCGATCGCGTCGTGCTGCCTCATGATCTTAGGCATCTGCGCCGCAAGCTGTTGCATCTCGAAAATGGCGAGATGGTCATGCTCGATCTGAAGGAGCCGGTTCTGTTTGCCAGCGGCGACCTTTTGGTGCGCGAAGACGGCGAGCTGATCGAGATCGTTGCTGCCGCCGAAAAGCTGTTCGAGATCAGGCCGCGCGACCGCCGGCATCTCGTCGAGCTCGCCTGGCACCTCGGCAACCGGCATCTTCCGGCACAGATCGAGGAGGATCGCATCCTGATCCTGCGCGATCATGTCATCCGCTCGATGCTCGAAGGCCTCGGCGCGACGGTGACGGAGGTCAGTGAAGCTTTCCAGCCAGCACGCGGCGCCTACCATGCGCATGGCGGTCATTCGCATGGTCACGACCACGGGCAGCATCATGCCCACGAGCATAGTCACGCTCATGGGCATGACCATCACGATCATTCACATGACTGACCGTCGATGACCGGAGGTTGCGCAACGGAGGATGGTGATCTTCAGGCGCTCTTGCGGCTGATGACCTGGTTGTCGCCGGCATTCCCCGTCGGTTCCTTCGCTTATTCGGGTGGCCTCGAAAGCGCTGTCCATGACGGCCTGGTGCAGGATGCCGCAAGCCTCAGGGATTGGATTATCGCGTTGATCCGCCATGGTTCGGTCTGGAACGATGCCGTCTTGCTTGCGCAAGCACATGGCGCGGGCAATGATGCCGCGCGGCTGGCTGAAGCGGCCGTGCTTGCCGAAGCGCTGGCTGGTTCGAAGGAGCGGCACCAGGAAACTATGCTGCTCGGCGAAGCCTTTCTCTCCGCGGCCAATGCCTGGCCTCATCCGGTCTTTTCCATTCTGCCCGCCAAGACGGCCTATCCGGTGGCGGTTGGCGCCGTGGCTGGCGCGCATGGCATACCACGCGAAAAGGCGCTCGCGGCATTCCTCCATGCACTTGCGTCACAGATGCTCTCAGCCGGCATTCGGCTCGGGGTGATCGGACAGAAAGACGGTGTCGCAATCCTGGCAGCACTGGAGGATGTCATTACCGAGGCAGCAAAGCGCGCCGCGCAATCGAGCCTCAACGATCTCGGCGCGGCGACAGTGCACGCCGAGATAGCAAGCCTTCGTCATGAGAAGCAGGGCACCCGGCTTTTTCGTTCCTGAGGGAAGGGCTAACAAATGTTGCGGTCAACGCAGGTCCTGCGTCATTCGCCGCTGTGCGCGAGGCCTGCGCTTCGCTATTCTATAACTTTATCGGAGTTTCGAGCATGAAATCGAGAAATGGACCCTTGCGCGTCGGAATCGGCGGGCCTGTCGGCTCGGGTAAGACGGCGCTGACAGAAAAGCTATGCAAGGCAATGCGCGACGACTATTCCGTTGCGGTGGTGACCAACGATATCTACACGACTGAGGATGCCGAGGCACTGGTGCGTATGCAGGCCCTAACGTCGGATCGCATCGTCGGCGTCGAAACCGGCGGCTGCCCGCATACTGCCATTCGCGAGGACGCGACCATCAACCTGCAGGCCATTGCCGGCCTCAACGAGCGGCTTCCTGATCTCGATGTCGTCTTCATCGAATCCGGTGGTGATAATCTGGCGGCAACCTTTTCGCCGGATCTCGCCGATATCACCATCTATGTGATTTCGGTCTGCCAGGGCGAGGAAATTCCCCGCAAGGGCGGCCCCGGCATTACCAAATCCGATCTTCTCGTCATTAACAAGAAAGATCTCGCACCCTTCGTCGACGTCGATCTCGATGTCATGGACCGGGACGCGACGCGCATGCGCCATGCTCGCCCCTTCGTGTTCACCGATATGAAACGCGGCGATGGTATTGGAACGATCGTCGACTTCCTAAAGGAACAGGGCGGCCTCTAGGCCGCCCTGCTAGTGTCGTTTCTTCCATCCTGGGGCGTTCTATTCGGCGGCGAAGGGCGGCAGTTTCAGGATATTGGTCTTGGTCTTTGCGCCCCGCAGTGGGGCGCCCTTGTTTTCCACCGCCTCGAGGCGTTCTTCCAGCGCAGTGAGCGACTTGCGGTTTTCGTCGACAGCGGCTGCCAGTGTTTCCTTGCTCAGAACCTCGTCGTCTACGTCCTTCTTGCCTACGAGGCGGCCGAAGATCCAGGCAAGCAGGCGCGACAGATCGTCCATGATCAGGAAGAAGGACGGCACGACCACCAGGCTGAGGACGGTCGAGACGATGATGCCGCCGATCACGGCGATTGCCATCGGCGCACGGAACGAGCCGCCTTCGCCGACGCCGAGTGCGGATGGCAACATGCCGGCAGACATGGCAATCGAGGTCATGATGATCGGCCGCGCACGCTTGCGTCCGGCCTCGATCACGGCTTCCAACCGCGGCATGCCATGATGCATCATTTCGATGGCAAAATCGACGAGCAGAATGGCGTTCTTGGTGACGATACCCATCAACATCAGGATGCCGATCATGACCGGCATGGACAGGGCATTGCCGGTGATCATGAGCGCCAAGGCCACGCCACCGATCGCCAGGGGCAGCGAGAGCAGAATGGTGAAGGGCTGGATCACATCCTTGAACAGCAGCACCAGCACGGTCAGCACCAGCATGAGGCCTAGCAGCATCGCGTTGCCGAAGCTCTGCTGCATTTCCTTCTGAACCTTGGTGTCGCCGCTTTCAGCCAGATGGACGCTGGCCGGGATCTTGGTGCTGTTGACGGTGGCGAGGAAATGGCTTGAAGCCGTGTCCAGCGCCACGCCCTGCGGCAGGTCGGCCCCGATCGCGACAACGCGGTAACGGTTGTTGCGCTTGATCGAAGACAGGCCTTCCGAATAGTCGATATCGGCGACGCTCGACATCGGCACTGTTGCGCCCGTGGCAGTTTTGATGCGCAACGCGCGGATCGCTGCAAGGTCGCGGCGCATGCCGATGGAAGCCTGCACTCGGATGGGGATCTGGCGGTCATCGAGCGAAATCTTGGCGAGCGAGGCATCGATATCGCCGATGGTCGCGACGCGCACCGTGTCCGATATCATCTGCGGCGTAATGCCAAGACGGGCAGCCTCATCCTTGCGCGGATAGATCTGTAGCTCGGGCCGCGGCAGTGCGCCGTCGGCGCTGACATTGGCAAGCGCCGGATCGGTGCGCAACTTGGCTTCGAGGATGCCGACCGCTTCGTTCAGTTCCTTCTCGTTGCGGGACAGGAAGTTGTAGGTCAGGTCACGGTCGCCGCGGTCGTTGAGCTTGGTGATGCGAACGTCGGGGATCGAACGCAGCTTGGCGAAGACTTCCTTTTCGATCTCCCATTGCGGCTTGACGCGGCCATGGACGGCAACCTTCGGCAGATTCGGGCCGATGACCGGCAGCGAACCCAGGACATCGTTGACGAGCTTCTTGATGAGCGACTGGTCGAGCTTGCCGAGCGTCAGCGTTATCGTCGCGCGGCGCAGTTCCAGATCGCCCTTGGGCGAGGCGCCGCCAAGGACGAAAACATTCTGAACGCCGTCGATATCCTTGACGCGCCTGTAGATTTCGTTGGTCGCTTGCTCGGTGTCGTCGAGCCGGGCATTCGGCGGCAGCTCGGCAGACAGCACGATGCGCGAGGAATCGTCTGGGGGAATGAAGCTACCGGGCACAAACATGATCAGCGCAAAGACGGAGGCGACCGAGAATGCAAAGGCCGCAAGCAATGTCGGATAGCGCGTGTACCATCTCTTGGTCGTCAACCGAACCAGCCAGCTATAGCCGCGCATGAACCGGCCGTCATTGTCGTGATGGTCGTCGATGGCATCTTCGGCGCGCATGAAATAGGCGGCCATCATCGGCGTAATCAGACGCGCGACCAGCAATGAGAAGAACACCGAAAAGGCGACAGTCAGGCCGAACTGAATGAAATATTGGCCCGGAATGCCCGGCATGAAGGAGACAGGCACGAAGACGGCGATGATCGTGAACGTCGTTGCGATGACGGCAAGGCCGATTTCGTCGGCGGCATCGATCGCAGCGCGATAGGGCGTCTTGCCCATCTTGATGTGGCGGGCAATGTTCTCGATCTCGACAATGGCGTCGTCGACTAGAATGCCGGTCGCAAGCGTCAGGGCCAGGAAGCTGACAAGGTTCAGCGAGAACCCGATCTGATTCATGATCCAGAAGGTCGGGATCGCCGACAGGGGTAGGGCGACGGCTGAAATTAGCGTCGCACGCCAATTCTTGAGGAACAAGAAGACGACTATCACCGCCAGCAACGCGCCTTCCAGCAGCGTATGCATCGCCGCTTCGTAATTGCCGTAGGTGTAGTAGACCGAATCGTCGATCAGCTCGATCGTGACATTCGGGTTTTCCGCGCGCACCTTGTCCAGGGTAGCGGCCACGGTGTTGGCGACAGTGACTTCGCTGGCGCCCTTGGCGCGGAACACGCCGAAGGTTACGACGGGTGTGCTGTTGAAGCGCGAGAAGGACTTCGGCTCCTGATAGGTGTCCTTGATGATACCGAGATCGGAGAGCTTGACGAAGCGGCCATTGGTCAGTGCGATCGTGGTGTCGGCGAGTTGGGCGACGTCGCGGGCATCGCCAAGGACGCGGATCGCCTGTTCGCTGCCGGCCACTTGGCCGCGTCCGGAACCGAGATCGATGTTGGTACCGCGCAACTGCTGGCTGACCGAAAGCGCTGTAATGCCGTGGGCGTTCAGCTTGTTGGGATCGAGCTCGATGCGTACTTCACGGTCGGCGCCGCCGTAGCGGTCGACCCGGCCGATGCCGGCCTGACCCTGCAGCGCGCGCTTGACGGTGTCATCAACGAACCAGGACAGTTCCTCGAGCGACATGTTCGGCGAGGAAACGGCAAAGCTCTGGATCGCCTGGCCTTCGACGTCCACCTTGGAGACGATCGGCTCGTCGATAGTCGACGGCAGATTGCCGCGGATGCGGTCGATCGCGTCCTTGGTATCCTGGACGGCCTGCTGCGTCGGCACTTCCAGGCGGAAGATGACGACGGTCTGCGACTGGCCGTCGGTCACGGTCGATTGAATCTCGTCGATGCCGTTGATACTGGCGACGGCGTCTTCGACTTCCTTCGTCACCTGCATTTCGAGTTCGGCGGGCGAGGCGCCGCTCTGCGTCACAGTCACGTTGACGACGGGCACATCGATATTCGGAAAACGGGTGATCGGCAGATTGAAAAAGGCGTGAGCGCCCACCACCATCAGCAGGAAAAATGCCAGAAGCGATGCGATCGGATTTCGGATGGACCAGGCGGAAAAGTTCATCTTGCCGTTCTCGCTCAGTTGGATGCTTGCGGAGGTTCTTTGACCGGTGTGATGCGATCCCCGTCGCGGACATAAGCACCGGCTTTGGCAACGACTTCATCACCAGCCTTCAGGCCGTTGACGATTTCGACATAGGCGCCGTCCTGAACGCCGGTTTGGACATTGACGAACTTGACGACCCCATTTTCTACCTTACGGGCGGAAGAGCCATTTTCATCGCTGATGACGGCCGTCAGCGGTAGGGTGACACCCTGTGTTTCGCGGACGATGATCTCGGCGCTGCCATACATACCGGCGCGCGCCTTTTCGTCGTCATCGATGGAGATGTGGACCGCACCGAGGCGGGTGACCGCATCGACGATAGGCGCAACCAGGCGGACGGACCCGGCAAGCTTTTGCCGGCCGCCGGAAAGCGAGATCAACGCCTTTTGGCCGACGGTAATCTTGGTGATATCGCTCTCGGAGACATCGGCCACCAGCTCCAAATCGCTGTCGCGAATGATGGTGAACAGCGGATCTCCGCTGCCGTTGGCGATGGCGCCGACGCGGGCATTGCGCGAGGCGACGGTGCCTGCGACAGGTGTCCTGACGCCGGTGCGCGCGAGCTTCAGGTTGGTATCGGCGATCTGGCTCTCGATGACCTTGAGATCGGCTTCTGCAACTGCGATTGCCTGTTCGGCCGAGGCCACGCGAGCCTTGTTGGCGGCAGCCGACGCATTCGCCTGCTCGACCGATGACGTCGACACGGTGCCCTTAGCACCCATGGCAACGGCGCGGACGCGCTGCAATTCGGCCTCCTCCGCGTTGGCTCGGGCTTCAAGAAGCTGCGCGCGCAATTGGGCAAGTGTCGCTTCACCCTTGGCCTTCGTTGCCTCCATCTGACTCTTCTGCAAAACCAGCGCATCATCGTTGAGCGTAGCAAGCGTGCTGTTGGCCTCGACCTTGTCGCCGACATCGGCATTCAGCGAGCGGATCGACAGGCCGTCCACCTGCGGCTGAATGTAAACCTCTTCCACGGCTTTCACCGTGCCGGTGGCGACAACCTTGTCGGTCAGCTTGCGAGGCACAGCCTGCGTCACGACGATCGCGGGCAGATTCTGCTTCGGTGCGGTGACAGTGGTGGGCTCTTCGGCAAAGGCTGCCGGTGCCGTCAGGAGAACCAGCAACATCGCGGTCGTGCTTAGAAATCTATGCGGCGTAAAGGCCATGCGTCCAATTCCAGTTCAGTAATTCGTGCAACGGGATCTCGCTGTTTTCCGTCGCGAGTACGGGGGATCGATGCGTGCGGGCCGGCTCTTTCCGGCGGATCAATATCCGTCTGTCATGCCTGCAAATCCCTCATCCTCAATTTGTCCCATTAGGTGGGAGCGATTTCCAAATTCTGCAAGATCACGAGAAAATGATTTCTGTCGTTGCGCAATTTTAATGTGCATTGCACCACCAATCAATCGCGCGCCCGTGATGACGGCATTCAGATGCTTGATCGACGCATGGCTTTTCAGGCAAACGCGGTAACAAAGCCAGCCTTTTGTCGCCGCTGTTACAAAATGAAAAAAACGCGCGAGGGTGAGCCTCGCGCGTTTCGACCGCTTTTGGCGTCGGACCTATTTCAGTGCGGCGTCGGTGATCTCATGCGTATAAGCGCCGGTCGGTTTTTTGTTGATGATCTTCTGGTCGAGAAGGGCCTCCACCGTGCGATCGTAAAGTTTCTCGTCGAGCTTGCCGGTGCCAATCAGCTTGGCGACTTCACCCATCATGCGCTTCTGGTGGTTTTCGTCCTGGCCGCCATTGTCCATGACGATTCCAGCGGCTTCGTCCGGATGTTCGACGGCATATTTCCAGCCCTTCATCGACGCGCGGACGAACTTGACCATGTTTTCCTTGAACTTCGGGTCCTTCAGCTTCGTCTCGTTGACATAGAGGCCGTCCTCCAGAAGGTCGTTGCCGAGTTTGGTATAGTTGAAGACGATCAGGTCTTCCGGCTTGAAGCCGGCATCGACCGCCTGCCAATATTCGTTATAGGTCATGACCGAAATGCAGTCGGCCTGTTTCTGAACGAGCGGCTGAACGTCGAAGCTCTGCTTCAGGACGGTGACGCCGTCTTTGCCGCCATCGGTTTTCAGGCCGATCTTATGCATCCAGGCGAAGAAGGGATATTCGTTGCCAAAGAACCAGACGCCGAGTGTATGGCCCTTGAAGTCGGCTTCGGTCTTCACTGGGCCGTCCTTCGGGCAGATCAGCTCCAGGCCGGACTTGTCGTAGGGCTGGGCAATGTTGATGAGCGGAACGCCCTTTTCGCGCGCAACCAGGGCGCCGCCCATCCAGTCCACGATGACATCGGCGCCGCCGCCGGCGATCACCTGTTCCGGCGCGATGTCTGGACCGCCCGGCTTGATGTCGACGTCGAGGCCTTCCTCCTTATAGAAGCCCTTGTCCTTGGCGACGAAGTAACCGCCGAACTGACCTTGTGCCACCCATTTCAATTGCAGCGTCACCTTGTCTGCAGCCACGGCTGCCTGTGCTGCGGCCAGCGCCATTGCGCTTGCCATCAATGCGACCACCAGTTTTTTCATGTTTTTTATCCTTTTCCCTCTGAAGTTATGCCTTGATCCTTTGGCCGGGATCTTAGGCTACGTCTGCCCACCACGGATAGACGGATGCCAGAACGTCGTCATTCTCTCCAGAATGGCGACGATACCGTAGAAGACGGACCCCGCAACTGCTGCGACTGCGATTTCCGCCCAGACCATATCGACATTCATCCGGCCGATTTCGGTCGAGATGCGAAAGCCCATGCCCGACATGGGTGTGCCAAAGAATTCAGCCACGATGGCACCGATCAGGGCCAAGGTCGAGTTGATCTTTAGCGCATTGAAAATGAAGGGAGCGGCGGCCGGCAGGCGAAGCTTGAGCAGTGTCTGCGAATAGCTCGACGCGTAGGTGCGCATCAGGTCGCGCTCCATGTTGCCGGCAGCGGCAAGGCCAGCGACCGTGTTCACCAGCATCGGGAAGAAGGTCATGATGACGACGACGGCGGCCTTCGATTGCCAGTCGAAGCCAAACCACATGACCATGATCGGGGCGACGCCGATGATCGGCAAGGCGGAGACCAGATTGCCGATCGGTAGCAGGCCGTGACGGAGAAAGGTGACGCGATCGGCAAGAATGGCGACCATGAAGCCGCTCGCGCAGCCGATAATGTAGCCGATCAACACCGATCTGAAGATCGTCTGCTGCACGTCGGTCCAGAGGATCGAGACAGAGCCGGCGATCCGCGCCCCGATAGCGCCAGGTGGCGGCAGCAGGATAAAAGGTATGCCGGCGCCACGGGTGGCGGCTTCCCAGATGATCAATATCCAGGCGCCGAAGATCGCCGGGATCAAGAGCCGTAGGCCATAATTGCCGGCGGGCGAGCGCGGCCGGATCGTGCACAGCACGGTGACGCAACGCCAGGCGAGCAGCCAGGCAGCGGCGATCAACAGGAAGAAAGAGAGGCGCGCCTTGCCTTCGTTGCCGGTGATCCCGGAGAGCAGCAACCATGCGGCCCCATGTGCGCAGACGAAGAGGACAGTGGCCGACACCGCCGGCGGCAGATTGCCGAACGAAATCACGGCGGCAGCGGCAACCAGCAACAGGATGAAGATCGTGGTGCCACTGGTAAATGGAGTAACCGCATCGCCCGCAAGCAGCGGCAGCATGGTGATCGAGGCGAGGCAGAAGAGGAGGGCAAGGAGGCCCTGCCAGGAAAGGTGAATGCTATTCATGCTGTTCGGCCTCCCATCGAGCGATCGACGATCCGAGCCACGATGCTGACAATGGCGACAAGGGCTGCCGCCAGTATCGAGCCCGCGACGAGCGCTGCCCAAATGTCGATCGTCTGGCTGTAATAGGAGCCTGCCAGCAGTTTTGCGCCGATGCCGGCGACCGCACCGGTTGGCAATTCGGCGACGATGGCGCCGACAAGGCTTGCGGCAATCGCAACCTTCATCGACGTGAAAAGGAAGGGGATCGAAGCGGGCACACGCAGCTTCCAGAAGGTCTGCGTGGCGCTGGCATTATAGGTGCGCATCAAGTCGAGATGCATCACCTCCGGTGAGCGCAAGCCCTTCACCATGCCGACAGCGACGGGAAAGAAGGAAAGATAGGTCGAGATCAACGCCTTGGGGATCAGGCCGGTAATGTTGACCGCGGCGAGGACGACGATGACCATCGGCGCGATGGCCAGGATCGGCACGGTCTGCGAGGCGATGATCCAGGGCATCAGGCTCCTGTCGAGCGCGACGAGATGCACAATGCCGACGGCGATCAAGATACCGAGCACGGTGCCGAAGGCGAAGCCGACCGCTGTGGAGGACAGCGTGACCCAGGCATTATAAACGAGACTGCGATTGCTCGTCGGCGGTCTCAGAAAGGTGTTTTCGAAGACGTTCTGCGCCACTTGATGCGGCGCCGGCAGGATCGGCTTCGGCTGCGCAAGCGTCCTGCCGATGAATTCCAGTGCGCCGGAGGTGACGTTGGCGCGCCGGTCGAGATCGCGCTGGAAGGGCGTGTTCAGAATGATAGCGAAGGCATACCACAATAAAAGAATTGCCAGCACGATGGTCGTCACCGGCACGAATTTGTGCTTGAAGAATTGCTCCTTCTCCATGGTCACGCCCCTCTTTGCGCTGGAAAAAGCATCAGTGCCATCGCGACAATGCCGAGCCCGACGCCGGCGAGCTGCTGCAGGCTGAGCCGCTCGCCGAACACGATGAAGGCAACGATGTTGACGACCACCAGCTGGGCGATGGCGGAGGCGGAGATCGCCAACCCCAACCCGCCCTCGCGCATGAGACGGACCATCATCAAATTGCCGACGCAATAGAGGCAGAGCGCCAAGATGAGGATCAATATGTTGTTGTTGGCGATGTAGGCTCGCGAGGCGGTGGCGCCACTGATGAAGATCGCCATCGCACCGGTAAGCCAGAGGAGGAATTGCGGGTTCATCGTGCGATCCTATTCCTCATAGCTGTGTCCCGCCCTCAGTCCCTCGCGGACACGATGGGCGATCTCCAGGAATTCGGGGGTTTCGCGAATGCCTAGCGGGCGTTCGAGCGGAAGGGTGGATTCGATGACGTCCGTGACGCGGCCCGGGCGCGGCGACATGACGACGATCTTGGTGGAGAGATAAACCGCCTCCGGGATCGAATGTGTCACGAAACAGATGGTCTTGTTCGTTCGCTTCCAGAGTTTCAGCAGCTCTTCGTTGAGGTGATCGCGGACAATCTCGTCGAGTGCACCGAAGGGCTCGTCCATCAGCAGCAGGTCGGCGTCGAAGGCGAGTGCGCGTGCGATCGAGGCGCGCTGCTGCATGCCGCCGGAGAGCTGCCAGGGGTATTTGTGCGCAAAGCCGGTAAGGTTGACCAGATCCAGCGTATCAGCGATGCGCTTGGCCTGTTCGTTCTTGGGGTAGCCCATGATCTCCAGTGGTAGCGCGATATTCTTTTCGATCGTACGCCAGGGGTAAAGGGCAGGCGCTTGAAAGACATAGCCATAGGCGCGGGTGGCGCGCGCCTCTTCCGGCGTGATGCCATTGACGGTAACGTCGCCGGAGGTCTTGTGCTCGAGATCGGCGATGACGCGCAGAAACGTGGTCTTGCCGCAGCCCGACGGGCCGATGAAGGAGACGAAATCGCCCTTCCGCACGTCGAGATCGACATTGCTCAGCGCATGCACCGGCCCGTCATTTGTCTCGTAGGTGAGGCAGAGGTTCCGCGCGGAGACGACGGAGGGAGCGGATGACGTCATTAACACCTACCAGTCATGTTTTCGCCGCGCAGGCGCGGCGGATTGCGTGTTATTCTACATGGCACCGCGTTGGTTTTTGTACCTGAGGATACCGCAGAACTATCGAATTTTTGGGAGGAATGGCATGAGCGTTTCATCGAAGCCCACCTGCCGCATCGTGCGGCCCGGCAGCACCTATGCCGGGAAACAAGGCTTCAACTATTTCGAGGGAATTGCCGCCGAGACAGTCGGCTCGACTGGTATCTGCATGCATCTTCTGACAATCCCGCCCGGCGCACGCGCCAAGGCGCACATGCATGCATCGCATGAGACGGCGATCTATGCGCTTTCCGGCGAGACACATTGCTGGTTCGGCGATCAATTGGAAGAGCACGTTATCGTTCGCGCCGGCGAGATGTTTTACATTCCCGCCGGCGTGCCCCATCTGCCTGCCAATCTCAGCGACCAGCCGGCGACAGCCATCATCGCCCGTACCGATCCGAACGAACAGGAAAGTGTGATTTTGTTGCCGGATCTGGAGCGGTATGTGCCGTTCTAAGCCATTGGACCGGAATGCCGTTGCCAAGCGTTACACCCCGCTCGCCGGGATGCCGCTGCGCTGAACCTTGCGCGGCGCGGTGACATCTTTCCAGGTCGAGAGCGCGCGGTTGACGGCGGTGAAAGGCTCGCGCTTGACGAATTCGCCATGACCTTGCTGCGTCTTGACCGTGCTTTCCTCGATGGCAACCACGCCGCGGGTTAGCGTATAACGCGGCAGCCCCGTCACTTGCTTGCCTTCGAAGACGTTGTAGTCGATCGACGACTGCTGCGTCTTGGCGGTGATGGTCTTCGAGCGCTTCGGATCCCAGACAACGAGATCGGCATCCGCTCCGACGAGGATCGCGCCCTTCTTCGGATAGACGTTGAGGATCTTGGCGATGTTGGTCGACGTGACCGCCACAAACTCGTTCATGGTCAGACGACCGGTGTTGACACCATGGGTCCAGAGCATCGGCATGCGGTCTTCGAGGCCGCCGGTGCCGTTGGGGATCTTGGTGAAATCGCCGAGGCCGAAACGCTTCTGCTCGGTCGTGAAGGCGCAATGGTCGGTGGCTACCACCTGCAGCGAGCCAGAGGCAAGGCCGGCCCAGAGGCTGTCCTGATGCTGCTTGTTGCGGAAGGGCGGCGACATGACGCGGCGGGCGGCGTGGTCCCAATCGGGATTGGCATATTCGCTCTCATCGAGCGTCAGGTGCTGGATCAAGGGCTCGCCGTAGACGCGCATGCCCTTCTGACGCGCCCGGCGAATGGCTTCATGCGCCTGTTCGCAGGAGGTGTGAACGATATAAACCGGGCTGCCGGCCATATCAGCGATCATGATTGCGCGGTTCGTCGCTTCGCCTTCGACTTCTGCCGGGCGGGAATAAGCGTGCGCTTCCGGACCGTTATTGCCTTCGGCAAGCAGTTTCGCCTGCATCTGCGCCACCACGTCGCCGTTCTCGGCGTGAACGAGGGGGAGGGCGCCAAGCTCGGCGCAGCGTTGGAAGGACGAGAACATCTCGTCGTCATCCACCATCAGCGCGCCCTTATAGGCCATGAAGTGCTTGAAGGTGTTGATGCCCTTGTCGCGGACGACGGCCTCCATCTCGTTGAAGACCTGCTCGCCCCACCAGGTAATCGCCATGTGGAACGAGTAGTCGCAGTTCGCTCGCGTCGACTTGTTATCCCACATGGTCAGCGCTTCAAGCAGTGACTGGCCGGGCGAGGGCAGAGCGAAATCCACCACCATCGTCGTGCCGCCGGCAAGAGCCGCCCGCGTGCCGCTCTCGAAATCGTCCGAGGAATAGGTGCCCATGAACGGCATTTCGAGATGCGTATGCGGATCGATGCCGCCGGGCATGACATAGCAGCCGGACGCATCGAGAACTTCATTGCCAGAGAGGTTTTGCCCGATCTCGACGATCTTGCCGCCTTCGATCTTGACATCGGCCTTATAGGTCAGATCCGCCGTGACGATGGTTCCGCCCTTGATGACTGTGCTCATGGTGTCTGCTCCCAATATGTGAATTTCTGGTGCTGCGCGAAGAGGGATGTCAAGCCACAATCTCCGCCGTCTCCAGGACCGCATGGAACAGGACATCCGCACCAGCGGTCGCCCATTCCTTGGAAATTTCTTCCGCTTCGTTGTGCGAAAGGCCACCGACGCAGGGGCACATGACCATTGTGGCCGGCGCCACCTTGGCGGCCCAGCAGGCGTCATGACCGGCGCCGGAGATGATGTTCATGTGGCTATAGCCAAGCTTCTCGGCAGCGTTGCGAACGGCCGTCACAAGCTTCGGGTCGAAGGTCACCGGCTCGAAATGGCCGATAGCTTCGATAGAGCAACCGACGCCGAGGGCGTCGCAGATAACGGGCGCCTCAGCCTCGATCTTGGCGCGCATGCGATCGAGCTTTTCCTTGTCGGGCGAGCGGATGTCGACAGTGAAGACCACCTTGCCTGGCAGCACATTGCGCGAATTGGGAGAGAAGAAGACTTGGCCGACACCGCCGACGGCGCCTGGCTGGTTTTCCATCGCAACGCCTTGCACCATTTCGACGATTCGCGACATGGCAAGCCCGGCATTGACGCGCATGTTCATGGGCGTCGAACCGGTATGCGCTTCCTTGCCGGTCAGCGTGAATTCCAGCCACCACAGGCCCTGACAGTGTGTGACGACGCCGATGGTCTTGTCTTCGGCTTCGAGGATCGGGCCCTGTTCGATATGGTATTCGAAATAGGCGTGCATCTTGCGGCTGCCGACCTCTTCCTCGCCGAGCCAGCCGATGCGCTTCAGCTCCTCGCCAAAGGTCTTGCCTTCCGGGTCCTTGCGGGCATAGGCGTAGTCCAGCGAATGCATGCCAGCGAAGACGCCGGAGGCGAGCATGGCCGGGGCGAAACGCGCGCCTTCTTCATTGGTCCAGTTGGTGACCACGATCGGATGTTTGGTCTTGATGCCGAGGTCGTTCATCGTGCGCACGACCTCGAGCGCACCGAGCACGCCGAGCACGCCGTCATATTTGCCGCCGGTCGGCTGGGTGTCGAGATGCGAGCCGACATAAACCGGCAGCGCATTCGGATCGGCGCCAGGGCGGGTTGCGAACACCGTTCCCATCTTGTCGACGCCGATTTTCAGCCCGGCGTTTTCACACCACGTCTTGAAAAGGCTGCGGCCTTCGGCGTCGGCGTCGGTCAGCGTCTGACGATTGTTGCCGCCCGCGATGCCGGGGCCGATCTTCGCCATTTCCATCAGTGCGTCCCAAAGGCGATCGCCATTGATACGCATGTTTTCTCCTGGCGCTGCCACCATGATGCAATCCTCACCTGTTTATCCCGGGTCATGCAAGGCGCATGCCCAATTGTTCCCGTTAGTCGTTGCCCAGAGCGCTTGTTTGTTTTTCTCGCCCCGGGAAATCGCCGGTTGCCTTTATAAGACATCTGACGGATAATTTGACCGATTGGTAAACATTACAACTTCCGTGGCGGCGCTCAAGACGAAAAGCACGAAAATTCCCGACAAAATTATAGGCAATTGCCAAAATTTAAAGCGCGGGCGGGATGAATGAGAGCTTGGCCGAAGGGCTTGGATTTCAAGGAGAAACAAAGCAGACATGGCCATCCCCAGAGCCGCCAAGACGCAACGACGTACCCGAATTCAGGAAGAAAAAGAGGAAGTGATACTCGAAGCCGCGCTGGACGTATTTTCGGTGCATGGCTTTCGCGGCTCGACCATCGACCAGATCGCGGAAGTCGCCGGCATGTCAAAACCCAATCTGCTCTATTATTTCCGCACGAAAGAGGCCATGCATCGCGCGCTTATCGACCGGGTGCTGTTTACCTGGCTGGAGCCGCTGCGTGCCTTCGACGCCAACGGCAATCCCGAAAGCGAGATCCGCTCCTACATCCGCCGCAAGCTCGAAATGGCCCGCGATTTCCCGCGGGAAAGCCGCCTGTTCGCCAACGAGATGTTGCAGGGGGCGCCGCATGTCGAGGATGAGCTTCGCGGACCGCTAAAGAGTCTTGTCGACGAAAAGGCCGAGGTCATCCGCGCCTGGGCGAAGGCCGGCAAGATCGCCAAGTGCGATCCCTATCACCTGATCTTCTCCATCTGGTCGACGACACAGCATTATGCCGACTTCGACGTACAGGTGCGCGCCGTGCTCGGGCAGGAACATTCAGGCGAGGGGCGTTTCGAGGATGCGGCCCGCTATCTGGAAAAACTCTTCGTCGATGGTCTTGGCATTCGGCAGTCTTAGGCGGCAGCGCACTGCCATGTGGAAGCCATGGCGGTGCTGTTGAGGTTTGACGATGCCGTTAACACATTTCCGGCCCCCCGCACTCACGTCTTGTCTGACACAGGCGCGAGGGCCAGTCTTTCGAGCATGACCTACTTTTACTCCGCCGCTTGCCGCGCCATCGGATTGTTTGGGTGGGTCGTCCAGTTGGCGTAGTTCGCGTCGACGGTCTTGCCAGTGCGCTTGTCGAGGGCGCCTGCCGGCAAGGCTTCCATGGTGATGCAGTTTTCGACGGGACAGACGCTGACGCACAGGTTGCAGCCGACGCATTCCTCGTCGATCACCTCGAAATGCCTGACGCCATCGACCATGCTGGTGATTGCCTGGTGCGAGGTGTCTTCGCAGGCGATGTAGCAGCGACCGCACTTGATGCAGGCGTCCTGATCGATCTTTGCCTTGGCTATGTAGTTGAGGTTGAGATACTGCCAGTCGGAAACATTCGGGACGGCGCGACCGATGATATCATCCAGATTGCGGTGCCCCTTTTCGTCCATCCAGTCGGAGAGGCCCGATATCATCTCCTGAACGATCTTGAAGCCGTAGGTCATTGCTGCCGTGCACACCTGCACGTTGCCGGCGCCAAGCGCCAGGAATTCGGCCGCATCACGCCAGGTGGTGATGCCGCCGATGCCGGAGATCGGCAGGCCGTTGGTTTCGCGATCGCGCGCGATCTCGGCCACCATATTGAGCGCGATCGGTTTGACTGCCGGGCCGCAATAGCCGCCGTGGCTGCCCTTGCCGTCGATGGTCGGGTTCGGCGCGAAATTGTCGAGATCGACGGAGACGATGGAGTTGATCGTGTTAATCAGCGACACGGCGTCGGTCCCGCCGGCCTTGGCGGCGCGGGCCGGTTTGCGGATGTCGGTGATGTTCGGCGTCAGCTTGGTGATGACGGGCATGCGGGTATATTGCTTGCACCAGCGCACGACCATCTCGATATATTCCGGCACCTGGCCGACCGCGGACCCCATTCCGCGCTCGGACATGCCGTGCGGACAGCCGAAATTGAGCTCGATGCCGTCGGCGTTGGTTTCCTCCACCAGCGGCAGGATCGCCTTCCATGCATCTTCGACACAGGGAACCATAATCGAGGCGATAAGTGCGCGATCCGGCCAGTTCAGCTTCACCTGCTTCATCTCGCGCAGATTGGTAAAGAGGTCGCGATCGGTGATCAGTTCGATATTGTTGAGGCCGAGCAGGCGGCGGTCAGCGCCCCAGATCGCCCCATAGCGCGGGCCATTGACGTTGACGACGGGCGGGCCTTCCTCGCCGAGCGTCTTCCAAACGACACCGCCCCAACCCGCCTTGAAGGCGCGTTCGACGTTGTAGGCCTTATCAGTTGGCGGCGCCGAAGCGAGCCAGAACGGGTTCGGGGATTTGATGCCGACGAAATTATTGCGGAGATCAGCCATTCTAATTCCTCCTTCAAGCGACGGCAACAGTCGGCTGCGCGGCAGAGCCGAGCGCGCGGTTGATCGATTCGGCCGCGTCGCGGCCTTGTGCGACAGCGGAGACTGTCAGGTCGTCGCCGCCGAGAACGCAGTCGCCGCCGGCCCAAACGCCGTCTAGCGAGGTCCGGCCTTCGCTGTCGATGGCGATGCGGCCGGATTCCATGCGCAACGCGCCGAGGCCGGAGGCTTGGAAGGTCTGGCCGATCGCCTTGAAAATCTGGTCGGCCGCGATGACGCCGGTATCGCCGGTGCCGGTCAACTTGCCATCGCGCAGCTCGGTATATTCAACCTCGATGCCGGCAACCTTGCCGTCTTTGTCGAGAATGCGCTTAGGCGCCAACCAGTGGCGAATGATGACGCCTTTGGACGCCGCGAGATCCTGCTCGTATTCCGAGGCGTTCATATGTTCCTTGCCGCGGCGATAGCAGATCGTTACCTCTTCGGCGCCGAGCAGCTTTGCCTGCACGGCGGCGTCGATTGCGGTCATGCCGCCGCCGAGAACAACGACGCGACGACCGATAGCGATGTCGGACTTGTCCTTCGCCTGGCGCAGATCGGCGATGTAGGCAACGGCATCGTCGACACCGTCGAGATCCTCACCTTCGATCAGCAGCGCGTTGACGCCGGCGAGGCCGAGGCCGAGGAAGACTGCGTCGTATTGTGATGAAAGATCGGCAAGGCTGAAATCGCGGCCGAGTGCCTGGCCATTTTTGACGTCGATACCGCCGATCGACAGCAAGTAGTCGACTTCCTTCTGAGCGAAATCGTCGACCGTCTTGTAGGTGGCGATACCGTACTCGTTGAGGCCGCCGGGCTTTTGGCGGGCGTCGAAGATGGTAACGTCATGGCCTTTCACCGCAAGACGGTGGGCGCAGGCAAGGCCGGCAGGGCCGGCGCCGACAATGGCGATCTTCTTGCCGGTCGATGCAGCGCGGGCATAGAACTGCTTGTTTGCGTCCATGGCGGCATCGGTCGCGAAGCGCTGCAAGCGGCCGATTTCGACGGGGCGCTCTTCGGCGGTGTTGCGCACGCAGGCCTGCTCGCAGAGCTGTTCGGTGGGACAGACCCGGGCGCACATGCCGCCGAGGATGTTCTGGTCGAAGATCGTCTTGGCCGAGCCGATCGGGTTGCCGGTCGAGATCTGGCGGATAAACATCGGAATGTCGATGGACGTCGGACAGGCCGTCATGCACGGCGCGTCGTAGCAAAAATAACAGCGGTCGGAAGCGACCAGCGCCTCGTGGTCGTTGAGGCGCGGATGCAGATCGGAAAAGTTCGCATCATATTCGGCCGGCGTCAGCCTGCCGTTATGAATCCCAGTTTCCAGTCGTCCCATTGAAGTTCCCTCATTATAGTAAACGGCTAGTGGAATGAACGGTAACTCAGGATAAAAAATTTATCAAACGGTAAAATTTTGAGATTTTTGGTTTCGCCGAAGCAATGATTGCTGGCGCGATTGCATCGCGTTTCGGGGGAGGGAAACCTATCCGATAACATTATGTTTTCATGTTATGTTTTTTGAAATCGGTCGACGATCTGCCAGGACATAAACAATAAAGTTCTTGGATCTTGGATCGTTTATGAAAAGCCTGGCCAGTCACCTCGACGGCCTTTTTGACATCTGCGATAGACGATAGAGAAAAAATCGAAATTTTTTTTAGAAAGATGGGAACCAAGGCCGAGCACCGCCGTTAAGGAGATGTCTTGGTGATGATCGCATCAACCGATGCACGCCCCCAAAACTCATCACCGGGCATCTACTCACGGTCCCCTCCCGATGAGTGAAAAGCAGCCAGTGCGCCGCCCTCGCACTGGCTGTTTTCATTTGCGGTCCTCTTTCGGGAGCGTCAGCGGCGCTTTAGAATCTCATATTCGGTTTCGGGGATCGTCAGGCGATAGCCGATGCTGTCGTCATCGATCGCGAACTGGGCGCGCCCATTCATGGAGGTGGGGACAACCCGCTCCAACACGGTGCGGCTGAAGCTGTTGTCCTCGAACTCATGGTCGGAAGGGAAGTAGAAGTGTTCCGACCACGCCACTTCGATGGCCTTCTTGCCGTTGAGCTCGGCCTCCTTGCAGTTCAGCGTGATACTGGTGGCGCCAGCGGAGATGGCACCGTGGGAGGCTGAATTGACGATCAGTTCGTGCAAAGCGAGGCCGAGATGGACAGCGGCATTTGGAGTGAGATGCGCGTTGATCCCGTAGATCGGCATCGGCGTCCCTGCATCGGGCCAATAGGGGGCGAATTGCTTTTCAGCGAGTTCGAACAAATAGGCGCCACGCCAGCTCGAATCAGTGATCAGGTCCTGTGAGTTCGACAGCGACTGCAGGCGGCCGCGGAATTTAATCAGGAAATTATCGAGCGACACCGTATGGCGCGCCGTCTGCGTGGCGATGCCCTGGATGATTGCCAGAAGGTTTTTGGAGCGGTGCGATAGCTCGCGGAGCAGTGATTTCAATACTTTTTCGCGGTGCCGCGTCTCCGTAATTTCGGAGATGACGGAAAGCAGGCCTTGCGCCTTGCGCCCTCCGACGCGCTCGATCTTCAGCTCGTAGATGCGAACGCCATCGCCCGTTACCAACTCCACTTCCGCGGTGGCGGGCTTGCCGCTTTCCAGCACCCCGCGTTTGAGCTTCAACAGGTGTTCGCCGTCTTTCTCGCCGAAGAGATGGAGATCCGTACCGCCGATGGTAAGGGATGGCTTCAGGTGGTCGGGCAAGTTTTCGGCATAGCGAATCGCGAGGTTTGCGTCCTGAAAGAGGATCGAGATGCCGGCGCTGGAAAGTGCACGCTCCATCATAGCGGCCTTGCCTTCAAAACTCAAAGGCGCACCCGATAATGGTTCAGTCGTATTCACCGGCTCGCCTTTCACTCGAATTTCGAGAAACCTCCCGACAAGGCATTCTCGACCGGAAAAACTCGGCCCGGTTTATACAGTCAATCGCTATAACAGTCGGTAAAGCGTCCTTAAGCCGCCGCAACGTCCAGCCGCTAATTTTGTTCCACGACAAGGTGTCAATTCGTATCAGGCGGCCACCTTTGTGGTTTCATTAAAGAAAAGGGCCTGGCTGATCAGAGCTTTCACCATGTCGGGATTGAATGGCTTGGTCACAAGGAAGGTGGGCTCCGGCCGCTCGCCGGTCAGCAAGCGCTCCGGGAAGGCAGTAATGAAAATGACCGGAATGCTGGACGACTTGAGGATGTCGTTGACCGCGTCGATGCCAGAGCTGCCGTCGGCAAGCTGGATGTCGGCAAGCACCATGCTGGGGTTGGTGGCATTGTGAAGAGCAACTGCCTCCGCGTGGGTTCGGGCGATGCCGGTGACCCGATGACCGAGGCTTTCGACCATCTGCTCGATATCCATCGCGATCAGCGGTTCATCCTCGATGATCATGATATCGGTCGCGACTTGGCGCGAAATTTCCTGCGACGCCTTGTCGAGCAGGTTCATGGCTTCGGTTTCCGGGACGTCGAGAATATCGGCGATCTCGCCGAGGCGAAAATTTTCGACGGAGGCAAGAAGGAAAGCCTGACGGGCGACCGGAGAAACCTTTGCAAGATTTACCGAGGCGCGCTGCTCCCAGGCATACGGCGATGTCGGCTCGGGAATCTGAACTGCCGAGGAACCGAACAGCTTGGTGAAGAGTTTATAAAGAGCGACGCGGTCGTTGGACGTGTCTGGAAAAATGGAAAGATCTGCGATTATCGCCTCCAAAACCGCCGCGACGTAAGCGTCGCCTGATGTTTGTGTGCCTGTCAGCGCACGGGAGTAGCGGCGCAAATAGGGAAGATGCGGCGCAATGCGAGTGGAAAGTGTCATCAATGGCTCCCGCCCTTTACCAATTCCTAATTGAAACACAGCCACCAAGACTGCAGTGACAAGCAAACGCCAACTCAGTAAAAAAGTTCCTCTGTACCGGAACTTTTTTTAAGTAAAGGCATTAACCCTGCCGACGAACAGTAGGTTTCAACCGCTCCGAATTCGGGGCCGAAGCGGACGGGCGCGAGGCATACTGGCCTCCCAGACTAGAGTGTACCAAGATACACTTTTATCCATGAACGCGAGAACATGCGGAAGCGAGCTAAATGACCACCCAAAACCAAGAGGAAGCGGACCGCAAACGGCCTGACGTGCGTGCGGTCGATATCCTCGATCCCAACAATCAGATCGGTAACCGGCTGCGCTCCTTTTACGCTGCGGTGCAGGATGAAGCTATCCCCGATCGTTTCCTTGACCTGCTTGAGAAGCTGGATCAGGCCGAGCGGCTGGCTTCTGCTTCCGCAAAACTCTCCGATTAAGGAGGAAGCGTCATGGAACGAAAACCGAGCTTCAAGCGCGAACTTCTGGCCGCTCTGCCGAGCCTGCGCGCCTTCGCCATCTCTTTGACCGGACGTCACGACCGCGCCGATGATCTTGTGCAGGACACGATCATGAAGGCTTGGGCCAAGCAGGATCATTTCGAGATGGGCACGAATATGAAGGCCTGGCTCTTCACCATTTTGCGCAACGAACTTTATAGCCAGATGCGCAAAAGTGGCCGAGAGGTGCAGGATAGCGACGGCCTGTTCACGGAATCGATGGCGACGCATCCCTCGCAATATGGTGCGCTCGACCTGCAGGATTTCCGCAAGGCGCTCGATCAGTTACCGGCCGATCAACGCGAAGCCATCATCCTCGTCGGCGCTTCCGGTTTTTCCTATGAGGAGGCTGCAGAGATCTGCGGCTGCGCCGTCGGCACTATCAAGAGCCGCGTCAACAGGGCCCGGCAGCGTCTGCAGGAATTGCTACAGATTTCCGGGGAGGCGGACTTCGGTCCCGACGCTACCTCCGCGCCACTGACGTCCAAGGCGTTTGCATTCTAGCCAAAGGCTATCCGGATCAAGCCGCTCTCAATCATCCCGCTTCTTCGTTCCAAGCAAGTTGCCCAGTACGAGAGCGGTGGCGATGGCGGCGGTCAGCAGCGGTTGTGACCTTGCGAGGCCAAGCGCCACAACGGCCATGGATTCCAAGGCGACGCGGCGTTCGTGGAGGCGGCGCTCTTCCTGCTTGTTGATAATCGCCATGATGACGAGAACGATCAGGCCGAGCAGCAGGGTGCCGGCAGCAATCAACAGCGCCGAAACGGCTGCGCCATAGATGGTTGCCAGCCACATGGCGGCGGCCACCAGAGCAAAGGCATAGGCCGTTAAAATGAGAATCGCCGCGATGCCGACAAAAATACCGTTACGCTTGGTGCGCGCAACGGTACGGTTCAAGGTGCCTGACAGGAGCAGGCCGAGGAACGGAGCTAGCATTGAAGCTCCTCAACGGCGCGAAAGAAGCAGGGCAACCGCCAATCCGAAAGCGGCGGCAGCCCCGATGGTGGCAATCGGATGCTGGCGCACCGTCCGGCGCATTTCCCGCGTACCCTTGACATAGCCGTGCTGCAACTCGCGCAGCAGTTCTTCGCCGCGAGCCGTCAGATCCTCGTAGCTGGTCTCTGCACGCGCGCGCATCGACTGGCTCTGCCTGGCGCTGTTTTCACCGACGACTTTGGCGAACGCGGCAATTTCGTTGCGCAGATGTTCGATCTGTTCTTCAATGCTGGCTTCGATGTCGTGCAAGCTGCCGCCATTACGCTTGGCTCGCGCCGAATGGAGGATGGATGGTGCCATGGTCTTGCTCCCTTACGTCGTTAGCGTCTTTGTCCTGGCGCCTCAAGATTGCGCCGGCGATAATCGAATGCTGCCAGTATTTTGCGCTGTTAAGCGTGCAAAGCATTGATCTGCATCATTGGTCATCAACGCAGCCATGTAACGAAAAGTTCCGGGCTGTGCGTCGAAAGGGAAATCACGCCGTGAGCGCACTGTGAGCTAGCACGAACGGGACGCCATCGAGGGGGACGCGATTCACCCTGAGCGCGCAGCCGAAGACATCCTGCAGATGCCGATCGGTCAAAACGTCGGCCACAGGACCGGCTGCCTGCAACCGCCCGTTCCTGAGCAAGGCCATCTGGTTGGCGAAAAGGGCGGTGAGATTGAGATCGTGCATGACGGCAATGACACCGCCCCCGCGCGCGCAGAATTGCCGGGCGAGCGTCATGATGGCGAGCTGATGGCTGATGTCGAGGCTGGAGACCGGCTCGTCGAGAAGCAGCCAGCAAGGTTTGCCGTCGATGATGGGCTCGGGGATTTGGCATAGCACCCGGGCCAATTGGACGCGCTGTTGCTCGCCGCCTGAAAGCTCCTGATAGAAGCGCCCCTCGAAGCCGGCGAGATCGACCGAGGAAAGCGCCTCCGTAGCGATGCGATCGGCCTGTTTGGGATATCGGTTGCGCCCGGTCGCGGATCCCATGCGGACGATTTCGCGGACGGTGAAGGGGAAGGAGATCGCACTTGCCTGCGGCAGCACGCCGCGCATTTCGGCCAGTTGCCAGGCTTGGAGGCTGCCGATCTCGGCGGCGTTGAGGCGCACCGAACCCTGATAGGCGAGCTCCCCCGAAATGGCCTTCAAAATCGTCGTCTTGCCCGAGCCGTTCGGCCCGCAAATCGCTGTCAACGCGCCGGCGGGTGCGGCGAAGGAGACATCGTGCACGATTGTCTTGCCGGCGAGCCGGACGGAAAGGTTCGAGACGTCGATCATCGAAAACTCACTGGCTGAGGCGAGAGCGCTGCCGAAGCAGCATCCACAGGAAGAAGGGCCCGCCGACACCGGCGGTGATGATGCCGATCGGCAGTTCGGCCGGCGAGACGACGGTGCGGGCCACCACGTCGGCAATCATCAGTAGGGTGCCGCCGAACAAAGCGGACGCCGGCAGCAGAAAGCGATGGTCCGGACCAATCGCCATGCGCAGGATATGCGGCACGATGATGCCGACGAAGCCGATGCCGCCGCTCACCGCCACGGAGGCGCCGATCGCGGCCGCAACGCTGACGATGGCGACATTCTTCAGCCGCTGCAGAGCGACGCCCATGTGAAAGGCGGCGGCTTCGCCGAGCGTCAGAGCATTGAGGCCGCGCGCCATGAAGGGCAATGGCAGCATGGAGAGGACTATGATTGGGCCGACAGCGGCGATCTTGGTCCAGGTCGCCCCCGCGAGCGATCCCATGCTCCAGAAGGTCAGATCACGCAACTGCCGATCATCGGCCATGTAAATCAGCACGCCGGTTGCCGCCAGTGCCAGGGAGCCGAGCGCGATGCCGGCGAGCAGCATGGTCGCGATCGATGTCTGCCCATGCCGTGTCGCCACTCTGTAGAGGAGTATGGTCGTAGCCAGGCCGCCGATGAAGGCGGCGATCGGCAAGGAGAAGATGCCAACGACATGGGCGACCGGGGCGAGGATACCGCCGGTAAGGACGATCATCGCCACGGCGCCGAGACTGGAGCCGGCCGAAACGCCGATCAGGCCGGGATCGGCCATCGGATTGCGGAACAGGCCCTGCATGACCGCGCCGGACACCGCGAGCCCGCCGCCGATCAGGAAGCCCAGGATGGCGCGGGGGAGGCGAATGTCAAAGACGATGATACGGTCGCGGCTGCTCAATGCGTCGTGCGCACCGCCGCGGATCATGCTGCCGATGACGTCGACGATCGAGGCATTCGACGCGCCGGTCGTGATTGAAAAGGCGAAAGCGAGGAAGGCTGCGATCGCGAGGACGGTCAAGACGAAGAACGCAAGCACGGTGCGGTCGCCCTCGCGATAGGGGCGATCGGTGTGGTGCGATATGCTCTTCAGCCCCGGCTTGACCTCGTGAGGCGCCACCTCAGCCACCGTAGATCGCAGCGTTCAGGGCGCGCACGGCACTGGCGGTGCGTGGCCCGAAGCCAAGCAGATGCAAGCCGTCCATGCGGATGACCGCCTTATGGCTGGCCGCAGGTGTCAGCGAGATCGCCGGCTGCTTCAAGAGGTCGTCGTTCGTCATCGACAACGGACCCTCGCGGTCCATGATCAAGATCACATCCGGCTTGGCTTCGATGATCGCTTCATCGGTCAAAGGCTTGTAGCCCGAGAAACTGTCGACGGCATTGATAGCGCCGGCAAGCTTGATGATGCCCTCAGCCGCGGTGTCGCTGCCGGCAGCGAGGATTTTGCCGTTCTGGTAGCTGAGGACGAAGAGCACGCGTTTGCGCTCCGCTTCGGGGCGCTTCTGGGAACTTCCAATCGCAGCATCAAGATCGGCGGCGACCTTGATTTCGAGCGCCTTCGCCTTGTCCGGAACGCCGAGCAGCGAGCCGACGACGTCGATCTTCTTCAGGATGCCGTCCCGGTCGTAGGTTTGCGGCACGGTTTCGAAAGGCACGCGGGCATTGCGCAGCACTGCCAGAGCCTCCGGCGGGCCGGAGCCGTCCACTGCGATGATCGCGGTCGGATTGACGGCCAGGATGCCCTCCGGCGACAGTGCACGCATATAGCCGACATCAGGCAGCTTGGCTGCCGCCTCCGGATAGATGCTGGTGGAATCGCGGGCGATCAGCCTGTTTTCCTCGCCCAGCGCGTAGATGATCTCGGTGACGTCGCCGCCGATCGAGACGAGACGCGAGCTATCGATTTTCGGTGCTTCGGCGGCATGGGCGTGCTCAACGAGATTATGGCCGCCTCTGATCGCGTCCACGGGAATGAGCGGCAAGGCCATCACCAGCGTCGTTAGCGCGATTTCCCACGGCTTGATGCGCTTGAAGTTCTTCGACATCGTGATGTCCCGATCCTTACGCGGCGACGCTGTCGTCGGCCTTCGGAAGGTTCTCGACAATGACGCGCCAGTCACCGCGCTCTTCGAACCCTTCCTTCCGCTTGCCGAAGAACTGGATGATCATCTCGCCCTTGGCATTGTAGGCCTCGAGCGACGTGACATGCCCCTCCTTGGTCGGCTTGCGCACCGCCCAGACCTCGGCGATATGATCCTGGCGCAGATGCAAATGGAAGGTGGGGTCCATAATGTTGATCCAGGGGCCCATGGCCTCTACGTTGAAGATCGGCCCGGAATGAATCTGCACGATGCCGTCATTGGCAACGAAGCACATGATCGGCAGACCTTCGCGGACCGAGGCATGCATCATTTCGGCGACCGCGGTTGGCGCAAGCTTCCAGGCATAGTCGTCGCCGACCGTGCGGATCGCTGCCTGCCTGCCGATTTTCAGTTTCTGCAGCATGCCGAAGAATTGATGTGTGTCCGTCATGCGGCTCCAATGATCGCGCAGTTCGTCGCGGCTGACATCGCCGTCGATCTCGCCGTTGTCATATCCGGAGCGATCCTCAACAAAATCCTGCGACTGGTCTTCGAGCCGCAGCTCGGCGACGATTTCATGGTACGCTTCGATGTTCGAGGCGGGGCGCAGATGCACCTTGTGGACGGCGTCGCCGGCCTTATCGAAAAACTGTAGGCTGAGCCGCTGTTGGTCGCCGTCCGTTTTGGTGACGGCGAAGGCATGCGCCCAGCGCTTCGGGAAGATGCGCAGATCGATGTTCTCGCCGAGGACAATGGCTGCCTGTACGCCTGATTTGATGTTTTCGTAGACCCCGATTTTTTCATGGACGGCGCTTTCGTTGCGCGACAGGGCCAGGATTTCACCGAGAGAAGCGACGCGACCCAGGAAGCGATCGACATCGGCATCGATGCGAGTAGCGGAAATGCCGACTTCGGCGGCAACCAATGCTGCTTCGGAAAGGCCCAATCGAGCAGCGACGTCGCGCTCGCGCATTTTGGGATTTTCGGTGCGGAAGACGCGGATGTCGTTGGCGGACAGGCGGCTCGTATCTTTGGTCGTCTCAGTCATCTGCTATGCCTATTTGTTGAGAATGAGTTTGCCTTGGCGCGTAATCTTCATCCGGTAGATGACGCCGTCGTGCCTGATCATTATTTCGGTTTGGCCCCGGAAAATATCGGTGCTCTCGACAATTCTAGTTTGCGGTGCGGCCATCAGCGGCACCGGCTGTATCGGGGTTTTCTCAGCAATCATCCTGCTTGGTTTTGCCTGAAAATTCATAGGGAGCCGGGGAAAGCCCTGGCCAGATTTATCTTGACTCACATACTCAAGGTTTCCTAAAAAGGCAATAGAAGACTGAAAGAGTCAAGTTTAAATTTTGGGCGCTGCACAAGCCGATATCCGGTGCTCGATCTGCGCTCGCCAAGAGATATTCAGGAGAGATTGCCGATGCCGACAAAGACGATTTTGGCGGTGGCTGCCCTTGGGCTTTTCGCCATTGCATCCTGCGTCCCGGCCTTCGCCGAGGAGGTGACCGCGGTTCCAGCGGCAAATGCCCAAAAACTTACTGTCGAGCTCAATGCGCTGGTCCCGTCCCAGAAAGGTTTAATGATGACCTTCGTCGCGGAAAACGATCTGGCGACGGCGATCGGCAAGATCTCCTTCGAACTCGCCTTCTTCAACGACAAGAATGCGGTCGACCGTGTCACCGTCCTTGATTTTCGCGACCTGCCGGTCGGCAAGAAGCGGGTGCGGCAATTCGATATGCCCGGCGTGAAGTGCGAGAGCGTCAGCCGGATCATCATGAACGATACGCCGGTGTGCGATGGTCCGGCGGCGGGAAAGTGCAAGGCGGCTCTCACGACACGTTCGCAGCTTTCCGTTCCTTTCGAAGGCTGAGACCATGGCCTCCCGCTCGGTCAAGGTTTCCATCGAGCGTCGTCGCGCCGGCGGTGGCCTGAATGACAATTATCCCAATGTCCTTTCAGGCCACGAGCTGGCAGGACTTGACGGCCTGCCGCGCCCACCGGCGAGCGAAACAGTTGCGCATTACAGCCGTTTTGCGCAGATAGGCTCCTTTCCCGATCACCCGGCCGAGCCTGTGTCGGATGCGCCAGAGCCGCCCGTCATGGACGTGCTGATGGAGAGGCCGAACCCGGCTCCTTCGACAGCCAAGAGAAGTCTTGCCGTCGCTTGCCTCGGCTCCCTCCTCTTTCATGCCGTCATTGTTGCCGCATTATTGGTGACGATGGCGGTGGCGCCTGAAGATACCGAGGAGGAGGCTGGTGATACGGTCAGCGTCATCATGCTCGGCAGCTCCGATATGGATCAGATGTCGGCGGGCGAAGAAAGCACGGGGCTGCAGCCCGAGCAGATAACGGCAGATGCCGTGCAGCCGGAGACGGCGCAACCTAGCGATTTGAAGCCAGCAGAAGCGGAAGCCGTTGAGCCGCAGCCGGTGGCTGCTCGGCCGATCGAGACGGCCGAAGCTGTACAGCCGACGTCCGAAACGATGGAGGCAGCGCAACCGTCGCAGCCGTTGCAACAGGTGCCACGGGAAACGATCGTCAGTCCGGAGCCGGAGGTGCTGGCGACGCAGGCGCCAGCAGAGACGACCGCGGTTCAGCCGACAAATGCCGTATCCGGTGAAGTCCAACCCGCCGAGCCGGGACCCGTCGAAGTGCAGCCGGTGGAAACTGTTGCTGCTGTGCCGCCCACCGAAGTGGCGACCCGGGTCGAAAAACCGGCTCAACAAGCCAAGCTGATCGAAAAGCCGAAAGACATCGTCAAGAAGCCGGCGCCGAAGGTCGTAAAGAAGGCCGGCTCCGGCGGCGAGAGCGAGCAGGATAAGAAGAAGGGCTCTGCCGAAGGCACTGAAACCGCACAATCGAATACAAATTCGCTCACCGACGGTCGGCTCACCGGCTCGGGCAGTGCAGCCCTTGCCAATTATCCGAGCAAAGTGCAGTCCCGCATTCGCCGCGCCATGCGCCTTTCTTCGAAATACGAAAAGGGCATAACGGTTCGGGTGCGTCTGACGATCGATGCCGGCGGTGAGCTTAGTTCCCTCTCGATAGCACGGAGTTCCGGCATCCCTGAGCTGGATGAAGCCGTCACCGATGGTGTTCGCCGTGCCGCGCCGTTTCCGCCGCTGCCTCCGCAATGGGGCAAACCCAGCTGGTCCTTTACGCAGGAGGTTCAGGTGACAGGACGGTAGCGGATAAAATATGAGAAAAATAATCAACTTTATACTTTACTGCAAAATTCAACTTTAATATGGTCTCCTCGCGCTCGCTGGGATCGAGCGCATAAGAGGAACCAGCAAACGGGTGACGCATGGCGCGTAAGGGGAAAAAGGATTTTGGCCGCGATAGCCGCGAGGCGCAAACGCCGGTGTCGGTATCCGGAAAATCCGGGCTTGACGGGCGCAGCTTCCTTTATGTCGGCGGTCGCGACTGCCAGGTGGCACATCTGCGCCAGATCGCCAGCAGTTTTGGCGCCGAGCTGATTCATCACGACGGCGGCTTGCGTGAGGCAGTGTCACGCATCGACACTGTGTTGCCTTCCGTCGACTGCGTTTTCTGCCCGATCGACTGTATCAGCCACGATGCTTGTTTGCGGGTGAAGACCGGTTGCAAGAAATTCGGCAAGGCCTTCATACCCTTGCGAAACGGCAGCAAATCGAGCCTCGAGCGGGCGCTGCAGACTATGAACGAACGAGACAATTCAAGATGACTGACAAAGGCCCTGACGGGTTCATGATGATCGGCCTCCACAAGCTGGCCTCACAGAATGGCGACGGCCTGGTGCCGGAGCTCTATGAGTTACTGATGCGCCGCGCCGAAGAGCAACGGCAGGTCTCTAACGTGACGGCTTTTCCCTTCTGGAGGGCGCGCTTTCTAAATGAAGAGCCCAATCCGCCGCTAAGTGATTCTGGGCAAGACGGCACGAATGTCATTGCCTTTGCGCCGCGACCGGGCAAGACTGCCCAGCGCCGCAAGAAGGTCTGACACCAGGAGAGCCAGCCATGTACATCGCGATGAACCGTTTCAAGGTTGTCATCGGTTCGGAGAGCGCTTTTGAAGCCGTCTGGAAGGACCGTGATTCGCGATTGGAGCAGGTCCCGGGCTTTATGGAATTCCGTCTGCTGCGTGGCGGCACGAACGTGGAGGAGGGCTATACGTTGTTTTCCTCGCACACGGTCTGGAGTAGCGAAGAGGATTTCCTCAACTGGACGAGATCGGAGAATTTCCGCATGGCGCACCGCAATGCCGGTGACAACAAAGCGCTGTATTGGGGACCGCCGCGATTTGAGGGATTTAGCGTGGTTGCCGGGATTTGAGTTGGTGCGGCCTATCCCGCCCGTTTATGGGGGAAAGCAAAATCAGTGTTTAGCCGAAGGCTAAGTGCCAGATTTTGCAAGGGCGGGGTAGGTAGGAACGCACACAATTCCTGAATGTGCTGAGCAAGGCACGAACCCTCGCTCTGGCATTTTCAATAGTTGGAAATTACGCTAAGCCTTTGAATATGTGGATCTTCCCGTGTCGCAATTTCTAAGCTGGTGAAATTACTTTGCCGCCCGCCGAGGGCGAGAGAAGTTTGGTACTAGCCGCGCCGTCAGACTCCCACCGCACCTTTCCTGAAGAACGCTCCCAAAGCCAGTACGGCCCATCCCGCTATCATGCCGAGTCCCCCTGTCGGTGCGGCCAGCGGGAAGAGCGAGTTGCCACCGAAATGGCGGATAACAAGATCGCCGGCAAAGATCAGTGTTCCAAGCCCAAGCAGTACTGCCGCCACCGGCGCAGTGCGCACGCGGTCGTAGCCGGCGTAGAGGGCGAGCAGCGCCGGGGCATGTGCCAGGCACATGGTCGAGGCGGAACCGAGAAAATGCGCGTCGCCGCCGTGGGATGCCGCGGCCGCGAGCGCGACTCCGGCGCCGCCAAGGATGCCGGCAGCAAACAGGGTGAGCGGACGGATTGTGGCGCTGAAGCTCATATCTGTTCCGGCTCCCGGTTCTGCATATGAAAGGCGAGGCGCTCGATAGGCTCCCAGATGATCCCTCTCAGCCTCTCGTTCTCGATGGTTTCTTCCATGGCGCAGCGGAAACAGAGCAACCATTCGTCGCGTTCCCTGGGGCCGATAGCGGCGATGAAATGTCGGCTGCGCAGGCGCGGATGGCCGCGCTTTTCGATATAGAGCTGCGGTCCGCCGAGATAGCCGGTCAGATATTCGTAGAGTTTTTCCCTGGAGCCCTCGAGGCTCTGCGGATGTAGCGCGCGGCAGTTTGCTGCTTGCGGGAGCGTATCCATCAGTTCGTAGAAACGCGCCGTCAGTGCCCGCACGGTTTGATCGCCGCCGATCGCCTGGTAAAGTGTGATGGTTTCTTCGCTCAAAGGCCTGTCCCCGTTCGCTGCGGTCTAAATGGCAACTCGCAAGGCTGGCCGCAACCGCCGATATCGCCCATGCGGCGTTTCAGCGCTGGAGCGGCATGAGAAATCTTGCGCTCCTGGGGTCGCGCGCTATTGCGCCGCCAACAGATGAAAACTGTCGCTTTCGCCAGGAATAAGCTTCAGCGGCCAGATCATGTTGCGCTCACTGTCAGGATAGAAGTGGCTGTAGGCGGGCATCGTGGCAAGCAAGGTTTGCGCGAGTTCTACGCCGAGGTCATGCAGCGACATGCGAAAACAGGTCAGCGCCGGCTGCAGGAATTTGGCGCGCGGCTCTTCACGGAAGCCGATGACCGCGAGGTCACGGCCGGGAATGACGCCGGCCTCCGTCAACCTGCGATATAGGCCGATCGCCATTAGTTCGTAGATCAGGATCACCGCGGTCGGCCGGTTGTCGATCTGAAGCAGCTCGTGGCCAGCCTGATAACCGCCTTGTTCGCTCGTTTTGACGCGGATGACCAGCGAAGGGTCGTAGGCGATCCCATGCCGCTCCAGCGCGCTGCGGTAGCCATCCAAGAAGATGTAGCCGAGGTTGATGTCGCTCGAGGGCGCGGCGATGGCGATGCGGCGATGCCCATGCGCCACCAGACGGTCGACGGCGCTATTGGCGACACCATCGAAATCGAGGTCGATCCATGGGGAGTTGCCGCTCGACTGGCTGCGGCCGAGCGATACGAAAGGAATCTTTGCCTTGGAGAGCAGATCGATACGCTTGTCGACGCGCTGTGTCGCCGAGATGATCATGGCGTCGACGACACGTCTTGCGACCATGCGTTTCAGGTATTCGTATGGGTCCTCGTCGGTCGGGCAGGGGAGCATGATCAAATCGAGCTTGTGGCGAGCGAGCACGCTTTGCAGGCCGCTCGTCAGGCCGAGGAAGAAGTTGTCGCTATCTTCTATCGTTTCCTTGCTCGATTCGATCATCAGACCGATGACGTTCGTTGTGCCTTGTCGGAGGCTGCGCCCGGACTGGTTGGCGACATAGCCGAGTTCCTCGGCGGCGGCGAGCACGCGCTTGCGGGTTTCCTCGTTGACATCGGGCTTGCCGTTCAGCGCCCGCGACACCGTGCCGATCGAGATATCGAGGTGTTCGGCAAGCTGGCGAATCCCCTTCATCGACTGCGATTTTCCTCCGCTCAACAATTTCCCAATTCCTCCTCTATTGACACAGTAAAATCTTTTCGCATAGGATCGTAAACGTTTACGGGACGCGTGTCATGTGGAGTTTGACGCCGTTCGCAGGAGGAAATCGTGAAATTTAACGCCATTCTGTGCGGGTGCGGAGCCATGTCCAAAGGCTGGCTTCGGGCTATTGCCTCGACGCCAGCGCTTGCCGAAGCCATTACGATTGTCGGCCTGGTCGATCTGAACCGGGCGACAGCAGAAAACCTCGCAAAAGAGTTCGGTCTCCATGAGGCCGTTATCGGCGCGGACTTGGCCGAGCTCATTGCCGCGACGAAGGCCGACGTCGTGTTCGACGTCGTCGTTCCCGCCGCTCGCTTCGGCGTCGTGTCGACCGCGCTGAAGGCTGGTTGCCATGTGCTCAGCGAAAAGCCGATGGCGACTTCGCTCGCCGAGGGCGCCGCCCTCATCGACCTCGCTGCCGAGACCGGCAAGGTACACGCCATCGTCCAGAACCGCCGCTTCATCTCCGGTGTGCGTCGCATGCGCCGTTTCGTCGAGGAGGGCGCGATCGGCGAGCTCACCGGCATTCATTGCGATTTCTTCCTCGGCCCGCATTTCGGCGGGTTCCGTGAAGAAATGGACAATGTGCTATTGCTCGACATGGCGATCCATACCTTCGACGCCGCCCGCTTCGTTGCCGGCAAGACGCCGCTTTCGGTCTATTGTGTCGAGAAAAATCCTGCCGGCTCCTGGTACAAGCACGGCGCATCCGCGCATGCTCTGTTCGAATTCTCCGACGATGTCGTCTTCAGCTATCGCGGCTCCTGGTGTGCCGAGGGCAAGCGCACGAGCTGGGAGAGCCAATGGCGGCTCACCGGCAGCAAGGGCATGCTGACCTGGGACGGCGAGGAACATTTTGAAGCCTCGGTTGCCGGCCATGAGCCCGGCCTGCTGCACGGCTTTACCCCGATCGAAGTTCCTGGTCCCGAGCACGATGAAGAGACGCATGGGCACGCCAGCGTCATCGCCTCGTTCATCGAAGCGGTGAAGACAGGCAAGCGGCCGGAAACCGAAAGCCGCGACAATATCCGCAGCCTCGCCATGGTCCTCGGAGCGATCGAAAGCGCCAAGTCGGGCCGACATATCGAAATTTCAGCGTAAGGACAGTGAGATCATGACAAATCCGGCAAAGGCTATCCGCATCGGCACGATGATCAAGGCGACCAACGAAGATGCGGCCGCAGGCATCGCCAAGATCGCCGATCTCGGCTTCGAAAGCTTCGAACCCTTCTTCTGGCAGACGACCAACGGCCAGAACCTTTCGGAGCTCGGCAAGCGCTGCCGCGAGGCCATTGGCGACCGCGACATTACCATTTCCACGATCGGCATGTTCGGCAATCCGCTCGAAGGCACCGACCTCGACCAAAAGACGCTGCAGGGTTGGATGGATTGCATCGACAACGCCCACCATTTCGGCGCAACCTGCGTTGCCGGCTTTACCGGCCGCATCCGCAACAAGCCGCTCACCGACAGCCTGCCGCGCTACAAGCAGGTCTTTAGCGAGCTTGCCAAGCGCGCCGCCGACAAAGGCATCAAGATTGCCTTCGAGAACTGCGCCATGGATGGCAACTGGGCAACGGGCGACTGGAATATCGCGCATAATCCGGATGCCTGGGAGCTGATCTTCAACGAGACGCCCGACGACAATATCGGCCTCGAATGGGAGCCGTGCCACCAGATGGTCTATCTCATCGAGCCGCTGCCGCAGATCCGCAAGTGGGCAAAGAAAATCTTCCACGTCCATGGCAAGGACGCGACGATCCGCTGGGATGTCATTAAGGAACACGGAATTTTCGGCAAGGAGAAGTTTGTCTTTATGCGCACGCCGGGCTTCGGCGACAGCAACTGGACGGACATCATCTCCGAACTGCGCCTTGCCGGCTGGTCCGGCTCGATCGACATCGAAGGCTGGCACGATCCGGTCTATCGCAATGAACTGGAAATGACTGGCCAGATCCACGGCCTGAACTATCTCAAGAAGAGCCGCGGCGGCGATTTCGTCTTATAATATGCAACCGTTTAAATCCGGATCGATTTAAGGAAAGAGTTGTGCGTTAATCCGGAAAGCTGGAGCGGTGCCTCGTAACGCTCCAGTCGGCCCGGACGTCGAAACGGAGGAGCGTTGAGAGGTCCAGAGATCGCTTGTTGGACTCATCGAGTGAGCGGGCGAACGTAAAGCCAAAAGGAAACGCCGACAGGCATCGCGAGCCATGCCGTCGGATCGATACTGTCACGGTTCGCAAAGTGGAGGAGAATGTATGAATATGTTTTCGAAGCTGGCGATCACCGCCGGCATGTCGCTTCTGTTGGCTGCCGGTGTAGCGCAAGCCCAGAGCAAGACATTTAACGTCTGGTGGTTCGAACTGCCGGATACGGCGCAGGCCAAGGCATGGACGCAGGCGCTCAGCGAACTGAAAGCCAAGCATCCGGACGTCACGATCAATTTCGAACAGAAGACATTCGAGCAATTGCAGAAGGCGGGCAGCCTCATCCTCAATTCGGATCAGGCGCCGGATGTTCTGGAGTACAATAAGGGTAATGCCACCGCGGGTCTCGTCGCCTCGCAGGGCCTGTTGACGCCGCTCGACGATCAATTCAAGGCGCGGGGCTGGGACAAGATCCTTAATGAAACCAATAGCCAGCTCAGCAAATATGATGGAAACGGCATCTATGGTTCCGGTCCGATTATTGGTATTCCCGTTTATGGCGAATTCGTTTCGGTTTTCTATAATATCGACATGTTCCAGGCCAACGGCGTGAAAGTGCCGACCACGCTCGATGAGTTCGAAGCTGCGCTGGACACTTTCAAGAAGAAGGGCATTACGCCGCTTGCCTATGGCACGGTCGATTCCAACGCACAGCATCTGCTTTATACGCTGGCGCTGACGAAGGCGGACGACACCTGGGTCAAAAATTACCAGGGCCTCAAGGCTCCGCTGGACACCAAGCCCTTCCTGTTTGCGGCTCAGACGATCGTCGACTGGGTCAATAAGGGTTACATCTCGAAGGATTCGACCGGCCTCAAGGGCACGGGCGGCGCCGACAACCTGTTCTCCTCCGGTAAATCGCCGATGTTTGTCAGCGGTACCTGGAACAACGGCAATTTCGCTACCAATATCAAGAACTTCAAGTGGAGCCAGTTCATCTTCCCGACCCCGAAGTACAGCACAGGTTCGACCGGCAACCTGTTCATGGTGCCCAAGGGCTCCAAGAACAAGGATCTTTCCTACGAGTTCATCGATCTCGTCTTGAGCAAGGAAAACCAGAACCTGCAGGCCAATCTCGGTGGCGTTGCCATCGCCGCTGATCCGGCCACGGTCACCGACGAAGTCGGCAAGCGCAACGTCGAGCTTTTCAACCAGATCTCCAGCAAGGGCGGCCTCGGCTTCTATCCGGATTGGCCGGTGCCCGGCTACTACGAGCTTCTCATCCAGGCAACCACCGGCCTGGTGAATGGCTCGACCACGCCTGACCAGTTCGTCGCGCGCCTGAAGAAGGCCTATGACGACGTGCAGGCGGCTCAATAAAACCATCGGCAACAACTCATGGCGGCGGGACGGCTTTAAAGCCGCCTCGCCGTATCGGACTGGAGGAATTCGATGGAGAAATCTCAGAACGCCGGGAGGGCGGGGTACTACCTTTATATGATCCCAGGCATGCTGGGGTTTATCCTGGTGGTGCTCGTTCCGTTGATCGCGAATTTCGCGATCAGCTTCACCACCTGGAAAGGTGGAAACATTGCGCCGCGCTATGTCGGAATTGAGAACTACCAGAGGCTTCTTGCCGATACTGTGTTCTGGAGTTCCATCCAGCACACGATACTGTTCATCATTTCGATGACGATCGTGCCTATTCTCCTTGGGCTGGTTCTGGCGGCGGTTCTGTTCGACTATATCAGCGCGCAATTCAGCGAAACCTGGTCGAGCTTCTTTCGCGCCGGCTTCTATCTCCCACAGATTTTGCCATTGACGGCCGCGGGCGTTCTTTGGGCCTGGATCCTTAACCCGGTCGGGATCATCAACGCGGTGCTGAAAGGGATTGGCCTGGATTTTCTGGCCAAGAACTGGCTGGGGGACGCAAGCTTTGCGCTTTGGGCGGTTTCGGCGGTCATCGTCTGGGTTCAGGTCGGCTATTGCCTTGTCGTGTTCATGTCAGGATTGGCGCGCGTGGACCCTTCGCTCTATGAAGCCGCTGAACTCGACAATGCGAGCTGGTTCGGGCGTTTCCGCTACATCACCATCCCCATGCTTATGCCTGAGATTTTTGTTGTCGCCCTTACGACGCTGATCGCGGCCCTCAAGGTCTTCGCGCCGATCTACGTCTTGACATCCGGCGGCCCCGACAATGCGACGACAGTGCCTTCCTATCTCTCCTATTATCATTTCTTCACGACAAACCGCGTCGGCTATGCAGCGGCAATCGCGACCCTTCAGACCGCGATGACGATCGTCCTCGGCGTCGTCTTCCTGCGCATGCAGTCGAAACAAGAGGGAGAGCACTAACATGACGGCCACAGCTTCGCTTTCGACCGAGGTTGCATCGCAAATGCATGCGCATCATGGCCCGAAGAAGGGCTTCGCTCGCTGGATCGTCCTGGCTATCCTGCTCGTCCTTCTTGCCGCCACGCTCTTTCCGTTCCTGCTGGCGGCTTTGAATGCCATCAAGACGCCGGCGGACTATGCGGCCAATGGTCCGCTTGCCTTGCCGCGTAGTTTCGACCTGACAGCGCTTCAGAACTTCTGGACCACGGTTGATTTTACCCGCAAGCTCTTCAACAGCGTTCTTATCAGCGGCTGCACAGCCATATTGGCCGTCGTCCTCAGCCTGCTCAACGCTTACGCCATCGGCATCGGGCGCGTGCGGGGCGGAAAAGCATTGCTGGTGATCTTGCTGATTTCCATCATGGCGCCTCAGGAAGCGCTGGTTTACCCGCTTTACTATATTGCCAAGCAGGTGGGACTGTTCGATTCGATGCTCTCGGTAATCCTGATCTTCGGCGTCTTGCACACTGCATTCGGCACCTATCTCCTGTCATCGGTCCTGACGACGTTCCCACGCGAGATCATCGAGGCGGCGCAGATCGACAATGCGAGCCGGTGGCAAATCCTTTGGAAGGTAATCGTGCCGGTGCTGCGGCCGACGCTTGCCGTGCTGGCAACCTTCTTCTTCATCTGGACCTGGAACGAGTTCCTCATCCCCCTGGTTTTCCTGGTCTCCAACAACAACCAGACGGTCTCCGTCGCCATGGGCGTGTTATCGGGCGCCAATACGCAGGATCCGACCGCGATTGCCGCGGCTTCCTTGCTCGGCGTCACACCGACGGTGATCTTCTTCCTGATTTTCCAACGCACGCTGACGCGAGGTGTGGCGGTCGGTGCTGTCAAATAGACCGAGGGAAAAGGTAGGTTCGACGAAATTCAATTCTCCTGGAGGAGGAAAAAAGTGGCAGGAATCAACATCAAGTCCCTCACCAAGCATTTTGGTGCGGTACAGATTCTCAACAACATCGATCTCATGATCGAGCGTGGAGAGTTTGTCGTGTTTCTCGGCGGATCCGGTTGCGGAAAATCGACCCTGCTGCGGATGATCGCCGGGCTTGAAACGATTACGAGCGGCGAGATCTGGATCGGCGGGAAGCGCGTCGACCAGCTTCCGCCCGGCGAGCGTGGCGTGTCGATGGTGTTCCAGTCCTATGCGCTTTATCCGCATATGACGGTTCGCGACAACATGTCGTTCGGCCTCAGGAACATCAAGACGCCGAAGGCGGAGATCGCGAAGCGCATCGATGCCGCAGCCAAGATATTGGAGATGCCGCATCTGCTCGATCGCAAGCCATCCGAGCTCTCGGGTGGTCAGCGCCAACGTGTCGCAATCGGCCGCGCCATCGTGCGCGAGCCCGAGGTCTTCCTGTTCGACGAACCGCTGTCCAACCTCGATGCCGGCCTGCGCACCCGCACCCGTGTCGAGCTCGCTCAATTGCACGAGCGCCTGGGCGCAACGATGGTCTTCGTCACCCATGACCAGGTGGAGGCCATGACGCTTGCCGACCGGATCGTGCTGCTGAACAACAAGAAGATCGAACAGGTGGCCACACCGGTGGAGATCTATACGCGTCCCGCAACGCGCTATGTCGCCCAGTTCGTCGGTTCGCCGGGCATGAATTTCGTCAACGTGGCTGGCGTCAGCGAAGCCGAAGGCTTTGCGACGGCGACCTTGCCTGATGGATCTGTTATCAAGACCTCGGTTCCACTGAACGGCATAGCGCGCTCCGAATTGACGCTCGGCATCCGGCCAGAATATTTGGTGGTCACGACGTCAGAGATGGGGGACATTTCCGGCACCGTCGAGACAGTGGAAAGATTAGGCGACCGTTCTCTCGTCCATGTCCGGCTGAAGGATGGCTCGAAGATCATTGGAACCGACCCGGGCATGACGACTGTCGCCACCGGAGCGCCGATCGCATTTGCGGTCAATGGTAACAAGCTCACGATCTTCGATCAGAACGATGTGGCCCATCATTCTGCAGTTTTGGAAGCGCACTAACGGTCAAATCAAGCGCCGCTGCCCGTCCGCCCCAAACTTATCCTTGACGAAACCGTCTATTTGGTATGTTATGTCGGAATGTCTACTGCGCACCACAGAAAGAAGCAGCCATTGCTCGTCCGCCACCAGTTGCTGGAGGTCGCGGCGCAGCTTGCGTCGCAGAGGGGGATGACGGCGGTGACGCTAGATGCCGTTTCGGGGGCGTCCGGCATCAGCAAGGGCGGCCTGCTGCATCATTTTCCGAACAAGAATACCCTTTTGGAGGCGTTGTTCGATAGCCTGCTCGAGCGCCTGGATGGGGCAATCGAGGAGGCTATGCGGGCCGATCCGTTGCCGCACGGGCGTTTTACCCGCGGCTATCTTCGCGCGTGCCTGGCCCTTCGCGGGAAGCCGCAGGAAACGAAGGATTGGGCTCAGGCGACGATGGTGCTGCTCAGCGAACCGCAATTGCGGCAACGCTGGCGCGACTGGGTTCGCGAGCGCAGCGAGGAATATATCGGCACGGATTCTTCGGTGGACGCCGCTATCGTGCTGTTGGCGACTGATGGGCTCTGGTTGGCCGACCTGCTCGGCAGCCATGAGATGGATGAGAGCGCCCGTCAGAAGCTGGTCGACCGGCTGATCGAGCTCACACAGCTTTAAAAATCAAGGGAAGACCGGAATGGCGAATGCATCTGTCTACGTGATGCTGCTGGTAGCGATTGTGCTCGAAGTGATCGGCACGACGGCGCTGCAGATGTCGCAGCAGTTCACCCGCCTCGGACCCTCGGTCGTGCTGTTGTTGTGTTATGTCGCGGCCTTCTACTGCCTGTCGCTGACCTTGCGGGTGATTCCGGTCGGCATCGCCTATGCCATCTGGAGCGCGCTCGGTATCGTGCTGATCTCCGCCGTCGGTCTGGTGTTTTTTCGCCAGAAGCTGGATCTGGCGGCAATCATCGGACTGGCATTGATCGTGGCCGGTGTGCTCGTGGTCAATCTCTTCTCAAAATCCGTGTCGCATTAGAACCGCGCTGCGCCATTTCGATCACGGTTTATATCACTTGACCGAAAACGTTTCCGAATGCGGCGATTTTGCCTTTGTCAAATTGCGGGTGAGGCACTATGTCTTGCGCAGGAGGCCGAAAGGAGAGCTGGGAGGGGCTATTTCCCAAAGCGCTTTGGTTTCGGCTAACCTATTCATCTGAATGCATTTAGAGGAGCAACGAGATGACCATTCGCACCGTCGTTTGGGGGGAGAATATTCATGAGCAAACCAACAAGGTCGTTGCTGGGATCTATCCCGAGGGCATGCATGCGACGATCGCCAGGGCGCTTAATACCGATGCTGGGATAGAAGCGACGACTGCGACGCTACAGGAACCGGAACATGGCCTGAGCGAGGCTCGGCTGAAGGACACCGATGTACTTGTCTGGTGGGGTCACAAGGACCACGGCGCCGTGAAGGACGAGATCGTCGAGCGAGTTGCCAAACGTGTCTGGGAAGGCATGGGCCTTCTCGTGCTGCATCCGGCCACTTCTCGAAGGTCTTCAAGCGGCTGATGGGCACGCCCTGCGCATTGAAGTGGCGCGAAGCGGGTGAGCGCGAGCGCCTTTGGGTCATCAATCCGCGCCACCCGATCGCCGCAGGCCTTGGCGAACATTTCGAGCTGGAAAACGAAGAGATGTACGGCGAGCAGTTCTCCGTTCCGGAACCGCTGGAAACGGTGTTCATTTCCTGGTTCCAAGGAGGCGAAGTTTTCCGCTCCGGCATGACCTGGCGGCGCGGCGCGGGCAATATCTTCTATTTCCGCCCCGGCCACGAGACTTATCCGACCTATCACAATGAAACCGTGCAGAAGGTGCTGATCAACGGCGTCAAGTGGGCACACAACCCGCTCGGGACGCAGACGAACATCACTGAGGCACCAAATGTGCCGGTCGAAAAGGCGCTGGAGCCGATCGTCGAGCGTGGCCCGAAACTGCACCAGGCCGGCGAAGCCGGTTATCGCTGAGGTGTAATATGCGTCTTATAGTCGTTGGCACAGGCGGCATGGCGAAGAACCAGGCGGAGCATTTCGTCCGTATTCCAGGCGTCGAGCTCGTCGGCGCCGTGGATACGGATGCAACGAGGCTCACCGCCTTCGCCGATATGTTTGATATCAAGAAACGCTTTTCGTCGCTGGATGAAGCGCTCACCTGGGGTGAGTTCGATGCGGCGACCAACGTAACCCCGGATCGGGCTCACCACCCGACGACCTTGCCGCTGCTTGCAGCCGGCAAGCATGTTCTCTGCGAAAAACCGCTTGCGGAGAATTACGAGAAGGCACTGGAAATGACGGAGGCGGCCGAACGGGCCGGCGTCGTCAATATGGTCAACCTTACCTATCGCAACGTCGCGCCGCTGCAGAGGGCGCGCGAAATGGTGATATCGGGCGAAATCGGCACGGTAAAGCATGTGGAAGCATCCTACCTGCAGAGCTGGCTTGTTTCCCGCGCCTGGGGCGATTGGCGAAGCGAATCCAAGTGGTTGTGGCGCCTTTCGACCGGTCACGGCTCGAATGGGGTGCTTGGCGATATCGGCATCCATATCCTCGACTTCGCCGCCTATGGCGCGGCGACCGATATCGACCATGTCTTCGCCCGGCTGAAGACATTCAACAAGGCGCCAGACGAGCGCATCGGCGAATATACGCTCGACGCGAACGATAGCTTTTCGATGTCGGTCGATTTTGCCAACGGCGCGCTCGGCGTCGTGCACGCGAGCCGCTGGGCAACGGGACATCTAAACGAGCTGAAATTGCGTATCTATGGCGAGCGCGGCGGGCTTGAGATCTCCCACAGCCCCGCCGGTTCCGAATTGCGCGGTTGCCTCGGCGAGGATACGGAAACAGCGACATGGAAGGTCATCGAGGTTCCGCCGGTGCCGACCAATTATCAGCGTTTCACCGACGCCGTCATGACCGGCAGCCATCAAGATCCGACCTTCCGCCATGCTGCCAATTTGCAGCGTGTGCTCGACCTTGCAATGGTCACAGAGAAGGAGCGCCGCGAACTGAAGGTTTGACGACGCATTCTTCGATATCGGACATTTAAAGCGGCCGCCTTCGGGCGGCCGTTTCTTTTGAGATATAGTAGAGTTTCTAGGCATGTTTTTGTTGTTGTCGGTAATGCAATGATATTATTGGTGTTTTTTGTATATTAGATGTATAGTATGTTTGGTGTATTCTGAGGATTGTCGATAATACCAAAAATGTTTCTTGTATTATTTAGAATTTGCATCGATAAACTGATTCGCACATGACGTTGGGGGACGTGATGGGTAAAAGGCTTGGATCGGCAGAGACGGCCGAGATGAGGGCTAATGGGGTTTGATCTTCATGCGCTCGACAGTGTATCTGATGGATTTTTCGGCGCAGCGCTGGATCCAACGCTGTGGCCGGTCGTGCTGGAGAAGGTCTCACAAGCGACCGGATCTTACGGCGCCAACATCGTCCCGATCGAGGGCCGATTACTTAACACCTTCATCGTTACGGAAAGTCTTGTTCCCGCGATGGAAGACTATTTCGCTGGTGAATGGTACAGGCAGGATTTTCGCAGGCAGCATGTGCCGATGCTGCGGCAAGCGGGTGTGATGCTCGAGCAGGATTTTGCGGGTGAAGACGAGTTCAAGACGCTCGACTTCTATCGTTCGCAGGAGCGATTTGACCTGCGTTGGTCGGCAATAGTCGGTTTTTCGTCCGGGGACGATCTCCTGGGCTTTGCCTTGCAGCGGCGGATCCAGGACGGTCCCTACAGCCGGGACGAGGCAAGAAGTTTGCATCGCATACGTCAGAAACTTATGATCACGGCCAGAATTATGCGCGACATATCCGCAAGTGAAGTGAAGGGCATGGCGACCGCCTTCGAGATGGCGAATGTCGCCTGCGTGTTTTTCGACCGGATGGGCCTTGTGACCACCGTCAATGAGAAGATGCGCCGGCTGCTCGGTCCGGATCTGCAAATCTCTCAGGGGCGGATGTGCCCAATCCGCAAGGAGGATGCAAACGCTTTCGATCGGCGGCTCAAAGCCGTACTCGGAGACGGCAACCTGCTGACGTCCGCGGAGCCGGAAATCCTGCTGCTTAGCCGCAAAGGCCGGCGGCCATTGATCGTGCGCATGCAGCGCCTCGATAGCGATATGCAGGATGTTTTCTGCCACTCCTGTGCTTTTGCCACAGTTGAAGATCCGGAGGAAAAAGTTCGCCAGCGGCCGGCGACGTTGACCAAGCTTTTTGGATTGACGCGCGCCGAGGCGGAAATCGCTCTGATGCTTGCCCAGGGCATGACCCTGCATGACATCGCGAACCAACGCACCGTCAGCTACCAGACGGCCCGCGCCCATTTGAAATCAATCTACCGCAAGACCGACACGAACCGACAACCGGAACTCTCTCTGCTGCTGGCAGGGATCAGGATGGGGTGAGATGCGGTTGGGCAAAGCCCGAGCAATCGATCCCGGGATCGATTGCAGCGTCGAACGCTCTGATAGACCGGCGTGCGTTGCGATTTCTTCTGATCTGCCTCACACGCCGTTGTCGCAATCGCTTGACGGAAAAACGGAGCGAGCGCAGCATTCTTCCATGATCGTGTAAATGCGAGATCATGGAGAGGGGATCATGTCCATCGAAGATAAGGTAGCAAGCCATTATACGCGTGGTTCGCTGGAGAAGACGATCCTGGGCGGTCTTGCGGCCAGCGGCAAGGATATCGATCATCTCAGCATCGACGACCTTGCCGGTATCGATGAATTTCATCTCGGACGGCGCGAGGCAACGGTGGAATTCGCCAAAGATCTCGATCTGCTCGATGGTATGCGGCTCATCGATATCGGATCGGGGATTGGCGGGTCGGCGCGCTATATCGGCAGCGAGTATGGCTGTATCGTCACCGGTGTCGATCTGACGGATGAATTCGTCGATGTCGCCAATGCTTTGACCGCGCGGTGCGGCATGTCCATGCAGGTGTCGTTCCGGCAGGCAAGTGCGTTGGCGCTGCCCTTTGCCGATGAAAGTTTCGATCGTGCGACGCTCATTCATGTGGGCATGAACATCGAAGACAAGGCGGCGCTATTTTCCGAGGTGCGGCGGGTACTGAAGCGTGGCGGTCGGTTCGGCCTTTACGAGATCATGCAGGTTCGTGACGGCACGCTGCCCTATCCGATGCCCTGGGCGATGACGCCGGAGACGAGCTTCGTTCGAAGCCCTACCACCTACCGACAACTGCTTAAAGATGCCGGCTTTACGGTGGAGTTCGAGCAGGACCGCAGCGCCTTGGCGATCCGGCTGGCGCAGGAAATGCGGGCCAGCGCCGAAAACGGCGGGCAGGCGCTGAGCCTTGGTGCACTGATGGGGCCAAGCGCGGCGGAGCGGATGGGCAATGTCAGCGCCTCGGTCGGAGGTGGGCTGATCGCTCCGATCGAAATGGTCGCCAAGGCCGATTGAAGGAGGCCGAGCTTGCAACGCCTGGATTGACAGGGGCGTTGTGCTGTCTGTATGGAGAAGCCATCGGCAATGGATTCTGCCGGGCCATGCGGCCGAACCGCTACTCTGAATTTCCAGAGATGCTAATGACTCCTACTCGATGCGCCAACGGGGCGAAGGAGTAGGACCATGTCGATAATTCTGCTGTTACCCTTTCCCTGTCCGATAATCGCTATCCCCGAAAGGCCGGCCGTCGGTCTCGCGGGAGGGACGAACTAATGTCCGCATCCGCATTTTTTCATCATCGTTTTCAGCAACTGCGCAGTATTTTGAAGTGGGTCATCCTGGTGGTGCCGATGGCAGCCGTGGTCGGGTCACTCTGCGCCCTGTTTCTCTGGAGCCTCGACCAGGTGACGGTGGCGCGATTCGATCATCCTTGGCTGATCTTTGCGATGCCGGTCGCGGGCTTCCTGATGGTGCTGGCCTACCAGCATTTTGGCCGCGGGGCGGAGGGTGGCAATAACCTAATCGTCGATCAGATCCATGAGCCCGGCGGCGGTGTGCCGTTGCGGATGGCGCCATTCATCCTGGTCTCGACCGTATTGACACATCTGGTCGGCGGTTCGGCGGGGCGCGAAGGAACAGCGGTACAGCTCGGCGGCAGCGTCGCGAGCGCCTTTGCCAAGCTTTTCCGGCTGAGCCACGCCGAGGTTCGCATCTTGCTGATGGCCGGCATTGCCGCCGGTTTCGGTGCGGTTTTCGGCACGCCGATCGCCGGTGCTGTCTTTGCGCTCGAGGTTCTGACCATCGGGCGCATGCAATACGAGGCTCTGATCCCATCTCTCGTGGCAGCAATTGCGGCTGACTGGGTTTGCCATGCATGGGGTATCGAGCACATTCAATACCGTATCGCCTACCTTGCCGGCACACCCGCAAGCACCTTCCATCTCGATGCCTTGCTGCTTATAAAGGTCGGCATTGCCGGCGTGCTCTTCGGGCTGATGGCGCGCTGCTTCAGCGAAATTTCTCACATGATGACGGCAGCCTTCAAAGGGATTTGTGCCTATGCGCCACTGCGGCCGGTCATCGCCAGCGCCGTGCTCATCGCCTTGGTCTATGTGCTTGGCACGCGCCAATATCTTGGCCTCGGTGTCTGGTCGCCCAACCCCGGCGATGCGACCATTCCTGGTTTCTTCGACCCGACACGCATCGACTATTGGAGCTGGTTCTGGAAGGCGGTCTTTACGATCGTGACACTCAGTTCCGGCTTCAAGGGGGGGGAAGTGACACCTTTGTTTTTCATCGGCGCCGCGCTCGGCAATGCCATTGCCGCCGTTCTTGGTGCGCCGATCGATCTCTTTGCAGCGCTCGGCTTTGTCGCGGTCTTTGCGGGAGCTACCAACACGCCGCTCGCCTGCGTGATCATGGGTGTGGAGATCTTCGGTGCGACGCATACGGTCTATCTCGCCGTTGCCTGCTTCCTCGCCTACATCTGCAGCGGCCATACAAGCATCTATCTGTCGCAGCGTATCGGCATCGTGAAGAGCGCTGCGGCCAGTCACATTCCCTCTGGAACCTCCCTTCGCCATGTTCGGGATCTCAATGCCAAGGCGTTAGGCGATAAGATCGGCATAGTTCGCCAGGCGCCGCCGCAATCCAGACGGAAGGGTCCAAAGCCATGATCCGTTAGAGCAATGGCGGCAGGTTGCAGCATGAAGCATTAGAATAAGGTCGGCAGCGAGAGTGCAGCCGAGGATATTCAAGAAGCAGATATCGTTGTCTTAATTTATTCGGTGAGTTCCATGAATTATCTCATCGTCTTCCTTGGCGCGGGATCGGGCGGCGCCTTTCGTCTCGGCGTCAACCAAGCCGCCGCCCGCATAAATTTCTTCGCCGGGTAATTTTTGTTTCGCGAGGGACTGGCTAGCGAAAATGTGAAGCGGCCTGCGGCAAAAAGCGCCTTTGCCGGCCGCATTTTTGCCGGTTCTGCGGCGGAGATTTTGGGAATTCGCTGAGATTTCAATGCACAACAAAGCACCGCTCTCGCGAACGGTTTCTCTTGCGAAATTCGACTAACGCACTCATATAATCGCCTATTATGATTATTGCATAACAGAGGAGTCGGGCACCGATCGCGTATGGGCCAGGCAAATGCTGAAATTGCCGGACCTGCGCCTCCCCAAGATTTCCGAGCAGATTCCCTGAGACAAGATTTCCTCCCCCAGACAGCAGCTACAGACAGATATGACGGAGAGCACTTTGAGCGCACCAGCTCCCACAACCACCGAGCCGCGTGCTCCAGAACAAACCTTCGGTACGGCCGGTATCGCACCGATGGACCGACCGAGCGCCATGACGCGCTTTTTCATGGGCATCGTCGCCTGGGCCGAAAGCCTTAATCTCAAATACGCCAAGCTCGGCAATCCGCCGGTTTATGACAATGCGACGTTCCCCTGGGCCGCCGAGATCGAAAAGGACTATCCCGCGATCCGCGCCGAGCTGGAAAAAGTGCTGTTGCGCCAGAGCGAACTGCCGACCTTTCAAGACATTTCCACTGATGTGAAGACCATTTCGACGGACACGCGTTGGAAGACCTTCTTCCTTCTTGGTTTTGGCGTGAAGTCGGAGCAGAACATCAATGCGTGCCCGAACACCTGGGCGGCCGTCCAGAAAATTCCAGGCCTGACAACGGCGATGTTCTCCATCTTCGAACCGGGCAAGCATCTCCCCGCCCATCGCGGCCCCTATAACGGCGTGCTACGCCTGCACCTTGGCCTCATAGTGCCGGAACCCAATGAGAAGCTCGCCATTCGCGTCGACAAGCAGGTCTGCCATTGGCAAGAAGGCAAGGCCCTGATTTTCGACGACGCCTATGAGCACGAAGCCTGGAACCATTCCGACAAGACCCGCGTCGTGCTCTTCGTCGATTTCGTCAAGCCGCTGAAATTTCCGGCACGCATCGTCAACTGGGCCTTGATGAACTTGGCGATCTTCACGCCCTTCATCAAGGAAGGTCTCGACAATCACAAGGAATGGGAAAGGAAGTTCTACGCCGAAGCCGAAACGCTGCGAAACCGTCCGAAGGCATAAGCGCATCGACGGTGACCTTAACGAAACCCCGGAATCCTCTATGGATTCCGGGGTTTTGTTTATCGGTCTGTTTGAAACCGTAACAGCTATTTTATCGTACGCACGATGGCTGCGCCCGACGTCATGCCGCCGCCGAAGGCGACGAGGCCGAGATTGAGCGGCTCGGAGCGTTCATTGGCAACATGCATCATGGCGAGCGGAATGCTCGACGAACTGGTGTTGCCATAGGTTTCGATGACGCTCAGAGCCGGCCGGCCGCTGCGCTTGGCGATGGTGTCGATAATGCGTTGATTGGCCTGATGTGGCACCAGAAGGTCGAGATTGGCGAGCTCGAGCCCGGCATCGACGCAAGCGTCCTCGATCGAGCGCGACATCGAATGCACGGCTTCCGTGAAGACCGAGCGGCCGTTCATCGATATGACGCCTTCGTCCGGCAGCGGCACGTAGAGGAGGTCGCCCGGCTCCGGACGGCCGCTGATGATCGGACGGCTGGCGGCAAACAGCGGATTGCGCGCCATGTCGCGGCTGGTCACCAGACAAGCCGTGGCAGCATCGCCGAACAGGATGGCGGTCGAGAAATCGTTCATGTCGAGTAGTGGCGAGAGCACTTCCGAGGTGACGATCAGTACCTTGGCGTCGTTCTGCTGGGCGATGAAGTCGTAGGCTTGCTGCAAGGCGTAGAGATAGCCCGAGCAGGCGGCTCCCATGTCATAGGCGGCAAGCGACGGCCGCACCCCGTCTTCGGCAACGGCGACGGCAACACGGCTTGCAAGCGACGGCGTGGCGATATCGGGCGTGCCGGTGGCGGCAATGACGAGGTCCATATCATGAATCGTCATATTGGTCTGGTGCAGGAGATCGCGGACGGCCTTGGTGGCAAGGCTCAACGTGCCTTCGCCCGGGCCGACCCAGAAGCGGCTCTTGATGCCGGTCAGGGCAAAGATTTCCTCGGCGCGCCGGTTGGGCCAATTGTGGATGATGTCCTCATTGGTGACGCTGCGGGCACCGGTCGCAAAACCCATGCCGCTGACGGCAATTTCGGAGAAGTTGCCGGAATGACGGCGTAGCGCCGGGATCGCATGCGACTTCAGTCGGCGCAGCACGAACTTGTTATGGGTTTCCGAGGCAAGCGCGAAGTTGCGTTCACTCAGGGCGCGGTTGGCATCGACAGTCAAGAGCGCGCTGTCGGTGGCAATCTGGTCGCCGATCTTGGCGAAGACCTCCTTCACAACGCCGCCGATGTTGGCGCATATTTCGACGGAAGCCTTGGTCGCCTCGACCACCGCGACGAGCTGGCCAACCTCGATAGTATCGCCCGCCTTGACCAGAACATCGGTCACCAGAACGCTTTCATCCGCAGGGCCGGAACCGATAGCCTTGATTGCCGCGGTTGGGCCGGTCTTGTCCTCTTCATGCCAGGTGACCTCGCATTCGAGAACCTCAGCCATCAGATCAACCAGCTTGCTGTAGGACGGCAGCGTTTCCAACTGGTTACGGAAATTGAAGGGGACATGCGCATCCGAGCGGGCAAGCCGGCGGGCGACCACGGGTACGTCGGTCTTCTCGGTGACCGTCGCGACGATTTCGGCGCCCATGCCGACCGTGCGATTGTCTTCGTGCACCACGATCAGTCGCTTGGTGCGCTTGGCGCTCGCGAGCACTTCCTTCTCGTCCCAAGGCGAGATCGAGCGCAGGTCGATCACCTCCACGGAAAATCCCTGCGCTTCGAAGGCGCTCGCCGCCTTGGCGCAGAGCGAAACCGTGTTGCCGTAGGTGACCAGCGTCAGGTCACGGCCGCGCGCGACATAGCGCGAAAGGCCCGGGCGGACGAAATGGCTGTCGAGATCGGTGGATGTGCGGCCGTCGGAATTGTTGAGCACGGCCTTGGGGTAAAGGAAGACCGTCGGGCGTCGCGACTCGAAGGCGGCGTTGAGCAGGCCGGCTGCATCGCCGGCGCTGGAGGGCATGACGACGTCGATACCGGGCGTATGCGCGAGCATGCTCTCGAAGCTTTGCGCATGGAACGGCCCGAGGCCCGGCTTATAGCCGCCGCAGCTCACCATGAGAATAACCGGTGATTCCCAGGCCCCCTGGGTGCGCCAGAACATGCTGCCCATTTCCGAGACGATCTGGTTGTAGGCGAGTGGCAGGAAATCGGCGAACTGCAGGAAGGCGACTGGGCGTTGACCGGCAAGTGCGCGGCCGACGGCAGTGCCGACGATGGTCGATTCGCTGAGCGGCGCATTGCGCACGCGCTCGGGATATTTCGTGCTGAGGCCGCGGGTGACACCGAAGACATCGCCCTTGGGGTCTTCGATATCCTGACCGAAAAGGACAACATCAGGATTGTCGGCGAGCTGCTTGTCGAGCACGCCGTTCAACGCCTCGCGCATGGTCAGCGTCGCCGCAGACTTGCTGCCGCGATACTCGGCCGCATCATTGAAAGAGGCTGGATATGGCGCCTTCGCTTCGGGCTCGACGTGAGGCGCGTCTTCCTTGCGGGCAAGGGCTGCTTGCGCCTGTACCTCAGCGGTCAGATCCTTTTCGATCTGTTCCAGGGCGGCGGCGTCGACACCGGCCTTGTGCAGGGCGGCGCGCAGATTGGCAAGAGGATCGTGGACGGAGCCGGCCTCGATCTCCTCTTGAGTGCGATAGGTCTTTTGATCGTCCGCATTGGTGTGGTCGGACAGGCGCTCGATGTCGAGCACCACGAGGCTTGGCGTGCGGTTGTTGCGGCTGTGGCGGACAGCTTTGCGGAAAGCCTCGCGTGATGCCTGCAGATCGTCGCCATCGGCGCGGATGATGTCGAGGCCGTAGAAGGAAGAAGCGGGTCCGGTCGGCAGATCGAAGAAAGTCTGTTTGGTGGTGCGCGTCGAGATGGAGAAACTATTGTCTTCGATGATGAAGACAACGGGATATTGGCTACGCACAGCTTCGGCCACGGCTTCGACGAATTCGCCCTGCTGCGTGGTGCCGTCACCGACGCAGCAAATGGCGATCGGTAGGCTGGGCTTGTGTTTCAGTGCTGCGCCAACGCCGACAGAATGCAAAGCGTTGTTGCCGACGGGGCCGACGATGGAGGTGATATTGAGAGCGCGGGAGCATAGGTGCGCGCTCATTTGCCGGCCGGCTGAATGGGAGTTACTGGTGGCGAGAAGGCTCGAGAAAAACTCACGAATGGGCATGCCGCGCGCCAGCATCAAGGCTTTGTCGCGATAATGCAGATGCAACCAGTCGTCATCATGGAGGAATTCGTTTAGCAGCGCCGTCGACTCATGTCCCGCGCCGGAAACGTGAAAATGTGCTATGCCTTGCTTGATGAATTCTCGTTCAAGTCGGTCTATTTCACGAGATGTGAAAAATATTCTATGGAGTTGCTTGAGGTATTCTGTGGTAAATCTCCCTTCCATTTCAATGATTTTCCTAATCTTTCATGTCCATTAATTCGCGTGGGATAGGTAACCCCGTGGGATGCCTTTTTCAATACACGTTAAATGACAATATCTTCTCGATTTGAAATAGGTTTCCGAGCAATGGTTGCATAAGAGAATTTGGCGAGGCTGGTTTCAACACAAAAATCGCCGTGCCTCCCATCACAAATGTGATCGGCGAGAAGAGGCGAAACCTACTTCGTCGCCGCATGAATCTCCGCGATATATCCTCCCGGAAACGCCACCATCGCGGCGTCCCGGCCGTCGCTGGTGTAGGGGCCGGCGATCACCGCAGCACCGCTTGCCGTCGCCTTGGCAAGCGTGTCCTTCAGGTCGGCAGTTTCATAGCCGGTGATCTCGTGGCCGTGAGGATAGGGCAGATGCCCGTCGGTGACGAGCACCGTCATCTTGCCGAAAATCGATTCGACACGGATCCGATGAAAGGTGTCGTTCGGCCGGCCAATCTCGACACCCGCGGCTTTGGGATCGTCGGAAACGATCCTGCCGTGCGAAAAGGCGAGGAAATCTTCAACGAAGGCACCAACGCGATCGGGCGAAACGTAGACCCGGTTTTCCGGCACGGTCTGTAGCGGCGGGTAGTTGGCGGTCACCGTGTGCCAATAAAGCTGCATGCTGACGCCGCCCGGCCACTGGATGACGGCATCGCGGCCGATCGGATCGGGGAACGGCGCAACGATCACGTCTGCACCTGCGGCTCTTGCCGCTGAGACCGCTTTGTCCATGTCGGTGACGAGATAGCCAGTACGCTCGAAGCCGAAGGGGTAGGGGATCGGCGTGGTGAAGCCGAAGAGCGACACGTAGCCCACTGGTGTCTGCAGCAATTGCGATGTCGTGCTGCTCGGCGTCGGCGTTACCGCAGTTGTCACCTGCTTTGTGCTGGTACCGCCGAAGGTGGCGAGGAAGCTTTTCGCAAAAGCATCGACGTCGCCGGGCGCGACATAGACGTGGGTTGTATCATATTGCGGACCAACACCGACCTGGTCCGTCGCCAATGCGGAAAGCGGTACGCCGAGCGCGAGGCCAAGGCCGGCGAACATCGCGCGCTTCGACGTTAGGCGAGGTATGCAGTTCATATTCATGCCTCAGCTCGTTTTGCGGATCGGTTCGCTTGCTTGTTTGCGAGCGGAAGCCGCTCTGGCAGCCTGTTCTTCCTTGGCGAGCAACTCCTTCGGCTTCTTCCCGATGATCTGCTTGCGTCCTTTGCTCGAGAAGGGCTGCACGAGCTGGGCAAGGAAGCCCTTGGCGACCTTGCCGCTGATACCGATGTCGGTGGAGGAGGGGCGGGGTGGGTTGTAGTAGGTGCCGAGGACCTGGTCCCAGATCACGAGGTTTTCGCCGTAATTGGTGTTGCCTTCGGCAAGCAGCTTCGAGTGATGCCAGCGATGCAGGCGCGGTGTGGAAAGGAACCAGTCGAGCGGGCCGGTGCGCACATCGATGTTGCAATGGGTGAGGAGGCCGATAAAGGCCGTCACTGCACCGATCCACAGAAAGACCGGCAGCGGCGCGCCCAAAAGATAGAGCGGGATCTGGCCAAGCGCGATCTTGAACAGCGAATCGATGATATGGAAACGCCCGGTGTTGATGACCCACAACCGCTCGACACTGTGATGCAAGGCATGGAAACGCCAAAGCGACAGATATTCGTGCGCAAGACGATGGGCGACATAGAGGCCGAATTCGGCGATGACCAATCCAAGCACGACCTGCAAAGCCATCGGCCATTGCTCCGGCCAGATATGTGCCTGATGGCTCAGGAAAGGTTGCGCTACGGTTGCCACCGCCATCGGAAATGATGTGCCGATGGCCGCTGCGATCTGCACGCTCCCTTTGCTTAAAAGCGTGTGCGCGACATTGCTGAACGTCTCGCCGTCGCGTTCCAGCCAGGTCTCCTCGTAGGGCATCAGCCGCTCGAAGAGCGCAATCGTCGCCACGATCGAGAGATAGACGACATTGAACCACAGGAGCGGCATATGCGACTGAAACGCAAAATAGGCGCCGGTCAGCCCGGTGCAAAAGATGGCTGGCCACAGTAAGGATGAAACAGCAGCGTAGAGACGCGAACTGTTTTGAAATGTCATGCCATTGTCCTCGAAGTCTGGTCAATCGGTTGGGGTGGCGCGCAATATGCGGGATATGTACCGCGATGATTGTGGGCGAGGAAGCGAAATCTTGAGTTCAGAGAGAAGTGTTTGCATTTCTTTATGCAGGTGCACTTAAGTATATGGCAACAGTTTGGTCTTTGCCGAGGGTGATGGGCCGGTGGATACAGCGTTGACAGACAGCCATGAAGGGTGCCGCCGTTTGCGGGCAAGAAAATCAAGTGTCGCAAGCGTCTGAACATTGGCTTGTGAACCATCGTGTCGATGCGGTCCTGCCGGGCTATCTGATGGTTGGCTCCAAGGTGGGCGCAAATGCGCTGCATGATCTCTCCGCCGACCTTTTGGCACCACTCGGGCCCATTCTTGCCACGATACAACAAGAGATAGAGAGACTGCTTCGTCCCAAGCGCGTCTATATCGGTCGCAATGGCATTCGCCGGGATATCCGATCCATTTCCCTGTGATGCCGATATATGATTGGGTTAGAACAGTTCGCTTGCAATCTTGGTGAATCTATGTATATCCCTCCAAAATGGGGAGATTTGTGAGCATAGGCGAAGCGGCGGAAGTCTTGGGCGTGTCGATCACGACATTGCGCCGATGGGAAGCTGAAGGCCGTCTGGTGGCTGAACATACGCCGGGTGGTCATCGCCGTTACGATCTTGCCAAG